>JALYIT010000019.1 GCA_030775645.1 Pseudomonadota bacterium | reverse complement strand
TTCATCGTGTGGCAAGTCATTAATTTATTCGTTTTCAAGACGACGCCGACGTTACCCATCCTGATCGGAGGCAGCCTGATCGTCACCGGCGGCGTCCTCGTCACCTTTTGGCGAGCCAACTAAAGGGCGAGACGGAACGTTGGATCATGTGCAGTGGTATACGATTCCGGTTGTCCAATTGCCCATGGCTGCGGCCCCTGAAGGCGTCGTATCAAACACCACGTTCCCGCCGAGACCGACGGCTTGGTTTCTTGGCTCACCCCCGGCCGTGGCGTTGATGTTGCCCATCGCGGTACATCCGGCGACATCCGCGACAACGACGACGACTAACCTGCAGACAACCGCCCCCAATATGGCGACTACGACGCAGTTTGCCTCTCGATACCATCGAAGGGCACGGGAGATAATCTCAGTGAAACGCACAGCGTCGTACCCTCAGCCGGTTTGCTGTCGATTCGCAACTCAGCGCCGATGAGTTCCGCCTGTTCGCGCAGTCCGACGATGCCGTAGTGCCCTGGCCGCAGCGCTTGGGGATCAAAACCAATGCCATTGTCTTCTATTCGTAGTACCAACTGAGTACCATCTGTGGATTGCAGCCGAACGATAACCCGAGTCGCTCGCGCGTGTCGCTCGACATTCCGCAATGCCTCTTGCGCCATTCGCAATAAAGTTTCGGCTCGCTCGTCGCCAAACCGAGCGGCCTCCGCATCCGCGGTGAAATCTCCCGACAGGCCGGTATGATTGATGAAGCTCTCGACCGCGTTCGCAAGCGCCGGGCCCAGGCCGGTTTCACGGACCGCGGTGAGGCGCATCTGAGTGATGGCCGCGCGTGCCTCCCGTAGTCCCTCGTGAGCGACCTTCTCGGCCCGTGCAAGTTCAGCGGGTATAGACGCCGGGTCACGGGCCTGAAGTCTCCGAAGAAATCGAATTTCGCTCAAGATCGCCATCATCGAATGCGCGAGCGTATCATGCAGATCGCGGGCGATCTTCAAACGTTCTCGCACGATAGCGGCATAACGCGACTCTTCCGCGAGCCGTTCGACTTCGCGCGTTCGCACCGCAACGCGCCTCTCGAGTTCGCTTCGTTCTCGTTGGAGATCTCCAAGAATCTTGGCGAAGGCGCCCCCCAATTGGGCAACTTCATCCACCCCACGGGGAATTTCGATACCCGCAGTGTCATCTTGGCCGACGGAGGCGACCGAGCGTGCCAGGCGCCTGAGTCGCCCGGTCAGATGCCGGGCACCGAGAACTCCCAACAATGCCGTGGCGGCGCCAAGGCACATCGACACCCACAGAATCCGCAGCGCCAAGGCATCCGCACGCTGATACACACGTTCGTTGGGCTCACTGAGTTGGACTTGCCAGCCCAGCTGGCTAATTTCACTGCCGGCGTTGAGCAGAGACCGCGAAACAAGCACGCGCCGCCCATCGGGGAGACGCTCGAATTGCGGAGCATCCGTGATTTCCTCGAGCGATTCCGCCATTGCCACGGGCTGCCGATTGATAGCAATCCCGTTCCAACGCTTCTGCCTCATGTCAGCAGGCCCGATGAGAACCACCCCATCGCGGTCAAGGACATACGGTTCGGTGGCGACCCCACCGCCAGATTCGTCGGTGAGGCGCTCCGGGTGATGGATGGCCCGCCGCCAGCTCACGCGCGCGGCGATCACCCCTACGACCGAGCCGGTTTCGTCCCGCACGGGAATGGCCATATCGCCGAGTTCCATGGCGTTTGCACCCGATGACTTACGCAAGCTGGAGTTCTCGTCAAGGACGCCCAGCCATGGACCGTGCAACCCCGTGGCGAACCAAGGGGTTGCCTTGGCGTTGTCCCCTTGGTGCAACGCGCCATGAGACTTGACGACGGACCCGTCGGTATCCGCGATTGCAATCCACTCCAACTGCGGGTAAGCGGAAACCAGTTCGTCAAAGACGCCGCTCAAGCCAATTGGTCGCCCAACAGCATTGGTCGCACGCAAAATCGGGACTGCCGCGCGAACCGCATCGAGTCGCGCGGAGAGCGCCTCGCCCAAATCGGAACTCAATTGATCCGTTTCGAGCGAGAGCCGTCGAATATGCTGCTGCAAAACGTTCTCTCTGGCAATGCTGCCGACCCAGACCGTGGCCGTGATAGAGAACGTGACTGTCAAGGCGATGATGAGCCACATGGCCGATGCGACCAGACTGCGTCTCGGGTCGATGCTCGAAAGTACCGGTCGCGGTTTGTAAGCAATACCTCGGTTATTCATCCCTCCACGTTAACAGGTGACTAAAGTCACTTCCAAACGGTGCTCCACGCGTCGCATGATGGTGGTTCTTGACAAACCACGTGAGGCGTTTGCGGTGCGCATGCAAAATCACTACCAATCAAAGGTCCGCGAGCTGGCTCAGGACTGCCGACCCGGGCCCCTCGAAGCGTGGGTCCCGATGGCTCTCATGCTTTCTTTTGCCATCGGGCTCGCACGGCCCGCACGCGATCGGCCCGATTCCGTACCCACTCGTATCGGGGTTGTCTCGTGACACTCGAGGAGCGCATCAATAACACGGTGATACGGATCATCATCGCCGACGATCAGGCACTGGTGCGTCGAGGCGCCGCGGTGTTGCTGTCCATGGAGTCCGACATGGAGGTCGTCGGGCAGGCGCGAAATGGCGTCGAAGCCGTCGAGCTTGCGAAATTGCTCCGTCCCGATGTGATTTTAATGGATTTGCACATGCCGCTTAAGGGAGGCGTGGCCGCGACTCGCGAGATCACACGCGCGCTTCCGAATACGCAAGTCCTTGTATTGACCACACTCAATGACGATGAAACGGTATTCGAAGCGGTGCGCGCGGGTGCGCAAGCGTACCTGCTGAAAGACGCCGACGAAGATGAATTGTTGGAGACTATCCGTGCCTTGAGGCGCGGAGAGTCTCGACTGACCCCGCAGATTGCCCGTAAAGTCATGGACCAATTTCGGCGCCTCGCGCCGGACTCCAACACGACGCCCATCCGCGAAGAGCTTCCCGATACGCCCACTGCTCATGGGGAGCCCCCGGTACACAGGGCAGCCCCCCACACGCAGCCTTTGACCGATAAAGAAGAGAAAGTCTTGGGACTCATTTCTGAGGGGATGGGCAATCGACAGATCGCTGCCACGATGTTTCTTGCGGAAGGCACCGTGAAGAATTATGTCAGTCGAATCATGGAAAAGTTGCACGCCAACACGAGGACCGAACTTGCCCTCATGTCGAAGAAGCAGCCGCGTCCCGCATGAACCGCTGCGAGTCGATTCGCCGGATTTGATTTAGAGGATAGTGACCAAGTCACTGTCAAAAAGTGACTAAAGTCACTTCTAGTCATGACTTTCGGCTCCTGACGCCTGGTCTCGCCTGGTCTAAATTAGGCGCATTGCAATAGAGGGCCGTGCATGTCCGTCGTCGAAATCGCACTCAAGCGGCCATACACGGTCGTCGCCTCTCTGATTCTCATCACCCTGATGGGCATCGGAGCGGCCTCGCGCATGCCCATCGACATCTTTCCCGAAATCGATATCCCGGTGGTTGCCGTGGTCTGGACCTACAACGGGATGAGCGCACAGGACATCCAGAACCGCATCTTAACGCTGCATCAACGACAACTCGCATCGCTGGTGGACGACATCTCGCGCATCGAAGCCATCAGTTACCAAGGCGTAGGCGTCGAAAAGATCTACCTTCACGAGGGCGCGGACGTGACGCGCGCTGTTTCGCAGCTTGCCAGTAGTGCGCTGGTGGTACTCAAGTACATGCCGCCCAACATCACGCCACCATTGGTGCTGCGGTATGGCGCCACCGATGTGCCCATCATCCAGCTCAGCCTATCCAGCAAGTCCCTACCCGACACCAAGCTCAACGATCTGGGACAAAACATCATTCGCCCTGCCCTGGCGGTCGTTCACGGCGCCGAAGTCCCGTATCCCTATGGCGGTAAACCGCGCGTAATCATGGCCGATTTGGACTCACAGGCGCTGCAAGCACGCGGCCTTTCCGCTTCGGATGTCAGCAGCGCCCTACAGCATCAAAACGTCATTCTCCCGGCGGGTGACGTAAAGATCGGGGACAAGGATTACACCCTGGCCATGAATAACTCGCCCAACGTCATCGAGACCATCAATGCGTTTCCGATCAAGCAAGTGGACGGGCGAACGGTATTCATGCGCGATGTCGCGCATGTGCATGACGGATTTCAGGTTCAGACAAATTCCGTATCGGTCAATGGCACCCCGGGAGCATTGATGTCGATCCGGAAGACCGGTGGCGTGTCGACTCTGGCGGTGATCGACGGTGTACGTGCGGCGCTCCTCGACATCAAGAAAGTGCTGCCGCAAGACGTAACTGTCAAGGCATTATTCGATCAATCCGTGTTTGTGAAGGCGGCGCTCAATAGCGTGCTTCTGAGCGCATGTATGGCGGCGGGCCTGACGGCGCTGGTCATTATCTTGTTTTTGGGAAATATCCGGCTGTCCGTAATTATTTTAGCCGCCATCCCGCTGTCCATCATCACGGCTGTTTTGTTCATCAATCTCGCGGGGCAAACGCTGAACACCATGACGTTGGGCGGATTTGCCCTGGCGATCGGCATTCTGGTCGACAACGGCACCGTCGTGATCGAAAACATCGAACGCCACGTGGCGATGCGCGAACCACTGTATCAGTCCATCGTGGTCGGTGCCAACGAGGTGGCCATACCCACTTTTTTATCGACGCTCTGTATTTGCATCGTCTTCGTTCCCGTATTCTTGCTGCAAGGTACGGCCAAGTATCTGTTTTCTCCGTTATCGCTTTCCGTGATCGGATCTCTACTTGCGAGCCTGGCGCTGTCGTTTACGATGGTACCGGTGCTGTTCAGCTACTTGATGCGGCGCGCCGTGCACGAATTTGCCGCCGAGTCCGCACACCGGCCGTCCGCCAATCGCGCCGGCCCCAAGAATGCTCTCGTAAGATTTCAAGCGGGGTTCGAACGAGGCTTTGAGAGATTTCGCGAACGCTACCGCAATACACTCTCATGGGCGCTATCTCAGGCACGTCTCACGGTGACGGCGTTCATTGTACTGATCGTCGTATCAGCGGTTCTTTTCCCATTCTTGGGGCGAGACTTCTTTCCGCAAGTGGACGCAGGGCAGATGCGCCTGCATGTCAGGGCACCCGCGGGAACGAGACTGGAAAAGACCCAGCAGTACTTTGCCGAAGTCGAGGCGCAGATCCGCAAACTGGTAGGCAACGATCAAATCGATGTCATGCTCGATAATATCGGATTGCCTTATAGCGGCATCAATATTGCTTTGAGCGATTCAGCCACCGTCGGGCCAATGGATGGCGAGATACTGATCTCTTTGAACGAAAAGCATACTCCGACGGCCGCAATCATCGCCATGCTGCGCCACGAGCTGCCGGCGCGGTTCGCAGAACTTCAGTTCTTTTTCCAACCCGCCGATATCGTCGACCAGGTGCTGAATTTCGGGCAACCGGCGCCGATCGATGTGAGAATTTCGGGACCGGACCAAGACGCTGCGTTTGCGCTGGCGTCGCAAATCGCGCGCGCCCTGACCCGCGTCGCGGGCGTCGTGGACTCGCACGTATTTCAAGTGCCGAATGCGCCGGCTCTGACCGTGGACATGGATCGCGCGCTGGCCACTCAAACGGGCGTCACCCAACAAGAGGTGGCCAACAATATCTTGGTCGCCACCAATTCGAGTGCGCAGACGGCGCCAAATTTCTGGGTGGATCCTCGCAACAGTGTGAGCTATCCGCTGGTGGTTCAAGTCCCGGCTTATCGCATCGGCTCGTCGCAAGATCTGCAGACCATGCCTGTAGCCTCGGGCGCCGGCGCCACGTCTGGGCAGCTACTTCTGAATCTCGCGTCCTTTGGCCGCGAGGCAGTTCCCATGGTGACCTCGCAGTTGAATATCCGCCCGGTATTCGACGTGCATGCCGACGTTCAGGGACGTGACTTGTATGGCGCCGCCCGCGACATCGATGAGGTGTTGAAGGCGCATCGGCCCGATGCGTCGAAGGCTTTGAAGGTGACCTTGAGCGGCCAGGTGGAGACCATGCGCGAGAGCTATACAGGCCTGTTCACCGGCATCGCACTCGCGATCGTTCTGGTGTACCTGTTTCTCGTCATGAATTTCCAAAGCTGGATCGATCCTCTCATCGTGCTGATGGCCGTTCCCTTCGCGCTGGGCGGAGTCCTCTGGATGCTGTTTCTCTCTCAAACTCCCATGAGTGTGCCGGCGCTCATGGGCACGCTCATGTGCATCGGTTTGACGACCGCAAACAGTATTTTGGTGGTGAGTTTCGCGAATCAGCGGATGGCGGCCGGTGACAACCCGCTGCGCGCTGCCATATCCGCGGGGTACACCCGTTTGCGGCCGGTTCTAATGACGGCCGGGGCGATGATTCTCGGCATGGTGCCGATGGCACTGGGCATCGGAGAAGGCGGTGAGCAGAACGCGCCATTGGGCCGCGCGGTGATTGGCGGCTTGCTGTTCGCGACATTTGCGACCCTGATCTTCGTGCCCACTATGTATAAATTGCTGCGTCGCCAACCGACCGCTGTCACTGATTTCGCCGCTGAAGGTAGAGCCAATGCAATCGCATGACCCGCAACATCCGCCCACTTCACCCACTTTGAGTGAGAATCCGTCTCACAGCAAATATCCGGACGACGTGTCGCGCGCGGAACAAGGCGACGTGTCTACGGACTTCGATCCCGAGACAGGCCGGCGCACGAAAAGGGGGGTGAGCATTGCGGTCGCCTTTTTGGTCGTGTGTCTTCTGGTGGTCATCGTGGTGCGGTCTTTTCACGCCCGTGCCGTCGTGAAAGCTGGGGAGACTGCGTATTCGACACCACCTCCCGTAGATGTCGTGATCGCCCGACCGGCGACCGTGGGGCAGGATCTAGTCCTTCCGGGGGAGACTGCGGCGTGGTACGAAACCACTATTTACGCGCGCGTCACCGGCTATGTGGCGAAGTGGTTGGTAGACATCGGCGATCACGTCAAAAAAGGCCAGGTGCTGGCGACCATCGAGACACCTGAGCTCGATGCCGAGTTGGAAGCTGCTCGAGCACAGCTCAAGGCCTCGGAGGCGCAAGTGGGAGCGCGGACGGCTGAGGCCGAATTCAGCAAAACAACCAACGAGCGCTGGCGCGACTCGCCGAAAGGGGTGGTGTCCGAGCAGGAGCGGGAGTCCAAAAAGGCGGACTACGAGAGTTCTGAGGCGCGGCTGTATGCGGCCAAAGCACAAGTCAATCTAGACAAATCCAAGGTTGATCAATACAACGCATTGACTGAATTCAAGCAAGTGAAGGCGCCCTTCGACGGGACCGTCACCGAACGCAAGATCGACATTGGCAACCTGGTGACGGCCGGCAGCGGATCGACGACGACACCGTTGTATCGCATGGCACAGACCGATCCCTTGCGCGTTTTCGTGGATGTCCCGCAGAGTGCCGCCGGGGAGTTGATGAACGCCGGGGCGCCTGCCGAGATCCGCGCAACCGGTGCAGTGGGCGGTGTGTTCTCCGGAAAAATAGCTCGATCCGCTGAGGCCATCAACGCCCAGGCCCGCACCATGCGCGTGGAAGTCGACATGCCCAATGGCAACCATGCGTTGGTGCCTGGAATGTACGTGAACATCGCTTTCAAGTTGCCGCCTCGAGGATCGGTCGAAGTGCCCGCCGCCGCATTGATTTTTCGCGCCGGCGGCGCGCAAGTCGCGGAGGTCGATGCAAACGGCAAGATTCAATTCGAGAACGTCATGATCGCTCGTGACAACGGCAGCTTGGTTGAGCTCGCCTCGGGAGTCCGACCGGGCGACCGCCTGGTATTGAACATCAGCAGCCAAATAGCATCGGGTGAAACGGTGGCCGTCAACGAACCCGATGCCGCCGACAAGCCTTTGGGCGCGAAGCGCTGAAGGTGCTCCGATGAAAGTCTCACGGTTCGCCGTTCTCGGGATAGTCGCCGGTTTAACCGCGTGTGCGGCGGGTCCCAGTTACCGCACTCCAAAACCAGACACCCCGCCGAACTTTGCATCGCGGATTGCGGCGGATTCTGCCGCCTCGACCCCCGCTATGCCCACGCCAGACTTGGCGACCTGGTGGCGCGCGCTGAATGACGACGAACTGAATTCCCTCGTGGATCGAGCCGTCAAGTCCAACCTGGATCTGGAAATCGCGCTGGACAGATTGCAGCAGGCACGCACTTACGAAGCGGTAGTGGTTGGTTATGCATTGCCGGCGGTGGAAGCAAGCGCCGCGGCCGGGC
>JALYIT010000018.1 GCA_030775645.1 Pseudomonadota bacterium | reverse complement strand
CTTCAAAAGTGGCCAATTTCTCCGCAAGATTGATGCCTTTCATCGCCGATAACCTCTGTCGCCCTCGTCACATTGTAATTCTCGACGCGCTCGATCGGCTGCTCGCCAGATGCGCGAACTCGACACTGGGGCCGGGCGAGAATGCGATGTCACTGCGTAGCGGCAGTATGCTGGGCTCCGCCATGACATGTTTGCGTCGCTGGTAATGCTGAAGCGTGTTTGCATGCTTCTCGGCAGCTTCAAGAACAATATGCGATAAGCCGCGATTCGCCGCGCGCGCCCCAGCACTCAGTCCGCCGGGGCCGGCACCGATGACCGCGAGGTCGAAGGTACCAACATCGTTTTGAGAGGAGATGTCGTGGTCTGTGCGCATGCGACCTGCTATTTTACGAAAGTTGGTCTGCAAGCGCGAGATGTCTCAACTTGCCTACAGTCGTCCTACAAGACAATCGGTCTTTTTTACAAGGCGCTGTTTTTGGCGGAACTCATCGCGTTTTCGCGAATCGGATGTTCGTTGGGTGCTCATGTTTTAACCGCTCGTACTGTGCAAGGTCGACTGCACCCGCAAGGTGAATGGAGCGATCCCAAGCAATGCGCGAATACATTCTGCCGTGACAATTCAAGCATGCAAGCTTGGCACCCTTGGTACAGATCAGCGCTCCGTCGTTGCGGTCATCGTGCAATTGGGAACGGCTGCTTACTCACGGTTCTTCTTGCCAGCCAACTGACAGCAAATGCCCGCGTTCCGGGGAAGCAGTTCCTGCACGGTTGGGACATTGTTAATTGTAAATAAGTGGTCGATTTACTATCTTTGAATCTAGAAGTTTCCTGACAGGCACCTGTCGAGGGAATCTGGACGTCTCGGTAATCCGCGCTCATGAATCCTTGGCAGGATGGAGGTTTGAAATGTCGAACATGATGCGTACCGTGCCAACCGAAAAGGAGTGGCAACTCGCCCAGATCAATGTCGGCCGGCTTGCAGCGCCGCGCGGCGACATTAGCGTCCAGCCGTTCTTCGACGCGTTGGATCGAGTGAACGCGTTGGCGGATGCGTCCGCCGGATTCGTCTGGCGGTTGCAGACCAGCGCAGGCAACGCGACCGACATAACACCGACGTGCGACCCACTGTTCATCGTCAACCTCTCGGTGTGGGTGGACGCCGACACGCTTTTCGACTTTGTCTATCGCAGCGGCCACACGCCGGAGATGGCACGGCGCAGGGAATATTTTGAACGCTTTGAGGGCGCTTACCAGGCTTTGTGGTGGGTACCGGTGGGGCACAAACCCACCGTGGACGAAGGGCTCTCCCGCCTTTGGCGTCTGGATCGCCACGGTCCTACCCCGGATGCATTCACCTTCAAGATGCGCTTCGCCGCTCCGGGGGCGCCCGAGCCTCCGGTCGACATGCAGCCAGATCCTTGGTGCGCAGGTCGGGCCTGAAGTCCGTCGCAGCAGAACACCGCATGCAACGTTGCAAAGCGGTCATTCGGAACGCGCGGTGCTGTGGGGAACCGCGCACTCCGTGAGGCCCTAGTTCTCTCCACGGTCTGCCCTTCGCTAAAGCGATCGTATCCACGTCGCCGACGGTCTACGCAAGAACCGGGTTATCGGAGCAATAGTGTTTCAACCAAACTCCAGCGGTGGAGCCAGTGCCGGGCGATAGGTTTACGGCGCTGACCTCACTAGTTGACCTCCAGCGGCCACTCGAGCGTTACGAAGCGGACACTTGCCACGGCCAGAGAATGCTTACCGCGGTGCATGCACGGGTCATTCCGGCGGCGGCGGCAGATCTGCAGGCGGCGTCATATCGAAACGCTCCGTACCCGATTTTGAATCATATGAGCGGTCTCGCTCGTTGCACCAGTTCGCCTCTTGTGGCGACTGCTTGCCGGGAACGCGACCTGACAGGTACGTGCGACGGTCGGTGGCGGTGAAGATCTCGGGAGCAATGGTTTCGACCTCGGTCTCCAGGACGTCCTTCTGTTTAAGCCTGATGCGCTCGATGATCCGTGCGTTTCTTCCGATTGGCCCAAATCGACCGATCAGAGCATCCGGACTAATTCCAATCGTCTCAATCACGAGTGTCTGACCTTCCCAATGACCCACTGAGGCGCCGCTGCTCGACGGCTCCGGATTCGCCGGGAGATGCCGGCCATCGGTATATATCCGACGAACGAGTCCCGCTTCGTTGGTGATCGTCACGCGTCCGGGCGTGATCAGGAATTCGAAGTTCACTACGAAGGTACCGTTGAAGCCAGTAAAGGTGGGAGGGTGACAATACAATCCGGGCCCGATCTCCCCCGGTTGCCGTCGAGCTACTTCGCTGAGCCTTTCCTTCCTCAGTGGAGGAGGATTGCTGATGTACGTTCTAGCTGGGATGTCGCCCTGGCCCCACCACCCGCTCCAGTCGGGCAGCCCGCTCAGAGACGAGCTACTCGCGTCGGGCGACTGATCTGTCGCCCAAGCAATGTGCGTTCCGGCGAACCCAAGCACCAAACTAGCGGTGAGGGCAGCAGGTCTACGCACACTCATGGTCATGGGATTGCCACCGATATCTTTGCGGACAACCAGGCTGTGAAAAGCATCAATGTCCTGTCTGTTCAAGCTTCGGAAGCTCGAATTCTGGGCGCGGCGCACGCCCATCCCTGAATTCGGGCCCCCCGACGCCGAGAAGGACGCGGTTATCCGGCAGAGTGGCTTTGTTGAGGTGACCGCCCAGCCGACCATCTCTCAACGGCCAGTACTCCACCGTAATCTTCTCACCGGCCTTGAGAGTAGTAGCGCTCCACCCAACTCGGGTTAGCCCATTCACTGATCCATTTTCGAATGCGTAGAGGTCGTATTTTCCCAGGCTGCCTTTGTGCGGCACGTAGAGCCAGAGAAACACGTGTGGATTCATCCACTCGAACTTGGCAACCGTGCCGTTCACGGTCATCGTCTTGGAAGCGTCGAACATCGTATACGAGTGGTGCGCGGTTGCTGCGTTGAGAAGTGTCAGCAGACCCACGCCAACGCTGACGGCCGCTGTTCGAGCCCAAGTGTGGGAGTGCCCGTGCAACGACCTCGCATCCATGAATCGCGTCCCTTTGTGGTGCTCTGAGATATTTCGGTGCGCTCGCCAGTGCTTCCCGTACACGCCAGCAAGGCCGCGTTCCGTTGTCTGACAACGCACCGTACAGGGAATCTTTTGCCTCCGCAACGAAACGAACAATGGCTAGCGATGGCGGGCGTTGAGGCCCCCATCAATTCTGGCCAATGGCTTTGGCCTTTGATTTCGTTAGGTCGTAAACTACAGCCACGGGTTACACAGCGGGTCTCGCCTATTCGAAGGAGCGAGCGATGACGACCAGTCGAAGGGATTTTTTGACCACTGCAATGACTGCGGCGAGCGCGCCGATCGCAGCGGGCGTGTCCACAGCCGACACAGCCGGCGTAGACAATGCGCATTCGCATGATCACGAGCATCAAGATGTACCCCCGGACGTGGCTCTGCGCGTCATGGCACTGGAATCTCTACTGGTGGAAAAAGGTCTCGTCGACAAACCAGCGCTTGATGCGCTGGTGGATACCTATGAACACAAGATCGGCCCGCGTAATGGTGCACGGGTCGTGGCGCGCGCGTGGAGCGACTCCGCGTACAAGCGCAGGCTTCTAAGCGACGCAGATCAAGCCATTGCTGAACTGGGCTACACGGGGATGCAGGGAGAGCATATGGTCGTGGTCGAAAACACGCCGGATGTGCATAACGTCGTCGTTTGCACGCTGTGCTCATGTTACCCGTGGCCGGTTCTTGGTTTGCCTCCGGTATGGTACAAGTCCCCTCCCTATCGCTCGCGTGCTGTGATGGACCCGCGCGGAGTACTCAGGGAATTCGGAGTAGCGCTGCCGGAAAATGTTGAGGTGCGCGTCTGGGATAGCACGGCTGAAATCCGCTACTTGGTTCTTCCTGAGCGGCCGCACGGCACGGCTCATTTGACCGAGCAGGAACTTGCCCGGCTGGTAACCAGAGACGCGATGGTAGGCGTGGCGAGGGATCTGCCTTCACCACATGGAGAGCGAACATGAACGGCATTCACGACATGGGCGGGATGCACGGCATGGGACCCATCGTCGCAGAGAAAAACGAGCCTGTTTTTCACGCAGCCTGGGAGGGGCGGCTTTTTGCATTGCGCCGCGGCACCGGCGCGTGGCGCAAATGGAATATTGATGCGAGTCGCCACTCCGTTGAGCGGGTGCCGCCGATCAAGCATTTGCAGGCGAGCTACTACGCGCGGCAATACATTGCGTTTACTAAACTGCTGGTGGAGCGAGGACTCGTAACCGCCGACGAGCTTAAAACCGGCCGACCTGCGCCCGGACAACCCAAGCTCACGCCTCCGCTGACCGTGGATAAGGTCGCTGAGTTGGTTTCCAAAGGCATTCCTTCAAACCGCGACATCGATATTGAGCCGCTCTGCCGCCAAGGTCAGAGAGTGCGAACGCGCGAGATCCATCCCGCCACTCACACGCGGCTTCCTCGTTATGCGCGCGGCAGGACCGGCACAGTGATTCGCGATTATGGGGTTTTTGTGTTCCCGGACACCAACTCGCAGTTCCTTGGAGAGAAGCCGCAACACCTGTACTCGGTTCGTTTTTCGGCCCGCGAGTTGTGGGGCGATCAGGCTGCACCGAAGGACTCGGTCCATCTCGATCTGTGGGATGATTACCTTGATCCCATCTAATCCAAATCCCGGCGCCGAACGTCTGGCCGCCCTGCCGACTCTTCCCCGCGATGGGGATGAACCCGTTTTTGCGGAGCCGTGGCAGGCACAAGCCTTTGCCCTCGCGGTCAAATTATCCGAGCAAGGCCATTTCACCTGGAAGGAATGGGCCTCGACCCTTTCGGACGAGATCAACCACTACGCGAGTACCGGGGAGTCCGACGACGGGTCCATGTACTATCACCATTGGCTCGCGGCTCTCGAGCGTTTGGTGGCTTCCAAAGGACTAAGTAATCCACGCGCGTTGCTAATTCGCAAGCAAGCGTGGGCAGATGCTTATCGCCATACTCCGCACGGTAAGCCGGTAACGTTGGAGCCCGCCCGCGATCCGAACGCGCGAGACCGGCAACCTTAACTTCGCTGTCGCGCCGTCACTCGTTTTTGACGGCTTCCACCTGAATGCGCAAAGTCACGTCCATATTGAATCCGTAGGTCTTGCCAGAATCCAGTCCGAAGTCGTCGCGTTTGAAGGTCGCGAGCGCGTCCGCTCCGCACCATTCGCGCTTCAACATCGGATGCGGCTTGCACGCAAACGAGTTGATTTTCAAGACGACCGGTTTGCTCACGCCATGCAGCGTCAATGTGCCGAGCACTTGCCTCGGGGCGCCATGGACGAAGTGCGCCAGTGTTCCGGTGTAAGTCGCCTCCGGGAACCTTGCGGTATCGAAAAACTCAGGTCCCGTTGCCCAAGCGTTGAGTTTGTCTTGACCAAAGTCAATGCTGCTGAGATCAATCACCACCTTGATCTGTCCGGCGCCTGCCGCCCTGTCGAGGTCCACCGAGCCTGAGGTCTTGTTCATCTTGCCACGCCACACCGACAGACCAAAGTGGTCGGCTTCAAAGCTCGGGTACGTGTGGTCGGGATCAATCGTGAATGACTCGATTGTCGCGTTCGCGATCGTTGCATAGATCAGCGCGCCGACTAGGCTTAGAGGAGCGTATCGCATTGCTGTCCCTTGTTGCTTAACTTGCAGTGAAAATCAGGGATTCGTGAAGGTCATCGAATTCAGGACTCGAGCGGCATTACCATGCGAAGAAGCGGAGGAATCGGTGGTTACCATGCAGCGGTGCGGCGATTTTGTACATGAGAATCTCAGTAAGATACCTAACTTGAACCGCGATCGAAAGGACGGGGCGTTCTGACCAGTACGACGAAATCCGCTGCACAATTTCGACAGGGCCGCTATCGCTAGCTCCTACCCCCGCGGCTCCCATACGGATACTCGCACTATCTGTGCGCCAAGCGGGTCCGCAACGAATGCTGCGGACCCGGGGATGTGGCTCCTAGAAAAGCCTCTTGGATATCTCCGTGGAGCATCCATTTGCGATCGGGTTGTTGAGCGGATCGAAAATCTCGACCGTCACTATGCTGCTGAACTCCGTGCCGCTCTCATTCATCGAGATGGTCCGTGTGAGCTGCTGCACGCCCAGGAACGCACCCGTAGTGTCGTAACGGAACAGTTGCATTTTGGCGAGATACCGATCCGGACCGACCCGCCACCACTGCCCCAGTGAGGGCGGAGGGGCCACAACGCTGGTGGCCACCAGCGAGCCGTCCGCTCCGAAGAGACTCATCGCGCGGAATGTACGGATGACAGCCCCGCTTCCACATACGCGCAGCGTCACGGTCGTATCCCACGTCCCTTCGATGCTGTGGTGCCGATACATCACATCAGTGTCTGTGTCCTCGCTTAGTGCCATACACGATAGTGGGATTAGCGCCCCGAGCACTAGGCCGCCGATGAGTTTGGGTATCGCCGAAGCCATATTCATTCGAGTCATGATTGTTTCCTCTTTAGTTGGTGAATTTCTCGCCGGATACCGCTCCGGCCCGGGATACGCTGCTCCATTGATCCAACAAAAGTCCTCTGATAACCCTGAAAAGGACTGAAAAGGTGTGAAAATGGGCGAATATGCAAGCGCAACCGGATTCCCACTACGCATTCGGTGATTACCGTCTGGATACCGCTCGGCGACTGCTCTACCGAGCGAATGAATCCATTTCGATGACGGCGCGCCTGTTCGATACGTTGCTTTATCTCGTGCAGAACGCGGGCCGACTGGTCGAGAAGCGCGAGCTGATGACGGCCGTCTGGGGAAACCTCGTCGTCGAGGAGAACAATCTCACTCAGACCATTTCGAGCCTGCGGCGCCTCCTCAATGAGCGTCCTGACGAGCATCGTTACATCGTCACTGTGCCCGGGCGGGGTTACCGGTTCATTGCGCCGGTCGTGAAAGGGGTTGCAGCCCCGGCCGCCGACCGCAGCTCGGCAGGCGCCCTCGCCGAGCCGACCTCGTCCGTCAATTCGCCGGAGCCGGCGATCCCCGACGACAGCGACGCATTTGCCGCAGCTCGATCCACCAGCTGGTTCAGGAAAGCTGCATGGCTGAGCTTGTTCGTCGCCGTCCTTGCGCTTCTGGCCTGGTACTGGGCAAACAGGAGGACGAGCGTCGATATCGAAACGATCGCGGTGTTGCCATTCAAGCCTCTGGTGCGCGGCGCACGTGATGAAGCGCTTGAGCTCGGCATGGCCGATACGCTCATCGCCCGGCTCAGCGGCAATCGAAGCGTAATCGTGCGTCCGCTAAGTTCTGTTCGTCGGTATGCCGATCTGGAGCAGGACCCGGTGGCCGCCGGCCGCGAGTTGCGAGCAGATGCCGTCTTGGACGGAAGTGTCTATCACGCGGGCGATTCGATTCGCGTCACTGCGCGGCTGATACGGGTCAAGGACGGTTCGTCGATCTGGGTCGGTAAGCTCGATCAGGCTTGGACCGACCTATTCACAGTTCAGGATTCCATCGTTGAGCAGGTGGCGAGCGCACTCGAGCTGCGGCTGACAAGCACCGAGCGGCGACGTCTGACCAAGCGCGACACTGAAAACGCCGAAGCTTATCGCCTGTATCTGCTCGGGCGTCTTCACCTGAGCAGGCTCACTCCGGATCAGATCTATGCGGGAATAGACTATTTCCAGCAAGCCATCGCGATCGATTCCTCATACGCGCTTCCTTACGCCGGACTGGCCGAGTCATATCGCGCCTTGACGATCAGTGCCGATGTGCGGCCGACCGATGTCTTGCCGAAGGGTAAAGCCGCGGCGCTGCATGCACTGCAGATCGACGCGGGGCTCGACGAGGCGCAGGCCTCGCTGTGCTTCCTGCAAATCTGGTCCGACTGGGACTGGCCTGCCGCCGATCGTTCGTGCAAGCGCGCGCTCGCCATCAACGGGAACAGTGCAGACGGCCATCGAGCGTACGCCATACTGCTGTCCGACCTAGGCAGACATTCGCAAGCGATCGCAGAGGCACGCCGCGCGCGCGAGCTGGATCCGCTTGCGCTAATTACGAATGCGATCGAAGGTCACGTGCTGTTTTACGCGGGGCACGATGAGGAGGCCATGAGCAGCTTGCAGCGAACTCTGGAGATCGATCCGAATTTTTGGATTACGCACTTATTTATCGGCAAGATCTATCTCAGCAGAAACCAACTGCCGGCGGCGATGGAAGAGTTCGACAAGGCGCGTGCTCTTTCGCATGGAAATTCCGAAGCGATCTCAATGCTCGGATACACTCTCGCGCGAGCAGGAGATCGCGCTGGCGCGCAGCGGACGCTCGAGACATTGCGCGCGCGAGGCCTGACTTCTTATGTACCACCATTCAACATCGCCATGATCTACAACGGACTGCAGGATTCCGGCTCCACCCTCGACTGGCTGGAAAGAGCTTACCTCGACCGCGATGTGCGCCTAACCTTCATCAAGATCGAGCGCAAATGGGATTGGTTACGAGCCAACCCACGCTTTGCAAAACTGGTGATGCAGATGAGATTGGATTAACGGTCCAATACGTCGCCGGTAGGTCGCAAGAGATCAATGTCCGCATTCGCTGCCCCGGCTCCGCGGAAAGACCGACTAGTTCTAACTCCCGCGCCGCGCGCATGGTCGGCCCTGCAGCATTGCCTCCCGCCAATCCGGACCGTAGCGACTTGTTTTCTAGCAGCTGTTTAGCTCTGCGAAACGACTGGCTTCCCTACCCTGCACGCCCCGAAACGTTTTTGGGGCAAGAGAATCGCCGGCAAATAATCGATATTGCGAAATCGGAAGCTCTTCCGGCAGTATCGCGAGTCGCAGGCGGCGCGATTGGGCCACGGCGGACCGCAGAGGTTGGCAGTAGTACGCTTACGGAGCCTTACGCGGCTTAACGGCGGATGTGTCCGGCGCGCGACGCTTGAGCGCCTCCAGCTCATGTAGCGTCCGCGGCCAGTCCGTGCCGAGCAGCCGGGACAGTGCCCCATCAGCGAGCAGCCGCCCTCCTGTCTGGCACCGAGCGCAGTAGTTGGTTTCACTGTCGGCATACCGGATCCTCTGCACCGGCTCGCCGCATCGCGGGCACGGCTTGCCGAAGCGGCCGTGCACCGCCATGTCTTTGCGGAACGCCGTGACTTTTTCAGGAAAGCTTTTAGCAGCCTCCTTCCGCAGCCGCTCCATCCAATCTCGTATTGTTTCGCGCGTGGCCGTGAACAATCGCTCCCACTCTTCCGGCGTCAGCTTGTGCGTGAGGGTGATGGGCGATAAACGCGCCGCGTGCAGAATCTCGTCCGAATAGGCATTGCCGATGCCGCTTAAGATTCTGGGATCGGTCAACGCGCGCTTAAGCGTGCGATTCTCAGCCGCCATGGCCTCGCGGAATTCGTCAAGACCGCTCGCGAACACATCGATGCCGCCCGGATCCGCCGCCCGCAGCGCCTCCTCGCCTTCGAGCACATACAGGGATGCGCGCCGTTTGGTGCCTGCTTCCGTCAGTACCAGAGAGCCTAACGGAAAATCGAATGCCGCCAAATTATTACGCCCGGCCAATTTCGCCCCGCGTGCCTTCCAGTGCAGCCTGCCGGCAATCATCAAGTGCAGCACCAGCCATAAGTCATTGTCGAGTCCAATGGCGATGCGCTTGCCGACGCGGCGCAGTTCCCGCACACGATGACCTTCCACCGCCGAATATGGCGGCGTGGCGGTGCGCAGCAAGAATGCACTTGCGATGCGCACGCGCTCAAGCGGCTGACCGACGATGCGTTCTTTCAGCGCATCCAAGTAGGCCAAGATGTCGGGCAGCTCGGGCATGCCCGCACCGCTACCAGATGCGCACTCGTTTGTCCGGCGCCAGGTACAGCTTGTCGCCCGGCTGAACATGGAAAGCCGCGTACCAGGAATCCACGTTGCGCACCACGCCGTTCACGCGATACTCGCCGGGGCTGTGCTCATTCGTCATCACTTGATTGCGCAATGCTTCGTCTCGATCGAGAGTGCGCCATACCTGCGCCCACGCCATGAAAAATTGCTGGTCCGGCGTGTAGCCGTCCACGTCTGGCGCCGTGACGCCATGCTGCGAAATCAGATAGGCATCGTGAGCGATGGTTACGCCGCCTAGGTCGCCGATGTTCTCACCCAAGGTCAGTCGGCCGTTTATGTGCAGCCCCTTGAGCGGCTCGAAGGCCGAGTACTGTTCGGCCAGGGAGTCGGTTCGCTTCTTGAATGCATCGACGTCTTCCTGCTTCCACCATGTTCGCAGTACTCCCTTGGCGTCGGACTTGGCGCCTTGGTCGTCGAAACCATGGCCCATTTCATGTCCGATTACCGCGCCGATCGCGCCGTAATTAACGGCGGCGGAAGCGTTGGGATCGAAGAACGGCGGTTGCAAAATGGCGGCAGGGAAAACCACTTCGTTGAACACCGGGTTGTAATAGGCGTTGATGGTCTGCGGCGTCATGCCCCATTCATCCCGGTCCGTGGGTTGATTCAAACGGCTGAGCTGACGGTTCCATTCGAATACCAGCGCGCGCTCGTGATTGCCGAAGGCATCGCCCCGCCTGACCTCGAGCTTGGAGTAGTCGCGCCATTTATTTGGATAGCCGATCTTAGGGCGAAAGGCCGCGAGTTTTTCCAGCGCCACCTTCTTGGTTTCCGGCGTCATCCAAGGCACCTCGGCGATGTGCGCCGCATAGCCTTTGCGCAAGTTCTCCACCAGAGTTTCCATGGCCTGCTTCGAGGCAGGCGGAAATTTCTTCTCCACGTACAATTTGCCGACGGCTTCGCCCAACGCGCCGTTGGTAGCCTGCACCGCGCGCTTCCAACGATCGCGCTGCTGCGGCTGGCCCTCGAGTATCCGGCCGTAAAAGTCGAAATTCTCCTCATCGAACGCTTTCGGCAGCACCGAAGCCTCGTTCGTCAGAAATTGATAGGCGAGGTACGTCTTCCAGGTCGAGACCGGCGTTTCCGCGAACAGTTTGCTTAAGCCAGGGACCGCACTCCATTCGGCCACGACGACCTCTTTGAGCCCTGGAAAACCTGATGATTGAAAAGCCGCAGCCCAGGGATAGGCCGCAGCATCCTTTTTCAGCGTCGCAACGCTCATCAGGTTATAAGTCAAGTCGCGATCGCGGCGCTTCGCGACGTCCCAGTGCAGCTTGGCGATCTTGGTCTCTACGCTAAGAATCTGCGCCGCTTCCTTCTTCGCGTCCTTGTGACCCGCTAGCGTCAACATCTTTTCCACGTGCTTCACAAACTTCGCGCGGATATCGACGAACTGCGCATCGCTCTTCAAGTAGTACTCTCGGTCCGGCAAACTCAAGCCCGACTGTACGATGTCGACGATATAGCGATCGGGATTCTTCTCATCGAGCGTGATGCCATAGGCGACCGGCCCATCGAGTGGCACGCGCGGATCGGCGATCAGCGCCGCCACTTCGCTGTGCGTCTTGAGCGCAGCGATGGCATCGAGCCCTTGCTTCGCCGGCGCGAGGCCCAACTGGGTGATTTTCCCGGTATCGAGAAACGCCTGGTAAAAATCGCCGATTTTCTGCTCGATCGTTCCTAGCGGCGCGTGTGCGGCAGCACTGCCCTCGATGATGGCCTTGACGTCCACCTGAGCCTGCTCGTGCAGCGCTTCAAAAGCGCCCCAAGTGCTTTGGTCGGCGGGGATTTTCTCGGTGGTCAGCCAGCGGCCGTCCACGAAGCGGTAGAAATCATCTCCCGGTTTGACCGACTTGTCTTCGGTGGCAAGATCAATACCAAAACTGCCGAATTGCGGTGCGCTCGAGGCACCCGCGACGCCGGCGGCACCTGCCGTGCCCGACGCACCCATCACAGTCAGTGACAATATGCAGATTCGCGCCAACGACGCTCGAACGAAACGATTCATGGAAAACTCCCGCGCTTAAATATATGTAGTTTTGCATTGCTTCGGACAGGAGATTATTAAATCAGTTCCGTCCGCACTGCGGGTTGCTAAGATGTGGCCAAGCAAATGAGGACTCCATGAAGATATTCGCATTAAGCCTCGCCCTGTGCGGCTTTTCCCAGCACGCCGCAGCTGCCGAAGCTCCAGGCCCGACCACGATCGCACCCATCTCGCAAATCCCTGCGCCGAAGGATCGTGCCTACCCAGGTGAGATTCAGCTGATCGTGGATGCCACCGACACTGCGAGGCGGATTGTCCACGTTCATCAAACGGTGAGCGGCATTGGTCCCGACAGCGTACTGCTTTATCCCAGATGGCTGCCGGGTACCCACGCCCCGGAAGGTCCCATTGATCGGCTTGCGGGGGTCCGAATTACGGCTCACGGCGCGCCTGTTTCATGGAAGCGCGATCCGGTAGACGTGTACGCGTTTCGGTTGCATCCCGCCGCGGGAACGAAATCCGTTGATATCGATTTCGATTATCTTTCGCCCACCAGCGGCAAGGTCGGCGCACTGGAAATCAGCCGCGATCTCTTGCTGCTCGAATGGAATGAGCTGGTGCTCTATCCCGCCGGCTACTTCGCAAGGCAAATCCCGGTGCAAGTGAGTCTCACCTTACCCGCCGATTTTCAGCTGGCTTCGGCGTTGGAAACCGCCTCGACGGACCATGCGCTCACGCACTTCAAGCGCACCACCCTGGAAGTGCTCATCGACAGCCCGGTGTACGCCGGCCGATACGCCTCGAAACTCGACCTCGATCCCGGCAGCGCCGTGTCCGTGCGCATGGATCTTTTTGCCGATCGGCCCGAGCTCCTCGCCGTGAAACCCGAACAACTCGAGGCCTACCGCGCCATGGTGCGCCAGGCTTACAAGCTTTACGGTTCGCATCACTACAACCACTATGATTTCCTGTATTCGCTAAGCGATCAAATCCAACAGAACGGGCTCGAACACCATCAATCGAGCGAGGACGGCAGCGATCCGGAATCCTTTACCAAGTGGGACAAGACCGCGTTCGTTCGCGATCTGCTGCCGCACGAACTCACCCATTCGTGGAATGGCAAGTTCAGGCGCCCCGCGGATCTCTGGACCCCGGACTACAACGTGCCCATGCAGGACAGTTTGCTATGGGTTTACGAAGGACAAACCCAGTATTGGGGCCAGGTTTTGGCAGCGCGCTCAGGCCTGCGCACGCGCCAACAAGCCCTTGATCAACTTGCTATCACCGCCGCCCATTACGAAGTCCAAAAGGGTCGCCAGTGGCGCACCCTGCAAGACACGACCAACGATGAGATCATCAATCCCCGTAGGCCGCAGTCCTGGTCTGACTGGCAACGGTTCGAGGACTATTACGACGAAAGCGCCCTGATCTGGCTCGATGTCGACACCTGGATACGCGAGCGTTCCAAGGGCGCCCACTCGTTGGATGATTTTGCACACGCGTTCTTCGGCGTTAACGACGGCAGCTTCAACGTGGTTACCTACACTTTCGACGATGTCGTCAAGGGCTTGAATGCCGTAGCGCCCAATGACTGGTCGAGCTTTTTGCGCCAGCGGTTGGACGCCATTGCCAAGCCCGTGCCCCTCGATGGATTTAAGCGCGGCGGTTACAAGCTGGTGTACACCGATACGCCGAGCGACTATCAAGCCGCAACCGAAGAGCAGCGCAAGCGGATTGATTTGCTCAACTCCATCGGCATCGAGCTCGATGCCAAGGACGCCGCCATGGACGGCACGATCTCACAAGTTATCTGGGACAGTCCCGCCTTCAAGGCGAAGCTCATCGAAGGGGCGCAAATTCTCGCCATCAACGGCATCGCATATAGTTTGGATGTGCTTAAAGACGCCATTCGCGGAGCCCACGGCAATCAAAAGCCAATCGAATTGATCGTCAAGACGGGAGACCGGTTTATGGTCGCGAATCTGGATTATCACGACGGGCTTCGCTATCCGCACCTCGAACGCGATGGCGCAGAACCCGCGAGCCTCGATAACATCTTGTCGGCGCGGCCCTAGGGAGGTTTCGCCGACAGTGACGATCAAAAGCAAAAGCGCCTGCGATTGAAAATGATGGCGTCCTGACATTCCTTGATTGCTCATGTGGGGCGGGAGCATACTTTTTCGGTGGGAGAGCAATCATTCATTGCAGTCGTTTGCGCTGGTCATAAGGAACACGCGGTCCAAGTGCCCTTTAGCCCCAGTGCGCTCGGCAAGCCAGTGCACTTTGCGGCGGGCCGTACGGGAATCCCAGTTAAGGCGTGCGTTCAAGGCGTTAATTTTACGAGCCATGTCGTGAGCAGGTCGGGCAAACACTGGCTCCTGCTTCCGGCAGAGGTTGAGCACGCGGCTGGCCTGCAAGTCGGCTCCCCGGGAAGTTTCTCGCTGAGTGCCGAAT
Organism: Pseudomonadota bacterium; assembly: GCA_030775645.1. Lineage (GTDB taxonomy): Bacteria > Pseudomonadota > Gammaproteobacteria > Steroidobacterales > Steroidobacteraceae > Bog-1198. The sequence goes on along the minus strand of JALYIT010000018.1, from coordinate 77,956 downwards.
GAAAGATGCGCCTTGCGTGCTGCCAGTCGTATTTTCTTATACGCGCTTGAATGGATGTCGATATCAGGACCAAGATATGCGAGAGTGGCGCCGCACCCAGGCAATGAGGCTAATTAGAATTCGACGCCATGAAACCGGGTTCAATACAAGACTGGCTGAAACCAACGTTGGGTGGGATTCTCATGATAGTGGGCGCTGCCGGCCTCGCTTACAAAGTAATCAGCGGCTATCGGCATCCGTCGCCGGACGCCTTCGTCAGCGTCGAGGACCAGAATAGGCTGTCGGCCCCGGCAGCGGAACCTCCGCTATCGGCAACGCCGGTTTCCGAGGGTGTTGTAGCCGCCCCGCAGAGCACCACAACCGTCCCGCTGACCGCACTATCCACTACTGCCGCCACACCTGTCGAAGCGGGTGCTTCAGCGGACGTGGATACGACCTGTGTCGCAATCAAGACTGAGCAGCATGAGGTTGAAGGTGCATTCCGAAAACCGCATTCGCAGGAGGAAGGCCGCTATTTACAGCGGCGTCTTTTGGAGTTGGCGGAGCAATCAGACCAGCACAAATGCATTTGATAACTACGGATGCGAGTTTCTTCGATTAGGCAGATCGAAGGAACCTTTATGTAAACATAGCCACGTCAATCGTGCGGAACGCGCTTGGCCGCCGAGTCTAGGTCTGTTTGCGCAACCCGGCAGGAATGATGAGATGCCCCAACACCTCAAATACACCGTAGGCAACCAAGGCCATGAGCGCTGCCGGGATGGCACCCGTCAAAATCGTGGGAACATCATTCAAAGACAGCCCGGAAACGATGGGAACGCCATAGCCGCCCGCGCCCACCAAAGCGGCCAGCGTGGCGGTGCCTATGCTGACAATGGTCGCGGTCTTGATGCCGGCAAGCACCGTCGGGCTTGCCAGCGGCAGCACGATACGCCACAGAATTTGCCTGCGCGTCAATCCGAACGCTCGCGCATTCTCCAAATGCTTGGGATCAACGCTGCGGATGCCGGTGAAGGTGTTGAGCACCACGGGCAGCAAGCTGTACAGGCATAGGGCTGCAAGCGCCGGCTTCATGCCCACGCCGAACAGCGGGATAAGAAAACACAGCAGAGCCAGCGAAGGCACAGTTTGAACCACGGCGCTCGCGACCAATATGGCTTGACCCGCGGCGTGAAAGCGTACAGCGACGAGCCCTAGGGGTATGCCGACCAGCACCGAAAACAGCAGAGAAATCCCGACCAGCAACAGATGCTCGCGCGTGTGCTGGAGAATGTTGCTCTTCAAGCTCTGCGAACGCGGCGCTTCGGAACCCAGATGCTGGGCGGCGATCTTCGCGAAGCTGACGTGCCCAATGTCAGCCTGTGCATTCATATCGATCATGGCCTGTTCGCTGATCGAACCCTGTAAATTAAGCAGCGCCTGCCATTCGCGCGGATGCTTCTCGGTAAACGCCTTGCGCGCCACCCAAACCGCCTGATAGACCGGAAAATACTGCCGGTCATCCTTGAGCACCCGTAAATGGGACTTCTCGATCTTGGCATCGGTTGAATATAAGTCGATCAAATCCACCGCTCCGTCATCGATGGCAAGATAGGTCAGACTGTGCTCCATGCGGCTCACTTTGTCGGGCCTAAAATGCAACTTATAGGCTTGTACCAATCCCTGATAGCCATCCTTGCGGTCCATGAACTCGTAGCTGAAGGCGGCGCGAATGCTGCTTTCGATCCCCACCAAATCGCTGATGGCACTCAAATGATGCTGCTCGGCAAAAGTTTCCTTCACGGCCAGCGCGTACGTGTCATCGAACCCCAACGGCCCCGACATGACCAGATCCATGGAGTAAAGTGCGCTGCGAATGTCTTCGATGGACCTTAAATCCGGACGCTTCAAAATCGCTTCCGCCAAGGTGCCGGTGTAGTCCGCATACACATCGATGGCTCCGCTCTTCAAAGCTTGGAACAAGATCCCCGTGCTGCCCATGCCAAGCTTGCGCGTGACCGGCACGCTCGATGCAGATTCGATGGCCTGGGCTGCAACTTCACCCAGTACGTAGCCTTCGGAAAAAAACTTCGAGCCCACCACGATGCGATCAGCGGCCCACGCGCCCGAAGGCTGTGCGGCCAACGCAGTCATCACGAGCACAAGGGCAGCAGCACGCCTCACGCGAACTGCGCCGCATCGGGCAAGGTTCGCTGCGCGTTGATGAATTGCGTCACGAACGGATCTGCAGGCTGCAGCAGCAACTCCCGGTAACTGCCGCTTTGCACAACCTTACCCTCATGCAAGAGCGTGATCTGGTCGGCCAGGTAAACCGCCTCGCCCAAATCATGCGTCACCAGCAAAACCGTTTTGCCGAGGCGCTTAAAAATGGCTTTCAGTTCCCGTTGCAAGCTGCGTCGAATGAGCGGATCCAACGCCGCCATCGGCTCATCCAGCAGCATCACTTGAGGGTCCATCATCGCCGCGCGCATGATGGCGACGCGCTGCTGTTGGCCGCCGCTCATTTCGAACGGGAATCTGTGCAAGATCGCGGGTTCCAATTCCACCAGCGCGCGTAATTCCTCGACGCGATCGGTGATCTTGTTTTTACGCCAACCCCGCAGCTTTGCAATCAACGACACGTTGCTGAAACCCGTGATATGTGGGAATAGCCCCCCATCCTGCGGCACATAGCCGATACGGTCAGCCCATTCCACTTGCGTAAACGAGAGCAAGGGCTGATCGTTGATCTTCACGTAACCTTTGTCGAACGGAATCAGTCCGAGAGTGATCCGCAGCAGCGTGGTTTTTCCGGAGCCGCTCGAGCCGATCAACGCATGCGTCGCCCCTTGCGGCACGTTGAGGTTGATGTCGGACAGCACGGGCCTGCCGTCGAAGCTCTGAGAGATATTCTGTAGGGTCAGCATGGCATCTGTTGGGGTTGCAGGGGTACTGCTTACGGCTATACGATTCGTGCCCTTTCATTGTAAATGTTCCAGGGAAAACGTCATGGATTTAGGCATTCGCGGCCGTACGGCCATCGTTTGCGCCTCCAGCCAGGGCTTAGGGAAGGGCTGCGCGCAGGCCCTCGCCGAAGCCGGGGTGGCTTTAGTTGTCAATGGCCGCAATCAATCGCTCCTGGAGCAAACCGCGCAGGAAATTCGCGACGCGTGGAAGGTCTCGGTGACGCCGGTGGTGGCCGATGTGTCCACCCCGGAGGGCCAGCAGGCCCTGCTACTGGCCTGCCCGAGTCCCGATATCCTGATCAATAATAATGCGGGCCCGCCGCTCCGTAACTTTCGCGAGCTGGACCGCAAGGCGCTGCTGGACGGGCTGATCATGAACATGGTCACACCCATCGAACTCATCCAGAAGGTAATTGATTCCATGACCGCGCGCGGCTTTGGCAGGATAGTCAATATCACCTCCAAAAGCGTCAAGATGCCCATCACTGGGCTCGACCTCTCCAGCGGCGCACGGGCCGGACTCACCGCCTTCATGGCCGGTGTCGCTCGAAGCGTCGCCGACAGAAACGTCACGATCAACAATTTATTGCCGGGCAGTTTCGACACCGCGCGCCTGCGCAGCAATTTGAGCGCTGCAGCCGAGCGCACCCAAGTAAGCGCTGCGGAAGCGGCCGCACGGGGGGTGTCCAGCATCCCTGCGAAGCGTTTCGGCAATCCGGCAGAATTCGGGCAAACCTGCGCATTCTTGTGCAGCGTGCATGCCGGATTCATTACGGGCCAGAACATCTTGATGGACGGCGGCGAGTACCCGGCTGCGTTCTAGAGCGGCGCGCCGAATTCGCGCATTCGCGATTGCATGTCTTTGCGGAAACGCCGGCTCAAACGCAATTTCCGACCGTCGTCGAGAATCACTACATACTCTCCCGCGTGATCGACTTCAAGGGCCAGTACCTTGCGCAAATTGACGATGGTCGAACGGTGAATGCGGCAAAAGATCTGCGGATCCAATTCCTGCTCCAATTCGGCCATGCTTTTGCGCAAAAGATGCGACCTAGTGCCGACGTGTAAACATACGTAGTAGTCCGCGGCCTCCACCCAATCGATATCCGGGATCTGTACGTACGCCACGTGCCCCGCGCTGCGCACGGTAAGCCGCGGCGTTTCCTGCGGCGTCTGGGGTTCCTGGGCCGCCAAGCCTTCCTGGGCGGCAATTTTTTGCTTGGCGCGCTGCATGGCCAAGTGGAACCGGGAATCATCGAAGGGCTTCAATAAGTAATCCAGGGCGCCCGCGTCGAAGGCACGCAGCGCGTATTCATCATAGGCGGTCACGAACACGATGACGGGGAAGGATTCTTCGCCTTTCAATAGTTCCAGCACTTCGAAGCCACTGCACTCCGGCATCTGAACGTCAAGAAACACGAGGTCGGGCGCATTTTTCCGAATCTTCGCGACCGCCTCGCCACCGGAACCGCTTTCTTCGATCGATTCGATTTCAGGATCCCGCTGCAAGAGCACCCGCAAATTGCTACGCGCCAGGGGCTCGTCATCGACGATGAGCGCACGAAGTTTCGGCGACCGTGCCGCCATCACGCGCTGTAGGGAACTGACACGGACACTTCAACGCCGGTGATGCCGAAGTTCTCCAACCGTAATTCAAAATCGGAGCCGTAAAGAAGCTTGAGACGCGTACGCAAATTCGAAAGACCAATGCCGTCTGGCGCCGTGGGGTGACCGTTTTCGAGCAATGGCCCGTCGTTGTACACGCTCAAGCGGAGCCTTCCCTCCGAGTTGGCGGCTTCCACGCGCACCTCGCCGCCCTGCGCGCGCTGCGCGATCCCGTGCTTGATCGCATTCTCGACCAGCGGTTGTAGAGTGAGGCTGGGGATTCGCGCCTGGCGCAATTCGGGGGGGATTTTCAGGTCTAGTTTAAGACGCGCGCCGAATCGCGCTTCCTGAATGTGCAAATACCGTTCTAGGAATTCGACCTCTTGCGCGAGCCGCACTAAAGAGTCATTGGAACTCATTGCGACCCGCCGCATGAAATCGCTTAACGCGGCGATCATGCTGACTGCGGCATCATTCTTATTCTCGCGCACCAGCCCCGCAATCGAGTTCAATGCGTTGAAGATGAAATGCGGTTCTATCTGCCTCTGTAAAGCGTTCAATTGAGCATACGAGAGCTGCTCGTTCAGGCGCGCAGTAACCGTTTGCAGTGCCGCCGCCCTGGCCTTGGAATCGAGTACATAGGTCACAGTCAGGATCAGAACGTACAAGATGTGCGCCGGCAATAATCCACCGAGAAATTTGACCGGCCATGTTGCGGCGAATGGCGGCGAATTGGAGGCCGGTAGCCACGGCTGCAAAACAACTTCCAACATCGTCGCCCAGGCGGATGCCACCGCGCAAATTGTCACAATGGCGCTGATATGTATCAACCAAGTCGATATCGACTTCCAACCCGGAGGATATCGGCGGCCCAGCTGAACGACGATTGGCGTCGCGAGCGCCCAGGGCAACCAAGCCAATGCCAAGGCGAAGAAAAGCCTCCCCCAGGAGTGATTCATGCCCTCGTGGCGCATCGCGAACACCATTTGCGTGGCGTCCCATGTCGCGATACCTAACCACAGCCCCGCAATCCAGAACCAAGTGTACGAGCGGTGGCTCTTTGTGATGGTTGCCATACGCTTCGGATGGTACTCCACCTAATATTGCAGCCGGCACACAATGCAGCGAATCGGCTACTGCGTGCAGCCAGCGGTCTATCAGCGAAAATGCCGCGCCGCCATAATGCGGCCATGAAAACCAAAGCCCTGGCTTTGACCGCCGCGCTGACTCTGCTCTGCTCGATTGCGTTGAGCGAATCCACCGCACCCGCCACACGAAGTCCCGTCTACACCGACGACGGGCGCCTCACACGTCCCGAGGATTATCGGGAATGGGTTTACTTGAGTTCCGGATTCGACATGGCCTACAGCCCGCAGGCCATGCCCGGACATCACATGTTCGACAATGTGTTTGTCGAGCCTAGCGCCTACAAAGCATTCCTCGCCACCGGCACGTGGCCGGACAAGACCGTGCTGATCCTCGAGGTTCGCGGCGCAATCGACAAAGGTTCAATAAACAAAACCGGGCACTATCAAGATACCGACGTCATGGGACTGGAGGTGCACGTCAAAGACGCCTCGCATTTTCCCGACGGCTGGGCGTTCTTCGGATTTGACGGGACCAGCCCTGCGAAATTGATTCCGCGAACGGCGGACTGCTACTCGTGCCACGCACAGCACACCGCCGTCGACAACACCTTCGTTCAGTTCTATCCGACTTTATTGCCCATCGCCACCGCGAAGGGAACATTGTCAGCGGCGTACAAGGCGGAGTCTGCGGGAAAGAACTGATGGGCTTGGCGCGTCGTCACTAGCTTGCGACAGAGGGCCACACAACCCAGAGCCAAGCTGCAAGCGACATCACAATGATGCCGCTGAAAAGACCTACCAATAACCAAAAGCCAAGCGGATTTTTCGAGCGATGACAGTAGAGTCGCTTCCGAGAATACGCGATTTTGCCACTCTTGAGCCCTGCGACAATCTCTCGAGTAAGCAGGTACGCGAGTCCGACGCATACCAAAGTAATCAACAATAGGCGCAGCGCATGCATAGGCGCACATAGTACTCTGCAATATGTGCCCACGGGCACACACTGAACACCCGCATGCCTCCTCGCCGGGAGAAATTCCAACCTGCAATTGTCTATTGGCCAAATGCTCGTAGACGCGGCGTCTGAATGAAGCAACTGACCAGTCCACGAGCTAGTCGCGCTTGTTCTCCCCGCCTCCGCCTACATTCGTGCTGGCGTCGGCAATGGCCACGAACAGACAAATGTATCGCTTCATGGATCCAGCCCCCAAATTTATAGTGCCCCTAGGCGCGTCACGAAAAATGTCATCTTCAAATGTCTGTTTGTTTACTGCTCGTTCGTCTTTAGTTCAAGAACAACTGAATTAGGAGACGCCCGTGACCACCAAAGCAATAACTGAATCGATTTCCAACGGCGTTGTTGGGCGGGTCCGAGAGCGGTTGCAACGTGCCTTCAAGACATTCTTAGGTTGCATTCCGCAAGGATTTGCCGGACTGCGGGGTGTTGCGCCATACGCAGCCATAGAACTGATTCTTCCCGGCGGCTCATTAATAGCGCTGGCCCTATGGTTTCTCCAACGCAAAGAATCACTCAAGATTCTCAAATTGCGACTATCGTAGTGCGGCCGCGAAAGCCGTCAGCTATCCGGTCGGTGAAGGCAGGATTTGTCCTGGATTGAGTGAGATTGGAATTTTGAATCGCGAGCCGCAGCTGCTCAAAACGATCGGTTCAATGCGGCGCGACGGCTGCTTGATCGAAACTAACAGGGATCGCTCCGGTGCTTGGCTTTTCGACAGCCGTCGACCGGTCGAAAGTCGATCAGCATGTCCTTCATCGGCAGTTCCTGCGTGCGCGTCTCCCAAGAATCGTCCGCCGATTTAACTCGGTACCGGTCGATCAGGTAAGGCACCCCTTCACCGACCATTACGGTTGGCGAGTCTGTAACTTCGAAATGCAGATGCGGTTCTCGGGCGTCTCCGGAACTGCCGATTTTTGCGAGAATTTGTCCCCGCCGCACGCGCTCTCCCGCCTTTACGCGCAACGTACCCGGTTGCAAGTGAAGGTAGTGCGCGAACTGTCCTTTACCTACGTCAAGGGTGATGATATTGCCGGCAAGCGTTTTCATCGTTATAGGTACAGCAGGCTGAAATTCCTCGTCGTGGCCGGGCACATTCTCCGGGATACCGTCTCTCACTTTAACTACTTTGCCATCAGCGACCGCCAAAACTGGCTTGCCATACGCATAGTACGAGCGCTTATCGAGTGCGTCGCCCGAAAACGTCGATCCATTCTCGCTTTGCTGCCAATCGATTGCGTAGCGTCGAGAACTAAAGCTACGCCCATCGAAGATGGGGATGCCGCGCCGGTGATGGTTGTTTTCATCGTTACTCGGGCCGTCTGAGGCAAGCCAAACCGCTCCCTTCACGGGCGGCCCAAGCACAAGGAGATCAGTGTTATGCGTGCCGACAACCGCCCCCACGGCCCAAGACTCGGCGGTCAAAACCCGGTGGCCTAAGTTACTCGGAACGTATGCTCCGCGATCAAAGGCGATGCAAAGAAACAGGACCTCGCTCTGGCCGGAACGAAGTTCGGTAGATTCAGTGTTTCCAACCGAGGGCCAGGAGCCGACAATCTGCACTAGCGTGACCAGTTCGCCCGCTTCTAGCGCGGCGATCGGCCGCGCGCCTTTCTTATCCGCATCGAAGACTTCAATGCGCCGCAGACTCACTGGGTTCATCTCGAAGTTTGTGAAGTGCAACTCGTACATCAGATAGACGTGGTCCGCACTCGGAAATGCGGTAGGCTCGAAAGGCACCCGCATCTCTAGCTGTAGCGGAAAGCCAGGGGCAGCCAGCAGCCTATCCGGCGCAGCAGCGTCCGGTGATTTCCCCACCCGATTCGAGTCGCGGATTTCCCGCTGTACATCGACTCTTTTGCAACCCTGGAGAGCCAATCGGCTTTCATCCGGTGCAGGGGCAGCCCAGGCGAGTGCGCTCCATAGAAGCGCGCCAATCCCAAATGGCCAGATATTCCTGAGTCGCGGTGTAGCGTGAGTGGTCATCGACGATCTCCATCCACCGCCGCAAAATCGCACTTTCGTTTATGCAGCTTGCACCGGGCGCCAGTTCGATTTCAATCGTTTCGCAGAAAGGCCTCGACCTTAGACGTCTGTACCGTTTGACGATATAGCATGGTGTTCTTGGAATAACACTTGTACCCAAAAAGCGACCAGATCGCCCTCATCGTGTTCGTTTTGTTTTACTCAATTTCGCCTTGGGCTTTGGTTTCTTTTTGCGCGCGGACTTCTCTTTCGGCGTTGATTTCCTTTTGGGCAGGGTTTGCACGAAGAGGCGCGCCATGTGAACCCAAGAGGCCACCTCACCCTCATCCAAAGCCGACATGTCGACTCGGATGTAGCCACTCATCAATCGGTCGCGCATCACCATGGGAGTGGCTCCTGGTCGCATAAGCGCGTCGTCCTGCGCTTCCTTACCGACGCGCGCAAGCAAGCCGCGGCGGGATACGGCGATGAGCAAGTTGCCGTTCAACATGAAGCCAATACCGCCGAACATCTTGATTTCCTTCACGGCGGCACCGCCGAGAACGGCTCTAGCGAAATCGAGGAGGCTTTGTTCATTCATTGCTAGGGCCCATTGCCATTTAGTTTGTGCCGCTTTAGCTCAGTCCGATTTGTAGACGATATTTCCGTGAAATAGGGTCATTTCGCATTTGATAGATCCCAATTCCTTCCGGGGTATCGTGTACATATCCTTGTCCCAGACCGCAATGTCGGCTTCCTTACCCACCTCAATCGTTCCAATCTTGTCTTCCAAAAACAATTGCCGCGCGGCGACCGCCGTGTAGGCACGTAGGGCCTCACGGATATCGACAGATTCGGCCGTGCCAAATGGGTGCGAACCGTACGTGCCCTTCAAGGTCTCCCGCTCGGACGCCGCCCATAATCCAAGGCGCGCCGGCAGCGGTGTGACAAAAAAATCCGAGCCGCCGGCCCATCGCACTCCATGGTTTTGAAGCGTTTTGAGCGGCACCAAGCGTTTCGATCGCTCGACGCCGAAATTTGCCGCATAGGTGTCGCCAATCCACCAAGTAAACTCTGGCTGCATTTCGGGATAACCGGCGTCATATTTCTTCTGCATTTTAGACATCAGCTCGATTGCGTGATCCGTAGGAATATTCGCGTGAATGATGCTGTGCCGCAGCCCGGGCGTAGGTGCCTCGCGAAGTACCTGGGCATAGGTCTCCACCACCCAATCGATGGCGCGATCGCCGACGGCATGTGTCCCGACGTTCACTCCAGCCTGATGAAATAACCTTATCTGCTGCCTATACACCTCAGGCTCAACAGCAGGGTATCCGTAGTTGCCGTGGTCTGTATCGGTCGAGTTCTTGTTCCACTCCTTGTATACCCAAGCGGTGCGGGCGCCGCCGCTGCCATCCATGAAGATCTTGGCTCCGCAGGACAGCAATTTGCCGTCGCCCAGCGATTGAGGCGGTTTCGGTTGCGCTTGAATGATCGCCAGCGTGTTTTTTGCAGATTCGAGGCTTGCGCCGGCGCGCCAGAGTACACAAACATGCTCGGAGAGTAGACCCTCATCCAACAACTGGCGGTATGCATGCCAAATCGGCTCGCCGATCCCCGGATCCTTCACTGCGGTCATGCCTTCTTGATGCAGCGTGTCGATCATCTTGAGAATGCCTTTGCGCAATTGTTCCGGCGTGGGCTCTGGAATCAACGTGATCACCAGTTCCTGGGCCGATTCTTTCAACACTCCGGTTGGTGAACCCTGAGAGTCTCGATCAATGGTGCCCGCCGTAGGATCCACCGACGAGGGCCCAATCTTTGCGAGGCGCAGTGCGTAGCTATTTGCAACACCATAATGGCCGGTCGTTTGGTTTAGCCAGACGGGGTTGTACGGAGAAACCGCATCTAGGTCGGCCGCCCGAATGTAGCGCCGTTCCACGAATTTTCCTTCGTCCCAGCCGTTTCCCTCGACCCACTCTCCGGGCTTGAGTTGCGCAATGCGAGTCTTCACCCGGCCGACTACGTCTGCGACACTCGCCGCATCACTCAATGCGACGCCATAAACTTCACCAAACCCTCCCTCGGCAATGTGCGCATGGCTGTCGATCAATCCAGGAGTGGCAGTTCGACCGCGTAGATCGATGATCTTGGAGCTCTTACCCGCCAACGCCAGTATTTTTTTGTCAGCACCCATTGCTTGAATCTTACCGTCGCGAATTGCCACGGCTTGAACGACAGAATCGGCTGCATCGACTGTCAAAATCTTGCCGTGAACGAGTATCAAGTCGGGAGGCTGTGTCGAGACATCGAGCGCTGCCGACACCGCAAAGCCGGCGATACCAAGGGCAAATGCGCATACCACTGCGGCTCTAATCGTTCCGGTCATCACATTTTTCCTCATGGTGGTTGATATAAGGCGATGCAGATTTATCCTTGCGGTGCAGATCGCGATGTTTTTGCGCTGTAAATTCGGCAGCCTTGAACATTGGGGCTATCCCACCCGCCTGTTCTCCATTGCCTTCAAACGCTCCGTCGTTAAACTAACGCCGAGTTAGGGGCATGCTGTCGCACCTAGTCGCGCCAATCTACTTCGTTTGAGCCTCAAAGGGCCAGCGTCCCCGGCCAATTGTAGTTCGGGATGAATGACATCGCATCTCAACGCACTCATTGAGACTCAATCGACCATACAGTACGCGTACGCATCGAATACTGGATGGACGAGCAGACCTTACCGCGGCAACAATCGCCGCATGCCGCGCGAACTCCAAATCCAAAAGTTGAGTGACGAGTTCGGGCAATACACGCTGGTTTTGAAATGCGAGTGCGGTCATGAACGCCACGCCGACCCGCACACGCTCGGCAAACTCTGCGGATGGGACGCTCGCTTGGATGACATCATCAAACGCTTGCGCTGCTCGAAATGCGGCAAGAAGAAGTGTTCGTGGCGAGCCTACCCGCCACATAAGCCGCGCGGGCATTCGCCATTGCGCTAGTCCACCTGCCGCGGCCATAGCCGCCGAATGCGATGCCTGCTTGCGGTTACAATAACCCGCGTCGAGTGCAACATGAAGGCATCAAAAATGGAAGATAGAGATCGTAAAACCGGTGAATGTCGATGCCGGCGGGTTAAATTTGAAGTCACGTCAAAGCCCTTGATAACAATGGCGTGCCATTGCACCGGTTGCCAGCGTATGACCGGCAGCGCCTTTTCGCTGAGCACGCTTTATTCAAGTGCAGGGTTCAGAGTGACCGCGGGCGAACCTGTCATCGGCGGACTGCATGGCGCAACACGTCATTTTTTCTGTGCGTATTGCATGAGCTGGTTGTTCACGCGCCCTGAAGGTTTGGATGACTTCGTGAATGTACGGGCGACAATGATGGCAGATGCCCAGAATTTCACCCCGTTTATGGAGACCTGCACTGACGAAAAGCTCAGCTGGGTTACTTTGCCTGCTGCCCATAGCTTTTCGCAATTCCCCAAGCGGGAGCAGTTTCCTGCATTAGTTTCTGATTTTGCACAGCGATCGAATTAGGCGGCAACAGCGGATACCGTAGGACCATCCTGCTGCAGGCTTAAGCGCCATTGAGCAGCGCCGGCAGGCGATGATGCACGGGACCCAAGGTGCTCTCGTAGGCATACGCCAATTGAAGGCAACTGAATTCCTGTCGATTAGGTCCAATGAGCTGAATGCCGATCGGCAGTCCCTTGTCATTGAAGCCCGCCGGCGCGGCGAGTGCGGGACATCCGGACATCGTGACAAGACAGACGGCCTTCATCCATTCATGGTAGGTCTCCATCTTCTTACCCGCGATTTCCTGCGGCCAATGCTCATTCACATCGAACGGAAACACCTGCGCCGTCGGCAGCACGAAGAAGTCGTAGCGCTCGAAGAACCGGCGGACGGCTCGCGTCCAGTCGGTACGCACCACCGAGGCGGCCGTGATTTCGTAAGCCGATTGCTCGAGTCCCATTTCGATTTCGAATATCGCCTCGGCCTTGAGCAGGCCGCGTTTTGCGGGGTCGTTGTAGTAGGCAAGAAGCGGGCTTCCCTGCTGCCAGCCGCGCAGACGCATGAATGCGCGCCATACGGCTTCCAGATCGAAATCCGGTATCGCCTCCTCGACGGTGCAGCCGAGCGATTCAAAGTTCATTACGGCGGCGCGGCACACTTCGAGAACTCCGGGCTCGCACGGCGTGTAGCCCTTGAAATCTCCGCCCCACGCAATGCGTTTACCCTGGAAACTTGCCGCCAATCGCCGCTGAAACGAAGTCCCATCCCCGTCCACGGACAGCGGCAGTCGCGAGTCGAATCCCGCTTGTACCGACAGAAGCATGGCGAGGTCTGTCACGTTCCTAGCCATGGGGCCAGTCACGCCCATCGAGGGCAACCAGGCATCGCGCGTGTCAGTGGGAACGCGACCAATGCTGGTGCGAAACCCAAACACATTGTTCCATCCAGCCGGATTGCGCAGGCTCCCGCCGTAATCCGAGCCGTCTGCGACTGGTAGCATGCGAAGTGCGAGCGATACCGCCGCACCGCCGCTGCTGCCGCCGGCGGAGCGCTTTGTATCGTACGCATTTCGAGTGGCACCGTAGACCGGGTTGTAAGTGTGCGACCCAAGGCCAAATTCCGGCGTATTGGTTTTTCCGATGAATATTGCCCCCGCCTCGCGCAATCTCTCGACCATCAGTCCGTCGGCCGTGGGCACGAAATTCTTGAGGAGGGGGGAGCCCATCGTCATCCGAATGCCCTTGACCGCCTGCAGATCCTTCACTGCATGCGGAAAGCCGTGCAGCGGCCCCATGGACTCACCGCGGCCGAGCTGTGTATCGCGCTCGCGTGCCTGCGCCATCAGTTTCTCACGATCCTGAAGCGCGACGATGGCGTTGACTTTCGGGTTGAGCCGCTCAATATGATCAAGATACGCGCTCATTACCTCAACGCAGGATACCTTACGCGAGTGTATTGCCGAACTAAGCACAGTGGCGTCCATCAAAACCAGATCGTTCATGCGCCGCTCCGCAGTTGAATGGTTAGGGGATGCATGCACGGCTGTGCTCGCGGTGGCGCCCGCCGCCAAGCTAAGCACCGTACGACGGCTTAACAATGCTTTGTCTAAACCGTTACCTGCTTCCATCACTCGCTTGGGACGAAAATCATCAGAAGCAGATAGGCGATCAATCCGGTGCCTGCGCAGAGAACGAACAGGGTAAAAATAAGCCGCCAAGCCCAGGATTCCAAACCCGTGACGCGCGCTAGGCCGCCGCAGACGCCCCCGATCCACCGATCGGTGCGGCTGCGCCGGAAGGAATTTACCGTCGCCACGAAAGGCGTCGTGGCCACACGCGCGGCGCCCACGCCTAACAATCTCTCCTTCGCGCGCGCGAATTCCTCATCCGTCAACGTTCCGCGGGCGCGAAGCTCTTCTAGTTTGGCCAGATCATCGCTCAGCGTCATCGCGATACCCTCCGCAGTCGTCTTGGTCGTGGCCGTTGACTCGAACTCTCGGCATTGTACAAGCATAAGATGTCGTAAAGTTGCACATGCTTCGAATCGAACACATCGCATTCTGGACCACTGATATCGAACGGCTTGCTAGCTTCTATGCAACGTACTTTGGCGCGAGCACGGGACCCAAGTATATCAACGCGAAGAAGGGCTACGAAGCACGCTTCTTGAGCTTCGAAGGTGGCGCAAGGATCGAACTCATGAAGAGTTCGACTCTTGATCCAGTGGTGCTTGAGCGGGGCGCCCAGCGGATGGGCCTTACACACGTCGCGGTATCTGTCGGCTCAGAGCAACGCGTTGATGAGTTGACCAGCCGCCTGATAAAGGACGGTTATGAAATTGTCGATGGTCCGCGGCATACGGGAGACGCTTATTATGAGAGTGTCGTGTTGGATCCAGACGGCAATCGTATCGAAGTCACTGTCTAGCGACCTTCGAGCATACGGCTTGCTGCATCACCAGGGGGAGTTCGTTTCTTGATATACCGCCTCGTCAGGCCTGCCTTACCTTCCATCCTATCGTTCTTGGCGGGCATGTCGCTTGCGGCGCCGGCACCGCAACAGCCCCACGAAGAAATAGCTCGCCATGCTTATACGATCATTGACATGCACTTTCACGCTTCCCCGGCCGATAACCAGGGCCCGCCTCCGATGCCGATCTGCGCTCCGTTTGTCAATTGGCCCATCCGCGATCCGAGCGCTCCGCCTGAGGCGTACTTCAAGGCGTTTACCAACGTTGAATGCCCGCACCAGCTGATCTCACCCAAGACGGACGATGAGTTGCGCAAAAGAACCCTGGCAGTTCTTAAAAAGCACAACATCCTCGCTGTCGCCAGCGGTCGTGCTGAAATCGTCGAGGCGTGGCGCAAAGAAGCCCCCGACAATATCTTGTCCGCCATCGCCTTCGGCATCTCCGATGCGCCGACGATCGATGCGCTTCGTAAGCTGTATGCACAAAGTCATCTGAAAGTGCTTGGCGAAGTTATGATCGAATACGAAGGCATCGCCGTGACCGACCCGCGGATGGAACCTTTCTATACCCTCGCGGAAGAGCTGAATATTCCGATCGCCATCCATATGGGACCCGGCCCGCCCGGAGCGGCCTATCTCGGGATGCAGGACTTTCGTATGCGGCTCTCCAACCCGCTGGACTTGGAAGAGGTGTTGCTAAAACACCCTAAGATGCGCATTTATGTCATGCACGCCGGCTGGCCCATGCTTGATGGAATGATCGCCTTGATGTATGCCCATCCGCAGGTTTACGTGGACACAGGCGTCATCGACTATGTCCTGCCCGAGGCCGAATTTCACCGCTATTTAAAAACGCTGGTCGATGCCGGCATGGGAAAGCGCATCATGTACGGCTCGGACAACATGGTCTGGCCGCAAGCCATCGAGATTTCCTTGCGCCGCATCGAGACCGCTTCTTACCTCACGACCGCCCAAAAGCGAGACATTTTCTATAACAATGCCGCCCGCTTCTTGCGATTGTCGGCAAATTAACCACCTGAGCGTCGCAGCGGGTGTCCGCCGTTAGATCTCCGGATCGAGCGCAATATGCACCGCGCGCGAAAAGTTCTCTACATTCCATACATCCAGCAGCTCGCACTGAGCCGCGATCATTTCGGCCTCATCGATGGTGACTTCCTTGACGGTGTAACAGGCGACCAGTGTCCCGTCGCTGCGCACGAAACGCGCCAGCATCTCATCATCATCGTAAGTACGTGTGGAAACGACTCTTCGTTCGAGCAACAATGCTTCGAGGCTGCCGGCATTGGGGATCGGCGCCAAAAACTGTGCCATTTGCGCGGCGTCCTCCAATCGCGCGTTTGTTGCAATAATCTCGTGATCCCGGTCCATGTGGCGGCTCCCTTAATTCAGCATTGCAGTCTGACAGAAGCCCGGCTTTCAACAAATAGGGTGGGCTTTGGTTCGCAATTTTTCTCTCCTTCGTTATTCTATTGCTTGCCGTACGGCCGCCGGGCCTACCCAAACGATTAATCAAGGGATTGAACATGTCCACCAAAATCAACCAGGAGCAAGTAAAAATAATTACCGGCTCCCGCTATCCGCCCCCCTTCCATGCACCTGTTGCGGGCCGCGCCCGTCAGCGCTTGGGCGATAGCGCCGGACTTACACAGTTCGGCGTGAATTTCACGCGGCTTGCGCCCGGCGCCTGGTCGAGTCAACGTCATTGGCACAGCGCCGAAGATGAATTCATTTATGTCCTGGAAGGTGAACTCGTGTTGGTCACCGATTCGGGCGAAGAAATATTGCGGCCTGGAGACTGTGCTGGCTTCAAAGCAGGCGTTGCCGATGGCCATCATCTGCAAAACCGCACGGATCGCGAAGCCGTCTTTTTGGAGGTTGGCGGGCGAAGCGCACAAGACGAATGCGCCTACTCCGATATCGACCTCAAGGTGCCGGCCGGCCGCGGTGAATTTACACGCAAGAACGGTGAACCTTACGCTTGAGCGCCGACACGCCGTCCCGCGGTAACCTTGGCGAGATCGCAGGGCGCGCGAATCTTTTCATAGCGACGGCCGAGCACGAGGGCGGCCGCACCCCACACCACCGACGCCGCGACACCCACCGCAATCGCACCATGCAAACCGTAGCCCATGGATCTTAAGCCCGCTTGCACCCAGGCGGAGCTCACATCGCCGAAGCGGTAAACCACCGTGTCGATGACATTCTTCGCCTTGTAGCGGCTGCTTTGCTCCACCACGGTAAAGCAAATCTCTCGGCTGGGCCGGGCGATGGCGTATTGCGCGACCCGCCGCACAATCTGCAGGACTTGGATCATGAATAGCGTCGGCGAAAGAGCCGTTGCCAGAAACGCCATCACCATGAGCAGCGGATTGAGTATCAACCCCGCAGTAACACCGAATCGTTTCACGATGCCGCCGAGCCCCAGCAGCAAGACCAGCGCAGTGCAAATGTTCACGATCAAATCGATATCTGCAATGGCCTGGGTGCGGCTCGCGATGGCCGTGTATGTGCGCGCAATCAGGTCGGTCTGACAAAAATAGGCCACGGTGTTGACCCACGTCATCAACAGTATGAATCCCGCTTGATTGAGCACGTATGGCGACTTGAGCAGCTGTCCGAAACCCTCGAAGGCATTGCCTTCCAAGGCGTGATCGAGCGTCGTATGCGGGGCCGCATCGCTGCTCTCGCGCAATCGCGCTTTCTCCCGCATCAGGAGGTGAATCGTCGCGATCACCAAGGCGAAACCGCCCGCGGCCAGCAACAACATGCCGCTCAATCCCAATGTTCCGACCAGCATCCGCGTCAGCAAGGGACCTGCGATCGCGCCCAACGCACCCCCGGCCGCGACGAATGCAAAGGAACGCGTCGCCTGCTCCGGAGAAAATACGTCCACCATCAGGCTCCAGAACACCGAGATCATGAACAGATTGGTGACGCTGAACCAAACGTAGTATGCCGCGCCCAGCGTGCGGTTCTCCGGTAATAGCCGGAACAGCACTTCGAACAGGACCACATTGGCCAGCCAGAACCAAAAAACGCCCGGCAGCAACCGGGTGAGTTTGACTCGGGATGCGAGCGCTGTGTAGACGCCCGAGGCAATGAACGTGCCGATGAACGTGGCGGTGAATAGATGCTGCAGCAGGTCCGCCCCGACGATGGTGGCCACCGTGTCGCGCACCGGCCGCAGGATGTAATAGCTTCCCATCAGCAGGAAATTGCACAGGAACGCGAGCGCCACCGCCTTGCGCTGAGGTGACGCCCCTCTTGCCGCAACGGGCATCGAAGAAGTCGCAGCGGTGTGAGCTTCCAGCGTCACGCGTGTTCCGCCTAGTCCACGGTAACGATGACTTTGCCGCGCGCATGTCCCTGTTCCAGGTATCGGATCGCCTCGGGGACCTCGCTCAATGCGTAGCGCCGGTCGATGACCGGGGTGATTTTCCCGGTCTGCATCCAGTCGCGCAAGGTATCGAGATCTTTCGGGTTCAATTGCGCCAGCAGAAAAACGAGTTTCTGACTGACGAAGGCGGAATAGAGCTTCGCGTCGATGATGCCCGACAACGGCCCCAGCCAGTGGCCCTTGTCTAGCGATCCCACGATGATCAAAGCGCCATGCGGATTCAGCACGCGCCGATAGTCAGACAGCGAGTGCGTCCCCACGGTATCAATGATCAAATCATATCGTTGCTCATTTTTCGTGAAATCCTCGCGCGTGTAATCGATGACCTCATCGGCGCCGATGGATCTCACCAGGCCTACATTGTGAGTGCTGCAAACACCGGTGACCTTGGCGCCGTACAGCTTGGCGATCTGCACGGCGAAGGTGCCGACGCCGCCGGATGCGCCGTTGATCAAGACGCTTTGCCCCGCTTGAATGTTGCCTTTGTCGCGAAGCGCCTGCAATGCCGTGATCGCTGCGATGGGGACGGCCGCCGCCTGTTCGAAGCTCATGTTGGTCGGTTTCATGGCGAGCGAGCCTTTCTCGGCGACGCTCACGTACTCCCCGAACGCGCCGTCTCGGCCGCCGAACACCTCATCTCCGGGCTTGAATTGCGTGACGTTTTTCCCCACCGATTCGACCGTACCGGCGAAATCGACCCCCATGGAAATGCTGTCGGGCGCCCCCATTCCCGCACCGGCGCGCATGAAGTAGGGTTCGCCGCGCATGTAATGCCAGTCCAAAGGATTGACGGAGGCAGCATGCACCTTCACGATCATTCGGTCGTCCGCCATCGATGGCTTGGCAATCTCCTCGAGTTTCAGCACCTCGGGCGAGCCGTAACAGCGATAAACGATTGCCCTCATCGCCGGCGGGCCGGCCGGCGGCGGCGATGCGGGACACGCAGCATTGTGGCTCAACGCCAGCGCGAGCGAGGAGGCCGCCACCACCAGCAAGATCAAAAGCACGTTCATCACTTTATATCGTCGCTTCATGATTCCTCCTTTCCATCCCCATCCATGATATTCGCTCGAGGGTACTATCTGCTCCGCGCCGCGCATCTGCCAGCGCTTGCGACGGACGACGGAGCGACGGGATCGAGCCGCGATTGCCGACGACGAGCTGCCGCCTGGAGCGCCCAATTCAAGCCTCAGAAGCTCGAAGCCCCTCCTCGTTGCACTATAGTGGCCCGATGTCGGTAAACGATGCCTTCGCCAGGACCGGTACCCCGCCCCCGTTGTTGGGCTGGCCGAGGGTGCGAGTGGCGCTGATTGCGGCAACGGTGATTGGACTGATCCTGCGCTTAGGCTCCGTCATGCCCACAGTGGTCGTCGTCGGCCGCACCATGGTGGTGGGTTTTTCTGCCATGTTGGCGTTTGGATTCTTAGAGCGCCGGCCCAGACGTCTGCCGCGATGGCCGGCACGATGGGTGCTGCAACTGATTGGTGTCGCCGCGGTGGTGCCTTTCTCGGCCTATCTCGCGTACTGGGTGACTACCGGGGGCCACCCACATTTCGCAACCGAGCCTGACCGAGTCGAGGGCTGGGCTGCCCTGACCTTCGCAGGAATATTGTTCGCGCCTTGGATCGCGGTAGGCGCGCTCGTCCGGCAGCGCGATTCCTTTGCCCGCGATCAGGCCACCGCATTTGCATTGGAACGCAGCGAACTCGAACGCAAGGCGCTGGATGCGCGCTTCAGGCTGCTGCAGGCGCAAGTCGAGCCGCATTTTCTTTTCAATACCCTCGCCAACGTGCAGGCGCTGGTGGAGACCGGCGCGCCGCAGGCATCCAAGGTATTGAAGAGCTTGATCGCGTACTTGCGCGCCGCCGTGCCACGTCTGCATGAAACGGTAACGACGCTAGGCCAAGAGCTTGAGTTGGTTCGATCCTATCTTGAAGTAATGCACATGCGCATGCCGGATCGCCTGCAATTTGCGATGCGCTCGGATCCCGGAATGATGGATCTACGATGCCCTCCGATGACGCTGCTGACATTGGTGGAAAACGCCGTGCGCCACGGCATCGATCCCAGTGAAACAGGTGGCAGCATCGACATCGAGTTGAAACTGGCGGCGGGCCGGTGCATCGCGGGCGTCACGGACACCGGCGTGGGGCTTCGAGCAACCGGCACCGGGCTCGGTACCGGCTTGGCGGCGCTGCGCGAGCGCTTGCATCTGGCGTTCGGCACCGAGGCACAGTTGCGCGTGAGCGAAATCATGCCCCACGGTGTGCGAGCCGAAGTATCGTTCCCCGCTCGACAGACACCAACCTGATGCAACCTGCTCCGACTGCGTTGATTGCCGAGGACGAGCCGCTGCTGCGCGAGTCGCTCGAGCGCCAGCTCTCCGAGGCCTGGCCCGAACTTACCGTAGTCGCTCGGGCCCGCAACGGCCGGGAAGCCATCGATCAGTTCGAAAAACTCCAGCCCAACGTGTGTTTTCTGGATGTTCACATGCCCGGCGTGACCGGCATCGATGCGGCGCGCCACATTGGCCATCGCGCGCATCTGGTCTTTGTCACCGCATACGACCAGTACGCAGTCCAAGCCTTTGCGCAGGGCGTGCTTGACTATCTGGTGAAACCCGTCGACGCGGCGCGTCTCGCGCAAACCGTGGCACGTCTTCAGGAACGGCTGCTCGCGGCCAAGTCCGCGGTCAATACCGACGCACTGCTCCAGCAGCTCGCCGCGACCCTCGAGCGGCGCGGCGCACCTGCGCCGCTGCGCTGGATTCGCGCATCGGTAGGACAAACCGTCACCCTGATCCCAGTGCAGCAAATCGATTACCTGCGCGCCCAGGAAAAATACACCGTGGTTGCATGGCGTGACGAGTCCTCCGAGCAGCGCGAAGCCGTGATTCGTACGCCGCTAAAGGAACTCAGCGCGCAACTCGATGCGGGGCAGTTCGCCCAGGTCCATCGCTCAGTGGTCGTGAACTTGAGCTCCATCGCCCGCATCGTGCGCGGTCCAAATGAAACGGCCGACATTCATCTGAAAGGCCGCGCCGAGGTGCTACCGGTCAGCCGTAGTTTTCTACATCTGTTCCGCCAGATGTGAAACCACCGCATTTGACCGGCGGAATTGCCGGTGCATCTGTTAGCGGCAGAAAAGGGCAGCCTCTAGCGGTCGTGCTCCTGAAAAGCCTTCATCATCGGACTGTCGACTTTGGCAAAGCCGGCGGGCACCTCCCAGGTGGAATCGGGAATGGCCGTGTGACGCACCTCGGTGACTTCGCTGCTAGTGGTCATTTTCATGACGCCGGCGTCCACCGTTGAGGAACTTGCCACCGGAAAGCCCTTGATGCTTTTCATCTTTTCAGCGTAATCCGCGCTCGCCTTGGCCGAGGGGCCAAAGCCGCTGCCGCTCATAGATTTGCGCATAGAGTCTTGAAAGTCCTTTAGAGCCGCCCAACTCTGCACCGGATATTTAATATCGTTGGTGACGCATTCGGTCATGGTCATCATCCCGCCCATGGTGATGCTCCATTCCTCGCAGGCAAATCCGGCCACTTTGCGCGACACACCGGTTTTCTTGACCTCCGTCGACCCGGCCATGGAATTGGTCATGCCCTGCATCATTGCCATGGCCTGCTTCATTTTCGGATCGTTCATCTTCTCGGCCATCTTCGCTTGCATGGCTTGCATATCTTGCTTGGTCACCTCGTAATAAGTCTTTTTCTTCTCGTCGATGGTCGTCATCACACCGGTCTTCAGATTAATAATCATGTCCGTGCCGCCCGTTTGCGAGGTGCGGATGTGGTCGCTCGAAATGTAACTCGTTTCGCTCCCGGCGGGCTTGCCATTAGTGGCGACAGTCGAGACGACGGTGAGATCGTCGGCGGCGTGCCCGCGTGTCGCGGCCGCGCACGCCAGGATGCAGATACTCAGCGAGAGGATGGGTTTCATAATTTGTCCTTGGATGGTGAATCGGAATAGAAAACTCTTTGCCGCGTCAGCTCGACGCGTCGATTGTGGGCACATCCATGAACCCTTGATCACAGCTTTGCCACTACCTTGGTGGCCAGCGCGATACCGATGGCGCGCGCCTGAGTTTCATAGCTCGTGCCCTGCTTCTTGCTGGAGGCATTGATCACCGCCACCGCGCCCTGCATATCATCGGACTGTTTGAGGCCCGCCATGAGCGGGTCCGTCTTCTCGACCTGCTGCAACTCCTTCAAGGCCTGCAATTGCTCCGGCGAACCGAGTTTGGCTTCCGCCATCTTGTCGTACGCCGCAACACCTGCCGCCAACTGCAAATTGGGCGGCGTGATCGTGATGACCCTGTCGCCGCGGCGCACGTACAGCACCGACATCGCGCCGAAGAATGCCTCTTCGCCTAAGTTGGGCACCTCCTCAGGCGTGCCGCCCAACATGCCGGTGGCTTTGCGTGCACCGCTCATGGCGAGCTGCGCGTCATTCTCTGTTTCGAGTCCGATGGTGACTTCAAGACCCACCACAGCCGTTTTATAAGCCATGTCAGTGGCGGTGCCTTCGACTGAGGTTACCGCGCTTCCCAATATTGCCCCAACCTCCTCTTTGGTCAGCAGCGCAGTCGAGGAGCGCCGTTCACTCGAGATATCCGACGTTGGCGCGCCGCTCATTGTCGCAGCCGCAACGCTCGGCGCCTTGCCGCAGGCCGTTATGCAAGTCAAGGTCACGAATACGGCGGCAGTCCTGAATAACGCTAGCTTGCTCATTGTCACGCCTCGGCAAAAAAGATGCGAAGGACATCGCTTAGTGAGTAATACGAGGTGCAGCGAGATTTACTGACATCCCGAGCTTGAGGGCGGGAAGGAGTGCAAGAGGTCCGCATACGCGGACCTCTTGCCTCATGAACGAAAATCGATCGGCGAGAAACAGCTGGACAGATTAGAAACAGTCGTTGTGCAACACGCCGGTTGGCGGCCCCGCGATGCAGGGAATGGCGCTCAAGTATTCATAGATCGCCCGCATCTGATGATCCGTCATGCTCTGAAACGCCGGCCATGGCATGATCTGGAGCAGATCTCCGTTAAATGGCTGATGCATCCCAAAACAGTTATCCGTCACCGCGGCCGGGGGGCAGTTGGGGTGAAGATGATCCAAATCCACACCCGTCTTTAGGATCGCTCGAAACTCCGGCCATGTTCGGCCTCCAGCGGGCATCCCGGTCTTATCCGGTGTCAAGTTGCGCGACACAATGTTCGGCGTTTCCGGACCGAAGTTCCCGAAATCCTGGCCCCCGCCCAAGTACACGGCTGGGTTGACTACTTTGGGCTGATTTCCCTTGAAATAGGGATTCCCACCCTTCGCGTAGCTGAATCGCGGGTCACTGTGGCAGCCATTGCAATCGGCCACCACATTGACGATATAGCTGCCGAGACCGACGAGTTCTTTGTCCTTTCCGCGGGTATTTAAGGGCACGGGCGCCACTTGAAACCCGATGCGGACCAGCGAACGCTCGCCGTCACCGCCCCCCTCCTCCTCATCGGCTTGGGAAACGCCAATGCTGATTCCCGCCACAAGTGTCGCGATGCAAGCGAAGGCTGTACCGCCTCTGACTCTACTGATATTGATTCTCATCTCGTCCCCTCCTAGTAAATAAATTCCCTGTGCAATAGGGATACGTAATCCAGGGAGGGTTTTGACATCCAATTTAAGATTTTCTTATAGATGCCCGCCGTGCTTGCGGTTCCCCGCAAATCAGGCGACAGTGTCCTTCGAATCTGGAAGTGCCATTGCTATGGAGACGGAAGCCCTCTCGCATTCGCCGCCGGTTGCGCAATCAACGCAGCAGCTGTTCGAATTGGCGTACCAAGAACTGCACCGGATCGCGCACCAACAGCGGCAACGCGTCGGTGCCTTGGCCACGTTGAATACCACCGCCTTGGTCCATGAGGTTTATCTCAAGCTCTCCCCGTCTTCGCAATCGCAAGGGCTCGATCGCCGGCATTTTCTCGCCCTCACCGCCAAAGCCATGCGACAGGTATTGATCGACCATTCGCGCAGCCGCGTGTGTCTGAAGCGCGGCGGCGAATTCATGTTCACTGACGTCAAAGAGAACCACGCGGATGCCTCGGGAGACATGGCGGATATGCTGGCGCTGGACCAAAGCCTCAATGAGCTGACCGAGTTCGACGCCCGCGCGGGGCAAGTGGTGGAATGGCACGTTTTCGGCGGTTTGCGACTAGAAGAGATCGCCGACTTGCAGGGCATTACGGTCCGCACGGCTTACCGGGATTGGCGGCGCGCGCGTGCCTTCCTCGTGCAGCGCTTAGGATTGACCAAAAGGGTTGCGCAGCCGTAATGGACACCGCGCGCTGGCGTCGCATCAGCGGGGTATTCGATGCGGTTTTTGAAGTCCCTGAAGCCGAACGTGAAGCGTTGCTGCACGCTAGCTGCGGCGCCGATGAGGAATTGCGCCGCGAAGTGCAATTGCTGCTCGACGCGGACGCGGCAGGCGACCTCCTCGATCAGCGCGTGCCCCAGCTGCGCAGCGCCGTGGCTGCGGATTGGGCGCATCATGACGAGGCATCCCCCGCCGGCAGTATTATCGGCTGCTGGCATGTGCTGCGCGAGTTGGGCCGTGGCGGCATGGCCGTGGTCATGCTGGCCGAACGCATTGACGGCCAGTTCGAGCAGCGCGTTGCCCTGAAGCTCATCAAGCGCGGTATGGACAGCGAGGCGGTGCTGGCGCGCTTCTTGCGCGAGCGCCAGATCCTGGCACGCCTGTCGCACCCCAACATCGCCCGGCTGCTCGACGGGGGATTGTCGATCGATGGCCGCCCCTATTTCGTCTTGGAATACGTGGAAGGCGCGCCGATCTTGACCTACTGCGAGGCGCACGCTTTGCCCTTAAAAGCGCGGCTGGAGTGCGTGCTGCAAATTTGCGCTGCGCTGCAATTTGCCCACCGCCAACTGGTGGTGCACCTGGACATCAAGCCCTCCAATGTCATCGTGACCGAACAAGGCGAAGTGAAGCTGCTGGATTTTGGGATCGCCAAGCTGCTCGGCGCACTCACCGAGCCCGCCCTGCAGACGCACGCACAGTTGCAACGTCCTCTGACGCCCGGCTACGCCGCCCCTGAACAACTGCTCGGCCAGCCCGTGAGCACGGCAACCGATGTGTATGGGGTGGGATGCCTGCTGTATGAGCTCATGACGGGCCGGCGCGCCAGCGGGCTTGCCGATGGCGCCAATCAAGAGGACGCGCGCCGAGCGTTGTCGCGCGCGGGTCCACCTATGCCGAGCCAAACACTTGGTAGTAAACGCCTCGTTGCTGACATTTCCGCGCGCCGTCTGCGCGGAGATCTCGACAACATCATTCTCAAGTCGCTCAAAGCTGAGCCGGAACGGCGTTATCCCACCATCGAAGCGCTCGCCGAAGACTTGCGTCGCTACTTGGGCGGTCAACCCGTTTCCGCGCGGCGCGACACGCTGCACTATCGCACCGGAAAATTCATCGCGCGCCATCGCCTCGGCGTCGCTTTGGGAGCGGCCGGCGTGGTGGGGCTGCTTGCCACGACCACCCTCGCGCTGACTCAAGCGCATAACGCGCGGGTGCATGCCTCGCGTGCCCAAGCCGTGACTCATTACTTGGTAGATGTGTTTCGCGTCGCTGACCCTAAAGGTGTCCCCGGCGGCCTTCGCTTAAGCGCTCGCGAGGTCCTGGATCTGGGCGCAAAAAGGCTGCAGCAGCAACTTAATGATCAGCCGCAGCTGGAATCATCATTTTCAGCGGTGCTGGGAACGATCTATCAGAACCTAGGCGAGAACGACCGCGCCGTAACCTTATTGCAGCGCTCACTTACCCTGGGCACCCCGGCCGAACGCAGCGAAGTCTCGCATGCCGACACACTTGCCCTCCTGGCGCGCGCGCAGTATGAAAAGGGCGACTATGCAGCCTCGGCCTTGAGTTCCGCTCAAGCGCAGCACGAGCATGAAATGGGCGCGAATAAGCCCAACGCGCTGGTCGCACAAGATCTGGCGTTGCAGGGCGAAATCGCGCGCCGCCAGGGCGAATTCGCCGCTGGCGAGCTCTTGCTGACAAAGGCGCTAGCGATGTCGCGCGCGGCGTTGAAGGTCCCGCATCAACAGATTGCTTCGCAGCTCAACGAATTGGCCGCGCTCTACGGGGACATGGGACACATCGAGCAGGCCACCACACTGACCGAGCAGGCGCTGTCGATGTTCCGGGCCCTTTACGGCGAGGACCATTTGGATGTGGCCGAGAATCTGGTCAACCTCGGCGTTTTTCGCATGCAGACCGACCATATCGCACAGGCGCTGCCTGCATTCGACCAAGCCATCACCATCTACCGGCGGCTGTTGCCAAACGATCACCCCTTGCTGGCCCTTGCGCTCGCCAACGAGGCTCGGGCGTTTGATCGCCTGAAACGCTTTCGGGAGGCTGATCCGCTCTATCGAGAGGCCCTGGCCATGCAACGACGGGTATTGGGCACGCAGCACCCGGATTTGGCGACCACGTTGAACAATCTGTCGGTGCTGCGCATGCACCTCGACGATTATCTCGGCAGCGCGGACTACAGCCGCGAAGCCATGGCGATCTGGGCGGCCCAGGGAAAGCCCGAGCATCCCTTCGCGCTGATTTCCAAGGCGCATTTGGCGGCCGCGCTGCGCGAATCCGGCGATCTGGCTCAGGCCGAGCGCCTCAGCCGCGAAGTGCTGGCGTCGCGCCGAAAGCAGCTTGGAGAAAAAAATCGGGCTGTGGCCGTGAGTCTCGACGATCTTGGAACGGTACTGCGCCTCTTGGGTCGGGCCGATCAAGCAGTCATTCATCAGCGCCTCGCGCAAAGCATGCGCTTGACCCTGATTAACATTCCTCCCTACGAAGCGGCGGCTGGCCGAATCCAGTACGCGCTGAGCGAATCTGCCGCTGGCGACCACCGCAATGCATTGCTGGAAATCGAGGCTGGAATCGCCGGCTTGACCGCAATGAAGTCGCTCGACCCGCAGCAACTGGCCGATGCCTACCTCGCCAAGGCCAAAATCGAGCTCGCACAGCACGACGTCGCCGGCGGATGTGCTCTCGCACGCCAAGCGCTCGCGCTGCTGCCTAAGGACGAGGAGGCAACCGGGTGGCGTCACGCAGAGGCGCAGGCTGTCTACGGCGAGTGTTTGGCCGCTCGCGGGCAATTCAGCGCCGCCCGCTACCAGTTGCAGGCTGCCCTGTCGAGGCTCCAACAGGTACGCGGCACCGATCACTGGATGACGCGCAGAGTGCGCGTCGCCCTGCATCCGCTTTTGCGCACGTAGCTGGCCATGGTGCGGTCTCTCCGCGCCTGCGAGTGTCACGCCATGCTAAAGAAGCAATGGGGCCGGCGAATTAGGCTACAGTACTCACCCCCGCCCTTTGCGCAGCTTCAGACGCTCTTATTGGGCCTAATCTCCAATGGGAGCGATCTTGTCAGCAAAAACAGTTAAATGGCGCAAGTTTAAAGAGCCGGCGCCGTCGCTCGTACCGCCCGATATTGAAAAATTCGGTTCCTTAGGATTCTTGTCCAGCGATCGCTCAAGTTTGAGTAAATGGCTCAACGAGTCTGATTGGCCGCGCGACACCATGAATGTTGTTGCGATCGAGGGATATTTGGTCGCCATGATCGTATGGCCAATCAACTTGTCTCCGGGCGCCTGGCTGCCGGCCATATGGGGCATCCGTGGTTGGAAAGTGGCGGCGAAAATCGAAGCACCCGCTTCTTACGATAGATTTCTTCGCTTGATTCTGGGCTATCGCCAGCATCTCACCGCCGTGCTCACTTCCGCCCCGCAAACTTTCGTTCCCGCGCTTCACGACTCGATTGCCCTATCCTCAGCCGGCATCGCCGCCATGCGTTGGGCTCAAGGATTTATGGCAGCACTGCAGCAAGGAACCCAGGGCCTGGATTTGCGGTCGGCCCAATCCATAGCCGCCGTGAAACTGATAGCGCTTCACGCCTCGTCAGTTGCCCCTTATTCGCACAAGTCTGAATCTGTCTTGGCGGCAGAGATCGGCAAGGCGGTACTGACCATCGTCTCCGATATACCGGCCGGCACTCGCAAATCCGCGGCCTAAGATTGCGATCTCTCGGACGAGTTTCGAAAGCTCAAGCGTCCTTCGTGAGCAGCGCGGCGCCGCTCGCGCTCATTATTTTTCGCCTCACCTCGCGCGGCAGGGCGCGCATCAGCAATCCTTGAGGAAATACCAAGGGGTAGGGCTTTTTCAATTTGTCGGATTCTTCTGCACTGGTAATCACTCTACGCACTCGCCAGCCGCAGTCGGCAAAGAATTTGAACCAGTCGCCGGGTTGGAACAAAAAAGGCGCTGCCTTCAATTGCTCCGCCCAGCGCTTCGGTGTTTTGCGCACACCCGCGTTATCGAAGTCGAGAATCCAATAGTAAAATGAGGGGATCGCATGAAGCTCTCTGCCAAGATCCGCCACCGCCTCATTCGACATATACGGCATGACACCTTCGGCGATCAGCAGCGTCTTCACATTGGTTGAGCCCAGCAACTTGAAGAGGCCGCTGCGCGCGGTGCGATCCGATAAATCGAGACCAATGCGCTCAAGAATGCACCCGGGGGTGTGCCCGGCGAGCACCTCGTCTTTCCATTGCACCATGCTGGGAAAATCGATCTCAATCCAGCGAGTCTTTGGCGGCAATGTCATGCGATACGGCCGGGTGTCGAGACCCGCGCCCAAGTTCACTATCCTTTCGACGCCCTGATTGAGCGCCTCGCCTATCAGCGTGTCGATCGCGGAAGTACGGACGACGACGCCCCACTGCACCAATGCGGCATCGGGCATGGCGTGCGCGATTTTTTCACCGCGCGTCCCCGCGACGAGCGATGCAAGCGGATCAGGGAAAACGGCCCCGCAGCGTTTCGCCTCATTCGCCCGCAGCGCTCCGACCCAAAAGGCCGTGTCCGTGACATGAGTGATGGCAGCGGCTCGGGTCACAATGCGCTGGCCGCTGGCGACGGCACTGTCTCAGGTCGAGTAATGCCGCGGAAACCGGATTCGAAAAGTCGTTCCCACGCCCAACTCCGAATCCACTTCAATGGTCGCGTCCAACATGTCGCACAGCCGCTTGACGATCGATAGGCCTAAGCCTTCGCCGCTCGCGCTGTGCGGCTGCGTAAATTCGAGGGTGGGCGCGTTCAGTTTGCTTTCAGCTTGCGCAGGCTCGCGCTGATTTGCGCCATTCGCCTCATTCAGCAGCCGATCCGGCACCTTTTCCAACGCCTGCGTCAGTGGCTTGTCGGATCCGGTTGCAAAGCCGGGCCCTGTATCACGGATGCAAAGCTGCCAGCGTTTCGGATCGGCGGCATCGCTGTCTCCCCAACTGACGGTGATCCCGCCTTCACGGGTGAACTTGACCGCATTGAGCACCAAATTTTGCGCGATGCGTCGTATCTTGACGGCATCGCCGTCGACACCGAACCCGGCAGGGCCCTCGCAAAGCAGGAACAGCCGATGTTGCTGCGCCAGCGGCCGCGCGCCTTCGCACAGCTGCGTCAGGAGGGGCGACACGTCGATGGGTTCGATGTGCCGCTCTTCGCGGCCGGCTTGTAAGCGCGCGAGGTCGGTCACATCGTTCAGCAGATGGTGCAGCGAGGTCACGTTGCGCATTAAGATGCGCACGAACGCATCGCGCGCAGGCTCATGAAGATTGCCTTGGGTGAGACCGACCGTTGCATTGGCCACCACGCCTAAGTTGCCCCGTAGATCGTGAGCCGCCTGCCGCCAAAGATCGCCCCGCTGTTGCTCCAGCAGCTTGATTTCCGCCAGCGCGCTCTCGAGGTCCCTCGCTTGGCCCGCGGCTTCTTGCTGCTGAAGATTAAAATATTGCCCGACGCTCTCTTCGATGCCGGTGCTGCACAACACGGCCCACATGCGGCGCGCCTCGCGAGCGGCACTGGAATTTTTATCGTTATAGCTTTCGAGTTCCGCCACCACGGTTTCGTTCAGCTTGCCGAGCTCACGCGTCACTTCCCGTAAGTCATATCCCTGTTTCCAGCGCTGCAGTCCATGCGCCGCCGCCGGCTCCTGCGCGATGTCCTCGTATGCCTCCGTGGAGGCCGCGGCTCCTTTGCGAAGTTGCTGCTCAAAGGTCGCGAGCAACGCCGGAATGTGATCGTACAAATCGGCACGCGGCAAGGAAGCGCTGGTCGTCAGGGCGGGGTCCCTTTGTATGGCTGTGCGCCACGCCGACAGGATGTCCGCGCGCCTTGCTTGCAGGTAATCGGCAAGGCCGGAGAGTCCCTCATCGACATTTCCCATTTATACTTCTCCTATCCCAAGCCGCATCGCAGCATTGCTCTTCGACCTGGCACCCGCGGATGATACTCGCGTGCGAACCACAATCTCCACAGGATCACAGGGCGGCTCTTGTTGGACCGCCAGAGTCGATTTTCAGCCCCTTAGGCCTCGTCCCTTGCCAGGCACGTCATCCTTCTGCAATATGCACGTTGCTCCAAAACTACAGCCCGATAAGGATGTTACATATGGGGTTCTTTGCGCAACGCTAGCTATCTGCTCGCCCTTTTTTCGGCCGCTGTCCTCCTTAGCTCCTGCGGCGGGGGTGGAGGCGCCGCGTCCACCCCGCAGCAGCAGCCGCCACCTACGGGCTGGGTAAAAGGTCAATTCGCGCCCGAATCCACGCTGGCGGAAAAGTGCCTTGCGCCCCGAAGCGGCACCGATCCCGTCACAAAGAAAGCCTACACTGACGTGCAGGGTACCTTGCTCGATGAGCTGAACTGGCTGCGCTCCTGGACCAATGATTTGTACTTGTGGTTCGACGAGGTCCCGGATCAGGACCCAGCGACTTTCACGACCGATGCGTCTTATTTCACGACACTGAAAACAACGGCGACGACCCCCTCGAAGCATCCAAAAGATAAATTTCATTTTACCTATCCCACGGCAACCTGGGAGGCGTTGGCGCTATCCGGCGTGCAAGCTGGTTATGGCGCCAACTTCGTAGTCTTAGCTGCAGCGCCGCCTCGCAATGTGGTGGTTTCGTACACCGAACCAGGCTCCGCCGCCGCCGCCGCGCCGGCCAACCTGGCGCGCGGCGCCAAGGTTCTGACCGTCGACGGAGTCGACATGGTCAATGCCACCGACCAGGCCAGCGTGGATAAGCTCAATGCCGGATTGAGTCCCAAGACCATTGGGGAATCCCACACGTTCTCAATTCTCGATGCCGGTGCCGCCACGGCGCGAAACGTGACGTTGGTTTCGGCCGACGTGACCGTGACCCCGGTTCAAAACGTCCGCACTCTCACCGCGCCGAACGGCAGCCTCGTCGGCTACATGCTATTCAACGATCATCTGGCTACCGCCGAAGGCGAATTGGTGGCCGCATTTTCCCAAATGCGAAGCGCCGGCGTTCATGACCTGGTGCTGGATATCCGCTATAACGGCGGTGGCTACTTGGACATCGCGAGTGAAGTCGCCTACATGATCGCTGGGCAAAGCGCCACGGCCGGACAGACCTTCGAACTCTCGCAGTTCAACAGCAAACATCAGACGACCAATCCGGTGACCGGAGCCGCGCTGGCTCCCCTCGGGTTTCATGCCACCACTCAAGGATTCTCCACCACCGCAGGTCAAGCGCTGCCGACGTTGAATTTGGCGCGCGTGTTTGTGCTCACAACCGCCAACACCTGTTCTGCAAGCGAATCCATCATCAATAGCCTGCGTGGTGTAAATGTACAGGTGATCCAAATCGGATCGACGACGTGCGGCAAACCGTACGGATTCTATCCCCCCGATAATTGCGGCGTTACCTACTTCTCCATACAGTTCCAGGGCATCAACGCCCAAGGTTTTGGCAACTATCCCGACGGATTCACGCCGCAGAACACCATAGCCAATCAAGGCGTCCTGTTACCGGGCTGCTCAGTGACCGACGATTTCAGTCACGCGCTCGGCGACAGTTCGGAAGGACTACTTGCCTCTGCGTTAAGCTACCAATCGAACGGCACCTGCCCATTTCCGCCGAGCGGCGCACTCGCCCCCGCCGTGGTCTCTGCCGGGTATGTTCCGCCAGTCGCCAACGGCGTCACCGTCAAATCCTTGTGGCAGCAGAACCGCATGCCGCGACCGACGGGCGCACACTGACAAGACGCGCAAGCCACCTTACCTCCAGAGCCAACGGTTATTTTCCGGCATCAGCCGGTCCCTTGACGTGAAGTCCCTCGAGAAAGTCGAGCGCGAGCGCCGTATCACCCTCCCCAGAACTGCTCCTCCAATGCAAGGTCAATGCGCGAGGATTCGGAATGGTCGGAAAAAAGAAGCTGCCGGTGCGCGTTTCGTTGGGGGCCAAGGGTAAGGGCAGCGGCAAGCGGCGCCGATTGAATTCTTTGTGAATTTCATGCTTGTTATGCATGTTGATGCCGAACACCGTCGCACCGTATATCGGCAGCGCCACGGCCGTGATCGTGGCTGCCGCGGCGGCGCCCGCGGAGCCCACACCGGCGCTCGCAACCACCGCCGGTTCTGCAGCGCTGACAATCATCCTGGGGGCGGCCATGCGCGCAAAGGCAATGCCGGCGTCTTGGTAGCGCTTTTCCAAGGTCTTGCTTTCTTTTTCGAGCGCCCAAGGGTCATTGCCAACGGAGTGCGGCGCGTCGGCGTAGTCCGTCAATGTAGCCGACATGATCTCGAGCGGTTGATCGCCCCCGTTAAGTAGGGTCACCACGTATTCATCCCAAAATGCTTCGCGCTTCCACGAGCCAGGAGCACCGTCGCTGATCTGCGTGTAGAGAGAGGCTTTCAACACCGACGGTGGGAATTTGACGTTTAGGGCTTTCGCAGGAGGGGTACTCCTGTCAGCCTGCTTGTATTTCGGCGAAACGCATCCGCTCGAAAGACACAACCCTAGTGCGGCGAGTACCAATGCCCCGCTTTTGAAAAGATGACATGCCATCTTATTGCTTCTCCTCTATGGATTCATAGCGCAAATCTTCGGGCCGTGCCATCAGATATCGCCCCGAAATATGCTCTTGAATCAATGCGCCGGCCAGATTTACGGGAGTATGCTTAAGTCTCAAGCGCATTCGCTGCCGCCAAGGAGAGGGTGATGAGCGAACATCGTTCTTATTATTGGCCATTGCTGCTAATTTTAGGCAGCGTATCGAGTTGGAGCGCCAGCCCCGAAGCGCACGACGGGTTTGCGCCTCAGTACGGGGGCTACTTGGTCTCAACTGAATTCACGATCGACAGCAACACCCACGCCGTCATATCCCCGCCTGCCTCGGCGCGACCCGGGGACCTTCTATCGATATGTCCGCGGCGTCTCAACAATGATGAGTATCTGGTGCTGCAGAAGTGCAATCCGGAGGACTGTACTCACGCCCTAGTCGTGCGCGCCTGGAATGCCCTGGGATACATGGGACCGTATCCTCTCATCTCGAATAAAATCCCAATCGAGCCGGGCGTCAGGTACATGCTCTGGATGCAGCATATTTCCACTCAAGGCGGCAACAGTTTCTCTTTGTACGAGAGGAGCAGCCCGCCGCTGGTCTTCACGCCCGCAGGCCCCGCCGAACTCTTCCAATCATCCGACATGAAGAGCGCACAAAAACTGGGACCCACACGTATCCAACGGTCGACGATCGGCGGCACGGCATTCATCGCCACTTTCGAGGGTGGATCGGTCGTGAGAATGCAGTTGCTGAGGGCTAAGGGCGGTAGTTCCGTCGCGTCGCTCTTGCCGCGATAAATCCCGCAGCGCCCGCGAGCGCCACGACCGCGCCCAAGGCAATCCAACGGTTCGCTCGCAGCATGTGAATCATGGATTGCGCGAAGTCATCGATAGCGGCGCTCGCTTCGGCTCGCTCGCGCGCCACAGCGGTCCAGGTCTCCAGGATCGATTTGTCCAATTCCTCGCGTAAGGCGGCGATGCCCGGTGTCGCGTTGTCCGGCAGCCGCGCCAAGAGTGTCTCCACACTCTCGACCAGCTCATCAAGTTTCTTGGATTTGTCCAATCTCACCGGTTCAAGCGCTGCTGGATACGTTCGCGCCGCCCTCGTTCGCCCACATCGAATGCTGGTCGCGTTGCTCTTTAGGCGCTCTTCGCTGCTCGTTCTGCTGCGCGTTGCGTTTCACTGCCACGTAAATGCCAGCGATTGCCAAGATCAATAGTGCTCTTCGAATCATGTTAATCCCCGAATATGTTAATCCCCGGATGAAAGACTTTCCCATCAAGGCGGCGTCGCCATTGGGCTCCCGATGCTGCGCTTCCACAAGACGACCCCAAGCGCGATGGTCCGTAAGAGCCCTCCTATGACCGAGCGGCAGTTTCACGGCTGGAGTAGCCTATCCCGCCATTGCTAGCGGAATGCTTTCGATGACTACCGGGAATAATAAATGCAACAACTCTTCCGGCTCCTGCTTCTGTCGATTGCTTCTATATATTGCTTCGGCGTGATGTGGCCGGCCAACGCGGCGCCCGCCGGCGTGCCGGGCTCCTACTTAGACTCCAGCGGCCGCGACGACGCCCTCGCCGGCGGCGTCAAATTGATCACTATCCAGACGCCTAAAGGCGCATTCCGCGTCTGGACCAAGCGCGTCGGAAATAACCCCACCATCAAAGTGCTCCTGCTGCACGGCGGGCCGGGCGCGACACACGAATACTTCGAAGCGTTTGACAGCTACTTGCCGAACGCCGGCATCGAGTATTACTACTACGATCAGCTCGGCTCCGCGTACAGCGACCAACCCGATGATGCCTCGCTATGGGACTTGCCGCGTTTCGTCGAAGAAGTGGAGCAGGTCCGCAAAGTCCTCAAGCTCGACAAGAGCAACTTCTATCTCTACGGCCAATCATGGGGCGGCATTTTAGGCCTGGAGTACGCGCTCAAGTACCAGCAGAACTTAAAGGGCCTCATCATTTCCAACATGATTGCCAGCATTCCGGCTTACAACCGATATGCCGCCAGCGTACTCATGCCCGCGATGGACCAGAAAGCCCTTGCCGAGATCAAAGGCCTCGAAGCCAAGGGTCGCTATGACGATCCTCGCTACGAAGAACTGCTGATGACAAATTTCTACGTCGACCACATTCTGCGCATGCCGCCGGATCAGTGGCCTGATCCCGTGGTGCGAGCCTTTAACAAGCTCAACAAGAAGATTTACATTCCGATGCAAGGACCCAGCGAGATGGGTGCCAGCGGCAAACTCTTGAATTGGGATCGGAGCGCGGACCTGCCCAAAATCACCGTACCCACACTGGCCATCGGGGCGCGTTACGACACCATGGAACCTGCACAGATGGAAAAGATCGCAAAAGAAGTAAAAAGGGGGCGCTATCTTTACTGTCCCAAAGGCAGTCACCTTGCCCTCTACGACGACCAGCAAACCTACATGACCGGACTGGTCCAGTTCATTCTTGACGTCAACGCTGGGCGCTTCTGAGTACCCCGCCCTCCTGCCGGGTTCTCATCGCGTTGCCTGCGCGCGACTTCGATCCCACCGAAGTAGCGCTCAGCTGGAAAATTCTTCAGGCTGCCGGTCACGTGCTTAGTTTCGCAACTCCGGACGGGCTGCCGGCAAGCGCAGACCCGCTGATGTTGAGCGGTGAAGGCTTGGATTTTTGGGGCCGGATTCCCTGCATGCGAAACATCAAACTGCTCGGCCTGATGCTGCGCGCCAATGCCGATGCGCGCTTCGTCTACTCGCAGATGCAGAGCGTCCCTGCATTTCTTCACCCGCTGAGCTACGCAAGCTTGTCGGTGGCGCAGTACGACGGACTGGTATTACCGGGCGGGCATTGGGCGCGAGGCATGCGCCAATATCTCGAAGACGGTTGCTTGCAGCGATTCGTCGGCGATTTTTTCGACGCCGGCAAGCCGGTTGCAGCCATTTGTCATGGCGTGCTGCTCGCGGCGCGGAGCAAGTCAGCCCGCACGGGCCGGTCGGTTCTACGTGGGCGAAAGACCACCGCGCTCACCTGGCAACTCGAGAAAGCCGCGTGGTCGGCCATGAAGATTTTCGGGCGCGTCTGGGATCCAACCTATTATCGTACTTACATGGAAACTGGCTCAGAACCCGCGGGTTTTCGCAGCGTCCAGGCCGAAGTGACTCGCGCGTTGTTATCGCCGGCGGATTTCTGCGACGTTCCAAAAGATGCCGCCGACCAGTTCAGGAAAGCCAGCGGCTTGTTTCGTGACACCATCCAAGACTCGCGGGCCGCCTGGGTGGTTCGCGACGGCAACTATGTATCGGCACGCTGGCCGGGTGACGTGCACAGCTTTGCCGCCACGTTCGCCTCCGTGCTCGCCGAGTTGTCCAACGTCAGCAAGGTTTGAAACTTGTAGGACAAGGCCGCCGGAAGAAATAGCAGCGCAAGGGTAGAGATTTATAGACGAATCGGGCACCTTGATTTTGCGATCACGCACAAGCGCTAGAAAACTGGAAAATCGAGCCGGCTTGCGTCGCTGAAAATCGAACTTCAACTACAGAGCAGAACCAAATTGACGCATGAAATTCGTGAGGGCAGCGCCGAGGAGCACGGCGCAATATGGGATGGCAAGGGTACGAACTTTACCCTCTTTTCAGCATACGCGACCCGCGTTGAGCTTTGCTTGTTCGACTCAAGCGGACGCAAAGAGACTGAACGACTCGTTTTGCCGGAGTACACCGATCAGATTTGGCACGGTTATGTTCCGGAACTTCATCCGGGTTCTTATTACGGATTTAGGGTGTATGGCCCGTATGAGCCTTCGGCCGGGCACCGCTTTAATCCTAATAAGTTGCTGCTGGATCCCTACGCCCGAGCGCACGTTGAGGAAATCAAGTGGTCTCCGGAGGTTTTTGGTTACACACTTGGCGCCAAAGGCGATGACTTATCTTTCGATGAGCGCGACAGTGCCCCCTTTGTACCCAAGTGTGTAATCGTCGATCCAAACTTCGATTGGCACGGCCAACCACGCGCCCGAGGTCTCCCGTGGGACGATACGATTATTTACGAGGCCCACGTCAAGGGTTTCACCAAGTGCCACCCGGCGGTGCCGGCCGAACAGCGAGGTACGTATAAAGGCCTCGCGGCCCGAGAAGTCATTCAGTACGTGAAATCGTTAGGGATTACCGCCATCGAGTTATTGCCCGTCCACACCTTCGTCAACGACAGCTATCTCATTGAGCGGGGCCTCACCAACTACTGGGGATACAACAGCATCGGGTTCTTCGCTCCTGATCCGCGATACGCCTCGGAGCCCGAACAGTCATTGCGTGAGTTTAAAGAAATGGTGGCGCGTTTCCACGACGCAGGCCTCGAGGTGCTGATGGATGTGGTGTACAACCATACCGCTGAGGGCAATGAACTGGGCCCCACACTCTCGTTCAAAGGCATCGACAACGCCTCTTACTATCGACTGCTGCCCAGCGACAAGCGTTACTACATCAATGATACGGGCACCGGCAACACACTGAACTTATCCCATCCGGCGGTTATTCAAATGGTGACCGACAGCCTGCGCTATTGGGTGAATGAGTTGCATGTAGATGGTTTTCGATTTGATCTAGGCACGATTCTGGCGCGGGAACCGGACGGCTTTGACAACCAAAGTGGCTTTTTAAAGGCGTGTAACCAGGATCCTGTGTTGCGCACCGTGAAACTGATCGCCGAACCTTGGGACGTCGGCCCGGGCGGTTATCAGGTAGGCCGCTTCCCGCCCGGCTGGGCCGAGTGGAACGATCGCTATCGCGACACGGTTCGAGACTTCTGGAAGGGCAACGCATCGGCGCGCGATATTGCGCCGCGCCTATGTGCATCGGGGGATGCGTTTAATCACTTAGGACGTCGGCCTTGGGCGTGCGTCAATTTTGTCAGCGCCCACGATGGGTTCACGTTGAATGACCTGGTCACCTACAACGATAAGCACAACGCGGCCAATGGCGAGGACAACAAGGACGGCAGCAGCGATAACCGCTCGTGGAATTGCGGTGTCGAGGGTCCTACCGACGATCCCGAAATAAATCTGCTACGGGCACGCCAGATGCGAAACATGCTTTCTACCCTTCTGCTCTCTCAAGGCACGCCGATGTTGCTGGCGGGGGATGAATTTGGCCGCTCTCAGCAGGGCAACAACAATGCCTATGCGCAAGATAACGAAATTAGCTGGCTGGACTGGGATTTTGGCGAACAGGAGCAATCCTTGCTCGAGTTCGTTCAAACGCTATGCGCCTTGCGGCATCGTTACCCGATCTTACGTCGCAATCGGTTTTTAACCGGGACATATGATGAGGAACTCGAAGTCAAGGATGTAACTTGGATCAATGCCACGGGCGCCGAGATGCAACAGGCGGATTGGGATAATGCGCACACCCGGTGTTTCGGCATGTTGATTGACGGGCGAGCGCGCCCGACCGGACTTCGCCAGCGCGGCACCGAGGCGACGTTATTGATCATTATGAATGCGCACCACGACTTCGTGGAGTTCACTCTCCCACCGACTCCGGGCGGGGCTGCGTGGACTCTGGTGCTGGACACGAATCACTCTATCCAATCCTGCGATTATCGCGGGGCAGCAGCCGATGTCTATGGAGTTACCGCACGCTCGCTGGTGATGTTCACCATGACCGTCTAGAGCGGCTTGGCCGCTGTTGTGGGAGGGTTCTCACAATGCTTTGCAGCGCTGCTCTGGCAGCAACATCGTGGCACTCGAATATGATGCTTGACCCTAGGGCCTACGCCCGTATCGAAGTCCCTGAGGGACTGCGGTTACACATCACCAAACGAGGATTGCGAGTATGCCGACCAAGTCAAAGGGCTCTGCTGCGGAAGCCAAATCACAAGATGCGATTACAATGCTCACCGCAGACCACAAAAAAGTAAAAAAGCTATTTTCGGACTTCGATAAACTGAAGCAAAACGGCAGCGACGAGGAAAAAAGCGCGGTTGTAGAGCAGATATGCAATGAGCTCACAATTCACGCCGAACTCGAGGAAGAGATTTTCTACCCCGCCGTTCGCGAGGCGATAGATGAAGGCGATCTGATGGACGAGGCACTCGTAGAGCATGCGGGCGCCAAAGATTTGATCGCGCAACTTCAAGACATGGATCCGGAGGATGACCTATACGATGCGAAAGTTACTGTGCTCGGGGAACAGATAAATCATCACGTCGGAGAAGAAGAAGGCGAGATGTTCCCCAAGGCAAAGAAGTCGGGGGTTGATACTGAGGCGTTGGCGAATCAGATGCTTCAGCGCAAGACGGCGCTCATGAAAGAAATGGGCATCAACGGCGCGGCCGAAGACGGCGAAGAAGAGCAGGAGGACTCAGCTGGAAATCAGGGGACTCGTAAGCGAGCGGGAAGCGGCGCGAAAGCACGCTAACGACGCTAACTAGGTGTTAACGAAAGGCTCCTTCCCGGTATCCGCCGGGAAGGAGTGATTGCAATGCCTGGGCATGTCAGCCTTCTAGCGCGACCTTGATTCTCTTGGGTTGCGCTTTTGGCTGCTTGGGGATCAAAATTTGCAATACCCCATTTTTCCCCGCGGCTTGAACCGCATTCGAATCAGCTGTTTCCGGCAAGGCAAAGCGACGGTGGAAACGGCCCACGGCTCGTTCTGAGCGTTCGCGCTGCAAGTTACTTTCACCGCGGTCTTTGTCCCGAGTCCCGGCCACCGACAAAATTCCGTGCTCGAGAGTGATGTCGACCGCGCTTGCATCCACGCCCGGAATGTCTATCTTCAGCACGAACCGATCTTCATATTCTTCGACATCCGCTGGGGGTATCCAATCGGCTGTGGCCGCAGAACTGCCATTGGCGCTCGCCCCTTCGCCATCGAAATAGTGGTTCAAGTGCCTTTGCAGGTCGCTGAGGACTGACCATGGTTCATTACGAGTGTTCATGATTACCTCCCTTGTGTTGAATCAACGAACTCCGACAGGCCCCTTATAGGGTGCACCGGTCCATTTTCAAGGGGTGGGGCTGCGAGCCTCCAGGCCACTGTATGAATATTCAGCGCCTGATGCGCTCGGCCTCACCACACGTAAGCCTTCGCGAAAAACAGCAGCGTGATAAGAACCGATAGCGCCAAGGTCCCAACCCTGACTATTTTGGCGGGTGCGCGCCGGCCAATGTGCGAGCCAAAGAAGCCCCCTGCGATGGCGCCGACCAAAATCGCGAGCGCCTGGTGCCACACAACAGCCCGAGCCGCGAGGAAAATGATCACTGCCACGGCATTGGCGGCGCAGACCATTAAGGTGCGCGGCGCGTTGAAGCTCTTCAGTGTGCGGTCGGCTATCAAGCTCCACACCGCCATCATCATGAAACCCACCCCGCCACCGAAATACCCGCCGTAGACGCCGAGTCCGAACTGCACCGCAAGGACCAGCGCCGTGCTGACCGGCCAGCGATGCCGCAACGATTCGCCGAGTTGTCCTCCGAAGGCAAGGGCGATCGTGGCCACCGCCAACAGCCAGGGTAAAATGACGTCGAACGTGCTGACGGGCGTGCGCAACAACAACAGCGCGCCGATTGCGCCGCCCACGAACGTCGCAATCACCAGGCTGCGCAACGAGACCGGCCCGATCGGCCCCAGCCCATCGCGATAGGTCCAAGCACTGGTGATCTGCCCCGGGAAAAGCGCCACCGCGCTGGTGGTATTCGCAGTCACCGAAGGCACGCCGCTGGCGATTAAGGCCGGCAACGTCACGAATGAGCCGCCGCCGGCGAGTGCGTTCATTGCCCCGGCGAGTATTCCCGCACCTCCCAGTAAAAAAAGCGGACTCAAAACGCGCCCGCGGCCCGGCCCACGCGAAAAACGCGACCAACATTCATTTATTCAAGTTTCCTGACAATGGCTCGTGGTCGCGGTTAGTCTAGCAATACCGTGAGCGAAGTCCTGCTGCAATCCATCATCACCTGCCCGGCGTGCGGCCATGAACAGGAAGAAACCATGCCCACGGATGCCTGCCAATATTTTTATGAATGCAGCGGCTGTAAGACGCTGCTTCGTCCCAAGCCCGGCGATTGTTGCGTGTTTTGCTCTTACGGCAGCATCGTATGTCCACCCATCCAAGAGCAGCGCGGCTGCTGCCACTAGTATCCCTCAGAGATATTGATGTCCGACCCCATGTCTTTTGAGCTACAGGAGCTTCACGATGCCGCGGAACTCGTCTACCGAGTGATGCCCCCGACGCCTGCGTATTGCTGGCCGAAATTGAAAATTCGCGCCGGCTGCAACGTGCGAGTGAAGCACGAGAATCACACGCCCGCCGGCGCATTCAAAGTTCGCGGCGGCATCGTGTACTTGCACCGCTTGGGCGAAAACGCGCCCGGAAC
This sequence comes from Pseudomonadota bacterium, assembly GCA_030775645.1. Classification (GTDB taxonomy): domain Bacteria; phylum Pseudomonadota; class Gammaproteobacteria; order Steroidobacterales; family Steroidobacteraceae; genus Bog-1198. Next base: position 36,626 of record JALYIT010000018.1, on the reverse strand, counting down.
TCCGGGCGTGATATCCGCCACGCGCGGCAACCACGGCCAATCCATCGCCTTCGCAGCCGCCCGCGCCGGCGTTCCCGCCACCATCTATGTGCCTCTCGGCAACTCTCCCGATCAAAATTCCGCAATCGCAGGATTCGGTGCCAAGTTGGTAGAGTTCGGGCGCGACTTCGATGAGGCCAGACATGAAGCCTTCCGCGTCGCCGCCATCCAAGGCTTGCATTTCATCCCGTCTTTCCATCGTGATCTCATCGCCGGTGTCGCCAGCTACGCGCTCGAGTTGTTTCGCGACGGCGGCGAGTTGGATGCCGTCTACGTCGGCGTCGGCATGGGCTCAGGTATCTGCGGATTGATTACGGCACGCGATTTGCTGGGCTTGAAGACCGAAATCATCGGCGTCGGTCCCATCAACGCTCCGGCAACTGCAGAGTCGTTTGCCGCCGGACGAGTGCTCAAATCGCCTTCCTCCAACACATTCGCCGACGGACTGGCCACCCGCGAACCCAATGAGCAGGCCATCGCGGTCATCTGCCGCGGCGTTTCGCGTTTCGTGCAGGTCAGCGAGGACGAAATCGCCGAAGCGATGAGGATTTATTTCGACGACACTCATCAGATCGCAGAAGGCGCCGGTGCCGCCCCGCTCGCGGCACTGCTTAAGGACCGTCAACGCATGTCAGGAAAGAACGTCGCGGTGATATTGAGCGGCGGGAATATCGAGCGCAGCCGGTTTGTGCGGGTGCTGCGCGGCGAGACGCCAACCGCATGATTCTGGCGCGGCGCTGTTAGCAATCGAGCGCTACCAGCCCGATGATTCCAAGCGCCGGGAACGAGGCTTCTCATAGCGCGCCAGCTGCACTGCGTTCCGTGGTGCGTTGATCGCGCCTAAATTGTCACGGGCCGCGGCGCCGAGCTTAACGGTGCCGTCGGGTTGCGGCACGGTGATGGGAGCGACCTCGACTTTCGCTACCCCCTGCCGTTTGCTCAAACCGATTTGTTGCGCGGTCGCAGGTGTCAGATCGACGATGCGCCCTTTTACATAAGGTCCACGATCCTCGATGGTCACAACCGCACTCCGTCCGGTCTCAAGATTCGTCACCTTCGCCGTAGTCCCCAGCGGCAGGGTCTTGCTGGCAGCGCTGTGGTTCTGTGGATTCATTTTGTTGCCGTCGGCCATTTTCCTGCCAACGAACATGCCCGCGTAAAAAGAGGCCTTGCCGATGCGCGATTTCCCCGAATGGTCTAGCTGCGGCTTGCTTCTCGGACCCGCATCGGCCGTATCTGTTTCCTGCGATGTCACCCCGGGCAATGCCGCCTGGCTGTGTAACCCCAAGGTCGCAGCGCCGAATATTGTCGCGATCGCGATCACCGCCATACCGCTCCATCTCAAACTGACCGCCATATTGCACCCGCTTCTCTACGATAACGTGCACATCATGGGCCCCGGCCCCCCCTAAGGCAGTGGAACAGGGTCGCTTTTCCCTGTAAGACGATGAGCACGGCGACCAGGCGAAGCCCCGGTAGGCGGTTTTGCGAGGAAAAAGTTATCTATGCTGCAGAGCGGTGGGACGAACCAGTGCGACTCCATGGAAAGCGCGCCGTGGGCCTTCCGCCTTCTGTGTCCGCATCATCAATACTCCCGTTCGGCATCTGTGAGCGCCTGCACTATGCGCGCCGCCCATTGAGCCTGTCCCGCCTCGTCGGTCACCAGGTCCTGGCGAATCTCAATCTCCACATAGGGCAAGGAGCGCGCCTCCGCGTGATGAGGCACAGTGTAATCGGTCTCGTCGCTGACGAAATACGGTTCGTTGTCCGCGATCACCAAACAGGGGTCCCGCCGCAACTTATCAAGCATCAGTCCCGCAAACCGTCGATCGCGGTTGTAAAGCATCGCGGCGTGCATACCGCGGCGGACGCCGTGATACACATCGGTCATGGTGTGTTGTGCTACCAGAATAGTGCGTCGACCTGCCGCCTGCCGGTCATCGAGAAGCTTGGCGATTCGGCCGTGGTACGGCTCGAAGACTTCAGCGCGCCGGGCGGCGACGTCGCCCGGACTCAAGTTGCGATTGCCCGGGATCTCGCTGGTCTCGCTGATGAGCGGAATCGAGCTCGGTACTTTTGGATCGCGGTTGCAGTCGATCACCAGCCGGGAATAGTTTTGCGCCACCAAGGGCGCGCCAAGCGCGGCCGCTACCCGCCGCGCCACCCCGAGCGCGCCGATATCCCACGCGATGTGCCGCTGCAATTCCGTGAGGGGAAGTCCCAAATTAGCCAAAGCGCGAGGAATGCGCGAGCCGGCGTGATCGACCACGATCACGAAATTGCCTGAGCCCTGTGCCGGGATCTCGAGAACGGCCGCAGGTTCATCGGCGGCCAGCAGACGTGCGGCGGTGTTCGACATCCTAGCGCTGGCCGACGAGACCCTGAACCGACCGGATCAGCTTCCCGGGATCGAATCCCAGGCCGTCCTTGAACACCATCTGCACATTCTCGATGTCATCGATGACCTTCGCCGGATTGCCCGCGATGACCACCAGGTCTGCAGCCTTGCCGGCGGCGATCGAGCCGATGCTGTCGTTCTCACCTAGGAATATGGCGCCGTTTTGGGTGGCGATATGAATGGCTTCCACCGGCGTGAAGCCAGCATCCACCAGCAATTCAATGCCTCGCTGATCGCCGAACCCTGGCAGCACCCCGCCGAAGGAGGTGGGATCGCATCCAGCGAGCAGCAACCCGCCGGCTTTGACGAAGTCGCGTTCGAATTGCATTTCCTTTTTGAGCGATACCGCGCTCAACGGATTGTTCTCCTCGGCGATGGCGCTGCGGACCTTAAGATACGTCGACCACCCCGCGGGACTGAGCGCATCCTGAGCGCGCAGCATTTTGCGGATGGCGGGTTTATTGGGCACCGTGATTTCAAACACCGCCAAAGTCGACGTCACCGCAACATGGTGGCTGACCAGATCTCGAATCATCTCCTGAACGGGTGCGGCTTCGATATCGACATTTTTCGCAAAATCCTCGGCAGCCTCCTTGAACGGACAAACGCCGGGCTGTTTCCCGGGCCAAAACTCCGTGTCGACGACGATGCCATGCTCGAGATTGTCGATCCCTAATGCCGCGGCTTCTCTAAAGCCCACCGCGCACAGATGTCCGGTTATTTTCAAGCCTTTGGAATGTGCGTGCTCGACGGCAACCTTGAGCTCATCAGGCTTGATCCCCATGTAAGCCTTGAAGGAAGTAACGCCTTCTGAAGCCCAATAATCCACCGTCCGGCCCGCATCCTCCGGGTCGCTCAAGGTGTGCAGCTGCGGCGCGATGCTCAGGAAATCGCCGATGTACGGGCCGGTGATGCGCAGCTTCGGTCCCGGCTTCTCGCCCTGATCGATGAGCTTCTTCAAGGACAAGTCGGTGTAGGGCTCCATGCTGCCGGTGGTGCGCGCCGTCGTGACGCCGCTCGCCAGATACAGCCGCGGTCCGCTGTCGATCATTTCGATCCAAAACGGCAGCCCATCTTTGCCCCGGTCGGGGGCGGTGTAAAACAGATGCTCGTGCATTCCCACCAGGCCCGGTATCACGGTCTTTCCCGTTAGATCCAAAACCTTGGCGTTCGCCGGGAAAGCGCTTTTGAGCTTCGCATTCTGCACTCGGCTGATCTTTCCGCCCTCGATGTCGATGCGCTGATCCTCCGCGGGCGCCGCCCCGGTGCCGTCAATCACCCGCACGTGCATCAGCACCAACGCCGGCGAGTCCTCGATGACATACGGTTTGAGGCCGGCTGGCGCCACCGCACTCGCCATCCCCGGCACGAGTGACACGGCTGCCGCCAGTAACAACATCGTTTGCGCCCCACGCTTCACTGCTGCGTCTCCTGCCGCTTGAGTTCTTTTTCAAAGGCCTGCTTGCGCTCATCGACCGCCGCTTTGAACCCCAGCGGGTCGATCCACACAGTTTCTGCGGCACTTGGCTTTCTGCGCTGCAATTTTTCCAGCATGCCGAAATAGCCGCCGTGCGCGCCCAGAAAGATATCGCACTTAAGGCCCTGCAGCGTCGCGAAGGTGCGCTTATAGTCGGCGGCGATTCCGGGATACGAAGCTGGTTGCCCGGCGCGGTCAACGAGGCGCCAGCCTGGATTGACGTTCCAGCTGCCGACGATGACTGCATTTAAGGACCGGCCACCCTGCATCACTTGCAAGGTCCATGTGGTGCAACCCCGAGTATGGCCGGCGGTCTTGTGCGCCGTCAGCAAAGCTCCCCCGAGCTTTACTTCATCGCCATCCTGCAGCACGCGATCCACCTTCGCGACCGCATAGCGATGCTCAGCACCATAGGCGAAATCTGTCGCCCCGCCGCTTTCGACCACGGAAACATCTCCGTCCATCACCATGTACTTGGCGCCCGTTTCCTTGATGATCTCTGCGCTGCCTGAATCGTGATCCCAGTGGGCATGACTGATCAGGAGAATTTTAATGTCTTTGAATTTGAACCCTAGCTGCTCGACGCTCGAGCGGATGAGGGGAATGGCACCCTCCAGGTTCGAATTGATCAGGATGTCGCCTTGCGGCGTGACGATCAGATAAGCCGCCAGGTCCTTGCCGCCCACGTAGTAAAGGTTGTCCGCGATGCGAAACGGCGCAATCGGCGTAGTCCAGTCGGGGTTCTCCTGAGCCTGCAGCATCGGCGCGAGCAAAACCAGCAATACCAGGATCATCCATTGACGCAGGTCAACGCCAGCCTTGCCGAATACTGCTGTAATCATGCTGCTTACTCTTGTAAAAATGGCAGACAAGGATACCGTGCTAACATGAGTTGGACATTGCTACGCTAACCTATCTGAAAACTTACAATTTAAGCCGCCTGGTTGCGCCGGCGGCGTCTCTTATTCTGCTGACTGTCGCCGCAGCCATGACGTCTGCGAATGCGACCACTTACACGCTGTCAAAACCCGAAGACACCGTGGTCGGACAAGACCAAACCATCAAGACTGTTTACGAAGACACCCTCTACGATCTGGCGAGAAAGTACAGCTTAGGGTCCGAGGAGATCATCCGAGTCAACCCCGGCGTGGATCCCTGGTTGCCCGGCGCAGACAAGGATCTTGTGGTTCCCGGACGGCACATTTTGCCGCCCGGCCCGCACGAAGGAATCGTCGTCAACCTACCCGAGCATCGACTCTACTATTACCCAAAGCCGAAACGCGGCGCTCCGATCGAGGTGATCACCTATCCCGTCAGCATCGGCAAGATGGACTGGCGCACACCGCTCGGCCTCACGCGCGTGATCCAAAAGGAAAAAAATCCGACCTGGTTTCCTCCTGAGTCAGTGCGCAAAGAGCATGCCGAGGCAGGCGATCCGCTGCCGCCCAAGGTAGGACCAGGTCCCGACAATCCTCTTGGGGCTTATGCCATGCGCCTGGCCGCCGGCAATGGCACGTATCTCATTCACGGCACCAACAACCCCATCGCCGTCGGACTGGCCGTCACCCACGGCTGCGTACGCATGTACCCGAGCGATGTCGAGGCGATCTTCCCGCTGATTCCCGTGGGCACGCCGGTGCGCCTCATCAACGTGCCGGTCAAAGTGGCCTGGATCGACGGAGAATTGTTGCTCGAGGCGCATCCGCCGGTGGACGCGCAAGGCCAAAGCTTCGAGCCCGACATCGATCAGTTTTCCGATTTGCTCAAATCCGCGGTGGGCACCAGCACGGTCGCCATTCATTGGGATTACGCCCGCGAGGTATTGCAAAAGGCCGATGGCGTCATCGCCACCGTGGGCCTCCAAGCAGAGTTGCCCTCGCCGGAAGCCGCGCCGGCAGCCGCAACCACCGCGGCCACAACCCCGGCCGACGTCAACAAATAACCGCGAGGTCAGTAAGCGCAGCTGACACTGTGGTTCAGCGTCGCAGCGGTCCGCTCACAGAGTACTCGACGCCGGCGGCATCGCGAAATCGCGCCAACAATGTACCGTGTTCGGGTGCAGGATCTCGCGTAAATTGGTAGCCCTGCGCCTTCATCGACGTGGCGAACGCGTTAAGGTCGTCCACCTCGAATCCGAGTTGCATTGTTCCGTGCGCATGGTCCGCCGAAGAAGGGTGTAATGCGAGCGTGCTCGTGCCGGTGTCGAATTCACTCCACCCAGGTGATTGAAACCGGAGTGGAAGGCCCAGCGCGTCACGATAGAACGCCACTGCAGCCGCCATATCGGACACGAAGGCAATGATGTAGGGCATCTTGATCACGCCGCACCTCACTGGACGCGCTTTTCGCTCAGTCTACCAAAGCTCCCGGTTTGGACATAGCTGTCCGGCGCTGCGCATACTTTACATCGCGCGGTTCTCATTCTAGGATTGTGGATGATGATTTTCCGCCACATGCGCATGCCGTCAGTCAGGCAGCTAGCAATTCCTCGGTCACTGGCCGTTGCGGCGCTCATGAGCTGTGTGTTCTCCGCGTCGGCTTTCGCGCTGGAACTTGCCGATTTGACCAATCAGGATGCGGCTCGCGGAATCAAGGGCGCGCTCACCGACGGCGCCGCCTCCGCCATCGGCAAGCTGGGCGTACCAGGAGGATTTTTCAACAACCCGAAAGTGAAAATTCCCCTGCCGCCGGCGCTGAAAGAGATTGCCGGGGCGATGCGCTTGATGGGGCATGGCAAAGATGCTGACGATCTGATTGCCTCTATGAACCAAGCGGCTGAACAAGCGGTGCCGCAAGCGAAAGAACTCCTGACCGGCGCGGTCAAAACGATGTCGATCGAGGATGCTAAAAAAATCCTCACGGGCGGCGATGAGTCGGTGACCCAGTTCTTCCGCGCAAAGACCGCTGCACCTCTCTCGGTAAAATTTCTGCCTATCGTTAAACAGTCGACCGACCGGGTGGGGTTGGCACAAAAATATGATGAATTCGCAGGTAAAGGTGTCAAGCTCGGCGTAATCAAGGGTGATGCCGCGAACATCGAGCAATACGTTACCGACAAGGCTTTGGACGGTTTGTATTTGATGATCGGCGAAGAAGAGCACGCGATCCGGCAAAATCCGGCAGCGGCGGGCAGTGCGATAGTTTCAAAGGTCTTTGGCGCGTTAAAGTAAAAAGGAATAAACATGTTGCGAAGCACTAAGATTTTTTCAACCTTGGCCGCCCTGCTGATAGTTGCCGCTGCAATGGCGCAGACTCCGGCAAGCGCTCCAGCGGGTTCCACCGGCATCTGCAAGGATGGCAGCTATTGGACGGGAGCGACGAAAAAAGGCGCCTGCCGCGGCCATAAGGGAGTGCAGGATTGGTACGCTACATCGGAGGCACCGGCTCCCACCAAAGCAGCGCCCGCCCCTGCGGCCGCAACTCCCACTGCTCCTGCGGCTGCTCCTGCAGCTGCTCGTGCTCCTGCTCCTGCTCCTGCACCGTCGAAGCCGGCCACTGCGCCTGAGGTTGCGCAGGCCCCCGGCGGCGGCGCCGGTCAAGTTTGGGTCAATAACAGCAGCAAGGTGTATCACTGCCCATCGGACCGCTGGTACGGCAAGACCAAGAACGGTGCTTACATGTCCGAGGCAGATGCGGTCGCTAAAGGAAATCGGGCTGATCACGGTAAAGCCTGCCATAAGTAGTAGAGCAATAGCCAAGGGATGAATGATGAGCATCGGTTCGGAATTTAAAGAATTTGCGATTAAGGGCAACGTGGTCGATCTGGCGGTGGCCGTCATCATCGGCGGGGCCTTCGGCAAGGTCGTCGCCTCGCTCGTCGCAGACATCGTCATGCCGCCGCTCGGCATGTTGGTGGGGGGTATCAATTTCACCGATTTGGCCTATACCTTAGGCCTCGATCCCAAGGGCGCGCCGGTATTGCTCAAGTACGGCGCCTTCCTACAAACGGTACTCGACTTTCTGATCATTGCGGTCGTGATTTTCATGGCTATCAAGGCAATCAACAAATTGAAGAAGGCGCCGCCGCCGGCAGTCAACGCCCCTCCGCCTCGACAAGAAGTCTTGCTTGAGGAAATCCGCAACCTGCTCGCAAGATCACCGGGGGTCGCTGCGGTGGGAGTTCGCACGGGGGGCACGGCCGGCGTAGCCGGTAGCGGCTCGGGCGCTGAGTGAGGCAGCCAACACTCTAGGCAACCGGCTCGCGTTCGACGATCGCACGATCGCGCCACCGTCCGACGTCCTTCCAGGATCACCTCCTACGGGTGGGTCCTTCGCAATGCTCTACGCTCCTATTTCATCGCGCGTGCGCTGACTCGCTACATCTTTCCGGACTGCAAGTTCGCATCTCGCCATCCAAGGAGCTCCTGTGGGCCTACTCGACACGTTAAAGCAGTATGTGAACCCCGGGGCGGCGCCCGCAGGGGATGTGTTTGGACACTTCGACACTGTTGCACAGCAGTCGTCCCCGAAGGAGTTGGGGAGCGGCATAGCCGCCGCGCTGCGTTCCGATGCCACCCCTTCCTTGGGTGAAACGATCGGCAACCTCTTCGGTCAATCGAATCCAGAGCAAAAAGCCGGCGTTCTAAATGAAATCATACAGTCGATGGGGGCAACGGGGCTGGCCACTGCCGGAGGCGGCATTTTAGGTCGAATCTTAGGCAGCGGCACTCAAAGTCCCTCCACGCCGATCACCCCTGCGCAAGCCGCTCAGGTCTCGCCCTCAGAAGCAGGGACCCTGGCCGCGACGGCGCATCAACAAGATAGCTCCATAGTTGACCGGCTGGGCAGCTTTTATGCGCAGCACCCGACCCTGGTAAAAACTTTGGGCGTAGCCGCGCTGGGCGCCGTCATGTCGCACATGAGCCAAAGGGCCTGATCGATTCGCCGCCGCTCCCATGCGGCGCAGTCAAGCACGGTGTTCTCGCGTGACACGAGTTCCCGCCCGTGGCGATCAGGGAACTGCCGGAGAGCCGTTCGAACACGCTTTCTGCTGATTAAGCGATGCGGTCTCGGGTTCGGTGAGCCTGCGCCATTGCCCCTTGGCCAATTTGCCCAGCTGCAATGGGCCAATGGAGACCCGAATCAAGCGCAGCACGCCGATTTCAAACGCACCAAGTAAGCGGCGTATCTGCCGATTACGCCCCTCGTCGAGCACGACTTCAAGCCAAGAATTTTTTTGGCCGCTGCGTACGCAGCGGGCAGATTTTGCGCGGAGCAGTTCCCCGTCGACCGTCGCGCCGCGCTCAAGACTCCGCAACAAATCTGCATCCGGCACTCGATCGATCTGCACATGATACGTTTTATCGAGGCCGGACCCGGCACGGGTCACGCGGGCTCCCCACTCGGGATCATTGCTGAACAACAACAGGCCCTCGCTGGCCTTATCGAGTCTCCCCAGCGGTGCCAACCAGGGCAGAGCAGTGTCCTTAAAACAGCTGTAGACCGTATCGCGGCCCTGCTCATCGCGTGCCGTGGTCAGGAGACCGCGCGGTTTGTTGAGCATGATGACCAGGCGAGCCCGCGCCTCTTCTCGGTCATTCAGTTTGATTCGATCCACCCCACGGCTCACGGGGTATTCAGGGTCAGTTACCACTCGTCCGTTGACGCTGACGCGGCCTTCGCGCACCCATTGCGCTGACTGAGTGCGAGAGCCCAGTCCTAACTTCGACATCATCCGCGCCACTCCGTATCGCGGCGGCCTCGAACTCATGGATGCAGCGTTACCACGGACTTGGATGTCTTGCCCAATACCGCACCGCTGCTCGGATTGCTGAGAACGACGTAGAACTCTTGGGGGCGTTTTCGAGTAGCGCTGGGAATGACTTTGACAAACACACTGACCTTTCGAACGCCGGCGGGGAAGAATGTCGTTGTGGGTGCTTGCGGCACAAAGTCGATGCCGGCAATTGCGGAGCCTTCCTCGGTCCGCCATTGGAAACTCGTGGTGCCTTTGGTTCCCGATAAGCGAATTACGCGAATCTCCGCGAACTTCTGACTCGGCCGGATCGAGTAGGCCGCGGATGCAAAACCGATCTTCTCGGCGTTGTCGACTGGTCGTGCCGGTGTCGAGGCTGCCGGCCGTACCTTCGCAGCGCTCTTGGGCGGCGCTGCGGACGCTGCCTTCGGCGATGGCTCGTCGGCTTGCGTTTCGCGCACCAGATTGTCCAGATTCAAACGTGTGGTGACAGGTGTCTCTTCGGTTTCGGTGTCGGTGGCGGCTTCGACCGCGGCGACAGGGGGTGATTTGGGACGGCTGAGCATGGCCCATGTGATGCCGCCGGTCACAACGACCGCGAGCAACGCGATGAGCGCGGAAGCCATCCCGCCCTTGCCCTTCATGATGGACAATCTCTTTGCGTCCTCGGGCCGCGGTATCGGACCTAAGGGTTCGCTGCCAAGACTGAGTTCGGCAAGCCAGTCGCGCACCGAGCGAGGCCGCTGCGCGCGATCCCATGCTAGCCCCGCCAAAATTGCCTTCCACTGCCGGCCCGTGAGAGCGGGTGGTCGCCGTGGCGTGAGTTTGAGCGTGCGCGCCTCGGTGGACCGCAGATGGTTGAAAGGATGTTCACCGGCGAGCAATTCATAGGACAGACATGCCAGTGCAAACAGATCGTCCCGAGGATCCGGTTCGCTGCCTTCCAGGAGTTCGCACGATGCATACGCCGGCGTCAACGCAGTCGCTGACTCACCCGCGGTTCCAAAATCCAGAATGCGCACCTCGCCGCGATTGGTGACCATGATGTTTTGCGGCTTCATGTCGCCATGAATGACCCGCCGCTCATGCGCGTGCGCAAGACCACTGCCCACCTCGCGGATGATCGACCAGACATAATCGCGCGGCAGAGTCATCGGATGATATCTTCGGATCACGCTGGGCAGGTTTTCTCCGTCGATAAACTCCATGCTGAAAAACGGGAAGTCCTGGTCCATGTCCAGTTCGTAGACCTTGACGACACTTTCATGCGAGAGCGCTTGCGCACAATAAAATTCACGACGCAATTTCGATAGCACGTCTGCGCGCCCGCGGGTTTGCTCATGCAAAACTTTGATCGCCACCCGCGCATCGGTTTCGGTGTGCTCGCTGCGCGAGCGATCCAGAGCTTTGTAAACGGTGCCCATCCCGCCGCTGCCCAGCTGACTTTCGATGACATATCGGCCCCGCAGCACGTCGCCGCGGCACAATCTTGAGACTGGTTCAGGCTCGGGTGCGGGTATTACAGGTGGCTCCCCGGTCGCGCTAAAGTCGGCGGTCGGCTCGGTGGCGGGGGGAGCAAGATCGACGGTGATACCCTCGGCCTCGCAGTCCTCGCCGTTCTCGCGCTGCGCGATCCTGGATTTGATCGACCCAAACAGATCGGCCGCCTCTCGGGCCTCGTCTTTGGGGTTGCGGCGGTGTCGTGTCATTGATGTCTGTAGGAGCCCATTTGGCTCGGAATCGTACAACGTAAGTGACCATAAGATCTGGAGACCGATCCGCACAAAATGCATGCATCGGCGCGCAATGTGCTCGCCCTGTGCGCTAAATCACACCATTTTGGGGTATCCGGCAGCTGAAACGCGCAAACCCTGCGAGCCTTGACACCTATAACCCAGGGTAACTAATAGCACGAACGCTGGTAACTGAAACCACGAATTTAAGTGACGAATACCACGAACTTTGGCAATTGAAATCTCACTTATCCACAGCCGCCGACTAGCAGATTCCACCTCAAAATGCAGCCTGGAGCGCTGCACCCAATACGATGCATCCGGTAACTGAAGCACGGAAGTCTTGACCGAGGACAGTCCCTCCAACCCAACAAGGGTAAGTTTCGGGGCGCATGCCTAACTCTACGAAAATCGTGATTTTCAGCAGTTAATGGCGGTGATTCTGCAGCGCTATTTGGCGCCGGGTTTACTACCCTGGTTGGATACACGGTTCGAGCGCAGCTACTATGCTGTTTGGTACCCCATCCTCACTGCAGGCATGTAGGAGTCCACGTGCTTTCCAACTCCTCAGTGAAGCGCCAATCGGCGTTGCTGTTTTTGACAGCATTTGCGTTAGCGCCTCGCTCGGCGCCTTGTCAGTCAGCGTTGACGCCCTCTTCCACCACCCAAGTGGTCCTTCTTGGAACCGGCACTCCCGGCCCTGTGCCCGAGAGGTCGGGCCCATCCACCGCCATCGTCGTCAACGGCACCCCATACCTTGTCGACCTCGGGCCAGGAGTAGTGCGGCGCGCCATGGCCGCATACCGCAAGGGACGAGAGGAGAAGCTTTGGAGTGATGGGAAAGGCTTGCACTTTTCTGCCCTCAAAATCGCCTTCATCACGCACCTGCACTCCGACCACACGGTTGGCTACCCGGATTTCATCTTCACGCCCTGGGTGGTCGGGCGCGCCGGACCAGTCGAAGTCTACGGCCCAAAAGGTATTAGAGAAATGACCGAACACATCATGGAGGCTTGGAAAGAGGACATCAGAATCCGGACGCAGGGCATGGAACGTGAATTACCCGAGCACAACGACACGGGCCACAAGGTGAATGTACATGTGGTTTCGCCCGGCATCATCTACCGGGACCCGAACGTGAAAGTCACGGCATTTCACGTAAAGCACGGGGAATGGGGACCGGATGCGTTTGGTTACCGCTTCGAAACGCCCGACCGGATAATCGTGATATCCGGAGATACGGGCCCGAGTCAGACGACTATCGATGCCTGCGACGCCTGCGATGTCCTCGTCCACGAGGTTTACACGCAAAAAGGCTTCGCAGCTGGGTCGCTTTCATGGCAGCGATACAGGTTGCAATACCACACGTCATCAAAGCAATTGGGCGAGCTCGCTGAGAAAGCCAAACCGAAACTGCTCGTGCTAACTCATCAGAGTTACCAATTCAACGCTTCGACGGAAGAAGATTTGATGAAGGAGATGAGCGAGACCTACAAAGGAAGATTTGTTTCCGGCCACGATCTCGACATCTTCTGAATTTGAGAGGGAGAGCCGCGCCAGAAGGGGAAGCGAGTTTGCAACGTTTAGCATTGTAGGTGCCAACCCGACGCCAGCCGATACCGCTTCGCTACAACTTTCGTAATCAAGGTCACGGCGACGAGACAGGAATATCCGGCAATGGGCTTTACTACTGCTCCGCAGGCAACGGAGTGCCTTGATGAAACACGAGTTGCCAATGCTCTTGCAGGCGACACCAAAGCGAACTGCGCAATGCCGGCGGCGTCCACCTCTCCCCTGGCACACTGCGCGAAAGGTAGGTCACCAAAATGACCCCGCGAGCAATGACATTCGCTTTGAAATTCTCGAGCACGACGCGCGGGCGATCTCCTTGCTGCAATGCCTCGAGCACCGTAGCGCGATCGAAGATGCGACCGGAGCTGCCATACTCCAGAAACTCAGGAGCAAGCAATGACGCCAAAACAGCCATCGTGTCATCCGCTGTTGGCATCGCAAGGCGCTCTTCGAGCACGCGAAATGCTGCTTCTTCCTCCGCTCCCGCGCGCGCTACCTCGGCCATCCTCTTACTCCCTGTTGGAGCTGTTGCAAGGCTGAACGCCACATCTTGCCATAATTGCCGCACGGCCTTGCCATAAACGGCTACGACACTCTCCTCTACGGCGGTACAACAGTCTTAGCGGGAGTGCAACATATGGCGAGTCGTTTTGATGGCCTGCTCGAGTACGTGCGAGGGGCGCTCGTAGAACCCATCGGCCGATCGGTCGCTGCAGTGCTCGAGGGAATCCGCGTCCTGGTCGCAAACACCAACCGCCGCAAGGGTCTCGCGATCGTGGGGTTGCTGGTCCTATGCGCTTACGGTCTTTTCCACCCGCCATTTGCCGCCGTACGCCGAGGCGAGGTACTCGTGCGCTCGAGCGGGCTCGACGGCTCGGCGAGAGTGTACACCTCAGGTACCGCATTGGTGCTGCCCGGCATTCACCAGGTGCGCCGGTATCCTACCCGCGACCAGGTGTACCGGCCGATTGAAAGTGCGAGCGCCTCCGGCTCCGAACCGTTTCAGTCGGTCGAGGGGCTCTCGATCGGGGTCGATTTGGCTGTGCGCTGGACCGTCGACCGTTCTCGCCTCGCGCAGATGTCAAAGGAGTTTCCCGACGACCTGAACGCGGATCTCGTGCGCCCTGCTGTGCAGGGAATCGTCTACCCCCTGTTCGCCGGATATTCGGTGCGGGAGATCTTTTCGAGCAGGCGAGCCGAAATCCAACAGCAGTTGATGAGCAAACTCAAGCCCAAGCTTGAGTCGCTGGGGCTTTTGCTGCGCGGTGTGGATATGGGCAAGGTGGATCTGCCGCGAGATTATCGCGCCGGGATGGAGAAGATCCTTTCCGAGGAACTCGAGACCGAGAAGATTAACTATTCGCTCGAGCTCAAGGAAGCGCAGGTCAAACAAATGCAGCTTGAGGCCGAAGCGGACAAGGTGCGCCGCCAAACGGCAGCCGAGGCTGCGGGACAGGAACAAGTCATCGCCGCGCGCGCGCAGGAGGAGACCATGAAGCACATCCTGCCCTTCAAGCAGAAGCAGATTGAGCAGCGCAAACTCGAAGCCGAGGCCGTAAAGGTGGCGCTTATTCGCACCGCGGAGGGCGCTGCGGAAGCGCGCCGCATCGAGGCTCGGGGAGAAGCCGATTCGCGCCAAAAACTCGCTGATGCAGAGGCGTACCGACTCGAGCTCGTGGGCAAGACCAACGCAGGTCAGATGGAGCGCGAAGGAGCACTGATCACGCACTACCCGCTGCTCATCCAAAAAACCCTGGCAGACAAACTCTCGGATAAAGTGCAGGTGATCATCGCCCCGACCCCGGCAGCGGGCCGCTTCATCGGCGCGAACCTCATCGGCACCCAAGGTTCGACCAGCTCCGTCGATGATGGAGCATCCGAGGCGAATTCTGAAGGGGAGCACTTGAAGTGATCCTCGCCCTCGCCGCAAGTCTTGCCATTGTCGTCCTCGATCACACGGCACTGCGCGCGTCGCCGCGCTCGAACGCTGCGGAGCTGACCGCATTATGGCAGGGGGATGTGCTTGAGGTTCGCGGCGAGCGTTCGGGATATCTGAAGGTTTACGACTATCGCCGCGAGCGGGGCGGCTATATAAAGAGCGAGGCGGTCCGGCCGGTCGAATTGACCGAGTCCGCTGCGCCCGAATTGCTGGCCGTGGTGCGTTTCCTGCGCGACAGCCCGGGATCTGAGGCACTTGGCATCAGTTACGCTGCCGCGTACCTCAAGGCCGTACCGGCACGCGCATTGACCGCGGAACCTTTCGATGCCATTGCGCGGATGGCCGAGCGGTTGGCTGACGAGGCATCCGGCAGCGCGCGCCATCTCGCCGGCTTCGCCGCACACCTTGAGGTGGCGGGTCAGTTCGGAATTCGCATGCGCAACATCGAGCGCAATGGCCGAATGCAGGTGTGTTACGACGGCGAACTCTTTCGCCGCGTGCTGGTATCGCCCGGCGCGACTTCCGAGCAGCGCGCGCATGCCGTGCTCAGCCTTACGCGGCCCGACTGCATCGATCCGGACCTGGGTCCGGTCCCGCGCGCAGCGCTCGACAACGAACGGCGTGAGTTGCTCGAGCAGACTAAAGATCAAGAATTGAGCGCGATGACGAGGAGCCGCGTACACGCCCGGCGCGCCGGAGTTTGGGCATCCATTGCCTACGAACAGGCACGGCACCGCGAGCTGCCCGAGGCGGCGGCGCAGCGCTCGCTATCCGAGCTTCTCGCGGTCCATGTGAACGACCTTGGCGATGACCGTCGAGCCGAGTACGACGATGCAGTGCTGCGCGTCAGCGCCATCCGCTGGGCCGCGGTGATGCCATCCGCCCAGCCAGGGCCGCTGATTCTTAGCGCCGACCCGGGTGAGCCTGGGCAAACGTGTGTCGCGCTGGTGCAAGCGCATCCACGGCGCCCGGCTCTGCTCGTGCGGCGTTGTACATACGGAATAGTATGGATGTCCTCGGCACAGACGATTGCGCAAGGGGCCGCGCTCGTGCTCGCAGTGCAGCCGCTCGAGGGCTGGCGCGAGCTGTGGCTGTTACATCAAAAGACAGGCGCGTGGAATATCGACGTGCTCTCGCCCGGAGCCGACGTTCCCGAGGAAGGCTATGTGGAATTTGCCGGCTACGCGCCTGGGCCGAAGCGCCTGCTCATCGTCCGCGAGGTCAAAGACCGAGGGCGGTTTCGACGGCATTTCGAGGAGCTGCGGCTGGATGATCTCGCCCTGGTGCGACACGCGAGCACGCCGGAACTGCTGCGCGATTTCGGCCTGTGGCAGGACGTGGCGTGGCGGCGCGACACGCTGGCGCTGCGCTGAAGGGTCAGCTGATGTTTGGCGCGAGTCTACGCAATCCAGCCCACGCGCGACATCAGGTCCGAGAGTCTCGAATCGCCGCGAAGATTATCGAAGACCGGTTCTGAGTTGAGTTCGATTAAGTCCGGGTTACCCTCGTCATAGGCTTTTTCGAGCCAATGGAAAGCCATCTCTTTGTTGCCCGCGGCCGCATGGATTTTCGCAATGTTATAAGGCAAGACATACCGCTGTCCCTGCAATCTCTCCAGATGTGCGGTCAGATTCTCCGCTTGTTCGATATTCCCAGCCGCCGCGAAGCCTGCGGCAAGTGCTGCCAGAGTTTCAGTGCTTCTGTTGGACAGGGCGACTGCTGTTGTCAATTCGGCGATGGCTTGGGTGTGGTCGCCTTGCTGCGTGAGGATCAGCCCCATGCGCATGTGAGGCAAAAAATGTTCCGGATGAGTTTCGCGCGTTCGCTCTAAAGTCGCGAGGGCACGATCATATTTGCGTGCGAGGTATAAGATCATGGCCATAGAGGAACCGATAACCGGCGAGAGCGGGTCCATCCGATGGGCCTCGCGCGTGACGGCGATAGCTTCCTCCGGCCTGCCCATGGTCATTAAATATTCGCCAAACCAGTAATAGGCGATCCCCTGAGACGGATCCAGCTCGATCGCATGCCGGAAGTCCTTTTCCAGTCCCTCCCAGTCCCAGTCGTGCAAGCGGACATGGGCCAAGGATGCGTGAGCAACCCCGAGACCTTCGTCCAGCTCTATCGCTTTTCGCGCAGCGGTTTTTGCCTTGCGGAATGTCTCCTTGGCAGAAACCATTCCGCGGCAAGCGAGCATGACGTTGGAATCCGCGACGCCCGCGTGGGCCAATGCGTATTCGGGGCACAGATGAATCGCATTCTGGTAGTGGACGATGCTTTCCCGCATGCCCTCTTCCGTGCGCTTATTCCAAGAATGACGCCCTCTGAGATATGCTTCGTATGCTTCGGGTGCGACCCCTGAGGCCTCCCTCAGGGTGCGCTCGCCACGAGGCGTGAGCTTGATCTGAATTTCAGCGGCGATGGAACGCGCAACTTCACTCTGCAGCTTTAGGACGTCTCCGAGACTGCGCGCATAGTTTTTCGCCCATACATGCGTTTCATCGTCGACGCGAATCAGCTGCGCCGAAATCCGCAGCTGATTTCCCGCACGCCGCACGCTGCCCTGCAACACATAGTTTACGCCCAGTTCGTTTCCGATATCCGCAATGCGCTTATTTGTTCCCTTGAACATCATGGCCGAGGTCCTGGCGATCACGCCCAACCGCTCGGGATTCAGTCGGCTCAATTGCGTAATCATTTCCTCAGTCAACCCCTCGCTGAAGTACTCCTGGTCGGGATCGGGACTCAAGTTCTCGAATGGCAAGACGACGAGCAACACCTTTTCCTTCGCGGCACGCGCAGGTTTCTCGGAGACACGGATGGGGACGGTGAGCCGGTAGCCTCGTTTGGAAATGGTGGCGATGTAATTTGTCCCGTCCGGGTCGGTGCCAAGCACCTTACGAAGCACCGAGATGGTCCGGGTCAGGCTTCCCTCTTCGACGACGGCATTTTGCCAGGCCGATTTGAGTAGATCCGCTTTGCTTACGACTTCGCCGGAGTTCTCGAGGAGCACCATGAGCACCTGCGCCGCTTTGGGCGGAAGCGGGGCAATCTCTTGGCCGCGGTACAGCAACCCTGCCGGAAACTGCAGGCGATACGCGCCAAACAAATAGGACCCCGGGGACGGCATTGACGCTACCTGCTTCAGGAATTGGTAAGAAAAGTATCAGCTTACGGAAAGGACTTCCAGCCGCGCAGTCGCCGACAATGCGCCTTGAATCGGTCCTGGGCGCTGCAATGCAAAAGGGGTGCATAACATGGTCATTAGGAGCTTCAGCCGGTCTCGGATGGTCGGTACTGCGGTGGCGGGAGTTGTGCTGTTCGCGGGTGGCAGTGGCATTGCGGGAGCGGCGACGGAAGATCGGGAAGACGACGCCAAGCACTTGTTCATTTGCGCTGGAGATCAGGCGAGGAAGGCGCCCGATTTTCTCGCGGTAGTGGATTTCGATGACGACTCGCCGGCCTACGGCCACGTGATCGCGAGAGCAAATGTCGAGGGTCCAAATGCGGTCGGGAACGAATTTCATCATATTGGACTGTCCGCAGACGGAAAAACGGTGGCGTGCGGCGGGTTGCTCAGTGTCTTGAAAGGACAAGACGGGGTTTTCTTTTTTGATGTATCCAACCCGCATTTACCGAAATTCCATTCTTCAGCCCGCCCACCCCTTTCAGCGATTACGGATGAATTTCATGCACTGCCCGAAGGAGGCTTCCTCGTGACGATGATGGGTGGGGCACAGGGTCACGCGCCCGGCCGGGTGGCGGAATTCGATGAAAATTTGAATCTGGTGAAGGAATTTCCGGAAACTCCGCCGCTGGACGGCTTCAACCCGCATGGTATTTCGGTGCGGCACGAATTGAATCTCATGGTGACCAGTGATTTTGTTTGCCCGTCGACAACCCTCGATGCAACCCCAGGTGGCGTCGATTTCCGCGGGAGCGTTCGCGTGTGGAATTTCAAGCGCAGACAGATCGTGCGGACCATCGGCATTCCGGGAGGCGGCGGAACTATTGACGTAAGGCTGATCCCGGGCGATCCGCGGGAGCGCGGATACACGGCGTCAATGCTCAACGATCAGCTGTACTTGCTATACACGCGCCAAGGGACTGCTCGCCCGGTTTTCGATTTTGCAGCGATCGCGAAAGGCGGATGGCCGCAGTTGATGAGAATCACGCGAGACGGGCGGCGGCTATTCATTTCCATGAATCAAGCAGGGAAAGTGGCCATGCTGGACATTGCAGAACCGGAGCATCCGAAGCTGCTGAAAGTGCTCTCTCTCGGGGCAAAGTCTGGGCCGCACTACATTGCGCTCTCACCGGACGAGAAGCGACTCGTGATCAGCGATTACTTCTTGAATGAAGACTCCTTTGGAAAAGTGCACGCTGAGGGAGATCACAAAATCCACGTCGCGCACGTGACCGAGGACGACCTGGTGATCGACCGGCGGTTTGCTTTGGACTTCAACACGGCTTTTGAGCAAGGCCCCGCTCGGCCCCACGGACTCACTATCCAGTGAATCATGTGGTGTAAAGGAGTGTTCGGGCGGTGTGGACCGGACTCGTCGGTAACGAACGTGTAATCATGCACCGCTAACGTCCAAGGAAGGGACTTTAAACTCCGTGACGACATCGTTCGATTTCTCGACTCCCGCGCCCTAGTGCATCGCGTAACAGCCGCGCAGCTTCGGCTACCTGCGAAGCTAGCTGCGGAAAATCGCTTTCTTCGATTCGGTCAAGGGCGGACATTGGCATCGGCCAATGTCGGGCCATAGGCTGGCGGAGCGAGCTGCCGGGGGTTATGCTCGGTTGCGGGACACAATGGAAGTTCGAACCAGTCCGGTCATCTCCTTCTCACCCTCTGAATTTCGGCGCGCCTGGTGATGCTGACAATATTGACATTGCCAGAGACTTGCGGGCATGCGCTGCAATCGTGACAGTGCTCGCATCAACCGCCGGCCGCCTTTTGCCGCAGCACAGTTGCGGCGTTGTGCCCTCTGATTTTTCGTGGATCATGCGTAAAAGCAACAGCGGCAGTAAAGAATGCCAGACAGCGGGATGAAACCTTCCCGTTTCAAATTGCTCGCGGCGCGACACAGTCGCGCGGCGGCCATGCCATTTATCATGTTGACGGCGCTCGTCGACATGATCTCAATTGGCCTGATAATTCCCGTGTTGCCGGCGCTGGTGGGCAGTTTAACGGGAACGCAAACCGACCAGGCGCTTTGGTACGGCGCCGTCACATTCTCGTTTAGCTTGGCTAATTTCTTTGGATCGCCAATTCTTGGCGCACTCTCCGACAGCTACGGCCGCCGACCCGTATTGCTGATCGGATTTTCTGGTCTGATGATCAGCTTCTTTACGACGGCATTGGCGACGTCCGTCGGCATGTTGATCGCCATACGGCTGGTGGCCGGTGCGATGCAGGCCAATCTTTCAGTGGCGAGCGCCTATGTCGCCGACATCACGCCGCCTGAACAGCGGGCCAAGCGATTCGGTATGTTGGGAGCAATGTTCGGCGTCGGGTTCATTCTTGGTCCCGTGATCGGTGGACTGTTGGGCTCTATCAACCTGCGCCTGCCATTCTATGCGGCCGGCGGCCTCGCGTTGCTGAATCTTCTGTACGGTTACTTTGTATTGCCTGAATCGTTGCCGCCGAGCCGCAGGCACGCATTCGATTGGAAGACCGCCAATCCGTTCAGTGCGCTGCGTCGATTGGCTCAATTGAAAGAAGTGGCGCCGCTGGCTGTTGTCGTGGCCTGCTGTGGGCTCGCGCAATTTGTGCTGTATACCTGTTGGGTGCTCTACACCACCTTCAAGTTTGGCTGGGGACCTCGAGACAACGGTTGGTCGCTTGCTGCGGTGGGCACGGTCTCCGCCATCGTGCAGGGCTTGTTATTGGGCCGGATTTTGAAGCGGATCAGCGTGCGGCGGCTTGCGGTATTGGGATTGATCTCCTCAACTCTTGCCTATGCGCTGTGGGGAGCTGCCACTCGAAGCTGGATGATGTACGCCATCATCTTCGTCAATCTGTTTGGCGCAACCGTGTCCTCAACCATTCAAAGCATCATTTCAAGCGCAGCAGACGCCCACAATCAGGGCAAGACCCTCGGCGCAGTCGGCGGCATCAATAGCCTGATGGCCGTGATAGCGCCGGCCATTGGCGCTCCGCTACTAACGCTGGTGTCTCACCTGCCCAAAGGTGACTGGCGTATCGGCACGCCATTCTACTTCTGCGCGCTGCTTCAGGCGACTGCGTTGTTTCTGACGGTGGCGCATTTTCGAAGCAAGCGGCGCGCACAGCTTGTGGTAGCAGAGGACGTAGGGCGCACGGGGTAAGGATAATTCGTGCACCATGATCTGGACAGCTTGATTCTTCAATGCAGGGTCTTCCTGGATCGCGATTCGCATACGCATACGCATAAGAAGGCAAAAATGTTCTCATCCAAGACGTCCACGTTCGCAGTACACCTAGCGCTCCTTCTCGTGGCAGCAACCGCCGTATCCGCAGACGTAGCCCATGGGGGCGTGGTGCCGCTGAACAGCATTCCATCGGATCAGTGGATCGAAAACGTGGTCGGCGATTACAACAAGCCCGGTCTGCCTTTCGTGATACGCATTCACCATGACGCCGGCTACGTCGTTTTTCCGCACACTCACCCCGAAGACGAAAACATAACTATCCTAAAAGGCAGCTGGGCTCTTGGTATGGGACCTCGCATCGTGCTTTCCGAATTAGCGCCGATGGATCTCGGTGCCTTTGGCTTTGTACCGAAGAACATGGCGCATTTCGGGTATGCGAAAGATGAAACCATCGCGCAAGTTCACGGAATCGGCCCATTCATCAATCGGCCGATCGATCCGGCATACCAGCTAACCGATAAGGGTGTCTTATTCAAGACATCGCTCCTTAAGCCCGGTGTTTCTACGCAATCCAGCCCGCCGGAGTGTTTCAAGCTCAAAGTCGGCGCGCGCGTGCACGGCGCTAGAGGCGACGGCATGGTCGTTGGTGCATTGTGCTCGCCCGCGAATCAGTTCACGCAGTATTGGATCCAAAAGCCGAGCACCGAAAGGTTTTGGGCAACACTTCAGGATCTAACGTTACTTTAAAGGTTTTCTGCGTAGGCGCTCGTTCTTGAATCACGCAGGCACCTTCGACAGGGATCTCTGACGCCGTGGTCGGCTCCCCAGCGGTGCTGTGAAGTGGGCCTTGCCAATAATTTACAGAGCGCCAGCCGCCAGCAAGAAAATCGTCAACGCCTGCGATTTTGGAATTCTTATCTGCGTGACCTAAGGCAGCAACCAGCCGGATCGTCGGAAATCGAAGCTCGCATGATTTTCGTCTTGTCTACTATCCGACGGAGTCGATTTGGTGTGAGCAGTAGCTTGAGTCCAGCCGAGTGGTCTATCGGCTACGATTTACAAACTCCCAGACCTTGGAGATCACGACCGATCCCTCGCCGACGGAGGAGGCGACACGCTTGACCGAGCCCGCGCGTACATCACCGACCGCAAAGATACCCGGCAGCGAAGTGGCGAAAGGCGAAGCGGCCGCTTCTGTACCGTAACCGGTGACCACAAAGCCTTTGTCGTCTAGCTTCACCAGTCCTGATAGCCAATCGGTGTTTGGCGCAGCGCCCACCATGACGAACAGTGCGCGCGTGTCGACGACCCGGCTTGTCCCGCTCTTCACGTCACGAATATCCAATGACTCAAGATGATCCGCGCCATGCAGCCGACTTACCTCGGCACCGTACTGAATGGTGATCCTCGGGTCGGCTTCGAGCCGGCTGGATAGATAGCTCGACATTGACGCAGCCAGCGACGCTCCGCGAACCAATACGCGCACACAGCTCGCCGAGCGACTAAGAAACATCGCAGCCTGCCCCGCTGAGTTGCCGCCGCCGATGATCACGGCTTCCGTTCCCTTGCAGTAGCGCGCCTCGATCTCGGTCGCGGCATAATAAACACCTGCTCCTTCGAAGTCGGCAAGCCGCTCGAGCGGCAGCCGGCGGTACTGCACCCCGGTCGCGACCACAACTGCCTTGGCGCGGACGCGCTCGCCGTTGTCGAAGGAGGCGCAAAAGCTCTCATCCTCAAGCCTCTGCAGGAGAACTACCCGCCGCGGCATAGCGAAACGGGTCCCGAATTTCATTGCCTGTACTTCGCCGCGCCACACAAGATCCCCGCCGGAGATGCCGGTCGGAAAGCCCATGTAATTCTCGATACGGCTGGATGTTCCGGCCTGACCGCCGATGGCTACGTCTTCTACCACCAACGCGCATAGACCTTCAGCCCCCGCATACACGCCCGCAGCGACTCCCGCGGGCCCACCGCCTACGATTAGCACGTCGAATGTGTCGTCGTTCTTAAAATCGAGATTGAGGCCGAGCAAACGCGCGACTTTGTCCGGTGTGGGGTCCGTTAGAACGACGTCGCGCCCGAAAATCACTGCGGGCGCTGCCGGGATGATCGAGCAGCTCTGGGCCATGGCTTGCGCCTCTGGGCTTTCCAGCGGTAGGGACGTGTAGGGGATGCGGTTGCGGCTAGCGAATTCTGCGATCCGGCGCACGTTACGGTCCTCATCTTCTCCGATGAGCCGTAAGCTGCTATCGCGGTCGTCAAGTTGGCGGCGGCGGCGCGCTGAAAACACCGTGATGATGATGTCGGACATCTCAGGGATCTGAGACATTAGCGTCAACATCGCTTCCCGCGGTACTTCTATTACCCGAGTGTCCCGTACCGCGCGCATTGGCATCGACCATGCGCCGCCGTTCAGAAAGGAAATTTCGCCCATAAATTGTGTTGGACCGAGCGTCGAGGGCAGATGACGTTCATCCGTGTAGGGGTTGACCACTTCGATCTCGCCATCCTCCACATAGACGAAGCGATCCACCGGCTCGCCGGGCCTTGCGAGAAATGTGCCCGCAGGATAAGTGGCAATCTTGCCCGCCGCGAGGAGCGCCTGTACGTGAGATGCGGCCAGGGGAATTCGCTGCATCTCGCGTAAGTCGCCGCCAATAGTTTCCATGCTGCTTATCGTCCTCTCGGAGCCACGCTGGCTCCGCAATTCGGCGTTGGGGGAGAAAGAAGGGGAGATTATCAAAGCTCAGTCATACGTGCGCACGAACATTATTTGATTTGTACGGGACGTCGAGTTCGGAGCCGGCTGTCGCTGGGCGGCCTGGTGCCGCAATTCGATGTCAAAGTGCCGCTTTAGTTTTCGCAGTGCATTTCTACTGATCTCCCGAATGACTCCGTGGTTCAATTTTGTATGGTGACGAATGTACCTTGGTGGCCTCCCCGCTTTCGTAATCTTACAATTATGTCAGCGTGCCCTGGGGTGCGCCAAAAATCAGCATTGAGTTTGCGACTACTTACACGCGATGAGTTGATTGACCTCATCAAGTCAATCGAAGAAAGTAGCGCAAAGTTGGGAGAAACGCCTCATGCGATATCTGAAGATAGGCGCGGCTGCGCTGGCGGCACTGGTGCTCGTTAGCCTGATCGCAGTGATCACCCAGGATCGTATGAGCCAGCCGCCGGCACCGGCCCGTGGGAGCCTGATCGCTCAGGCGGCACGCTATCATGCCCGCATCCAGCGCGACCATTATGGCGTGCCGCACATCAGCGGCCCTAGCGATCCGGACGTGGCATTCGGTTTGGCCTTCGCCCATTCCGAGGACGATTTCGCCACCATTCAAAATGCGGCGCTGATCTCGCGCGGCCAGCTAGCCAGCGTCGAAGGCGCCAAGGCAGCTACTACGGACTATCTGATTCGGCTGCTGAAGGTGCGCGAGACGGTGGCGTCTCACTACGACACAGCCCTGCCCGCCGATGTTCGCGCGGTGCTTAACGCGTATGCGGATGGGGTCAATTATTATGCCGCCCTTCACCCTGAGAAAGTCGAGGCGGGCCTGTTGCCGATGACCGGCCGAGACGTTGCCGCCGGGTTCGTGTTCCGCACGCCGTTCTTTTATGGACTCGATCATGTGTTCGCGAAGATTATGGCACCCGCGCCGGAGGCGAACCGGGTCGCAATGACCGGCTCTTTGCCGATCGGCTCAAACGGCATCGCTGTGGCGGCTTCGAAGTCGGCGGACGGCGCTACCCGTCTACTGGTCAATTCGCACCAGCCCTATGTGGGGCCGGTGGCGTGGTACGAGGCGGTGCTCGATTCCGGCGAGGGCTGGCACGTCGCCGGCGGCTTTTTCCCCGGCTCTCCCTTCATGCTTCACGGCCACAACGCGCATCTGGGCTGGGCCAACACTGTCAACGCCCCCAACGTGTCCACTGTTTATCGGCTGGCGATTAACCCTGCCAATCCGAACCAGTACCGACTGGACGGCCAGTGGAAGAATTTCGAGCAGGGCGATGCGGCTATCCGCGTGAAAATCTGGGGGCCGCTCATTTGGACGGTGCACCGGTCGCTTCTGTGGTCGGTCCAAGGTCCGGTGTTCACCACCGATCACGGGATGTTTGCCGTGCGCTACGCCGGCATGGACGAGGTGCGCCAGTCGCTGCAGTACTATCGCGTCAACAAGGCGGCCAACCGGGAGGAATGGTTGGCGGCCATGCGCCTGCAGGCCCTGCCCAGCATCAACTACATCTATGCTGACGAGAAAGGGAACATCGGCTATGTCTACAACGGCGAGTTTCCGGCCCGCGCCGAAGGAAGAGATTGGACGCAGATCCAGCCCGGCGATCGCTCCGACCTGATCTGGCACGGCTACCTGCCTTTTGACCGCGTGCCACAGATCTGGAATCCCAGGTCTGGCTACGTGTTCAACTCCAATAACACTCCGTTCGAGGCCACGGGAGCACAAGACGCGCTGAAGCCGACCGACTTTAGCCCCACTATGGGCGTCCAGACCGACATGACCAATAGGGCCTATCGCGCCGAGGAGACCTTCGGCGCCGATGCAGCCATCACCGCCGAAGCATTCCGCAACTACAAATTTGATATCGCCTACAGCGACCGGTCCGACATGGCCCGGGAAATCGCAAAAGTAATCCAGATCGATCCGGGTTCCGACACTGATCTTCGAGCCGCCCAGGCGCTGCTCAAGGACTGGGACCGGCGCACCAATATCGGCAGCCGCGCGGCCGCGATGGCGGTGCTGATGCGCGCGGAAGCTGCGCACTCGGACAGCCATCCCGACGTGTCTGCGATCGATGCACTGCGCCACGCTATCAAGACTCTGAAGACCCACTTCGGCCGCATCGATCCGGAGTGGGGTCAGGTCAATCGCATCCGCCGGGGCAATCTCGACCTGCCCATCGACGGCGGGCCGGACACCTATCGCGCCGTCTACGGAGATGCGCAGCTGGACGGCACCTTGAAAGCGGCTGCGGGCGACACGCTGATCATGTTCGTCACCTGGGACAAGGTGGGCGACGTGACATCGGACAGCATCAACCAGTTCGGCTCCGCGACGTTGGATTCGCATTCTCCTCATTACGCGGACCAGACGCCCCTATTCGTGGCCATGAAGACCAAGCCGGTCCTGTTTACCCAAAGTCAACTCGCCGGAAACGTTGAGGCCGACTACCACCCGGGCGACCGCGAGAAAAAGGCGACAGGCAAAGGCAGCGGGGGCGGCATCGTCACACGTTAGAAGAACTCGCCTATGAACTGCGCTGCTTCCGCCGAGATGCCGATAATCTTGTTTGTTGCCTGTCGATATAACTTGAAATTAAGCTCGGTCCCAGGCTGGCCGTCATTCCAATCAGTGAACGTTTTGAGTTCGCTTCGCCCCAGTGGCCGCTTCGCCAGCGCCGTGCGCATAACGATGATGCTCACGCGTGGTGTTTGTCGAGCAATACCGCGCTTCTTGGCTATCGCTTCAACGGAAGTGACCCTCCCGCGCGCTAGGAGGCCGTGCCCGCCCTCGTTCTCACTGGCAAAAATGAAGATCGTGTCGCCTTTGCTGACCTTCTTACCTCCATACATAGTCTTCTGCGCAGTGAACGCAAATACTTTGGCCCGCGGCTCGTGAATCGCAGCTTTAATCCCGAACTCCATGAGACACACTCTCTTTGTTTGGCCACGGGCAACGATCAATTTTGATGACTGCATTGGAGAAAATCGATCCGATCATGCCACGCAAAGCCACTTCGCTATGGTCGTAGTCGCCAAGGCCGAGCGCGAGCAGTTAGACGCCCAGGAGATCGGCGAGCCACCTCCGAGAAATCCGGTTCCGTAGGCGACTAAGCACATGACCGTCGAGCGGGGGCGCGATTGCGGGCAACGGCTAAATTGCGGCCGCTCCGTGCCTGCCCTGACCCGCCAGCGACTTCCCAAGAGCGGTCGTTTAAACAACTGGGAGCGTGGAAATCCATATAGCCCCGGCGTTTACTGCAGCGGTAGGTCTCAACCGGTCGACTTTCAGGCGCTATTTCGGACAGTTCTTGAGTTCGACCCTGTAGTAGTGACCCTCGGTACTCCCGACATTCTCGCCTGCGTGGGTCACTGCGTCGCTCCACTCAACATCACCTTGCGCCACACTGCGAGTGGTATCCGGTCCGTTGGGATACGTGTTCCTATATGTTGCGTCGGCGAGCGCAAACAGGACGCCTTCGGGGTGGCTGTGCATCGCTTCCTTGTCGCCCGGCTTGGAGCGGAACTCCAACACGCGCACCCGAGCATTATCGAGCCGGACCTTATAGTACTGCGGTGATAGCCGGACAGGGTCCACCATTGGAGCGCCAGCCACCGCAACGATCGCTCCGGTGCCGATAACGCCAAGAAGCATGCCGAACGCCACATCAAGATATCTCGCCATATTCGTCTCCCGCGGTTAAATGAATGAACGTCGTTGTCGTTATTCGAATTTGGTGATGGTACGCTCTGAGGCTGCACACTCCACAGAAAAACTGCGGTTGCAGACTCGCACGTCCAGGTCGACTTTCGGTCGAAACCCCACAGCTTCGCACGAACTAAGTGGCTTACGCCGATATGGGCCACAGCAAGTGGTCCTGCACAAGTCCCAATCACGAGTGACCGCTTCCGAGAGATTTCTAATCCGCCCGTCTATGCCGGCCTCTGGCCGCGAACCGCCAGAGCGGATGATCACCTGGTGCCCAAAGCGGAAGTACGAATTCCTGCAAAGCGGTCATAGGAGCCAATGAAAGCAGACGTGTGGGGGTCGAGGAACCGGTGTCTCCATCCCCCGCGAAGACGACGTCCGTATCTTAGAGAGGACCAATGCTGAACATTCACTAAATTTGACCCATTTCTGCATGTCAAATCAATTGTACTATGACATTAAAGTTGTTTTGACTCTCACACTTTTTGCCACGAATGTATAAGGAATTCCCACTATGAAGATCCTCTCCAGCACGGCGTTGTCGATCGGCTTGTCCCTTGCGCTTGCACTTGCCGTGGGTCGATCGTCTGCGGCGGAGCCGTCAAAGGAAGTCGCGGCGATCCAGGCAGTCGATGCGGTCTTCGTGAAGGCATACAACTTGGGCGACGTTGATACTGTGGTTGCACAATATGCGGATCATGCCGTTCTGCTGCCGCCCGGGGCACCCGCGGCAGACGGCAAGGCGGCCATTCATACTTTCTTCGCAGTCGACATTCCGGCCGCGGCCAAAGAAGGCGCCAAGTTCGTACTCAGTCCCGATGCGCAAGGCGGTTTTTCCGGCGATTTGGGCTGGTCATCCGGGACTTTCATCGTGAAGGGCAAAAACGGACAGGTTCTCGACAAGGGCAAATATCTCTCCGTCTCGCGAAAGATTGGCGGGAAGTGGCTCTACGTTCGAGATATGTGGAACTCGGACAACGCCCCTGCACCCGCGGCGCCCGCTGCGAACCAAAAGAAATAGAATTTCAATGCCCCCGTCCGGACGTGTTGTGCATCCCGTCGGCGAGACCGCCGTGCCGCTTGAATTGTGCTTATGGCAAGGCCGAACGATGACGCGGGCGAAATTAAATACTTCATTTCCTTGTGGACCGCACATGCCACGTAATGCGCCTTAGCCGCATACGAGCTGAGTTAGCCTGTGAATTCTCGCTGGAAAAAAGTGCCGGCGAAGCTGGCAAGAATGACAATACGTCACGCAGCGCTTTCAAACGTGAGAGCAGATATACGGGGCGTGTTCGTGCGTCTACCCGCAGGCCGTGCCAAAATCAGCCTTCCACATCATCCGGAGGTCACGACGTGACGAGACAACAGATCCTCGCCGTTTGGCTCAGCCTTGCCGTAGGGTGCACGGTGGCCGTGCAATCATCCCAGGCCGCGGACAGTTCGCCTTCCATCGCCGCACACGGAGTTTCAGCTCAGTTGGTTGGCGGGTGGAGCCTAAAGTCCCGAGTGACGACGACAGCTGACGGAAAGACGCTGGTCGATCCTGGCCTCTCGGTACTGCCAAACGGGGTCCTCATCTACGACGCTTACGGACACGTCGCTGCCCAGTTATCCAGAGCTGGACGCACAGTCGACATGCTTGGGGATGAATGCCGTAAGGCGATGGAGGTGAAGGGAACTAACGATACCTCTCAGACGATACTCGGTTACGACGCGTATTTTGGAACCTACACCGTCGACGAGAAGCAAGGCATTGTGACGCACCACCTCGAGAGCGCCCTGTTCCCGAGCGATATAGGCAAGAGCATCATCCGTCACTTCACAATCGCGGGGGACATCCTCACAATCAAGTTCACGACCACTCTGGGTGATGGCACACCCGTCACGCGGACACTCGTCTTTTCGCGGCTGAAATAGGCATCGAACAAAAAACGAGGTCGAGTACATGCTAGCAATCTCTATAGTATCCTCAGTTTATCGCATAGGCGTATCGGGTATTTTCCAAGTGAATTTAACGAGAGTGGCGTCAGGAATCCGTTTTGGCTCGGGCTCTTTGCTTGCGTCTGCTGTGCTCATGCCAACTCAGTTTTCAATATACTAATCTTTTTCGTCGACGCAGTAACAAAGGGTGGCTTCATGTTGCGGACAGTTTTTGGATTGGCCCTCTGCGCTTATGCATTCAGCCTTTCCGCGCTCGCAGCAGATAGGCCGCTGTTGTCAGGGCACTATTTGTTCGCGTGGACAGGCGATGCGGATCTCAAGGGCAACGACTTCCTCGCAGTTATCGATGCCGACCCGGCATCGGCTACGTACGGCGAACTCATGACAACCACGGTCACCGATCAACAGACGGTCCGCATTCATCACACCGAATATGTGATGCCGGCCTCGGGAATGCTGTTTGCCAACGACCACGACGTAGGCCGTACGTTCATCTTCGATGTCAACGAGCCACTGCGTCCTAAAATCGTGACGTCCTTTACGGACATGAACGGCTACATGCATCCGCACTCATTTGTCCGGCTACCCAATGGACATGTACTTGCGACATTTCAGCATTCGCATCCTGGCAGGACGCAGGGTCAGTTGGGCGTGACCGGCGGCTTGGTTGAGATCGACGACAGCGGAAAGGTGATCCGCTCCGCGAGCAACGCGGATCCTGCATTCGCCGACGCCTTATTGATGCCCTACGGTCTTGTCGTCCTTCCCGATGAAGACCGTGTCGTATCGACCAACTCCTCCATGCACGACGATGATTTGTTCAGCGGAGTCACGTATCAGATATGGCGTCTTTCCGAGCTCAAATTGCTCCATACGGCCTATTTTGACGTCGGCAAAAATCAATATGGCCACGTAGGTCCAGAAGAGCCGCGGCGAGGGCCGGACGGATCTGTTTTTGTGCAGACACTGGGTTGTGGCATGGAGCGGATCACGGGTGTGACGGGAAAGATACCCGCATCGAAGCTCGTACATACGTTTCCCGGCAACTGGTGCGGCGTTCCCACGATCGTAGGACATTTTTTTGTTCAAAGCGTCCCGGCAATTCACGGACTCATCGTTATGGATATAGCAAAGCCATCAGAGCCGGTTGAGATATCGAGGCTCACGCTGAGCGATGAGTTCAGCCCCCACTGGACAAGCTGGGACGTCAAGACGCATCGGTTGGTAGTTACGGGCTCGGCCGGTCGTCTCTACATCGTGAAGCTCGACGAGAGCACGGGTTCAGTCACGCTGGATACGGCCTTTCACGACGCCAATGGGAAGCCAGGTTTCGATTTCGCCGACCGCGAATGGCCGCACGGCTGGAGGGGCACAGGCAAACCTCATGGCGTCGTGTTCTCGCGCTAGACACCGAATTTGGCATTCGCGAATGCAACGACTGCGCGTGTTGAGTTGGCCGGAACTGCGGCGTCATTGTCCAATATGGCCCCTCAGAGACGCCAGGCCGCGCTCCTCAATACCCGACCCGGACGATTGCCGGTCACCTTTCCGTCTTCGATCACCCACTCGCCGGAAACCATGACGCCGGGAATCCCAAGAGGCGGGGCCTCTGGGTGTTCGATGGTCGACTGATCGATTACGACGGCGGGGTCGAAGAGCACCAAGTCCGCGACATATCCTGCACCGATGTGCCCGCGGTCCTTGAGCCCAAGCTGTTGTGCCGCAAGACCGGTCATTTTGTGAACTGCGAGTTGCAACGATAGTGCTTTCTGGTCCCTCACGTAGCGTCCGAGGATCCGCGGAAAGGAACCAGCGCCGCGAGGATGTGGCCCGTGCAGTTCGCCGTCGCTGCAGAACATGACGCGTGGCTGCGCGATGAACCATCGCACATCGTCCTCGCTCATCGAGGTGGCGATGATGTCTTCCATCTGTTCCCCCGTATCGACCTCTGCGCTCGTGGCCTTTACGATGCGCATATAGGCATCGACCGGCGTCACGTGCCACCCAGCGGCTATCTCCTCGAGAGTCTTACCCGCCAGTGACGAATCAGGCAAGTAGTGAGTTACTCGGATCGCCGCGGCACCGCCATTGTCGGCAATGGCTTGGCTTACCTTGGCAGGGTTGAAGTAGTCACGGTCGGGCATGATTACGCGAATCGTTGAATGCCAGTAAGTGTACGGGTACACATCCGCCATCAGATTGACGTGGTCGCGCCGGGCTGCCGCAAAGTACCCCGGCATGCGCGTGGACGCGAGATGCCACGTCGGCGTAGAGCCCAGCTTGATGTGTGTGATCTCGACGCGGACTCTCGCTTCTCGGCCGATGCGCAGGACTTCGTCCCAAGCATCGAATACCTGGCTCGCCTCATCGCGGACATGGCTGATATAGAAGCCGCCCGCCGCCGCTGCCACTTTCGACAGTTCGACCACTTCTTCGGTGGTGGCGAAGTGGCCCTTCTCGTATTCAAGCCCGGTGGATAGACCGAAGGCGCCTGACCGTAGCTCCTGTGCGAGCAGCGTCTTCATAGTCGCAAGTTCCTGCGGCGTGGAGGGCCGGTACAAATCCTTGCCCATCACCTGTTCACGCACGGTGGCATGCCCGATCATGCTGGCCACGTTGATCGCTGGAGGCGTTGCCTCCAACTTTGCATAGTAATCACGCAGCGGATAGTGTGACTCGCCGTCTTGGCCGACAAAGATCGTGGTCACCCCCTGGCGCGACACGGTCGCTGCGCTGAGGTCTTCGAGAAGTCCCCGATCCGCGTGGGTGTGCATGTCGATAAAGCCGGGCGCGACCGCAAGCCCGCCCTCGTCGCGTACTGACTCGCCGGGTACCCGCTTCAAATGCCTCGCTACGGCCGCAATGCGGCTCCCGTGGACGCGCACATCAGCGATGAATGGTGGCCTGCCCGAACCATCATAGACAGTAACGTTCTTGAGGAGGATGTCAGTAGCGTACAGGCGGTTGGCAAAAGCGAGCAGCCCGAGCATGAAAACTAAATATGGGGTTCGCACGCAATCGACGTTATCACCGCTTTACGGCAACTGTACATACTCCAGGTTCGAACGAGCGACGAACGATCGGGGCACCGACACAACGAAATTGCGCCGGGCCCTTAGGATGGACATCGTTCCCAACGTGCTCGCAGATCGAGTGTCCACCTCGATGTCGACCGCTAGCTGAAATAGAGCGGCGGGCGGCCGAGTTAGTTCCTATTTCACTCGGTGCAATTCACGATAAAAATGCCCATGGAGATTGTGACTTTCGATGACGAGCGTGTCGCCATCGAGTTTGAATGGCCTGGGTTGTTCCGTACCGGTGTAGCTGGGTCTCAGGCTACCCTCTACTACGTGAATAACGACACTGTTCTTCTCATCGACGCGGTATGTCCCGAAATACGCCAAATAGCCTTCGTACGCGGAGCGAACTTCCTCGTTCGTGCCCGCGTCGTCTTTGCCTGATGCGAACGGTGCTGTCGCTGGAATCCGCATGATCTGCACACTCAAATGACCGGTGGGATCGTAGACGAAGTATCCAACCGGATGTTCTCCAAGAGGATAAGTGATCTTTCCGGAAGCATCCGTGTCGATATCCTCGACGAGCCTCCATGTGCCCACAAGCCGCGTCGCAAGCCCAGGAGAGACCCGCTTCTCCGCCGATCGAACGGCCGGGATCGCTGCAACGATGAAAATTCCAAGGACAGCAACAATCGCACCACGACTATAGAACTGACGAAAAGCCATCCGACCTCCTCTCGCGTTAGCCTCCCGTGAACGGCCTAACCCGACAGCCCGAATTAAACGACCTTCTGCGATAGCTTGCTCCGCGAGATTGACTAACCGCAAGTGGGCGTGAACAGCCGATGCTCTTTTGGTGCGCATTCCGGGCGTTGGCAGCTGCCGGACTGCGGCCAGTCAAATTCGGATAAGCTGCCATTCCTATTGGGCCGGTGATATTCCTTTTTCGAAGTCCGGCCCCGGGAGCAACAGGTCGATGACGGATCCGTCAAGAGCCGTATTCCTAAGCTACGCATCGCAGGATGCAGTGGCGGCTCACCGCATTTGCGAGGCACTGAGGGCAGCTGGCGTCGAAGTGTGGTTTGATCAGAGCGAGTTACGCGGCGGGGATGTCTGGGATCAGAAAATCCGCCAGCAGATCAGGGACTGCGCGCTATTCATCCCGATCATCTCGGCCCGTACAGCATTGCGCCCAGAAGGCTACTTCCGGTTGGAGTGGGATCTCGCGGATCAGCGCACGCACATGATCGCACGCAACAGGGCGTTCATTATCCCCGTGTGTCTGGACACCACCTCCGGTTCGAGTGCGGGCGTTCCCGATTCGTTCGAACGTGTGCAATGGACGCGTCTACCCGATGGGGACACCCCGCCCGCGTTCGTCGAACGTATCATTTCCCGCCTGCTATCACTCGCCGACGCCCCTGCAACTGGGGAAGTTCTCCCCCGCGCCGGGGCGGCGTCAGGCACCGTTGCTGAACACCAAGAACGAACCTCTCATCCAGGCGCATCGTGGCGAAGGACGTTCGCGCTGCTGCTGATCGCAGCGATCGGTATCAGCGGCGCCGGCTACTTCGCGCTGGATAAGCTGGTGCGGTCGAAGCGCGGCACCGATGCCGCGCGCACTTCGGCCACAGCTCCGTCCGTCGTGCCCACGCCGAGCGCGGTTCCGGAGAAGTCGATCGCGGTGCTGCCGTTCGCCGACATGAGCGAGAAGAAAGATCAAGAATACTTCTCCGACGGTCTAGCCGAGGAACTGATCGATCTCCTGGCGCAGGTCCAGGACCTGCGGGTGCCGGCCCGCACCTCGTCGTTCGCCTTCAAGGGTAAGGCGGACGATGTCCAGAGCATTGCCCAGAAACTGCGCGTCGCCCACGTTCTCGAAGGGAGCGTGCGCAAAGCTGGCAACACGCTCCGGGTCACCGTGCAGCTGATCCGCGCCGACAACGGCTATCACCTTTGGTCGAGGACCTACGACCGGGACATCAAGGACATCTTCAAAGTCCAGGACGAGATCGCCGCCGCAGTGGTCGAGGTGCTGAAGGCCAAGCTCGCGCCGGCGCAGGCCGTCGCCGCCTACCGCAGCTCAAACACCGAGGCCTACAACCAGTATCTGCTCGGCAAACGGTTTCACAGTCGAGGAAACGTCGACGGCTGGCGGCGGGCTATCGATGCCTTCCACCAAGCGATCGCACTC
Organism: Pseudomonadota bacterium; assembly: GCA_030775645.1. Taxonomy (GTDB): domain Bacteria; phylum Pseudomonadota; class Gammaproteobacteria; order Steroidobacterales; family Steroidobacteraceae; genus Bog-1198. The sequence continues at coordinate 1,812 of JALYIT010000018.1, read as the reverse complement.
GATCGCCACTACGCCGCGGCCTATGCCAGTCTTGCTCTCTCGGAATACGCCCTCGCAGATTCGACCGGCGATGCAGCAGGCCAACGCCAAGCCATGATCGACGCTGAGACGGCCGTCACCGTCGCGCCGCAGCAGGCCGACGGCTATGGGTCGCGCGGCGTTCTGCGGATGAACGTCAGTTGGGACTGGAGCGGTGCGGAAGCGGACTTGGAGAAGGCGCTGGCGCTCGATCCCGCATCCGACAAGGTTCAGGCAAACTACGCTACTTTGTTGCAAGGGCTCGGCCGGTTGCAAGAAGCCATTGCGGTAGGGAGAAGGGCGACCGAGATCGATCCTTTGTCGGCTATCGCTTGGTCGAATCTTGGTCAATACCTGACGTTCCACAAAGATTACGCCGCCTCACACGAGGCGTTGCGTCGCGGGCTAGAGATCAATCCGGAATCGAGCTTCGGCGGACATCATCTGGCCATCCTGCAGCTGCTCGAAGGCAACGCTGCGGCGGCACTCGCGACGGCGCGCAAGATCGGCATCGAGGCTTTTAGGCTGACCGACGTCGCCATGGCGGAGCACAGCCTCGGTCACGCGAAGGAGTTCCAGCAGGCCATCGACGAGCTGATTGCAAAGCATGCGCGGGATTTCGCTTATCAAGTCGCCGAGGCGCTGGCGTGGCGCGGCGAAAAGGACAAGGCGTTCGAGTGGCTTGAGCGCGCCTATCAGCAACGCGATGGCGGTCTGTCCGAGATCAAAGTCGACTCGCTGCTCGAGAGCCTGCACGGCGATTCGCACTTCAAGGCGCTACTCAGGAAGATGAAGTTGCCGGAGTGAAGGAATAGGTCGAGCGGCAGTCTTGGAGAAATCCGGGTCCGACGTTGCCTTCAGGTGGACATAGGATGGAGCGGGCGATGGGAATCGAACCCACGGCTCAAGCTTGGGAAGCTTGGGTATTACCATTATACGACGCCCGCGTGTAAGCGATTCTAGTCGGGTTGCGACTGCACAAGCAAATCAGACTGCTAGTGGTTGAGCGCCAGCGCTTGGCTCCAGGTATGTAGGGGACTCTCAGCTCCAAGAGTGCGCCCTGTCCGGCGCACCCAAAGAAGGCGCCCGAAGGCGCCTTTCCAAATTGTCGTTGATACCCGGCTCGTCGGAACGAGCTTCCTTCTTAATAGAACTTATAATCCACCGATATCTGCAGCGCGCGTCCAATGATGCCGGAAAAGTACGTCGATGTCGCATTCGCGAAGTTACCACCGGTGCCGGCAATGGCGGGGAAAGGCGGTTGCTTGTTGAACACGTTGTCGACGATCAAGCGAGCCTGCAACGATGGCGTGAACTTCATGCCGACCGTGGAATTGATGAGCCACCAAGCACCGACGCCCATGATGTTTTGATCACCGGTCTTATTTTGATTGTTGAAATTCGCTGGACCAATGAATATTCCTTGCCAATCCCAAGAAAATCCTCGATTCACGTACAGAAGATCGATGCTTCCCTTACTCTTGCTGGGACCTGGGTTGGGGCCACCCAATGAACCGGCTAACTGGTTCGGGCTGGCCGTGGCGATCTGCGACCTCAGTCTCTGCGTATCGAGGTAGTGGGCAGTGGTCTGAAGGGTCCCCAATGCCCAGGGTAGGTCGAAGGTGTAATCCAGTGCTGCTTGGATGCCCGTGAATTCCAACAAGCCCGCGTTCACGAAGCCCGCGTGGAAATTAGTGACCTGCCCGGCCGCATTACGCGTAAAGGTGCTGCAAGCAGGATTGTTGGGGTAGTTGCTCGAGTCATAGCACGCGTCAAGATTGTTGACCAGAGTCA
>JALYIT010000017.1 GCA_030775645.1 Pseudomonadota bacterium | reverse complement strand
AAAGGTGGAAGATGCCCCCACGCGAATGGGCCGCTGCCAAAGCGCAATTCGCAGTCGTGTTCGGCGGTCGATTCGAGGTCAATCGTTAATCAACCCGGCTCGACACACAGAATTTCTGACAGTCCCTGCGCGTATTGCGGGCTTGAACCCTTCTTGTCTCAAAGAAATGATGTTCTCTGGGATACATTGCGCCGATCGGCATCGGCACCCACGGGCCGGCTCCCGGCATCCCCAGAATCCACCGCGACCGCGCTTTTTACACGCCCTCGGCCGACTGCTGCCCGATCGCGCTCCATAGCGAAGTTGCAGAGCGGAATTTCTGGTCTCGACCCAGACCAGCTTTTAGTGAGCGGCAGCTGTTGGGCAGCCAATTTTACGTGCCGTCTGGCAAACGCGAGCGGCCCATCAATCGATTTCCCAAGGGGGTGCGCGCAGCGAATCGACGGCGCCTACTCCTCCGCCTGCTCGACTATTTGATTTTAAGAAAACGCGCCGCATTGTTGTAAAAGATGTCGCGCTTCTGTTCTTCGCTCAAGAAGGCAGCGGAGCGGATACCTTCAACAGCGACGTCGATAGCTTGGGGCCAGGACACTTGATCGGTACCGAACATGATGCGCTTTGCGAAGCCGTAGTCCACAAGACCTTTGAGGTACTGGTGAAACACGGATCGCGGCATCTGCCAATCTATCAAACTAATGTCAACGTAAACCTGCGGGTAATGCCTCAACAGCGCCACCATACGGTCCAAAAACGGGAAGCCAGCATGCATGACATACACCCGCAATTTCGGATGTTTAACGAGAACGGGTTCCAAAAGTAACGGATCTCCCAGCGACACGCGGTAACCCGGTGTCGGACCGCCAATCCCTGCAATATGAATACCGACCGGACGATCGACTTCTTCCGCAAGCGCAAACAACGGTTCCAGTTTTGGATCATCCGGGGCTAAGCCCGCGTACTGAGACATAACTTCGCCGATAACTGTCAATTTCCCAGATTTCAGCATCTGTCGAAGCGTCGGAATATCTAAGTTCTCTCCCGTCGTCTGAATTCCTGGCAAAATCCTGTCGGGCTGCTCGTGTCGCCAGATTTCAACGACACTCAGATCGGTCCCGAAGGTCACTGCCAAAATGTTGTATCGGTTCAGCGCCTTCAAAGTTAGTCGACGCAATTCTTGCATTGATGAGGGCGGCGCGAACGGCTGTGCGCAAACATCCGTGCCGTCGGGTTGTTTTGTTTGCGAGAGCCCCGATAAGGGACATAGCGGTTCTTCGCGCGGCGTGGGCAAGGCGTGGATATGCACATCGATGATTGCCGGCCGAACTGGAACGTGGGGACTACCCGTTTGGTAAGAAGCTTCGATCGCGGCGCTCAGATCGCCACGCGACTTTCCCATCGGCGACTCGGCGTTACACGCGAGCGATGTCCCAAATAAAAGGGCTGCAAAAAGCACGCGATCAAGTGGGGCCATGTTTTTATGTCTCTTTGGGGTTGGGCATGGGCATGCGCCTGTTCTCTTACAATTGAACACTTCCGTCGCAGTCTAAGCTCTATCGTGTCCTGCGACAGTCTACGTGCAGCATTCCACCAGGCGGCACTGAGCGAACCAAAAACTGCAAGGTTCTGACATCGTGGTCAGTTGCACAGTGGGCCGCGATCGAACGGCCGCTCCGGAGCAGCTATTTCGGCACCCGAAAAGACCGCTTTTGGCCGGTCGCTGCTGGTCGCTGCCGGTCGCGGCCCATGCGCTATCGTCTGTCTCTAATCGACCCACTGCGGTCCCTAACCACCGTCCGCTTCGGAGAAACCTAATCAGCTGTTGCAACTACCGAGCGAGTAGATTCCGCCACGGCGCGTCAGCGTACACCACCGCACCGCCTACGACTGTTAGCAGACTCGTAGTTGCGGGCAGTGCATCGAGAGGGACAGTCAGAATGTCCTGAGACAGCACCGCCCAGTCCGCCATCAGACCCGGCTTGATCTTTCCCTTGATCTCCTCTTGGCGCTCCGCGTACGCGCTGCCTGCGGTATAGGCGATGAGCGCTTCCTTGCGTGTGATCGCTTCACCGGGGCGAAGCGGGTCGGAAGAGGCAATCATGATATTCAGGAACGGGTTCGCATCTGGACCAGCGTTCGATGAATCGGATCCGAACCCGAGACGAACCCCAGCGGCGAGCAGGCTCTTCAGTTGTTGGAACTGCGCGGAGCGGGCGCCCCAACGCACGACCTGATATGTCTGGCCACCTTCGACCACGAACTTGCCGAGGTGCAGGGGATTCTGAACGATGACGATGCCGAGATTCGCGGTGCGCGCGATACGATCACCATAGACGCCATCACCGTGCTCCATACGTACACGCACCTCCCTCCATCGTGACGCAGATGCGAGCTTCTCCATGACATGCAGCACCATCTCTGCTGTGCCGTCACCGACAGTATGCAACGCCACCTGATGCGGACTGGCGAGGGCTGAGGCCCGAGCAGGTCAATGCCGGCGGCTGACCCGGGTCTGTTCCATTGCGCCCCAGACCCCTGTTTATGTGTTTTCCGTATATCGAGGGTCATGAGGTTTGCGACTGAAAATCTGCCGTATCAAGGGTTCAAAGGCCTCGAGCGGTAACGTGGGAAAGGCCGGATCGAACGATGCTTGGTCATATCGCTCACAAAAATTGATGCAGGCCTCATAGTAGGGATGATCACGGAAGCGCTCACGGGCGTAGCGGTCGCCGCCATTGAAATGAACGTAGTAGTAGGTCTGGAACAACCCGTGTTGCTCCACAATCCAAGTCACCTCGGCGCGCACATACGGACGAATGATGCCGGCCGCCACTTCCGCGTGATTGTAAGGAGCCAGCATGTCGCCGATGTCGTGTATCAACGCGCCGGCCACTAATTCGTCGTCGGCACCATCGTTACGAGCCCGCGTGGCGGTCTGCAAGATGTGTCCAAGTCGGCTGACTGGGTAGCCCTCAAGCGAATGATCTAACGCTCGCAGAGCCCCAAGTATCTGCTCGGGCAGGCTACGAGCGAAGTTTCGCTCGGATTCATCCAATAGCCCATAGTCCTCGCGCGTTCCGTGCTTCATTTGCGTAAAGCTGACGATGCGGTTCATGCGTTCCTCCCACGCAGGACGCGATACCAGCTCCTGGGTCCGTCCGAATCGATATAGCAGCCTTGTAAGTGGCGCAGCCCTTCTGCCGGGTTGAAGCCGGTTCGGCCATGCAACAAGCGGCGGTTGTCCATCATCAACAACTCGCCCGGGTCGAGTAAAAATCGGATCTCATGTGCGGCTGCTCGCAGTCGATGATCAAAAGCGCGCCGCGCCCGATAGTAGGCGCTGAGCCGCTCGGGCGGCATAATTGGCACATAATCGAGACGCGGACTGAAATGGATGGCGCGCAGTGCACCGGTGACGTCCAGCTCGATGGGCACGGCGCTGGCCGTGAGGTCGGTGTCGGTATCACGGTAACGAAATCGCACCGGCGTCTGGGTCAAAATTCGATAAGCCTCCGCATCCTGCTTTCGCAGTGCCGTCGCCACCGCGAATCCGTCCACCAAGGTCGACAGTCCACCTGTGGTTTCGTTGGCGAGGCAATGGAGCAGTTGAATACCGGGCACTGGATCGCGATAGGGATTGTCGGTATGCGCGTCCAACGGCACTGGCGTATAGGCGAGGTCGGTGGCCTCAGGGACCGAGCGCACGTCGAATAGCGCACCAAAATTGGTCTCACGGGTATAGCCAAAAATTCTGGCTACTTTAAGCACCGACCCCTCGCTGGTCGGCACACCTGAGAAGATGATGAAACCCCACTTCAGAAAGGCTTCAAGCCAGGCCCTCTGCGGTGGCGAAGGCTCTAGGGTCGCCGGCCAAGCCGCGCGCGGAAAATCGCGCAGCGAGGCGTCCCAGAGTAGCGGCGTGGGACAATCATGGTCGCCAATCGGCAGTGCGCACTCGCGCAGGATCTCCGCAGCGCAGAACTCGGCCTCGTGACCGTCGCTAAATCCCGCGAGATAGCGGTCGCCTGGCAGCGCGGAAATGGACGTAATCCGCAATTCCAGCGGCAAATCCGAAGGGTCGGCCAATCGCTGGCCGGTCTTGCGATCTAGGCTGGCGGCATCCTGGCAGCGCTCGCGCAGCCAAAGCGGATGAATCGGAAAGCTCGAACCATCGCCAGAATCGAGCGTCAATTCATTATTAGAAGTAATCTTCAGTGCAAGCATCTTTGAGGTCCTATCCCAATAATTGTACACACTTAGCGAGTGTGTACTCACTGTAAGGAATATCGCTATGGGCCATAACAGCACCACGGTGCACTACAGCCAGTTCTACATCAATGGCGGCTGGGTTGAGCCGCTGAATCCGGCCAAGCTGGATGTGATCAATCCCGCTACCGAGGCCCCTGTGGCCACCATTGCTTTGGGCAGTGTGGCAGACACCGCCCGAGCCATTGCGACGGCGCGGGCGGCGTTTCCCGCCTTTTCGGCCACTAGTAAAACCGAACGGCTGAGACTGTTGCAGCATATTTTGGCCTGCTACAACGATCGGGCTGCGGATCTTGCGGAGGTGGTGTGCGACGAGATGGGGGCTCCGCTGCAGTTTGCCCAAGACGCGCAGGTCTGGGCCGGTAAAGCGCATCTTTCCTCTGCCATTGACGCGCTGGACGCTTTTGAATTCGAGCATCATCGGGGCGGCACGCGCGTGATACGCGAGGCCATCGGTGTTGCAGGGTTGATTACACCGTGGAATTGGCCGCTCAATCAAATTGTCACCAAGGTTGCGCCTGCCATCGCCGCGGGCTGCACGATGGTATTGAAGCCCAGCGAAATTGCTCCCTTGAATGCCGTGATCTTTGCCGAGGTGATGCATGCCGCTGGCGTGCCGCCTGGCGTTTTTAATCTCGTTAACGGCGATGGTCCAACGGTGGGTCAGGCCTTGGCGAACCACCCAGACGTGGACATGATGTCCTTCACCGGCTCGACTCGCGCTGGCATCATGGTGGCGAAATCTGCCGCCGACACCGTTAAGCGCGTCACCCAGGAATTGGGCGGCAAGTCTGCCAATATCATTTTGGCTGACGCGGACTTGGGCCGCGCGGTCGCGCAAGGGGTCGCTGCTTGTTTCAGCAATAGCGGCCAGTCCTGCGACGCACCGTCCCGCATGCTGGTGCCGCGTGCGCGGCTAAGCGAAGCGCTGGAGTACGCGCGTGTGGCGGCCAACAGTCATGTGGTCGGTGATCCGCGCTCCGCCAGTACCACGCTCGGACCGGTGGTCAGTGCGCTGCAATTTGAAAGGATTCAATTATTGATCGCCAAGGGAATTGCTGAGGGCGCACCGTTGGTCGCGGGCGGCTCCGGCCGGCCTGCGAACCTCGCTCGCGGCTATTATGTTCTTCCTACGGTATTTGGACCTGTGGATCCTAAGGCCACGATTGCCCGAGAGGAAATCTTCGGCCCGGTGCTGGCCATTATTCCCTACGATTCTGAAGCCGAGGCGGTCGCGATAGCCAACGACACGGTGTACGGTCTGGCGGCCTATGTTCAATCTGGTGATCTCTCTCACGCCCGCGCCATTGCTCGTCAACTGCGTGCCGGACAAGTGCACCTGAACTATCCGGAATGGGACACGGCAGCGCCCTTTGGCGGCTACAAGCAGTCGGGCAATGGCCGCGAGTACGCCGAATGGGGTATCCACGATTTTCTGGAAGTCAAAGCCATCATTGGCTACGGCCATTCGGAATGACCTCGTACCCGTCCGCTTCCGGCTCGTCGTCCACCATTTCCGCCGGGAAACCGGTACCGAGTACGCGGACCTGGCAAGGCTCTTCCAGCCGCCTGATGATATTGGGCGAGTGTTCGCGCGGGCCATATCGGCGTTGACCGTCCTTGAAAATATTGAGCACCAGCGGCGAGATTTCCAAAGGCACGTTCAGTTCCTGTGCGAGCTGATCGAACAAGCCGACATCCTTAATGACCAGATCCATTGTAAAACCAATGTCACGGCTGCCATTGAGAATCACCTGTGATTCGGTCTCGTGAACAAACGAGTTGCCCGATGAAATGCGGATGGCCTCGTACGCGGTATTCATGTCCATACCCGCGACCTTGCACACGGTGAGCGCTTCAGCCAGTGCGGCCAAATGCACCGTGCACAAATAGTTAGTGACGACTTTGAGCTTGGAGGCCGAACCCAAGGCTCCGGTGTGGAGGATCTGCCGGCCTAGGATCATCAGAACGGGCAGCACTTTTTCGAAGGTCTCGCGAGTCCCACCGGCGAAGATCGCGATATTTCCCGTCGCCGCGCGATGGCAGCCGCCCGAGACCGGGCAGTCCATGGCTTGCCCTCCCTTGGCAGCGATCAGCGCGCCCAAACGAATGACTTCCGCTTGATCGGTGGTACTCATTTCCAGCCACACCTTGCCGGGCGTGAGGCCGGCGATCACCCCATCTGGACCCTCAAGAACCGCGCGGGTGGCGGCGGGTGATGGCAGGCAGGTGATCAAAATATCGACGCGCTCGGCCATCGCTCTAGGGGAATTGGCGCCGTGCGCGCCCCGGGCAACGAAATCGGCTACCAGATCACTATTAAGATCCCGCACTGTCAGATCGACGCGGTGACGCAAGAGGCTACCAGCCAGCTTGCCGCCGACGTTGCCTAAGCCTAAGAAGCCGATACGTAAGTCATTCACGAAATCACCTATAGCAATCGAAGCGTATCGCGCATCATTGACGGGACGGTCGCCGAGAGCAGCGCAGCTTGCTGGAGAAGGTCCACTCGCTGCAAGGGTTAGGCGACACTTGCCGTCTAGAAAGCGAACTCGAGGGTGGCATGCGCAACGAGCTCGCCCGAGGCGACGAAGTTCACCTTCGTTTCTGCAAACGCAGACACTTTGCCGAACCGCAAGACGTTGGACTCGATGCGCATGTCATGTGAGAGCGCCGGCCGCAAGAAGTGCGTGTGCTGATAGACGGTTCCCTTGGGCAGGCGATCGCCAGTTGCCATGGCTAGTGAAGTCACGGTATCCACTGCGGACATGATGACTTGGCCGCATGTGGCGCCACTGACAAACTGCAGCCGCTCGTTCTGGGGCAGTATGGCGATCGCTTGCCCGAGCGAAACGGAGAAGTCACGAAGGCCCAGTTCCTTGACCCAAGGGGCGAACAGCCAGTCGTAGAACTCACGAACCGTCTCGTTAGTGATCGGAGGCGTTTGGAAGAGTGCTGGAATAGGCATCGATGGTCGCAGTGGTGCCTAACTGATCATCATGCGGCGATTGTGAAGTATAACTCCGCAATTTGGCAGTGCGCGCAAAATCGATTCGCTTCGACGATCATGTCTTCCCTGAGGCACAGCAACTCAACCCCACTCTTCCATCTCATTTTAGCATGTGGCAATCAGGGGAGCGCAGGCCACTTGCTATGCCTGCGTGCATCGTCATGTTCCGTGAGCGTCCGCTTTAATCGGTTCAGAAGTCACAAGGTGCGCGATGCAACCGTCGTCTTCTAGGGTTTTAGCTCATCCTTTACCCGCGCCCGCAGGTCGGTTCCAGCAATTTTCTGCTAACTCGCTGGGCGCCGGGCCGCTTTGGCTTCGGCGGACAATGGGGGCAAATGCCGCTGCCGCCTAATCGCGGTTCCTTCCTACGGGCTGGTTGGGCTAACAGCTGCGCGCGTGGGAACGAGAGTTACAGCCGCGATCGCAGATGGCAAATCCGCGATGCTCCATCCGCCTCCGAGTCCTCGAATGAGCCCAACGCTTGCGGTAAGTTGGCGTACCTGCAAGCTCAGAAGAGCGCGGTCAGCCTGGAGCGCGGCGGTTTGCGCGACGACAACTTCAAGGTAATTCACGGCCCCCTCGGTATACCGATTGGTCGCAAGCGCGACAGCGCGCTGTGCGGCAGTAGTTGCCCGCCGTTGTTGCACGGATTCCTCCTTCAGGAGCTCCAGCAGCGCGAGATTGTCGGCAACCTCCTGAAACGCTGAAAGTACCGTCGCCCGATAACGCTCCGTCGTTTCGACAAGCACGTTCTTCGCGCGATAGACCTCCGCATGCCGTGCCCCCGCATCGAATAGGGTAAGGGCCATCGCAGGACCGAATGCCCACAAGTTGTTTGGCGCGCCAAGCAATCCTGCAATCGCTGTACTCTCGAAGCTGCTAGATGCCCCGATCGTTAGGCGCGGAAAATAAGCTGCGCGAGCCACGCCAATACCCGCATTCGCGGCAGCTGTTCGCCGTTCCGCAGCCGCGACGTCTGGCCGACGCTCAACCAGCGTGGATGGCAGCCCGAGGGGAACCTCGGGTACAGCAGGAAGCGCAGGCTCCGTTGACACAGTGAAGCCGGGCGCGGCTTCGCCGACAAGTCGCGCGATTGCGTGCTCGAAAAGCGCGCGTCGGGCGGCCGTATCGGTGAGTTGTGCCGCTGCTGAGTCAAGCTGCGTCTCCGCCCGAGCGACGTCCAGGCCCGATGCGATACCTCCCTCATAGCGCGAACGCGCCAGATCCAAGGCCCTTTGGTAAGCCTGGACCGTGTTTTTCAGCAAATCGATTTCTACATCCAGCCCGCGAAGGGTCAGATAGTCATTGGCCAATTCCGCTTCAAGGCTCAGGCGCACGGCCTCGAGATCCGCCGCCGATGCCTGCGCATTTACTTTTCCAATTGTCGCGATGTTGTGCACGCGACCCCATAAGTCGATTTCATAGGACGCGCTGGCGCCGATCGCATAATCCAAATATTCAGATGGTTGCGAGGAAGAGCGCAGTGGGCGATGATCGGATTGCCGGTTCCGCGTGGCGAGTGCGCTGCTGGCGAGGGACGGAAACAGCCCCGCATTTGCCTCGACTGCAAGTGCCCGCGCTTCCGCATAACGCGCTACGGCACCCGCAAGGTCAGGACTGGCGTTTTCCAGGCGCCCTTCCAGTTTATCGAGTGTCGGATCGCGATATCGTTCCCACCATGGGCCCCGCGGCAATGCATCCGCGGGCTCCGCCAATTGCCATTCGTTCACAGCCGCGAAGCTTGCGGGAGAAGCGACAGTCGGCGGCGTGTAGCGCGGCGCAAGCGAGCAGCCGCCTGAAATGATCGATATGCTGAGTGCAACGGTCGCTACGGCTCGCAAATTCATCCTCCAGCACCACGGTTCGCAGCAGGCGTCGCTAGGCGCACAGTATCGCCCTCAGCAAGGCTATCGGGAGGGCTGTCAATTACCTGGTCACTGACGCCAATGCCACCGATGATCTCAACTTCCGTACCGAAGTCGCGCCCTAGCGAGACCGGTTTCAGCACGACCTTATTGTTCGCGCCAAGGGTCGCGACTTCCAGCCCATGCCGACGGAACACGAGCGCACTCACGGGTAGCCGCAACAGGCCAGCTCGGTCCGACAGCGGAAAATGCACGTCAACGTAGGAGCCTGGAAGAAGCGCGCCCTTTGCATTGTCAGCCTCCAACTGCACGAGCATGGTGCGTGAACTCTCGGTGATAGCTTGGGATGAATCCGTAATAATCGCCGGAACCGGCTCGTTAGGCCGCTCCGGAACTATTAGCCGCGCAATGCCGCCTTTGTTCAGGAATGCCGTGTAGTGCTGAGGTACGTTGACGTAAACCCGCACCTTGCTTGCATCCGCGACCCGGAATAGTTCAGGCGCGCTTCCGGCTCCGGCATTAATCAAGGCCCCGATATCGGTTTTTCGTGCCGTCACGACGCCGGCGAATGGTGAGACGATCGTCTTGAACGACGCCGTCGCTCGCAACCGCGCGACGTTGGCCTCTGCCGCAGCGACGATGGCCTTCTTGGCGGCATGATCACCTGCCTTCTCTTCTGCCTCCTGCTTCGAAACTGATTCCGCCGCCAACATGCGCGCCCAGCGCGCCGTGGTGGTTGCGGACAATTGCTCGTTCGCACGTGCTGTGGCGAGATCCGCCTGGGCCTGAAGCAATTGCTGGTCGAGTTCAGGTGTTTCGATCGTTGCCAAGACCTGGCCTGCTTTGACGTGCGCGCCGATATCGACATTCCAACTCTTCAAATAACCGCCGACACGCGAATAAATCGGTGCGTCGATGAAGGCTCTTACGTTTCCAGGCAGCACCACTTCGCTGGCGGCCGGCGTAGCGTGAAGCGCGACCAGAGCCACGGTCGGTATCGACTGCTCACTCGTCCAGCTTTCCACCGCTGCGCCCTTGTACAGACGCAGCCCGATACCTGCAGCAGAGGTTGCGAGCGCGATCAATAAAGCACCAAGCCCGATAATTCGCAATTTTTTGCGGATTCCGGAATGAGTGTTCGGGTTGTTCGATTTATCCATATATTATTAACGTACCCTTACTGTGACGAGGACGCTTCGGCGTTGACCAGCGGCCTGCTCTCCCGACGCCGAGAATGCGCAAGACCGAAAACGACTGGCACAAAAAACAACGTCGCAATGGTCGCGAACGCTAGTCCGCCGATAACCGCGCGACCGAGCGGCGCATTCTGCTCGCCTCCCTCCCCGACCGCGAGCGCCATCGGCGCCATGCCGATCATCATTGCCAGCGCCGTCATAATCACCGGTCGAAACCGCACGAATCCGGCTTCGAGGCCCGCCGTGACCGCATCGGCGCCAGCCGCCAAGCGCTCGCGTGCGAAGCTGACGACGAGAATGCTATTAGCGGTCGCAACACCCATGCACATGATCGCGCCGGTCAAAGCGGGTACGGACAAAGTGGTGTGGGTTGCGAATAGCATCCAGACGATTCCCGCGAGCGCCGCCGGCAACGCGCCAACCACGATCGCCGGATCGATCCAAGACTGGAAATTCACCGTGATCAGAAGATAAATTAGCACCATCGCCCCGAGAATACCCCACAGCAGACCCGAGTAAGACTGGTACATCGTCTCCACTTGGCCGCGCAACGCGATTGTCGACCCCTTTGGCACCTCATTCTCCGTGGCCTTGAGAATACGTTCAATATTGCGTGCCACCGCGCCCAAGTCACGTCCTTGTACCGCGGCGTAAATGTCGACCGTCGGTTGGACGTCATAATGCGATACGACACCTTCACCCTGACCACGGCTGATGGTTGCGAGTCCACCGAGGACCTGCGCGCCGCCTGACGTGCCGCCAGTAATTGGAATGTTCTCGATTGATGAGAGACTGTCATTGAGGTATTGCGGCGTCTGTGCCACTACCGGGTACGACACGTGGTTTCCAGGATTGACCCAGAAAGAGGGTGCGGTCTGAGCGCTTCCGGACAAAGAGACGAGCAGACTTGTCGCGACGTCACGTTCCGTAAACCCGAGTTCTTGAGCACGCGTCCGATCGACTGAAATGCGCAACTCAGGCTGATTGACCGGCTGTTGTATGCGCGCATCCGTGACGCCCGAGACGCGCTTAATCTTGTCGAGCAGTTTGAGAGCGTATTCTCGATTTTCGTCGCGCTTGAAACCGATTACCTGAACATCGATCGGCGCCGGCAGACCGAAATTCAGAATCTGCGTGACAATGTCAGCCGGCAGAAAAGAGAACGTTGCCGTGGGGAACTCGCGCGGCAGACGTTCTCGTAGTAACTGTACGTACTCCTCGGTCGCTCGATGTCCTTCCTTGAGATTGACGAGAACATCTGCGTCGGCCGGGCCAATTGGAGCGGAATTGCTGTATGAAATGTTGATGCCGCTCACCGGTAGGCCGATGTTGTCGATCACACCTCCGAGATCGCGAGGAGGAATCAAGAAACGGATCGCCGATTCGATCTGGTCACATAGTCGCGCGGTCTCCTCGATACGAGTACCGGTGGGCGCCCGAACATGCATCTTGACTTGACCTGCGTCGACTGCCGGGAAGAAATCAGCACCTAGAAAGGGCACCAGCAAGAACGAAAGTGCAACGAAAATACCCGCTCCCCCCAGAAACAATCGCCGATGAGCTATTGCCAATTGCAGCGCCTCGAAATAGTCCTTGCGTATGGCAGCAAAGCGTCGCTCGAAAGACTGCTGGAACTTCACGAATGGATGGGTCCACGACGAACGAATTACCCCGGGTTCGTGCGCGCTCATTACGTATTGGTTATGACCCGACGAGTGCGGATGCGCGTCCGAATGGTCTCTTAGCAGGTATTTGGCGAGCGTCGGTACCAAGGTGCGGGACAAAACGAAAGAGGCTATGAGTGCGAAAACTACGGCTTCGGCAAGCGGCACGAACAGGTAACGTGCGACGCCTTCCAGAAAAAACATTGGTACAAACACAATGCAGATCGATAGGAGCGAAAACAGCGCTGGGATGATGATCTGTTTACCACCGTCGAGTATGGCTGTGGTCACATCCTTACCTTTTTCGAGATGCCAATTGATGTTCTCGATGGTGACGGTCGCATCGTCCACGAGAATACCCACGGCGAGAGCGAGTCCGCCGAGAGTCATCACATTGATCGTCTCTCCAATTGCCGAGAGACCAATGATCGATGACAGGATCGCGAGTGGGATAGACACCGTGATAATCAAGGTCGAGCGCCAGCTGCCGAGAAACAACAGAATCATGAGCGCGGTTAGACATGCGGCAATCACCCCTTCGCGCGCGACCCCGGCCACCGCTGCCTTGACGAACACCGACTGATCGCCCACTGGGTTAAGTTCAAGTTCCGGTGGCGCGCCGGCCTTGATTTTCGGCAGCAGCGCCTTGACGTGACTGATGATATCCAGCGTGGATACCGCACCATTCTTCTGGATAGTAGTCAGCACCGAGCGGTGGCCGTTGACCCGAACCATGTTCTGCTGCGGCGAATAGCCGTCGCGGGCATGCGCGACGTCATGCAGGTAAATGGTCGCGCCCTCGACCGTCTTGATTGGTAGATCATTCAAATCTTCGAGTGCAGTCGGGCTCGCGTTCAGCCGAATGTTGTACTCGTACATGCCGATTTTCGCGGTGCCCGAGGGCAAAATGAGGTTCTGAGCCAGGATTGCATTCGTCACATCGGCAGGCGAAAGATTCTTGGCATGTAAAGCGTTTGGATCAATGTCGATCATCACCTGCCGAGCCTTACCACCGTAGGGCGACGGCACTGCCGCTCCCTCGACCTCGGCAAGCTGCGGTCGGATGAAGTTATTCGACAAATCGTAGAGTTGCTGGTCGGACAATGTCTGAGAAGACAGCGCCAACTGCAGTATCGGTACGCTCGATGCGTTGTAGGAAAGGATCTGCGGTGGAGTGATGCCGGGCGGCAACCGTTTCAAAACGGTCTGCGCGATCGCCGTCACTTGAGCCAACGCTCCATCGATCCGAACATTGGCGTGAAAGAACACCTTAATGACGCCGACCCCGGGCAGGGATTGCGACTCGATATGATCGATGTCATTGACCGCGGTTGTCATCTGCCGCTCGAAGTACGTGATGATACGATCAGACATCTCGCTCGGCGGAAGGCCGTTGTAAGTCCAAACGACACTGACAACCGGCAGATTAATGTTGGGAAAAATGTCCACCGGGGTGCGTATGATCGCGAGCGGACCGAACAGCAAGATCGAAATCGCCAATACAAAAAACGTATAAGGCCTTGCAAGCGCGAGCCGAATTATCCACATATGTCCTACCTCAACTCAATTCTGTCGCGCGGGTTGTTCCAATTGCGCCGCCAGTCCGAGTCACCCCTTACGCAAGAGGAACTAAGTTCGATCGGTGATGATTGCACTGATCGCTGCGCCGTCACGACGACCTTATCGACAGGAGGGCGAGCTCTGTCCTCGTGTTCGCGTGTAATTTCTCCATGATTCGACTGACATAGTTCTTTACGGTTCCTTCGGCTAGAAATAGGGCATTGGCAATTTGCCGATTGACCATCCCCTCGCTGATGAGCTGTAAAATCTTCTCTTCCTTTTCGCTCAAAGCCTCGGTGTTTGGCCTATTTTTTGATTCTACGGAATTCTCCATGGCGGGCGTCCCACGAAACAGGTGTTCGCGAGGGACGTGCTCTTCGGAAGAAGACGCGAGACGCCGGAATTGATCGATGACTTTGCGCGCGATCTGAGGAGTTAAACGAGATTCGCCACGGCGCAGGGCACGGATAGTTTCGAGCAATTCACTCTCATCCACATCCTTGAGCAGGTAAGCCTGGGCGCCCGCCCGAACCGCTTCAAATACCGTGTCATCGTCATTGAGCGTCGTTAGAACCAGAACTTGGCAGTCTGGAAGTTGGCGCGTGATCTCTCGAGTGGCGGCCACTCCGCCTTTGAGAGGCATATGCAAATCCATCAGAATCACGTCAGGGCGAAGCGCTTGCGCAAGCTCCACCGCCTCGATGCCGTTTCTGGCTTGACCCACAACCTCCATATCCGGTTCGATGGAAAGGAGAAGAGCCGCACTGCGACGGACGACCGCTTGGTCTTCTGCAATGACAATGCGGATGGCCGAATGATCGGTTCGCTCAACAGGCGCCACGCGAGTGCTTCTCCTAGGGGGATTGCGAATCTTCGACACCATCGTGGGACGCGGGGAGCGCTTTTTGGAAGTGACTTAAGTCACTATTTTGAAGTGACTTTAGTCATTATTTGAAGTGACTTTAGTCATTATTTGAAGTGACTCATCGATTGAAGCGAAATCGGCCCCTTCAACCACCTCTCGATTTCGCGTCGCTCAAGGGTGGGTATAGCGGCGTTCTTCACCAAGATGATCGGAACCGAGAATTCACAATCGTGCACGGCTGCGTTATGGCGACTAGCACAGGTTGCGCTTCGCCGCACCGGTCTGCTTTCCAATACAGTGTCTGGACCCGCAGACAGTGTATTGGGTCTCAGACACGTTGCTCGAATGTGAGAACGGAGTCTTACTGCGCTCCGATGCACGTGCAAACCCACGATGTCCTCAGCGGAGATTTGGGCCGCGTCGAGACTTGCGTTAAAGCAAGCCCGCGTCGTTTAACTATTTTAAACTTTGTACTGGAGAGCCAAATGAGAAAGATTATTCTAAGTGCCGTGCTGCTGGCGGCGAGCGTCGCCGCCCATGCGCAGACGACCTACACCGCAGCGGATGTCGCCAAGCACGCCACTGCTACCGATTGTTGGATGATTTTGAACACCTCGAAGGTGTACAACTTCACGCCGTATACCTCCCTGCATCCCGGTGGTAAAGCCTCGATCTCCAGTGCTTGCGGTCAACAAGGCGATGCGGCTTTCGCTAGTGTTCCGCACAGTGCCAATGCCGTGGCAATCGAAGCCAGCTATCTGATTGGTACGTTGGGCGCGGCGGTGCCGCCGATCTCGGTCACGGTTAGTCCCAGCACGGCGACCCTCGCTTTGCATGCGACGCAACAGTTCACCGGCACAGTCAAAGGATCGAGTAGCGGCATGACCTGGACAGTGTCCCCGGCGAACTTGGGCACTATTAGCGCCAACGGCATGTTCACAGCAACCACCGCTGGACAGGGCATGGTCACGGTCGCCTCACAGCAAGACCAGACCAAGAGTGCCACTGCGATGGTGACTGTCAGTGCCGCGACTCCGCCGCCCCCGCCTGCCGCAGTCACTGTATCTGTCACGCCTTCGGCGTTGACCTTAAGCACCAATTCCAGCCACACCTTTGTGGCCACGGTCACGAACTCGACTCAAGGAGTAACGTGGACGGCGAGCGCCGCGATTGGCAAGATCAATACCAACGGTGTGCTGGTATCCGCCATGGCGCCTGCTACGGGCACAGTGACTGCCACATCCGTGCAAGATCCGCTGAAATCCGCTTCGGTGCAAGTCACCTTGACGAGCCCGGTTGCTGCGCCCCCCGCGCCCCCGGCGCAACCGGTGCCACCCGCACCCCCGGCAACCTGCACGCCTGGCAGTGGCGGCAGCGACGATGGTGATGGTAAACATCATCATGAGGACTGATCGAACTAAACTCGTGTAGCCGAGAACCCTGAGCCAGATCGTTGTGTCTGGTTCAGGGTGACCTCGGGGTGGCCGCTCGACGTCCGTTGCATAGTTCTTCTAACCCTACTCTGGCGCTATTTCATCCCCGCAGGCGGTCGTTTCGACACTGCTGATTGGTGGCCGTCCAAATTCGCTCTCAGCGCGGCGCTTCCGCGTCATCGGTTTGCTCGACCGTCTCCAGACGGCAAGAATAGTGAGCCTCGGAGAGCTTAGTCACGAGACTTGTAGCTCGTTTTGCGCAATATGCGAGACCCGTCGCGGATGACCAAAGCGTTTTAGTCGCTCCGTCCTTCGAGTAATCCACCCGGCAGGCTCCGCGTGGCTGCCTACCGGAATGAACGAGACTGATGATGCTCACAATGCGCTTGGCGGAGCCCAAAGCGCACACGAAGTTTTGATGGGACTGCGATTGAGCTTTATTGTTCACCGTGAAGGACCCCAAGCAAAGGCAGCCGGCTAACGTGGCGAGATATCTAAGCCTCGTAGACACGTGCACGCCGCTTATTGCACGAGTTCACGATGCGGCCGCTGCGCGAAGTTGAACACCGTGAGTGCCAGGACGAGCGCAGCAGCAGCGAGGAAATACCCCAGACCTGCAATGAAAGCGATCGCCGGCGCCAACCCCGCCGCTGCTCCAAAAATGTGCGCACTGGCGAGGGCCACTGACGTCGGACCAAGACCGGCCCCGACCGCAACGTTCAGAAAGAAACTGACGGCCATTGCAAAGCCGCGCTGCGAATTCGGTATCGCATCCAGGATCGAGGAGAAACCACAGGCCGTGACCACTCCCGACAAGGCAAAGTACAGCGGGACTGCCGCCATCACGATCTCGAGCTGGGATGAGTCTATGGCCAACGACACCGGCAGTATCGCAAGACTCGCCACCAGGCATACCCCGAGCTTGCGAATCCAGCGACCGCTGCCGCCCACCAAGTCCGATAGCCACCCGCCGAGTAACACACCGCCGCCAAAAGCGATGGTGAGCAACAGACCAAGCTGCAAGCCGACCTGCGCCGGGTCGCGGCCGAAGTTGCGTATCAGTAGAGTGGGCGCCCAGGCACCGACGGCATTGTCGACAAGAGAAGCCATTGCAACCACGAAATAGATCGGAGCAACCGCATAAAGTGTCGTCCGGCGCGTGGCAACAGCGGCATCGGGCACCGCGCCTGCTTCCGTCAATCGGCGCACGGGCTCGCGGATCAGTAAGATCATCAATGACCAAGCGAGGCCTGGTGCACCGATCAGTAACAGCACCAACCGCCATGACGCGAGCCCAGCCAAGGGCGTGCCCACCATTGCCCCAGCTTCGACCAGATGAAGTACGCCACCTCCGATCAGAATTGAGGCGCCGATGCCGATCGCGATTCCGCTCAGAAAGCAGCCAACTGCCATGCCTCGGCGCGACGGGGGAAAATAGTCGCTGATCAGCGAGATCGCCGCGGGCGACAGCACGGACTCTCCAAGTCCGACGACGATCCGGGCGGCGAACAGTTGCCCAAAGCTGTGGGCGTAGCCGCAGCCCACGGTGCCAAGGCTCCACACCACCACCCCGAAAAAAATCAGGTTACGCCGCGAGGTACGGTCGGCCAGCATCCCAAACGGGATTCCAGCGATTCCGTAAATAACGGCAAATGCCGTCCCCAACAGCAGGCTGATCTGGGTATCGCTAATGCCGAGATCGCGTCGCACCGGATCGACAAGCAGACTCAATACTTGCCGATCCGTATAAGACACGATGGCTGTAGCAATCAAGATGGCCACCACGCACCAAGCATAGGAGCGCCGCGGATAGCCCGAGGTATCTTCGACCGGCGCGGGGTTGCGCTCGCGGTCGGTCAAGGCAAAGTCCCCATGCCCCATACCCCTTTCGAATCAGAATTTGAACGACAGATCCGCTCCGATGGTCCGGGGCTGGTTAGTTGCGATCCGGTTCAAAATCGAGATATTCGCCGACAGGGCGCCGGTGTCGCTCAACAGTGCCTTTTTGTTCGTGACATTGTCCGCGAACAGGAATGCCGACCATTGGTTGGTCTCGACACCCAGCCGCATGCCCACGAGATCGTATGGCGGCAGCGAATTGCGGGTGAAGGTAAGGTCCTGAATTGAATCTACGAAGCTGTTGGTCACGCGCGCCACCAGATTCATGCGCTCATCCAGCGGCCGTTTATAATTGATACTTGTGTTGGCGGTCACCTGCGGAACATCCAAAAGGCGTTGTCCCGCCACTATATTGGCGGCTGGCAGGGTGGTGGAGTTCTTAGCGTTCGTGTAGCCCATGTTCTGCGCAATGACGAGGCCGGGCGCAAGCACCACGGCGAGTTCGAGTTCGGCGCCATAGACTTTCGCTTTGCCCGCGTTGGCTGTGAACTTGAAGCCGCAGGCGGGAGCAACTTGCTGCTGCACGTTCGTCCAGTCTTCGTAATAAATGTCCCCATTGACCGATACCCGCGAATTGAGGAAACGGAGCTTCTCCCCAAGCTCGTAGTTCCATACGCTGTCAGGGCCGAACTGCGTCGGGGCCGCCGACGTGCACGGCGGAACCGGAATCGGCGAGTTAGGGCCGCCCGGGCGGAAACCCCTGGACACGGTCGCATAGATGGTCGTGTTGTCATCTGGAATGTAGGCGAGGTCCACCTTCGGAGTCACGCCGGAGTTTTGCGCAAGGCCGAACAAGGGATTACTGGTGCCGTTGGCGGAAACTCCGCTGACACTCGTGACCGAATTGCTATGGTACTGGTAGTACCGCGCGCCGACTCCCGCTTTAAAGTTGCCCGGCAGCAGGTAGGACACATTGCCGAACAAAGCGTACTGATCGATATCGACCTTGCGGTGGTTATCGGCCAGATTGGTGGTACCGAAATCCGCATCGAAGCCATTGGTGGCGGTGGGATAGAAAGAGTAGACGTGCGAGGTTGCGCCGAAGCTGCTGTAGTACGCACCTATCAGCCATTGCAATGGACCATCGCCGGTCGAGGCGAGCCGCAACTCTTCGCTGAACTGGCGAGTGTAGTCGTCCTCGGAAATCGATCCGGCACCGAGTCCGAACCAGGTGTTGCCGGCCTCCGTCACCGTTTGGGTGGACGAGAACGGCCAGCTGGCGGGTGGCCCGAAAAAGCCGCCGATGTAGTACTGCATCGCCTCGGAAATGTCCTGGGTCTGGTTTTGCTGGCGATCCCAATAGGCGGTCGCGGATACCAACTGGAACGGGTCGAAGTTGAATTTGACCGTCAAGGTGTAGAGGTCGAACGTGTCCTTGAATGGCTCAGCAACGTCGAACGGTTGGTAATGCACTTCGTTCAGCGGCGGGCTATCGATGGTGTTGGGCGCCCCCTGCTTCAACTCCTGACGCATGGCGCCGAGCGTGACGCTGAAGCGATCGCTAGGCTGAACCAACAGCAAAGCACGTCCTGACCGCAGCCGTTCCCAGTTGGAATGGCGAAAGTCCTGCGCCACCGGTGTGTTGGCGACATCGCCACGCGCCTTGCTGTTGTTGATCTCGACTGGGAAAGGATTAAGCACTTTGCGATCGATCCATCCATCGATGTATTTGTCCGTCCCGACAACGCGCAGGGCTATGACATCCTGCATAAGCGGAATATTCACCATCAGGTTCTCGGTGTGATTGAAGCCGCCGCCATTCGCCGTGCCGGAACCGATGACTTCGACGTTCGCCGCAAAGGCGCGGGGGTCTGGTTGGTTGGTCACGAGCTTGATCGTGCCGCCCATGGAGCCCGCGCCGTACAAGGTACCCTGAGGCCCTCGCAACACCTCAATGCGGTTAAGATCGAAAAGGCTTGGATCAATCACGGTCTTGCCGTTCTGCGCCATAGCGGCGGGCGTTAAGACCGCATCGTCAAGATAGAAGCCCACCGTCGGCGACTCACCGCCGGTCGAGGTTAGACCTCGGATCTCATATTCCGTCTGCCCAGGGCCGGAGGTCTTGAATGAAATGCCTGGCACCGCTTGGGCGACTGTCAGGAAGTCCGACACGCCCTGCGCCTGCAGGTCCGCCCCGCTAATTGCAGTGATGCTGATCGGGGTCTTTTGCACGGTGGATTCGCGCTTTTCCGCCGTCACTACAATCTCCTGCAATTCTTGATCCGGCCTCTGTCCCACCGCCAAGCTCGCGACGGCCGGAGCTGCGGAGGCCATCGCGCTGAGAGCCCACGACCCTGCCGCCAAGGCACTGATTGCCCACTGCCGGGATTCCACCTTAGGTGTGCGGGTGGACAATAAAGCTCGCCTGGTAGTCATGTTGGTATCCCCATTTGGTGTCAGTCTCTATGTCAATTAGGCCTGCTGCCGCTCGGGCATCGAGTTGAGTGCGTACTTCATAATTTGGCCGTGCCGCCCGGTTCGGTCCCGCTCCAGCGCGTAGACGTCTCCCGCCGGACCGCATCGCCGGTCAGTCACGGATGCAACGGCAGCGCGATCCGCGGCGTCGACGTGCACGGCCCCGATCGCAGCATGCGCTTGAAGATGCGCCGAGTTCGTGGCGCCCACGATCGCCGCAGCGATCCCCGGTCGGTCCAGCATCATGCGAGTGGCGACGGAGGCAATATCGGTGCCGTGCCGGCGTGCAACGCCGGCAAGCACCTCGAGCAGTTCCTGAAACAGTCCCCAGCCGCCAAAGTCATCGATGACCAGCTTATATTTGATCAGCGACCGATTCGACAATTCCGACCCAGGATCTGGCCTATCGAGCCAGCGTTCCGATAAGAAGCCACCGCAAACGGTTCCGTAACAAAGCAGTGCAATGCCGTGGGCGCGGCAGCAGTCGAGCATCGCGGCGCTAGGACGGTCATCGATGAGCGAGTACTGCAGCTGGTGGGCCGCGATCGGGACGCCGGCGCTAAGGAGTTCTTCGAGGTGCGGCTTATCAAAGTTCGTCACGCCGATGCGGGCGATTTTACCGGCGCGCCGAGCCCGGTCGAGTTCGAGCGCCGTCTCAACATACCGGGGCACCCTGAAATCCCACCAGTGAAATTGCACCATGTCGAGGCACTCCATGCCGAGCCGCTGCAGCGATCGGTCGATGATCCCCTCGACGTATCTACCATCAAGATTCTTGAGATCCGGCAAATCGGGAACAAATTTCGTATGCACTTGGACACCCCTCGCGAGGGTCGGGTACGCGCGCCTGAAGGAGCCGATCAGTTCCTCGACGCCGGTATAAATATCAGCGCAATCAAAGGTGGTGATACCGGTCTCAACAAATCTCGCCATGTCCCTGCGCGCCAGCTCTGGGTCAATCGCACCATGGTCTCCAGCGAGATGCCAGCCTCCCTTGATGATTCGGGAGATTTCATAGCCATGGTCAAACTCGAACCGCGGGATCATTTTGAGTCGTCGTCCGGCAGCGCGACGGCAGTCACGTCCGCTCGCCGGAAATGCCGTGTTCCCGTGCGCGTGATACGCAGCCGAGTCGGACAGTGTGGATCGGGACAGGCAACCTCGGCATCGGATGACATCCAGTCGTACGGATCGGTTACGCGCTGCTTGGCGGGCAGCAGCGGGAGAAGCGCTGCGAGCGAATAAATAGAGAACCCCTGTCCTTGCGGTAACTTCAGCATCTCTCCATGCAGTTCGAAGTAATCGCCAATCCGGGCGCCGCAGTAGATGGGGCGGTCCGTAGGGCCGATCACCTCGACACGCAAATCATAGAGTTCGAACCCCGCGTCGTTTTCGGCATCGCCTGGACCCTGCGCCGCCGTCACGCGACTCCTCCCCGGCGGTGCCATATTGTGTGTTCGATGACCAGATCGAAGGCTCGGCCGATGTCTGACTGCAAGGCAAAACGAGCAGCCCTGCTGTCGCCGCGCGCCAGTGCATCGACAATGGCTACATGAAAATCAGTGCCGCGGCCCTCGCGGCCGTCAAACATCTCAGATGCGATGCGCAGGTAGGGTCCGCATTGCAACCACAGGCTTTCGATGATCGGCAACAGTACGGTGGATTTGGATTGACGGTAGATCGCAAAGTGAAAGGCGCGATTCTGCTCGGCACTCCCCTCAGAAACGCGCTTTGCGTCGGTCGCGCTCTGCGCGTCGATCAGACGCCGCAATGTGGCGAGAGTCTCGCCGCTCATGTTGAAGGCAGCACGCTCGACAGCGAGTCCTTCAACAGCAAAGCGCGTCTCCCGCAGGTCCTCGAGCGAATCCTTCGACAAGGCCGGGACCCGAACGCCGCGATTTGGCAGCGATTCCACGGCGCGCTCGGCCGCCAAGCGATTGAGCGCATCCCGCACTGGCATGGCACTCGTGCCAAGCGCGTTCGCGAGCTCGGCAATCTTCAGTTTTTGGCCCGGAGCAAAACCTCCCCGCATCAGCTTGTCGCGGAGAATGGCGTAGACGCGTTCTTGCACGGTCTCGCGCTCAATTCGCCCCAACCCAAACTGTGCCTGGTCGGACATGAGAATTCCTAATTTTTGATCAAAGATATTTAATCAAACGTTCTCATTTCGTGCAAGGTGGCCCTGACGTCGCGCTCCTCGGCTGCTGGGGGGTTTGTCGAGTTTCAGGAAGTAGCTCGGGTATTTTCATCGCCCATGTACGGGCCGAAAGCGATTACCTTGAAGGAGAGCGACTTGACTCGTTCAACTTGGTTGATGCCGACGTGTGTCTTTCCGCGGCCGGGTAATCCACGCGGTTGCAAACGCGATGAGCGCGGCGATGGACAACCAGGCCCCCGGCATCGCACGATTTCCGGTTTCATGAATCAAATAAGTCGCGATCACGGGCGTCGAGCCGCCAATCGTCGTCGCCAGACTATAAGCCAGCGAGAAGCCCGCGGTCCGCACGGCGACGGGCACAATTTCAGTCAAGTGCACCACCATAGCGCCGTTGTATCCAGCGTAGATAAGGGACAACCAAAGCTCCACCGCCAATAATCTGCCGAAAGTCGGCCCATTCACAAGCCATGACATCGCAGGATAAGCCGTGAGAATTGCAATGCCCGAAAAGAAAAGCAGCAACGGACGTCGGCCGATTCGATCTGACAGCGAACCCATGAGCGGCAGCCAGATCAAATTGGACACACCCACACATAGAGTCACCAGAAGTGCATCACTCTGAGACAGCTTGAGAATGTTTTTGCCAAATGTCGGGGTGTAGGCGGTGATCGTGTAAAACGAAACCGTAGTCATCAAGACCAGCGCGACGCCGGTGCATAAGATTCGCCAATGGGTCAGCATGCTGGCGTAAATTTCCGATGGGCTAGGATGGTGTTTGCGCGCGGCGAACTCCTCTGTCTCCTGCAGAGTTCGTCGGATCATGTAAATGAACGGGATAATGAGACAGCCGACAATCAACGGAATGCGCCAGCCCCAGGCCTGCAGTGCCTCGGGCGGCATAAAATTGGAAAGCGCATAGCCGAGCACGCCCGCGAACGCTACGGCCACCTGCTGGCTGCCCGATTGCCACGAGACGTAGAATCCCTTGTGTCCAGGTGTCGCGATTTCGGAGAGGTATACCGAGACACCCCCTAACTCGACACCGGCCGAGAATCCCTGGCAAAGCCTTCCCAAGACCACAAGAATGGGCGCGAACAGGCCGATCGTCTCGTAGCCCGGGACCAGCGCAATGGTCAGCGTCCCGACCGACATCAAAGACAGGGTCACCAGCAGTCCCTTGCGCCGTCCGATGCTATCGATATATGCCCCAAGGAAGATCGCGCCCAGCGGGCGCATCATGAAACCCACGGCGAATGTCGTGAGTGAGAACATCAATGAAGCAAATTCGCTACTGGCCGGAAAATAGGCGCGGCCGATGGCCGCACTGAAATAGCCGAACACCATGAAATCGTACATCTCGAGAAAATTTCCGCTCGCAACGCGGAAGACTGTTTTGAGTTTCTCCTTACGTTGTTCGGATGTAAGCATGCGTCAAACCGTTGCGGTCAGGGTGCAGAAACCCCCCTCGCGCAAACCGGCGCGAGGGGAGATCCTTAGAACTTCGCTCTGAAGCCCACATAATAAGTTCGACCGATAATGTCGTAGGTTGCCGTGTCGGTGGTCAGAGGCTGGCCGCTCACGAAAGGCGGACCCTTGTCAGCGATATTCGTGAGGCCCGCCGTCACATCGAGATGATCGATGACGGACCAGTGCGCATCAATATCGAAGTAATTATAGGCTGGCACCGGCGGGGTGGTCGACATCGGGTCCACGACCTGATCCTGATGTTTCATTGCGGCAATAAAGCGCCAATGCACGGCGGCGGATACGGGTCCGATCGCGTAGCCGACCGCCGTGTTCGCTTTCCAATGGGGATGAGCCATTTCCGGACTCACCTGGGTGTTGCCGATGCTGCCGGCATAGTCGAGTACCGGCGAGCCGGGCAGCGACGATACGTTGAAAGTGTGAACGTAGCCGATCAACGAGTTCACGCGGAACGTGCCGGCATTATTCCAGCCGAACGCGTCAAGCCCAAAGCTCCAGTCTATCTGCGTGTCTATGCCGTCCGTCTTGTAGCTTGCGAGGTTCAAAAGACCCTCATGACCTAGGACGATGTCGCCCGTGTTTCGATCACGCGTGATTTGCTGACAGAAAATGTTGGCTGCGGAATAGGCCGGATTGCTAATTCGGTCGACATTGAAACAGCGCGGCAAAATGTCAGTCAGAGAAAGCGAACCGACCGCGTTTGCAATGCTGATGTGGTAATAATCGACAGACACCTGAAATTTGCGCATGAATGCGCTGTCGAAATGCGGGCTCCAAACGGTGCCGACGGAATAGGTATCCGCCGTCTCTGGTGTCAGCTTTGGGTTGCCGCCAGAGGTGCCATGCACCGAGTCGACACCATAGGTGTAGGTCGGGTATAGGGCAGCAGGAACGCCCTGCGCCTGGCAAAGCGCCGCAACTTGGGCAGCGTTGGCGCCGCTGCGAAAAACGCTGCCCGTCGCGCAGGGATCACCGGCGCTCGGACCCGAGCCGATATTCAGGTTTCCCGTCACCGTTGGCGCGAAGAGTTCGCCCACGCTCGGGGCACGGATCGCCTTGGCATAGCCGCCACGCACTGCGACGCTCGATATCGGCTTCCAGTTCAAATCGGCTTTCCAGGTGGTTACGCCGCCAAAGAGGTCGTACTGGGAGCGTCGAGCGCCGAGGTCGAGCGACAGTTCCTGAATGAAGGGCAGGTCCTTGAAAACCGGAACCAGCAACTCGCCGAACACCTCGCGCACGTTCTGGGTGCCGCCGGTCGGAATGGATGTGTCGTAAGAGAAGCTGTCGCCAATAATAAGGCCATGATCAGGACGGTAGTCGAAACTGGTGCCGCGGTAATCCGCACCCAGCGCGAACCGCAGTTCACCCGCCGGCAGTGGCAATAACTTTCCCTGAACGGTGCCTTCCACGTTCTTCAAAGTCATAGTATTGACGTTACTATTCTCGCGCGTCGCGAACTCCTTACATCCGGGGCTCAGCGGGTTCGCACCCAACGGGTTCCAAGCGTAGCCAACGCAGGTGCCCGAGGCACCTTGATAATTCGCGGTGCCGTTGAGAATCGAGGCAAAAGCCGCCTTGCTGGAATCGTTCTGCTGCAAATTGTTGAATAGCGTGCGGCCGTAGGAACCATAGACGTCCCAGGTGAGATCAAGCCCGGGAAGATCTCCTTTGAGGCCCGCGATTGCCTGAAAAACATCGTACTTGAAGGTTTGTATGCGGTCGCCGCTGGCCGACAAGAGTTTGGTCAGAACGAGCGGCTGCGTCAGTGCGTTTGGTTTTGAGGGAACCGGACTTCGCGACGCCAGAATGCTCTGTAAGTCCGCGTTACCAACGACAAACGGATTGTTCAATGGAACGAAGAGTTGCTTGCCAGGACCGCTCGATCCTCCTGCTGTCTCGTCGCGCGCGGCGGATTCCATGAAGCTGAATTGGGTGTAAGCCGACACGTAATCGCTCAGCTTGTATGTAGTGTTGGCGAACACGTTGTACTTGGTTAGCGGTACTTGTATGGCGAAGAAATTCCCCAGACCGACTTGAACTTTCGTGCAGTTGTTGCTGATGTTGACGCCCTTCTGCCCCAGGCCCTTATAATTTTGCACGCAATTGGGGGCCGCGAGATCCGTAAAGATCGTACCGTCGGTGTTGACGCCCAGCGCTCCGTTATACCGGCCCGATGGCGTTCCCGCGATCGGCGTCGTACCTGGGTAGCCGGCAAGCACGGCATTCACCGCGGCAATCGTCGGCGCTGATCCAAACGTACCCGCAGGAATAATGCCCTCGGGGGGACGCGCCAGCTCGCGAATATTCGCGAAAAACGGACGGTCAGCGCCGTGAACAGCGCCTCGCTCGGAATACTCGAACGCCAAGACGCCATGGCCGCGTCCATCGGCGAAGTTTCCGCCGAGCAAACCACTGACGTGTTCGGTAGCGCCGTCGCCGTGTGTTGTCGAGCCGTGCGTCACACTGAGTTCGGCGCCGCTGAAGGTGTTCCTCAGCTTGAAGTTCAAGACGCCGGCAATTGCATCGGAACCGTAAGTCGAGGAAGCGCCTCCGGTGATGATTTCTACGTTTTCGATCATCGACATGGGAATGGTGTTGAGATCAATCGACCCGTTCGGATTTGACGGCATGGGTCGTCGACCATCGATGAGGACCAGCGCTCGATTCGGACCCAGGCCGCGCAGGTCGCCGTAAGACTGCCCACCCGCAAATCCAGTGGCGCCCTGCACGTCTCCCACTTCGCTCATGCCTTGGGCGGCAGCAAACTGCGGCATCTCGCCTATGGCGCGATCGAGTGTAGGCTGGCCCGCAGCCTCGATCGTCGACTGATCGATTGTCACGATAGGACTGTCCGACTGGTAATCCCGGCGGGAAATTCTCGAACCCGTCACGACAATTGATTCGATCTCGCCTTTGTCCGATGCAGAGGGAGGATCTGCCGGCGCCGCCGAAACCGTCACCGCCATGGCGACACTCAAGAGAACCGGCCCTATCATGATCGGCTTCAGAAAAAGCCGCCGGGAAACGTGCATGGTTTCACCATCAAGGTATTGGATTTTCATTGTGCTCCCCATCCAAAGTTGTCAGACGTCCGACGCTCAGGGCAAAGCCCGGCATCAGTTGCAGCCATTTTGGGCGCCGGCAGCTTTCAAGAAGCTGTCAGCGCAGAGGAAATAGTCGAAATAGCCCGGTTGAGGTCGCTATGTCCATGCGATGCGGATACGCAAGCCCCGGCCATTGAGCCCGGCACCCATGCTGATCTCGGCATTCAGGGTCGCCGACAGAGACTGCACGATCGCCAGCCCCAGCCCACTTCCCACTCGACTCTGATCACGGTTCAAGCGATAAAACCGGGTGAAGACCTTGCCCCTCTCCGCATCAGGGATACCTGGGCCATCATCTTCAACATCGACGACGTGTTTGCCTGCGTCATCGAAGAGCCTGATGACGACGCTGCCGCCAGATTCGTTGTAGCGAATCGCATTGTCAATGAGATTTGAGAAGATCTCGTGGATCATGATCGGGTTGGCGCGCGTGGGGAATGGGCGTTGGTCTGCCTCGAAATGTAGCTCGATTCCGGCCTCAATCCCTTGCGGCACATGATTCACCGCGATTTCTTGAATGACCTTACGAAGATCTATCGTCTCCGATTCCTGGACCAGCGCTTGACCGCCATCGGCGCGCGCGAGTTTCAGCAGCTGAATGAGCAGACGTTGCAGCCGATCGGCAGCTTCCTGAATGTCCTTGAATGAAGAATAGGCCTCGTGGCTCGCCTGAATCTGGCCGCCCAGAACCGCGATGTGTGTACGAAGGACGCTCAGGGGAGTGCGCATTTGGTGTGAAGCATCCGCCGTGAAACGGCTCATGGCCTGTTGAAGCCGCTCCGCCTCCAGGGCGCTGGCTCGCAGGGTCTCCAGCGCTTGGGCCATGCTGCCGAGTTCGTCTGGACTGTCAGTCGAGGGTACCGCTTCGTCGAAATCCCGGCGGCTCAGGCGCGCGATCGCCGCGGTTAGTATCTTCATAGGACGGGCTAAACGGCGCTGCACATGGACGACGGCAAAAGCCCCAAATGCGATGACTGAAGTGAGGTCGATTCCCGCGATGAGCAATATCCGAAATGACGAAGCGCGAATGGCTTCGGCGTGCTGATTAGCCTCGTCCTGAGCCTGTTGCGCGATCGCAAGAATCGAATCGAACGGACGGTCGCAGAGTGTGGTCCACTCTGCACTGGCCACCACCGGATTGCCCGAACGGTCGAATCGCTTGACTATAGCGTCCACCTGGGTCTGAGCTTCTTGCGTATTTGTGCGCGCGGCGCCAACACGCTCGCGCACCGCCTGTGAAACACCGGGCCGCAGCAGCAAATCATCAAGCGTTTGCCATGCAAAGGTGTATACCGCTCGAAGTCCGAGCCAGCTGTCAAGTTGCACGGCATCCAGGGGCTGGCTGGTATCCACGTTCGAACGCAGCATCGAACACTGCAGGCCATAGCGATCGCGGATGGTCCACGCTGTGCGGCGGATCTGCACCATTTCGGCGATTATTGGATCGCCCATCCGCACCAGATTTCCGACCGCCACCGAAGCGATGCTGATGGTGTCAAGCAGTGCATGGATCGAGTCCCGCCATTCATCGATCGTGTGCAAGTTGCGCTCGGAACGGACGCGGGAAGCTTGCATATCGACAATGGATTGCAGCACTTTTACTTTTTCCCAGGAGTCGCTGACAGCCACCGCAAGTTGCGCATGATTGGGAAGGTCGGCGGACTTAAGAGCTTCCATTGCGGTCGCAACGGCTCTCGATGCCTCCCGGTAGGTTGCACCGATCACCGGCCGCGGATCGTCTTCCGCAATCAATGCGGTGCTGTTCTTGGGAACTTGGGCACGGACGGCGACCAGGGCATCGAACAGCGTCTTGTCGGTGCTGGTGAGGCGAGCAATGCGCCCGGCCAGCACATAGTTGGTCCAAGCCTGAACTGCGAGGATCAGGGCGGCGACGAATAGCCCGACCATCAAGATCCCCAATGACGCGATCAGGAACTTGGTAATCGAGGACTTAAACATCTCTCGCGGTCAAGAGGCTTTCAGCATATATCCAAGCCCACGCATTGTGCAGATCGCGGGTCCGTCAGGTTCGAGCTTCCTGCGCAGTCGCGCGATATGCACTTCCAAGGCGTTCGGGGCCACCGCATCGTCATAGCTGAACACCTCGGCGATCAGCCTTTCTTTCGAGACGACCTCACCGGCCTTGGCGCTCAATCGATCTAGCACGGCCCATTCGCGGCGCCGCAACTGCAAGGGCCGATCACCGACCGTCGCAGTAGCGTGGGTCCGATCGATCGTCAGATTGCCGATGACCACCATCGGGCTGGGATCGCCGTGGTCACGGCGCAGAAGCGCCCGCACGCGCGCACCGAGTTCGCTGGCGTTGAAAGGTTTCAATAAATAGTCGTCAGCGCCAAGATCGAGCCCCTTCACCCGGTCAGATACTTGATCGCGGGCGGTCAAGACCAGAATGGGAGTCTTACAGCCGCGCGCGCGCAATTTCTTGATCACTTCAAATCCTGATATGCCTGGCAATCCAATGTCCAAGATAACCAGACTGCAAGGATCTGAGTCGACCAGAAAAAGGGCAGTCTCGCCGTCCTTGGCGCAGTCTGCGGCGTGACCCGCCGCCTTGAGAAGCGCAATGATCCCGCGCGACAGCGCGGGGTCGTCCTCGACCAGCAGGATTCGAGCCATGAATTTTCCCCGTGGATCTTTGTCGCGCGCCAGTCCACCGATGCAAAAGTCTTTGATGCCGGGTCAACTTAATAGTAGACGGTCTTTGGTCGCACATGCCACTTGATGTGGTTTCTTGTCACAATCAATTGATTTAACTGACATTTTTTAACCCATAAAGACGCGATATATGGTTCTGATCGATTCGATCCCAAGGCGGGTCTGTTCGACGTCGATTTGCCTGCGCAGAACCATCTTCTTCTTTGTTGTACATTCCACTTCTTGAATTGCGGGTGGAGGGAATCAATGTCTGCATCGCGTCGAAGTTTCCTAGCCGCAGGGGCTGGCCTCTTGGTCAGCAGTTCTATCCGCGCCGCGCAGGCGCGGCCTTTTTTTGAGCGTACGGGATTGCCGCTGGGGCTGCAGCTCTACACGGTGCGCGAGGATCTTAAAAAGGATTTCGACGCCACATTGAACGCGATTTCCCGCATTGGCTATAAGACCGTGGAGCTCGCCGGACTGCAAGATCGTAGCCCCCTGGATTGGCGCGCAGCCCTTGATCACGCAGGCTTGCGATGTCCCTCGGCGCACGTTCCCGCGCGGTCATCCGGACCCGAGGCAAGCCTTAGTGGTGATCTGGCCCGCCTTGCCGATCAAGCCCATACCATCGGCATAGACACCTTGGTATGTCCCATGATTGACATTCCGGAGCGCTTTTCACTCGAATCGGCACCGGGAGAATCGTTCGGGGACATGCTGGCGCGCATCACCGCAGCAATGACTGCGCAAGACTGGAAGGCGAACGCAGATTTCCTCAACGCCAAAGGGGCAGCGCTCAATCGATTGGGTCTTCAGCTTGCCTATCACAACCACAACGTCGAATTCGCCCCACTGGCCGGTAGCACAGGATTCGATCTGCTGCTGCGAGAAACCGATCCCGCTTTGGTGAGTTTCCAAATGGATGCGGGCTGGGTGGTTGCGGCCGGCGCCGATCCCGCCGCTTTGTTCAAAAAATATCCGAAACGGTTCACGGCCATGCATGTGAAAGACGTCAAAATTAGCACTCGCCCGAATTTCCGCTTGCAACAAGATCCTTGCGAGGTGGGCCGTGGCATGATCGACTGGAAGACATTACTCCCTGCAGCGTATTCCGCAGGCGTGCGCCAATTCTATGTCGAGCAGGAATCGCCGTTTAGCAACCCACCGCTCGAAGCGGTTGCGATTAGTTTTAAATATCTCCACACACTAGCGGCATAACTGCGATGTCAGGCAAACCGATGGGCACGATCCGAATCGGCGTCGGTGGGTGGACGTACGAACCCTGGCGCGGACTGTTCTATCCGAGCGACCTTGTGCAAAAGCGTGAACTCGAATACGCCAGCCGCCAGCTCACATCCATCGAGATCAACGGCACCTACTATGGATCTCAGAAGCCGTCGAGTTTCGCCAAATGGCACGATGAAACGCCGGATGACTTCGTGTTTTCTGTCAAGGCCCCGCGCTATGCAATGAATCGCAAGGTGCTTGCTGAAGCCGGCACCAGCATCACGCGATTTTTCGCAAGCGGCTTGACTGAACTAAAAAACAAACTAGGCCCCATCAACTGGCAATTTCTGCCTACCAAAAAATTCGAACCGGGGGACTTCGAATCATTCTTGAAGCTTCTGCCGCGCGATGCGCACGGACGCGCGTTGCGTCATGTGGTGGAAGTTCGACACGAGAGCTTCCGCACGCCGGATTTTGTCGCGCTGGTCCGCGAATACGGTGTCGGCATCGTAGTAGCCGGTGATTCTGCATATCCGCAAATCGCAGATGTCACGGCGCCCTTTATCTATGCTCGCCTCATGGGAACGAGGCCTACCGAGGAGTCAGGTTATCCGCGCGCTGCACTGAAAACATGGGTCGATCGGGCGCGCGCATGGGCGTCAGGCGCGATGCCCGAAGGGCTCAACCACGTTGAAGCGCCCTTCCCGGACGGCAAGCTGCGCGACGTCTACCTGTACGTCATCAGCGGTCACAAGGCGCTCAATCCAGCCGCCGCAGTGTCCCTGATACGGGGTCTTGCCCCGCAAACGCAATAGCTATGTCGATAAAACGCAGATCTTTCTGATCATTCTTTGATGCGAACCGGAATATCGACGTAGCTGTCGCTGTACCAGCGGACCCTCAGCGGAACCTTGCCATCGGCAATCGATTCCTCGCTCACGTCGCCTCCCGTGCCGTAGTTGATTTCGCGGTCCGGCCGCTTATTGATTCCAAGCACCATCACCAGCCGGCTCCCCGGCTGCAACTGCCGGCTGGTCATACGCTCGCTCTTGAACGTTAACTGCTGGCGTTCGCCCGCCTTAAGAAGGTGCCGATGCGTGCGGTCCCGTGTGTAACTCGCACGGAATTCGTATGTGGGACTGAACAAGCGAACGTAGTCGCCTGTGGGCAGGAACTCGTACAGTGTGACACTCACGTCCACATCCATTTTATTCACGGTGAAGTCCAGTCGCCCTGAGAATAAGCCGCTGAATTCTGTCGCTTTGGCAAGTGGATTGCTGACGAATATCGAACCGTGACGGGGCGCGAGGCTTTTGCTGATGAAATCCGCAGATGGCGTCCACGCCGCATCCTTGCGGTCGATCAGACTCACCGTCTGCAGCACGAAGGCGTCGTTCCCCTTTTTTCGCTGTGCGAGTGAGAGTCGATGGTTCGCCTCCCCCGCCAATGCTTCCAGATAAAACCGCAACGGC
The DNA here is from genome assembly GCA_030775645.1 of Pseudomonadota bacterium. Lineage (GTDB taxonomy): Bacteria > Pseudomonadota > Gammaproteobacteria > Steroidobacterales > Steroidobacteraceae > Bog-1198. Next base: position 33,242 of record JALYIT010000017.1, on the reverse strand, counting down.
TTCCCCGCCATGGCATCGAGCGAGTCCGCATGCTGCCAGCTGTTGCCACCCATGGTCTGGTAATTGACGTTATTCGCAACTAACGCGGGTGTGGCGGCGCCCTTGAAGACATGTTCAAACCACTGAATGCGCAGTTCACGATAATCTACGAGCGCAGCCGCGTCGACTTGGTAGCCATGGATGTTCGTGGATAGTCCGCGCTGCATCATGGCATCGTCGTACGGGCCTATCAGTAATTTATCATCGGCGTGCGGATTGTAGCGATGATGCTGAGTGAAAAAGTACAGGTCTCCCGGCTCACTGGCGGCAAAGTATCCGGTCATGGTGAGAACCGGGATGTTGATGCGCGCGAACTGCTGCCGATAAGGAACCAACCGCTGCCAGAAGCGGTCGTAACTGGGATGATTCAGCCAGCGAATAAAGATCGGGTTGTGCTTGCCGTGGATACGCCCCATGTCGCGGTAACGCCGTCCGCTGCGGTACCATTTCTCGTCGAGCGCGCGCCACTTCGCCGCATCGTCGTCGCCTTCCGTCGATGGCGCAGAAGTTGCCATTTCGAGCGACCATCCGTACGACCAGTTCTTGAATATATTTCCCTCCATGGGCATGTTGACGCCCGGTGCCATCGATACTGAAGTGGCGATCGCCTTAAGCGCGGGCGGTCGGCTTTTGGCGGCAGCCCAAGCCATATAGCCGCCGTAACCTTCGCCATATATTCCGACGCGGCCATCGCTCCACGGCTGCTTGGCTATCCAATCGATGGCGGCCCGTGCCTCCTCGCCCTCTAACTCGAAGGGAATGACTCCATGTGAGTTCTCCGTGCCGCGTACGTACGCAACCACCCCCACAAACCCATGGGCGGCGCAATCTTTCGCGTAACTCTGCGAATCATCGAGCCTAAACTCAAGCAGCGTCGGTAGCGGCTGCTCAAGCGTGTTAGGGCGAATCACCACAGCCGAAATAGCCCCATGGCGAGTTGGGATTTGAACTTCGCTATTGGCATAGCGCCGATGATCCTCTTCTGCATTGAGCAAGACCACCAGCGGACCGAAGGTTCGATAGGCATCATACCAATCATATTTCCATATCAGTTCCACCGCTTCTGCTTCTTCAATGCTGTCCTGCGTGCGCTGCCGATCCAATGCCTTTTGCAGCGCCTCCTGGTAGAGGGCAGGAGATGCGCCCAACCACTGAGTAACCAAATAGGCGTCGTGATCGTCTAGGCGGCGAATCGATTCGCGGAACGCACTGGTAAAGGTTTCGGCAAAGGTCATGCGATTTTGTCCCTCAAGGGCCTTCGCATGCGCGTAAATGTCGTAAATCAATGCGCGGCTGACTGGATGGCCGAAATTAGTTTTGCGCCGACGCTCGCGCAGCGCTTGTCTGGAAATATCCGCTGCAGCGTAATCGCCGACGGCCATTTGCAGCGCCGACAAGTTGGCAAGATACCGCTCAGGATCAGAATCTTGGTAGACCGGAATGAGACGCGCTGCCAAGTCACTCATGGTTGCCGCTGTCGCCGGATCCGAGGGCCTTGCCGGCGGTCGAAAATCAAATTCCGTTGCAGCCTGTACCACCGTTGAGAGCAACAGCAACAATACAAGACTGCTTGCGCATTTCAGCATGTGCTCGGCTACGGCGTGCATCGAGGACCGGTTCATGGGACCGCCTCCCTCGGCGCTTTGATGAGATGCAAGGTCTTGGAAAAAAGCGCGTGCGCCTCGCCGGGGCCGCCTATGTGGATAATCGCCGTGCGCTCCAGTTCCTTCGTGAAGACATCGATGACCAGCGCGAGAACATCATCGTCCAACGAACCCAATGTTCCATCAATCAATACCCACTGCGGTGTCTGGATCACCATGCGTGCGAATACCAAGCACAGCTGCTCGTCCTGGCTCAATTCCCGATCCCAGCGCCGGGTCTCGTCGAGCAGCGGCGCAAGACGTTCGAGTCCGAGGCGAAATAGCGCGCGCGTGAAGGCGCCGGCATTAAAACTGTCCGCCTTCAATGGATAAGCGAGGACCTCCCTTAAGGTGCCACGCGGCAAATAGGGCGTGCCGCGCGGCAGGTAGAAAATCTGCTCGCCGCGCGGCCGAGTGATACTGCCCGAGCCCCACGGCCAAAGGCCTGCGATGGCGCGGAAAAGCTGCGTCTTACCCGTTCCTGGCGCGCCCAAGATCAGAACACGCGCGCCCGCCTCCACCACCGCGTCAGATTCCCGCAGCCTGTCTGCATGGGCGGAAGAGAGGCTTTCGAGATTCTCCATTTTGATCACGCCCGGTTCACCCTGCGCATAATCGATGCGGCTTTCGAATCCGCGAGGCTCATGGGTAGTGATGACGGCATGACGGAAACTGGCCACACGAAGCAGGGTTGCTCGCCAGTCGGCGATAACACTGAAGTTGTCGATAAACCAGCGCAGCGAGGATTGGGCCTGGGTGAAGGCGCCAGCTGCCATCATGAGGCCGCCAAATGAAACCTTGCCGGTGAAATACAGGGGCGCGGCAACCAGCGTTGGAGCAACGATGGTGATCCATCCGAATCCTGAGGTAACCCAGGTGAGATTGGTGTGACCCCAAACAATGCGCCGCGTCGCGCGAAGAACGTCGCCGAGATGGCCCTCGATCCGGTGCCGTTCGTCCGCTTCCCCCTCTGCCAATGAAATGTCATCCACATGTTCGTTGACGCGCACCAGCGAAAATCGCAGGTTGGCCTCTCGCGCGTAGCGTTCCGCGTTGCGGTTGACGAGGCCGTTGCCAACCCAATAGCTCAGTAGCGAGCCTGCGCTCGCATAGATGATGGCTGCCCACAACATGAAACCCGGTATGGCGTAATCCACGCCTCTGATACGCAACGCGAAGTCGCTCGACAGCCCCCAAAGTACGCCGGCAAACGTCCCGAACAAGATCGAGGCCTGCACCAACCCGATTCCTAGATCAGCGGACAGTTCGCAAAGCTTGCGGGCGTCCTCGGTCATACGCTGATCGGGATTGACGCCCATGGCGCCTGAATTGGCTAACCAGAAAGCGCGTCGAGGAAATAACCAATCTTTGAGCAGACTTCGAACCAAGCCCTCGCGCAGTTTTACCTGCAATGTTTCCGCGAGCCAGCGCTGCGTCACATTGAGTGTAAGAAGAAATCCCGCGATGACAAAAAACACGCCCAATTCGTATAAGAAATCGCGCAAATCTCGCCGCGACAAGGCATCGAAGAACGGCTTGTTCCATCGGTTTAGGCGAATTTGCCCATAGGCAGTGACAATGATGATGACCAGGGTCAACGCCATCAAAACAACCAAGGTCTTGGCGACCGGCGAGCTTGCGATCGCGCGGCTTATCAGCCTCAACTGGCGCAGGAAGCCCAATTGGGTGGTTTTGACATCCGCAGCAGGGTTGCCGATGTCGGTTTTAGTGTCGGACACTTAAGCTCATCGTTCTACCAGGAGGGAGCGCTTCGGCATGGGCGTTAGTATCTCATGGGTATCGCGCAAGCCCTCATGCAGAGCGGGATCCCGGCCCAACAACATGTAGGATATCCCCGACGGACAGTTGAGCAGTTCCCTCTTGCGGCTGCCACATTGCAAGGTGCATAAATCGCGCTCAACGGGATTCCCGCAGAACGGAAAATACTAATATGTCACGAGTGCTCATTGCCGATGATCATGCCGTTGTCAGGGCCGGATACAAACAGTTTTTGGAGGCGGAAGCCGGCATTACCGCCATCGGCGAAACCGCCACTGGCAACGAAACATTGGATCAATTGCGCCGCCAGGAATGGGATTTACTGCTGATGGATATTCACATGCCCGATCGCAGTGGACTGGACATTCTGAGGCATGTCACGAGCGGATATCCTAAAACGCGGGTACTCATCATGAGTGGTTTACCCGAAGCCCAATATGCCCGCAATGTGCTCAGGGCCGGTGCCAGCGGCTACCTTTCGAAGGGCGGATCACCTGAGGAACTGTTGAAAGCCGTGCGCACCGTGTTGATTGGACGCCGCTACGTGAGTGCATCGCTGGCCGAATCGATGGCAGCGGACCTTGAGGGGTGCCATGACCAGAATCAGCCGCTTCACGAGAGATTGTCGGTGAGAGAATTTCAAATATTCGGAAAATTGGCCGCAGGAGCCGGTGTCGGCGACATTGCCGAGGAATTGAGCTTGAGCGTCAAGACGGTAAGCACGTACCGTTCCCGGGTTTTGGAAAAAATGAATTTCACCAGCAATGCCGACATGACTGCATACGCGTTGCGCAATGGTCTTATCCTTTAAGCACCCGCTGAGGAGATATCATGCCCCAAAAAGAACGCGGCCCGTCGAATGCAACGCCAAAAAATAATCTGAAAGAGGACGGGATAACCAACCCCAAAGATGGCCGAGGGCCATTGCGACGCTCTGACGATGCCTCCACCAAGCTGCCGCTGCAAAGGGGCGCCAAGACTCCGCGCACTCATTGAGTCACGGCGGCACGCCCGAACGCGTTACCCGGTGCTCGGGCTCCCGCCGAACTGAGCAAACTCGTCCGTATCTAAGTCGCATTGTTGTTGCAGTCGTTGCGCCTGCTTGCGCAACTCCCGGCTTTCCAACTGCAGCATGTATATATGCGTGCCGCTGTGGGCGGCATCCAAGTTCTTGACTTCGCTATCGCGCGAAGCGGCCCTGAGGTTAAGAGACTTGATCTCGCTCTTTACACCTTCATCTGGGTCAGCATCATTGGCCACGTCGCCATGGAAAAATCCGTTGCTGTCCAACTCGGCCTCATCCACAACAATCTGCGATTCCATAATCGGGTCGCCGATCTGTTTGATGGTTTCCAAGGTCGCTCGACGCCGGGAGCGGGTGCTTAAGTCTTTCGAGCCATCCCAGCCGGTGAAGCAGTAAACATATACGTCTGCCATCGGTGTCTCCCCGGGGTCCGATCCCCTGAAGCACACTGTAACTTCTACATTGCCGGCGTCTGTTCGGTAGCGCACAGAAGGGTGGTGTTGCAGCACCGCGCCCTCACAGGCTATTGGGGTTTATTATTCAATATGTTACGGCGTATTCCTTATACGGTATTACACGAGCAACTGCGGAACGGGACACCCAGCCTGCCTGTCCGGAACGAGTTGTTATCAGCAAGAATCCCTCGTGCTCTGCGTTGACTTCCACCGTCTCCGCTTCGGGCAGGACAAACAACGAGTCGCCCATGGGCACCGGCGATACCCGGACCGGCGTTTGCGCACCAATCACGACTCCCGCGTGCAAAGTCGGCCAGAGCGCGATGCCGTTGCACACTGTGACAGCCAGCATTAACACCCCGAGTAACAGGGCGGCGCGACGCATCCATGCGCGTCCGGCAGAAAACTGGGCCGCCAGAATACTCAATCCGACAATCAGCAATCCGAGAATTCCGATCCATGACACAGGCAGCGGACTGAGGCGTCGGGCCGCGCGATCGAATGTACTTCGCGGTGGTTCCGGCACATGCGACGCCGCACGCACGTATTTCAAGTTCGCTTCGATATCCGGGTCGTTCGGCGAGAGCAGGCGTGCCCGCTCGTAGTTCAGTACGGCCATGCCTAATTTACCTTGGCGGGCATAGGCATTGGCCAGGTTATAAAGATTTGCGGCCGAATATCCATTCTCCGTAGCCTGCGAACGGATCGTGCCGCTCGCCAGAGTCAGGCTTACACCTAAGAATACCCATTTGAGTCCTTTCTTCATGGTGCCTCCCCCACCGCAACTTCGCGCCGCACGACACGCGCCCAGCGTCCAAGATCGGTGGCACCCAAATCGTGGCCCGAATACTTGGATTCATCTGCGAACGCAAAAATTTTCCCGATGTCATCATGGCCCAACCGCTGTTGCACCTCGGCCGTCGTTACCTGATCCGCAGGAACCTGCCATCGTTTAGCCAAAATCTCTTGCAAAGCGTCCCGTGCTGAATTGAAGAAGAGGCTCGCATTGCCGCCTCGTGCGGCTGTCTCCATTTGCGCGAGCCTGCGTTTAGCCGCGCGCGAGGCGCCACGGTTGCGGCCGGACAAGCGGCCTGCCGACCTCCTTCGCCGTCGAACACCGAGGCATCCTGCTGAAAATGCCAGCACCAGCAAGGAAGGAACCGCCAAAAACCTAGTCTGTAGATATAGTGGGGTCAGGGAACGCGCTAGTCTTCCGCCGGCGGCATGGTCCGGCTTAAGACCTTCGGTAAATTCATTCACGGGTGACGTGGCGCTTTCGCCGGGCGCTGGGGCCGCAAGGGAGCTGTCGGCCGCGGCGGCAGAAATGGTGACCTGAAGTGCCGAGCCGTGAACCGTCTGATAGCGGCGCAAGTTCGGATCGAAGTAACTGAAGCTGAGGGCGGGAATTGTCTGTACCCCGGACTTCGAAGCGATGATGGGTTGCTCGAAAGTCTTCTCGCCCTTATGCCCGACCGAATCATAGCTGCTGAACGTGGATTTTGGCGGGTAGGTCTTCCACTGATCGATTCGCTGCAGCATGGCACTGTCCACCCGGTCGAAATTGCCGGATCCGATCACGCGCATGCGCAGGGTCAAGGGTTCACCCACCTCGCCTTTGCCCGGAGAAATATCGCTCTCGATGGCAAAGGTACCGATCGCGCCGTGAAAATCGGCCGGCCGTCCTTCCGCGGGCAGCTCCGAGACCTTCAGTTCCTGCCCCGGACTTTCGACCGTGATGTCTTTGGGGACGGTCATCCCGAAAAAATTCTGCCAAAACGGATCGCCGAATTGATCGTCGAGCTCAGATTGGCGCTTCGATCGCGTTCTAATCTTCACGGTTAGGGGCACTTGCGCCACCAGGGGGAAGGTGCCCGGTTTGACCACCGACAAACTGCTGCGCCACGTCAGCAGCACGAACGGCTGCCCCTCGATCAGCTTTTCACTGCGCTCGGGCTGGCGCGACAAATTGTTGAGTGTGAAGTTATCGCCCGTGAGCTTCGGCAGGCCGTTGAGCGAGCTGACAAATCCGGAACGCATTCCCACCTCCATTTCAACTGGAATGTCTTCCCCCACATACACTTCCCGCTTTGGCACCGTCAATCGAAGATACGCGGAGCCATCATCGGTCAGGTGAACACCCTTCGGTACTGACGCACCTGAAAGTATGGGCGGAGGGTTGGCAGGCTTCGGCGTACTGTCGGTAGCAGCACCGACGCTGCCGGGCGGATTGACTTGCAGGACTAGCGGCTGAGTTTTCGGCGTGACCCCTGGAATCGTAAAGATGCCCGCGACTTGCGGCGTGACTCGCACCACAATGGATGATGAGGGGAGCGTCGTGCCATTGACGAGCTCGATTTGCCGGGTGCGGCCAATGACCTCAAATCTAAGGCCCGGTACCACCGGCATGCTCACTGGGGAGGCGCCGTCGCCCAAATTGGTAATCGTAAACTTCGCGGATTCGCCCAGCGTAATTTGCGCCGGCTGGATCGTGGCATAGACCAGCTGCTCGTCTGCCAGCGCCTCCGATGCCAGCAGCATACTGATCAAGACGATCAGCCAGACACAGTTGCGGTTCGCGCGCATCACCAATTCTTGAATGATTTTTCCGGTGGCCGAACGCCGGTGCGCTGTGCCACCGGAACACCGAGAGAGTGACGCTCGTCCCCCTTCACTGAATCAAGGAGCTCGCGAGCCTCCTCGCGAGTCATTTGCCCGGGAAGTCGCTGGTTATCGGCTTCCTGTTCGGTCTCTCCCGCAGGCTGGGGCTCGCCGGCATTCGGAATCGCAGGAGCTTGGCCGGCATGTGGTGGCGCCGGCTCCCCCTTTGGCGCATCAGCCGGGGGAGGAGGAGCGCCGCCGCCCTGCCCTGAGCCCTGTTGAGGATCGCGGTTTTGCTGCCCGCCGTCTTTGTCTTGATTTTGGCTCTGCTGCTGATTCTGGCTCTTATTTTGACTTTGGTTCTGTTTATCCTTTCCGGACTGCTTGTTGTCGTTCTGATTTTTGTTCTGCTGGTTGTTCTGGTTTTGCTGCTGCTTAAGCGCATCGATCTTGCGCTTGACCAGATCCCGGTTGTATTTGCTGTCCGAATCGTCGGCACGTAGTTGCAGCGCCGTCTCGTATGCTTTCACCGCATCATTCCACTTTTTCAATGTTTCCTGCGTCGAAGTCTGCTCGGTTTTCTGTCCGGCGCGATACAGAGCATTGCCTAGATTGTAGTAAGCATCTTGTTGCACAGCCAAGCGCTGCGAGTCGCTTGACGGTGCGTGACTGATCGATTGCTGAAACGATTGTGCGGCTTGCGGAAATTGACCCGCCCGGTAGGCTGCTGTGCCGGCGTTGTAATCCAGCACGGGTTTTTTTGAGTCGGCCCCGGACGCCGAAGTCGGTGCCGGGGCGCTTTGCTCATTCGCGCCGGCCGCACGCGAGCCTTGCACCTGCGCATTCATAACCACGATTGCGCCGCAAAGCAGCGTGGCGAGGGACGCTGCGCCCGCCGACCTTTGCACGCCGCTCCGCCGACGCGACCCGACAAGAAGGCTGGCAAGCAACAATGCCAGAGAAGCACCCAACGGCCATTGATACCGCTCAGTGTAAATTTTCTGCTGCCGAGAGGCCAGATCATGTTTCGCGCTCGGACCCAGAACGGTGTTGAAAACAGCGTCCAGACCTTCCCCTTGCGCGCCGAGCGGGACATAGAACCCACCCGTGGCTGCTGCAATGGCTTTTAGCCGCGATTCATCCAGCCGTGATTTGACGAACGCGCCCGTCTCGTCCTTCACGAATCCGCCGCCTTGGGCTTGCGGGATCGGAATCAAATCTCCTGCCGCCGTGCCAACACCTACCGCGAAAATCCTCAGACCATCGGATGCCGCCGCCGCTCGCGCCGCATCGACTGCGCTGCCTTCGAGCTCCTCGCCATCGGTCACGAGAATCAATATTTTATCGCTCGTGGGACGCCGGTGCAGCGCTACCCGCGCCGCTTCGATGGCGCTTGAAATATTCGTACCTCCACGCGGAATGGTGTTGGTATCGACTGCATTGAGGGATTCGTGAAACGCTCCATAGTCAAGCGTGATGGGACACGCCAGGAACGCCGTACCGGCGAATGCCACAATGCCGACGGCATCGCCCTCCAGCTGCTTGGCGAAATCATCAATTGCCAGTTTCGCGCGCGTGAGCCGACTGGGCTTTACGTCAGGCGTCAGCATGCTGCGCGATGTATCGATCGCGAAAATGACCTCATTTCCGCGGCGACTGACCTGTTCCCAGCGAAATCCCAGCAAAGGTCCCGCCAAGGCGACAAACAAGCAAATCACGGCGGCGAGAAACAACGAGCGCTGCGCGCGGCGCTTTCCGGGCGATATCGATCGGGTTAGTCGATGGCGCAGGTGCGCCGCGACGAACTTTGCAAGCGCAGCGCGCTGGCGGGCGTCATAGACGCGCCACAGCCAAATGAGAAGAGGCACCGCGACAAGTGCCGCCGGCAGCCACCCAGGATGGTTGAATCTCATGGCAGCCTCCGCAGCCGGGTATGCCGCAGTACCAAACTGACACCAAGAATCGCAAGGGCGGGGATGAGCACCCACGGGTACAGCTCTTCGGTGCGTTCAAACCTTTGCACCGTCTGCGCATTTTTTTCAAACTGATTGATCTGCTCGTAGATCTTTTGCAGGGAATCCGTATCGGTCGCGCGGTAGAACTTTCCGCCGGTCTCTTCCGCTACCGCCTGCAGAGTCTTCTCATCCACATCCACTTTGGCCATGATCAGCCGGGTATTTCCCACTGCATCATGAACGGGAATGGGTGCATCGCCGCGCACACCCACTGCCACCGTGTAAATTTTCACGCCCATTGCTTTCGCCGCCTCCGCCGCCGCCAAAGGCTGGATTTTTCCGGTGTTGCTCACGCCGTCCGTGAGCAAAATCACGACCTTCGACTTCGCCGTCGTCGATCGCAGGCGATTGACGCTGGCGGCAATCGCCGAACCAATTGCCGTGCCATCGTCGCCGGCTCCCGCAGTGATGCGCTCGAGATTCTGCTGCAACCAATCGTGATCAAGGGTGATCGGGCTGACCAAATAGGGCGCCCCGGCGAAAGCAATAAGACCTATGCGGTCGTCGGGGCGTTGGTCGATGAATTTCGAAACAACCGACTTGACCACTTCGATCCGATTCACCCGTTGATGGTCAATCTGAAAATCCAGCGCCTGCATTGAGCCGGAAACGTCCAAATCGAGCACGATATCGATGCCATTCGCGCTGACCTCAGTGCGGCTGTGCGCACGTTGCGGACGCGCGAGCGCGAGGATCATCAATGCGGCGGCGAGCAGCGGCAATGCCCATACGAGCGCGCCCATGCGGCTGCGGCTGGCGCGAGCAACGTTGCGTGCCAAGCTGACATCGGAATATTCGATTGCCGCTACCGGGCCTCGCCGGCCTCGCCACAGCATGACGATCGGCAAGAGCGAGAACGCCCAAAGCCATTCAGGATATAAGAAGCGAGTCACGTGCCACCCTTACGGAAGGAACTTCCTCCGTTTTGACGGTTGCCAGCACAAACGTGTGCGCACTATTGTGCAGTGATTCCATATTCTGGACGGCAAGGGACACTGCAGCGAATTTTACGAGGTCGCACTGCTGCAGGAACTCGCTCAGCAGGGATTGATGGCGAGCAAGGGAGGCCGCTGGGAAATCGATCAGATCACGAAGAAACTCCTCCGTGGTCCGGCGAGTCACCGCCACCTCGAATCGCTGCTCGATGTAATTTCGCACGATGTCCGATACCGCCGTGGAGAACTCGCGCGCCCGCGAGGGCTGCATAAGCGCGCGGATATTTTCCAGCCGTTGCAGCGCCAGCTCGTGTGGCAACAAGATTCGCAAGCGCCGCTTACGGTGCCAGCGCCAGTAAAAATAGATGCCGGAAGCAAGAACTGCAACGAAGCCAACGAGAACGGCGACTATCCAGTCGGGCACGAGGTTTCTCGGCCCGCGAATATCGCGTATGTCCTGTTCCGCACTGGAGGAGGTGGTTGAGGCGGCGGGCGCATTCAGCGTCGCAGGGGGCTCGGATGGCAAGGCGCACAAGCCCGTAGCGAGCAATACGCTCAGTACGCCTGCCGTCATTGCCGCGCGCGCGTCGGCAATCCGGCAATTCATAGACGCCTGCGCTCTCGGGTCTTGAAGAATCTCTGTAGGGCAGGCATGTAAGGTGCATCGGTCTGCAGTTGCAGGGTGTCAATGCCCTCCGAGCGGAAGTCGCTTACCAGCTGCCGGTCTCGCTCCGACGATTGTTCTTTGAAGCGCTTTCGAACTGCGGCGCTAGCCGTATCGAGCTCTATGATCTCACCGCTCTCTGCGTCTTCCAGCGCAACGATACCCACATCGGGCAGGTCCTTTTCACGGGCGTCCTGCACGTGTACGGCGATAAGATCATGACGGCGATTGGTGCGGCGCATAGCGCGGCGCAACATCGCCCGAGCAGGGATAGGGTCGCCAGCGGTCTCGAAATCAGAAATAAGGAATACGATTGCGCGCCGGTGCAGAAGCCGATTGGCCACATCCAGAGCCTTGACGGTATCCGTGCCGACGGCCAGGGGGGCGTGATAGAGAATGTCTCGCACAACGCGTAGTACGTGGCGGCGGCCCTTTTTCGGCGGCAAATAGCGTTCTATCTGGTCGGTGTAAAGCAACAGGCCGACTTTGTCGCTGTTGCGAATTGCGGAAAACGCCAGAACGCTGGCGAGTTCCGCAGCCAGATCGCGCTTACTTGCGAGCCCTGACCCAAAATTTCCCGAGGCGCTGATGTCCACCAACAAGAAAATCGTCAGCTCTCGTTCCTCGGTGAACTTTTTAACAAAAGGTCTGCCTGCCCGCGCCGTGACATTCCAGTCGATAGTGCGCACTTCATCACCCGGGCTGTACTCGCGTACCTCGTCAAAATCCATTCCGCGGCCCTTGAACACAGAATGATAAGCACCGGAAAGGCTGTCGTTCACCATGCGGCGCGTGCGGATTTCCAGCTGCCGCATGCCGCTCATGATGACCTTATTCGACACGCCTGCTTCTCTAGCCATCTAGGGCACCGGCAGTGCATTGAGAATTTTTTCTATGACATTCTCCGAGGAGATGTTTTCCGCTTCGGCCTCATAGGTCACCGAGACACGATGGCGTAATACGTCAAGAGCGATAGATTTGACGTCCTGCGGTACGACGAAATGGCGGCCATTCAAGAACGCCATGGCGCGGGCACCTAGGGTCAGTGCAATCGTCGCCCGCGGCGAGGCGCCGATCTGGATGTATCCGTTCAAGTTTAAAGACGGTGCGTTGGGCGGTCGAGTCGCGAGCACCAGGTCCACGATGTAGTCGCGTATTTTATCATCGACATAGAGCGTATTCACGACGTGGCGCGCCTCGACGATTTGCGCTGCACTGACCACTGCCTTGGGAACAATCATGGCCTCGGTTGTTGCCATGGCATCGAGAATGGCACGCTCGTCGATGCGATTCGGATACGTGACGATCACTTTCATCATGAATCGATCGACTTGCGCTTCCGGAAGCGGATATGTCCCCTCTTGTTCCAGAGGATTCTGGGTGGCCAGGACCAGGAATGGGGTGGGCAGCTTGTATGTTTCATCGCCAATCGTGACTTGGCGTTCCTGCATGGCTTCGAGCAGCGCGCTTTGTACCTTTGCCGGCGCTCGATTGATCTCGTCAGCAAGAATCAAATTGCTGAAAATCGGCCCGTGCTTCGTTCTGAAGGCACCGTCTTGCGGGTTGTAAATCATGGTTCCGACGATGTCGGCGGGAAGCATATCCGGCGTGAATTGCAAGCGCTTGAAGTTAAGAGCGATGCAGCTGGCCAGCGTCTTCAAGGCGAGCGTCTTAGCCAGGCCGGGCACGCCTTCCAATAGCACGTGTCCGTTCGTTAGCAGCGCAATCAACAATCGATCGAGAAGGTGCTTTTGCCCTACGATGACCCGGGACATTTCCTGCTGGAGCGGTTTGATCCAGGCTGAACTTGCCCCGACCGTTTCGCGCGCGGCCTGCATCGCCGGGTCTGAGGCGATTTCCGGCATTTGGCGCAGTACCGGGGTGGGCTGATACCTCGCGTTCTGCTCGTAGAGCGAGGGGGCAGCTTTCTGAGTCATGCATTATCCTTTTTACAAAATTCCGAGTGGTCGAGTGAGCCGAAGCGTACCGACACCTTCGGAAATCGCGAATGAGGCTTTGAACTTGGGGATGGCTCTTCGGTTCCCCGCACGCCCGCCTTAGAGTTATCCGAGCCCTCGCGCCATGGCGGCAGCAAAGATAGGCAGAAAAACGAACAGCGACAGTTCCATGTGAAGATACCGACGGACGGTCTTGAGGTCCGAATCGCTGGGCAGTACAGCCAATTTTCGCCAGCGAATGAAGGCAATGGTGGGGCGTATGGACAAGAGCCCTACGGCCACGAATATACCGATTTTGGCCCAGAAAAAAGCGTTATGCGAGTAATAGGCCCAGCCCTTGGAGGCAAAGATTGCTCTGCAAAAACCGATCACAATGATGGCCGCAGCCAAAACGCCGTACCAAACATCCATCGAAGCGACGCGCTGCACTGTGCCGGCACTCAGACCGGGCCGCACGGCCCAAAATTCAACACAAAAAATCCCGAAAATACCGAAAATCAGCAGGTGGTGGGCTATCGCCAGCGTTAAATCGAGCATAAGGGTGTCCTTCAGGCGTAATTTACAGCAAAAACAATAACTCCCCCAGAACGACCGCCCATTGCCCCAGCGCAATCCGCAGCAGCCTGCCAATGGGTACAATGCCCTCAGCAGAGTAGTTATAAGGATGCATATGACCCCGGTGCGGCCGCAAGCTGGCCTAAAGGAACCCGAGTCGGCGGATGAAACCGCCATTAAGCGCGGGTTAGATGCACTGGCAAGCGGCGCCTGCGATGAGGCGGCTTTTTTGGCGTCGATGCAGGCAATATTCGAGTCCGATCCCGAAGCGAGCTGGGAGGTGCTTTCGCAGCTTGACCAATACTATCGGCGCGGCAGGATCCAGGCCGAGGTATTCCACGCCCTTAAAAAGTCGTTAGAGGAGTCCGCGCTAAGAACTACTAACTCACGTGGGGCGCAAGATCGGCCCGTGCCCCGCGAGTCCGCCGCGCCCCGCGAGTCCCTACCGCTCGAGCCCCCCGTGCCCCGCGAGTCCGCCGCGCCCCGCGAGCCCGTGCCGCCCGAGTCCCCGCCGGCCGAGTCCGCGCCGCGGACTCCACTGCCGCCTCCAAAGCCGCTTGGCCCGCGTGCATCGGCGGCGCCGCGCCATCCCCCAACGGCGCGTGAGCCTGTCCTGCCTCTGGAAGATCGCGAGCCAACGGCGGCTCCAATGCCCATTGAGACCGGCATTGAGCTGAAGCCCGGTGCCGTTCTGCGTCGCCGTTATCGTCTCCAGAACATTTTGAGCCGCGGCCGCTTAGGAACAGTGTTCGAAGCCCTCGATGAGTATCGACTGGAGTCGGCGCCAGGCGTGCATATCGCCATCAAGGTGCTGCATACGGGCGCAGCAAAGCGCGCGGAGTCACTCAACGAACTGCGACAAGAGTTCCAGCAGCTGCAATTGCTGTCGCATCCAAACATCGTGCGCGTGTTCGAGTTTGACCGTGATGGCGCAGTGGCTTTTTTTACCATGGAACTCTTGGAAGGCACTCCGCTCAGCCGCGTGCTGGAAGGGCGAAAGCTCATTCCCTTGGAGCGCTCCCAAGCGCTGGCAGTCTTGCGCGATACTGGTGCCGCCATCGCATATGCACATTCCCGCGGTGTCGTGCATGGCAACATCAGCCCGCAAAATATTTTCGTTACGCACCCAGGCGACCTGCGCGTCCTTGGCTTCGCAGCGGCGCGCGGCTTGCAACACAGCTCACCGTCGGATTATGAATTGACCTTGCCTTTTCCCACCTCGGGCAACGCCAGCTGTCAGGTGCTGGAGGGTGAGGAGCCCGATCCGAGTGATGATATTTTTTCGTTGGCTTGTACGGCATATTGGCTTCTTTCGGGGACGCATCCCTTCCTTCGCAGAACCGCCATCGAAGCTCGGCAAGCGGGAGTAAAACCGCGGCGGCCACCGCAGCTGAGCTCTCAGCAATGGCAGGCACTCCGTGCGGGCCTGCGCTGGGACCGCAAAGGCCGCCCGACCGACATGCAGAAATGGTTGGAACAACTTGAGCTAGGTGGAGCAGCTAAACATTTGGCCCCCCTCGCCGATCTTCTTGAGGCGCCAGAACCCGAAGAGTCTTACCATGGTATGGACGCCGCTGCGGCTTTGGCGGTGGCTTTGATCATTGCCGCCTTTTTTTGGTTTGTGAGTAACCGCGGACAGACCGGGATAAACAGCGGTACGCCAGCACCCATTACACGCGCACCGGCACCGGCACAAGCCGAAACATCACACGCCGCATCGCCCCCTTTAGCGCCGCCCCCATCGATGTCGCCGCCCCCAACATCGCCGCCCCCCACAGTAAATGCCACAGCGCCTGCAACGACCACGCCGGTCGCGCCCTCTGTCAGTGCACCGCCCGCAGCCGTCCCTTGGGTGCCGCCTAAATTAGAAATGGCCGCCGACACAGTTGACGTTCCGTCAGCTGAGTCGTCAGCTGAAGTCACAGTACGACGCAAAGGAAGTCTACGAGGTGAAACAAACTTTACTTGGTGGACCGAATCGGGCACCGCAAAACCAGGTATAGATTTTTCGCCGGTGGTGCCACAGCTCGCATACATCGGCGATGGAAAATCCAGCATTACTCTTAACGTCCCATTGAAAGATGCGAAGCGCACTCAACCGAAGAGCTTCTACATCGTCATCGATCAATCGGAAGGAGGCGCTGCGACCGGTGCGCGAACCCTCACGATGGTTACATTGCTCCCTTCCGACTGACGCCTACTCAATTGGCGGAATAGATCGTCGCGAACGCTTTGCGCAGCGCATTTTTTTGCACCTTGCCCATAGTGTTTCGCGGCAACTCCTCAACCAGGAGAATCCTCTTTGGCACTTTGTAGCGAGCCAGCCGGGTTCTAACCGCCTCGAGGATCCCGCGTTCGGACAGAACGGCACCGGCCTCGGCTACGATAGCGGCTGTGACGCCCTCGCCTAAGTC
Source organism: Pseudomonadota bacterium (assembly GCA_030775645.1). Lineage (GTDB taxonomy): Bacteria > Pseudomonadota > Gammaproteobacteria > Steroidobacterales > Steroidobacteraceae > Bog-1198. The sequence continues at coordinate 17,163 of JALYIT010000017.1, read as the reverse complement.
CGGATGCGGCACCCCGAACACTGCGCTTTCCTGCACTCCGGGCAGGGCGTCGAGCTCAGATTCCACCTCGAGGGGGTAGACGTTGTAGCCGCCGCTAATCACAAGATCCTTCGCCCGGCTCACGATGTGCACGTAGCCGTCGCGATCGATTCGGCCGACATCGCCGGTTTTAAACCACGCGTCTGAGGTGAACTCGCTGCGAGTTTTTTCCGCGTCCCCCCAGTAGCCGGCAAACACGTTTGGCCCTTTCACCTCGAGAATTCCAAAGTCATCCCGAGGATTCTCGAGAGCGCCGCTCTCGGCGTGGTTCACTCGAATCTGCGTGCCCTTTAAACTTGGCCCTACGGATCCTGGCAGCCGGGGGCCTTCGTAGGGGTTCGAAGTATTTATCAACGTCTCCGTCATACCGTAACGCTCCAGTATCACGTGGCCCGTTCGTTGCCGAAACGCACTGTGCGTCTCGGGCAGCAGTGGCGCGGAACCGGAAATGAACACGCGAATCGTCTTCGTAGACTCGCGATTCAGATCGACCTGTTGTAGCAAGCGAGTGTAGTGCGTGGGAACTCCCATATAAACGGTCGCGTCCCGCAAACGCGCCAAAACTTCCGAGGCATCGAATTTCGGCAACAGCAGCAGACTCGATCCGGAAGCCATCACGGTGTTGATGGCGACAAACAACCCGTGAATATGAAACAACGGCAAAGCGTGCAAAAGCACATCTTTTTCGCTGAAGCGCCAAGCTTCGGCCAGCGCGAGCGCATTCGACGCGAGATTCGCACGAGTCAGCATGGCGCCCTTCGAGCGCCCTGTGGTGCCGGAGGTATAGACGATGGCCGCGATCGAGTTCGAATCACGCTTTACGTAGTGGAAATCCGCCTCGCATTTGCCGGCGAGTTCGGTCAATGACCCCTCTTCGTCCGTCCCAAGCGTCTCGACATGCATAACCCCTGCTTGCTTCGCCAGTGGTTCGACCGCGTTGAACTCGCTTGGGCGAACGACGATGACTCGGGGCTGCGAGTCGCGCAGGAAATACTCAACCTCGTTCGACGTATTTGCAACGTTGATGGGCACGAACACCGCACCCATCCTGATGCACGCGACATAAAGCAGGACGGCTTCCGGAGATTTGTCCACTTGCGCCGCCACTCGGTCTCCAGGCAGCACACCGCGCGCCGTCAGCGCCGAGGCAATGCGCCCGGACTGCTCGAGTAGTTCTCCATAGCCGATTTCCCGGCCCGCAGGAGTCCTCAAAAATAAACGGTGCGGGAGGCGAGCGGCCTCCTCGATCCAATCGCTTGCATCCTTCCAAAGTGACATGGCGGCATGATGCCACAGTGGCGATCAGCCGGTCGTCTACCTGCTCCAGACGGGAACCATAGTAGTACGGTCAAGCCCGGCATCTTTCGCCGTTGCCAATGCTTGCTCCGAAACGATCACGTTTTGAGTGTGCAGCAGCGACAAGGTCCCAAGCAGCTCGCGCGTGCATAGTGCCGTCGTCAATTTTTCATGCGGCGACTTTTCGATTGCTGCAATGAGACGCGGGGTCGTGTGCGATCATTCGGGAAAGCGTATCCGGCGCCGTTCCTCGATCATCCGCAGCGCATCAGCTGTGACAATCCAGGGCCCCCGCCGGCACATCATCTCGAATTTCGCCTACACCTCGGCGGCGTGCAAAATCCTAAGACTCAATAGTGGGGCGGAGGGTCCGTATCCGCAGAGCGCATCTCGGGGGACGCGGCAATCTCCAGCCTGTCTGTGAGGGCGCTAATTTTGGCTTCCAGCGCCTGGATTTCTCGGTGCTGCCGAAACACCACTTCCCCGATCTCAGCCACTGCATGCTCGAGATAGGCGATCTTCGACTGCACTTCTTCCAGCGAGTCCGGCGGCATTTGGTTAGCGCTCGACGGCGTAAAAAAAGTAGTCGGCCCAATATGACGCGCGCAGTTGCTGACCGGGCTGGTCCTGAGGGCATCCCACCGCGGGCGCGCTGCCCAAGACGCTATTCAAGCGCTGAAGGTAATTACCATTCGAGAATGCGCCGTGGCATACAGTGACCTTGACGCGACGCTGCAGCCACGGAATTGCCTTCAGCATGGGAATCTGCCCACTGGCGAGCATATCGCCAATGAACCTACTGCCATCGTTGGCTTTCCCAAGCATCCGCGCGCAGGATCCGAACTTCATACCCTTCCTTGTGCATAACCCCGGTCACCCCTCGCATTATGTCAGCGTACGCCTGACGAATGGCGCTTAAGTGCGCTATTGTGTACGAATCATGCTACGAAAGCCTCAGCGGCGTGTGCTCGTGCTCGACGTCGGCGGCAATCATGTAAAGACCCGGGTCTCGGGCCGCCGCGAGATGCGCCAGTTTGAATCGGGTCCCACCATGACGCCCCGCCAGATGGTCTCGGCTGTGTTGAAACTCGTCGGCGATTTAAAATATGACGCGGTCTCGCTCGGGTATCCCGGCGTGGTTGTCCACGGCAAGATCATCACCGAGCCCTGGAATCTGGGGCGCGGCTGGGTTGGATTTGATTTTCGCAAGGCATTTGGACGGCCCACTCTGGTAATGAATGATGCCGCAATGCAGGCCATCGGTAGCTATGAAGGCGGCCGTATGCTCTTTTTGGGACTCGGCACCGGCCTGGGTTCTGCGCTGATCGTCGATGGCACTGTCGCCCCTATGGAACTCGCGCATCTCCCTTACAAGCGCGGCCGCAGCTACGAAGATTATGTCGGCGAGCGAGGACGGCACCGCTTGGGTGCAAAAAAATGGCGCCGAGAAGTCGCCGCTGTGGTCGAGCAACTAAGCAACGCGTTGGAAACCGACTACGTGGTGATTGGCGGCGGCAATGCCCGCAAACTGAAAAAAATGCCGAAAAATGCGCGCCTGGGGAACAACGACTTTGCTTTCTTAGGCGGCTTTCGAGTTTGGCGGCCGGGGGGCCCGCGGATCTAATTTGACATAGATTTTATTTGGCGCGCCGCAATTCAAATCCCAATCGCGGAAAATGCACCACGACCTTTCCAGCACGAGGATCTTCCCGCGCGATTGAAATGCGGTTCTTAGCTGCACCATACAACGTCCCCTCGATCGGCTCGGTTCCGGTATCAGTTGCGCTTACGATAACCTTCTCGCCCATTGAAATGCCATGCGATTCGCTGCCTCCAACGGAGGGTTCGGCGGCTGCGTCGTGAGCGACGCGGATCGCGTCGGTGCTGCTGAGCGGAGCGTGATTGCCATGGCCAAACGCGGACACGCGCGCGCTCCAAGCTTGGATAGATGGGAAGGAATCAAGAATCTTGGCAACCGGACCGCCGCGCCGCACGAACCATACGCTGTGATAAATCGAGAAATCCGCAATGCTGGCGGCGGGCCCGAAAAAGAAATCTTGCTTGCCGAGCATCTCCTCCAGACGTTCGAGGTATAGCGCAAAGGCAGCAACGGCGTCTGCGGGCCGCATTCGCGGAAGGTTTGCGCGAAAGGCGTTTCGGTCAGCAGCGAAGGCCGTTATCGTTTCAGCAGGCAAGCCCTCGAACATGGCGGCGAGGCCGGCCGGCTGCAAAGTATAAGGAATGGCCGTCCAAAAGAGCGTCGAATCGGCCCATTGGGCCAAGGTGCGCGATGCCGCTGCGATGCCGCCTGGGTACAGCGTCGGCCACGGCACCTCGGCCTCGATGACTTCTGCGATCAGCGCGGTGTCGCAATAAATATCGGCGCCAGTTTGCATCACCGGAGTCTTGCGATAGCCGCCGGTGAGTGCTGTCAGGTCTGGCTTGGGCATCACGTTGGGAATGATGACCGAGGACCACTGCAGCCCCTTGAATCCGAGAATGAGGCGGATCTTTTCGGCGAACGGAGACATGGGGTAGTGATGCAGAATGAACTGTTTCATGAGACCTATGTTTAACTCCCGGCACGCGCTTCGGACTTCAAGTATTTGAATGTGCCCATCGATTTCGCGATCAAGCGGTCATGCGTGTCGCGTACCTCTCCTTCGCAGAACGCCATCGTGGTCGAACGATAAAACGCGTACCCTGAGACCATCAAGCGCGAACCGGCTTTCGCGGGCTGAAGAAAACTGGTCTTCATTTCAACCGTGACTCCGCCCCCGGCACTTTCCATTAGCGAGCGGCCTGCGACCGCCATGGCCACATCGAGCAGCGACATGAGCACTCCGCCGTGCGCGACCGACCAGCTGTTTAGGTGCCAGGGTTCAAGATTGAGCGCAACCACGGAACGCCCGCCCGATGCACTGATGAACTCGACACCAAGTTCCTTGATGAAGGGCACGTTCAGTCGAAATGCGGGCGCTTGACTCACACGAAACCGTACCTTGCGTCCCATAGGCTGTCAACGAATGGATGCCAAGCCGCAATTCCCGCGTTACTGGCACAATGAGATTCATGAGTGCCGGCACCGCGAATAGTCTGCGATTCATCAGTCTGCTTCTGGGAACGGTGCTTATCGGGTTGCCCGGCAGCTGGGCGGCTTTGGCGTTATGGTATCAAGGGCCGGCCGGACAGATCTTAAAATCCCTAATAGTCGCGCTGTGGACGGCCCTTGTGATCGGCGTGTTGATTGCATTGTGGCACGGTCGGCCCGGTGCCGCTGTTGGAATCTTCGTCCCGGCCTTTCTCGGGCTGATTTTTTGGTGGCACCGCATTACGCCCTCCAACGATCTAACATGGGCAGACGATGTGTCCTGCATCTCCAGCGGCACGATCGCGGGTAACCTGGTCACCTTGCGCAACGTGCGCAATTTCGAGTGGCGCACTGAGAAAGACTACACTCAGCGATGGGAAACACGCAGCTACGATCTGACGAGGCTCAGTTCGGTCGACATGGTGATCTCGTATTGGAGCGGCTGGGCGATCGCGCACATGCTGGTATCGTTCGGCTTCGAGGACGGTGAGCATGTAGCTTTTTCCGTTGAAGTGCGGCGTCTGAAGAATAGCGCTTATTCGGAAATCGGCGGTTTCTTCAAGAACTATGGGCTAAGCATCATCGCGGCGGATGAGCGCGACGTGATCCGTGTTCGAACCAACGTTCGAGGTGAGGACGACTATCTCTATCGCATCCGCATGCCGCATGGTGCAATGCGCTCGCTGTTTCTGGGATACGTCGAGCAGGCGAGCCAGTTGGTCGACAAGCCTCGCTTCTACAACACGATTACCGTGAATTGCACGACGCTTGTCTATCACATGATGAAAGGAATCGTCGGCTACCTGCCTTGGAGCTATCGACTGCTGCTCACCGGGTATCTTCCCGCGTACGTCTATCAGGTCGGCGGACTAGATCAGCGCTTCACCTTGAAGGAGCTGCGGGCGCTCGGCAGAATCACCGAGCGCGCCAAACAGTCTGCGAACAGCGCAAGCTTTTCTGAAGATATCCGCCGCGGCATTCCAGTCATCGACGTTGCGAGCCTGCCTGATCAGGCTCCTGGTGCAACGGCGTGAAACCCAGTCCTAGTTGTGGGCCAGCACCGGTTGTCCGCTGTACAACTCTGGAAAAGTGCGCCTGAAATTCTCGATCTTGGGAAGATCATAGATAGCGATGTAAGGCTGCGTGGGATTATGGATCAGGTAATCCTGGTGGTAGTTTTCCGCGGCATAGAATCCCTTGAGCGGATCGACGCGCGTGGCGATGGGCCGCGCGTACACGTGAGCTTGATCCAACTGGCTGATATAGGCTTGGGCAATGCGCTTCTGATTCTCATCCCCGTAAAAGACTGCGGAGCGATATTGGCTGCCGACATCAGGCCCCTGACGGTCAACCTGGGTAGGATCGTGCACTACCGAAAACGCGATCTGCAGAATCTGGCCGTATGAAATGACGGCTGGATCGAACGTGATTTTTACCGACTCCGCGTGTCCTGTACTACCCGAGCTCACCGTCTCGTATTGCGCCGTGGATTTTTCGCCGCCGGCGTAACCGGCGACGACTTTTTGCACGCCCCTAACATGTTCGAACACGCCCTGAACGCCCCAAAAACAGCCGCCCGCCAAGACCGCGGTCTGAGGAGGTCCGGCGCTCTTGGGATTATCAACTGCAGGGGGCGCAATGATCACCGGCGCCTCCGCCCCGAACAGCGGCGAGTGATAAACAACGGCCCCGACGATCGCCAGGCCGCCAATAATGGCACGCCGAAGCGGAGATGCAAAATTCCTAAAGAACATGTTTTTTCCTTGATTACGCGCGATTGGTGAAATGCAAAGCCACGGAGTTCATGCAATAGCGCAGACCCGTGGGACGCGGACCGTCATCGAAAACGTGGCCCAGGTGAGCGTCGCAGCGGCGGCATGAGATTGCGTCCCGCGCCATGCCTAGACTGCGGTCGCTGCTCTTGAGCACATTTGCCGCCGAGATCGGTTGCCAGAAACTGGGCCAGCCGGTGCCTGATTCAAACTTGGTTTTCGAATCATACAGTGCCGTATCGCAGCATACGCAGTGATAAATCCCGTCTGCGTGATTTTTATCGTACTCCCCGGAGAACGCCGTCTCCGTGCCGCCCTGGCGCGCGACTCGATATGCGAGAGGGGAAAGCAGTGCCTGCCACTCGGCATCGGTCTTGATGACTTTCTCGACCCGCGAGGTGCCAAGGCTTTTGCCGGCAGCCGAGAAATTCTCGATCGTCACCTGGTTGTTGAGCGCCGGCCCCGCCATTGCAGCTGCTGACGCTCTGCGCACAAAAGGGATTGCGGACAATGCCGTCAATCCGAGAACAAAATAACGACGACTTACTGCTTCGCTCATGAATTTCCTCTCTCAACCAAATGTAAATGAATACGCTTGAACCCCGGGATCTAGGAACTCGACGGAAAATACGTGCTCCCCTACCTCTCCGGTCTGCCGAATTAATTGATACAGGCGCTGTTCGTCAATCACGCCGGCGCCGCTGGAATCCGTATCCGCACCGTGATTCGCCCCGGGCTCTGCGCCGTCGAGCTTCACTCGAAAGCGCACCGGCTTGCCACCGCCGCCGGAACCAAGAACAAGATGCAAGTCGCGCGCGTAAAAGCGAAAGATTATTTTTCCGGTCGCGGCGCCCGACACGGCCTTCTCGGGATCCACGATCCAAGATCCGCTCAAGGCCCACTGATTCAACTTTAAGGCCGGTGGCGCCGAATAACGGCGGGGTTGCTGCCGTGCGAAGCCGCCCGGCGAGGAGAAATTCTCGGCACGTTCATAGCCAACATAGGTTTCCGGTGATTGACCGTGCGCCTCGTCGGGCGGAGCCTGTACGCCGGCGGCTTTCATCGCACCCATGCCCGGCGGCGGCAGATCGTTTTGCCCCGCATCGTGCAGCAGTGTTCGAATACTCTGCTCCGACTCCGCATAGTTGCCCTCGCCGAAGTGATGGGCGCGGATACGGCCGACCGCATCGATGAAATAGTGCGCGGGCCAATATTGATTATTAAATGCCTGCCAGATGGCATAGTCGTTGTCCAGCGCAACGGGATAGGTGATTTTTAAATCGGCGACAGCGCGCCGCACATTGGCCGGGTCCTTTTCGAATGCGAATTCCGGCGCATGCACACCGATCACCACCAAGCCATGATCTTTATATTTTTCATACCAAGCCTCCACAAAGGGAAGCGCTCGCAAACAGTTGATACAGGAATAAGTCCAGAAATCGACCATCACGACTTTACCGCGCAATGCTTCCGGCGCGAGCGGCGGAGAATTGAGCCACAGGGACGCGCCGGCGAAGGACGGGATTTCTCCCTCTATCGGCAAATCTGCCGCAGGCTTCGCAGCCGACATCATCATCGCATGCCCATCGTTCTTCGAACTGTTCATGGCCATAGTGGTACTGCCGGTGGAGTTCGGCGGATTGATCTTATCGATCAAGGATTGCTCCAAGATATTTGTCCCGCTGAGCGACAAACGAGTCAGCAAGCTCGAATCCCAGCCAAAGGCAATGGCCACCACGGCAAGAAGCACTGCGATGCCAAGAACGCGCCTTATCCACACCCCGGTACCGAGCGATTTTTTAAGGAAAGTAAAAACCCGCGCGCCGGCAAGCAGCGCGAGGGCAAGCGAGGTGGCGGCTCCAGCGGCATAAGCGAACAGCAGCAAGGTCGTGCGGGCATTGGGACCGGAGATCGCCGCCCCCGTCAGAATGAGGCCGAGAATGGGCCCGGCACAGGGTGCCCACAAAAGACCGGTAGCCACACCGAGTGCCAAGGAATTGACTAGACCCAAGCGGCCAACTCTTCCGGGTGTCGGTTGCGCGAGACGATTTCCCAAGGCGACGAAAGGAGTTGCCATCCAGTCAGCCAATCGCGACGACAGCAGAGTTGCAGCAAATGCGAGCAGCAGCAGCAGCGCGATAACGCGTCCGTATTGGTTCACCCTCACGGCCCAGGAACCACCGATTGCCGCCAGAGTCGCAATCGCGGCAAAAGTAACCGCCATGCCGGCCAGCATTGGAAGACCGCTGGTGACGAATTTTTGCTCGGACCGGGCGAAGACGAATGGCAGCACCGGCAGAATGCAAGGACTCAAAATGGTCAGCACGCCGCCTAAAAACACTAAAATTACGATGGTCATGAGTGAGAAATCTTACTCCTGTACCATAGGACCGGCGATATGGCGATTACATTGCAACGCCTGGTTAAGTCCCGCAGAACGTCTGTAATACCCGCTCGGTCACGGTGGGCGGATTGGCATAGGCGGCGAATGGGGCTTGATCCAAATAGGGCTGGGAAAGCACGGCTAAGAATTGTTCGAAGGGCGCAAAGTCGCGCTGCTCCACCGCTGCGGCAATCACCTGTTCGATGCGGTGGTTGCGCGGAATGTAGGCTGGGTTGACCTGCCGCATGGCTGCTGCGCGCGCGGCCGGCGCCGTGCGTTCGCGTGCTGTCCTAAGGCGCCAGCGTTGCACCCAGTCCTGGTAGTCTCGAGTATCCTCGAAAGAACCGCGCGCCTCGTTTACCGGCGGCGAATCCGTTGCAGCATCGCATAACTGCCGAAATGTTAGCGTGAAATCCGCTTGATGACGATGCATCGCATCAAGCAAATCCTCGATGAGCGCGCGGTCCCCTGCTTCCTCCAGACTTAAGCCGATTTTGCGGCGCATTCCCTTAAGCCAGTGATCGGCGAACTGCGCGGCAAAGGTTTCGATCGCCTGCGTCGCAAGCTCAACCGCCCGCGCCGCGTCTTGATGCAGCAGGGGGAGCACGGATTCCGCAAGTCGCGCAAGATTCCACGCCGCGGCATGCGGCTGGTTGCCGTACGCGTAGCGGCCGCGTTCGTCAATCGAGCTGAAGACGGCTGCCGGTTCGTATGCATCCATGAACGCACACGGACCGAAGTCGATGGTCTCCCCGGAGATAGCCATATTGTCGGTGTTCATGACGCCATGGATGAACCCGACCTGCATCCAGCCGGCCACCAGTGCTGCCTGGCGGGCGATAACTTCACGAAGCCACGCCAAATAGGGCTCCTTGTCCTGCGCAACAAATCCAAAGTGGCGATCAATACAAAAGTCGGCGAGAATTTTGGTGGCGGCAACGTCGCCGCGCGCAGAAAAATATTCGAAGGTTCCAACACGCACGTGACTGGCGGCAACGCGCGTCAGGATGGCGCCCGGCAGGAGTTGCTCGCGCCGCACGCTTTCTCCGGTTGTGACTGCCGCCAAGGATCGGGTGGCGGGAATCCCTAAGCCATACATGGCTTCGCTCACCATGTACTCGCGCAGCACAGGACCCAATGCTGCACGCCCGTCGCCATTGCGCGAATACGGCGTGCGGCCGCATCCCTTGAGTTGAATGTCGCGGCGCTGTCCATGCCTGTCGGACATCTCGCCTATGAGGATCGCGCGGCCATCGCCGAGCTGCGGCACGAAGTGACCGAACTGATGCCCGGCATACGCCATGGCAATGGTCACCGAGCCAGCGGGAATTGAGTTTCCGGAAAACAGCGCCGCCATGCCCTCGGGCTGGAAGCCCTCTAAGCTCAAGTTCAAATCGGCGGCCAGCGCGTGGTTGACCTTGATAATGCGCGGCTCGGCGACCGGGGTCGGCGCCACTCGAGCGAAAAAGCGCTCTGGTAGGCTGGCATAGCTGCTGGGGTTCACGCGCCTAGTGCCGCCTGGTGAGGGGACGCAGGCGCCACCCTACCCCGGGTCGCGAGCCACGAACCCAGCAGAATGAGGCCAAAAGCAGTGGCTCCCCCGATACCGATGTGTTCGTCCAGCACCAAGACGCCGAGGAGCGTCGCCACGACTGGGTTAATGTAGGTAATCACGGTAGCCCGTGAGGCACCGGCATGATTCACCAGGTAAAACATCAGCAACATCGCCACGGCGGTGCACACGATCCCCAAAACGGCGATCGATACCAGCACGGCTGTGGACGGGAGACTGCGGGGAAGCTGAAATATGGCCGGTATGAACAAAATGACACTGGCGACCAGCAGACTGGCCGTCAGAGGCCCAATGGAATCCAAACCTTGCATGTGCCGCTGGATGATCAAAGGCCCAATCGCGTAGCACAGGGTTGCGATCACCATACATCCTACCCCGAGCCAGCCGAAAGAGCCGGTAACCGAGCCTGTTCCCAATAGCGCGGCCACGCCGAGCAACCCCAGCGCCAGTCCTACCAGGCGCCACAGACCCAATGACTCTCGAATACCGAAAAAGCGTTGAATCACTGCAATCGATAAAGGCACCATGGCAATCAGAATTCCCGTAACAGAGGAGCTGATCCACCGCTCGCCGACCGCGATCAAGGAAAATGGAATGGCAAACTCCACCAGCCCAAATGCAAAGACCGCCGCCTTATGATTGCCGAGCTTACCCAGCGATCCGCGGTGCCATGCGATTGGCAGCAATACTGCGGTAGCAAGCACTAGACGGCCGCAAGCTAAGAGAAGCGGCGGGACTTCTTGGATCGCGATTTTGATGAAAAAATATGGAAGTCCCCAAATGATCCCGAGGGCCACGAAGGCCATCCATCCCCGCCAGCTCACACCCTCGCTCCCTCATCAGCCACGACAGCCCTGCATGCTATCAGGGATCCACATTAGCGATGGCCTGGGTCGCAGCGCTAAGCGCTTGCGACCGCGTTGAGGCTGGGCTGCATGCCCCCGGATGGCGGGCTCAATGATGAAGGCAAATACTCCTGGCCGTAGGCCGTATTCGAAAGGCGTCGGCTCTTTACCAAACTCGAATACAACTTCAGATAGTTTTGTGCCATTTGCTGCGCCGTGAAGCGCCGGTCGAATTCGGCACGGATGCGGCCGCGATCCAAGCGCGAAAGGTCGCGCAGCGCCCTCACGGCCTCGTCCTCGGAATTGACGATAAAACCCGTGAGTCCATTTTCCAAAACTTCCGGTACCGAGCCGCTATTGAACGCCACGACGGGGGTGCCGCAGGCCATCGCCTCGATCATCACCAGTCCAAAGGGCTCTCGCCACGCGATGGGAAACAGCAACGCGGCGGCGTTGCCCAAAAATTCAGCCTTTTGATGCTCGCCAATTTCTCCAACGAACTCCACGTCCGCCCGTGCCAGCAACGGTTCGATTTTGGTTTGGAAATACTCGCGATCAACCCTGTCCACTTTCGCCGCGATCTTGAGCGGCAAACCGGCACGAATGGCGATTCGGATGGCTGCGTCGGGGCCCTTTTCAGGTGAAATACGACCGAGAAATGCCAGATAATCGCCGCCAGGGCCTCGAGCCAGAGACTTCTGGGGCAGGCCGTGATGGATGGTCGCTGCGTAATTCGCTCCTGGCAAAGGCTCTCGTTGCGAATCGGAGATCGATACCACGGGGATGTCATGGTAGAGCCTGTATAAGGGTGCCAGTTCCGGAAGGTCAAGTCGCCCGTGAAGCGTGGTTATAGAGGGCACGCCCAGCATGCGCAATGTCGGGAACGCAAAATAATCCAAGTGGCAATGAATGATGTCGAATTCATGAGCGCGACGCGCAACTGTCTCGAGCTGCATGAACAACGGCGCGAAAACATCGTGTACCGTGGGATCAAGCCGCAATGCGCGAGGCCAAATCGGCGCGAGTTTTGCCTTCGTGTGGCTGTCGCCGGAAGCGAACAGGGTGACATCATGTCCCAGTTCCACTAACGCATCGGTCAAGTAAGCGACCACGCGCTCAGTTCCGCCGTAAAGTTTGGGAGGCACGGCCTCGATCAACGGCGGCACTTGTGCAATCCTCATGAACAATCTCCTTTTCAGGTTAGCGCAGACAAAAGTAGCATTGACCTATGCAAACCGATCCGGTTCAAATGCGCAAGCTCGCGTAGGACGAGCACGCCATCAGAGGACTCTTACGCATGCATTGTAAATTCTGCATAGAGCGACTGTCGTGACGCGCTCTGCCCTCATCGACGCCGCTGAACCCAGCGACTCCGTAGATCAGGCACCGGCGGCGCAATTTAGTATTGCAGCGGGCGCCACCTTTCAGGAACGCCGCACGCGTACTCTGAAACACGGCGATACCTTCGCGGTATTCGATCATCGCGGCGATATTGGAATCGAGCCCGGCAGCACCGAAGGCCTATACAACCGCGACACCCGCATTCTGTCGCAGCTAACGCTGCTGCTCGAAGAGGCACGGCCTCTGCTCTTGAGCTCCATGATTCAAGACGACAATACGGTGTTCAGTGCGGATCTTAGCAATCCGGATCTTATGATCGGCGACCAGATCGCCTTTCGCCGCGAGCAGATTCACTTGCATCGCTTAAAGTTTCTCTGGAACGGAGCGTGCTACGAACGGTTGTTGGTGCGCAATTTCGGCGATCACCCGCTGCGCGTGAACCTGGCGCTGTGTTTTGCTGCCGATTTTGCGGACTTGTTCGAGGTGCGCGGCGAGCATCGAGCGGCCCGCGGTGACTCGTCGGCAGTGCGAAGCTCGGACAGCAAGGTTGTATTGAGTTACGTGGGACTCGATAAGATCGAGCGGATCACGACGCTGGAATTCTGTCCGCAACCGCAGTTTTTGAGCACGGAGCGCGCAGCCTTTGAAGTGACCTTGAGACCGCGCCAAGTGCGGCGAATTTTCATTAGAGTCGGAATGCCGCATGCCGAAGGCGAGTGGACCGGACGCACATTTTACCGCCACATGCGCAGTGCACGACAATGGCTGCACGAGTCGAGCAGCCGCGCCGCCAGCGTTGATAGTTCCAATTCGCTATTCAACGAAGTCGCGCGCCGCTCGATCTCGGACCTTTACATGCTCGTGACCGATACGCCGTCAGGTCCTTATCCCTACGCCGGAACACCTTGGTTCAGCACACCCTTTGGACGTGACGGCATTATCACCGCCCTCATGACGCTGTGGGTAGACCCGAGCATCGCGAAAGGTGTGCTGCGATTCCTGGCATCAACCCAGGCTACCAGCCTCGAACCGGAGCGCGACGCGGAGCCGGGAAAGATTCTGCATGAGATGCGCCACGGCGAAATGGCGAACCTGCACGAAGTGCCATTTGGCAGATATTATGGCAGCGTCGACTCTACGCCGCTGTTCGTATTGCTGCTTGGAGAATATTTTTCGCGTACCGGAGATCTGGACACAGTCAGGGAGCTGTGGCCGAACGCGCTCGCGGCCTTGAATTGGATTGACACCTTTGGGGATCGGGACGGCGATGGTTTCGTCGAATATTATCGCCAGACAAGCAGCGGCTTGGCGAACCAAGGCTGGAAGGACTCCCAGGACGCGGTGTTTCATCGCAACGGACAATACGCCCAAGGCCCCATCGCACTTTGCGAGGTGCAGGCCTACGTGTACGGCGCGAAGCACCACGCTTCGATTCTCGCCGATGAGCTGGGATTCAGATTGCTGTCGGTGCAGTTGCAATCGCAGGCGCAAGCGTTGCGCCAGAACTTTGAAGCCAAATTCTGGTGCGAGGAACTTTCCGTGTATGCCCTGGCGTTGGATGGGAAAAAACAACCATGCCGCGTAGTATCTTCGAATTCCGGTCAGGTGCTGCTGACAGGTATAGCCGATCCCGCGCGCGCGCAACGCGTGGCGCAGACGCTGCTCGGACCTGCGTGCTTCAGCGGTTGGGGCATTCGAACTCTCGGCTTGTCGGAGCCGCATTACAACCCGATGTCGTATCATAACGGTTCGGTATGGCCGCACGACAATGCGCTCATTGCCTTAGGATTGGCGCGCTACGGTCACAAAGCAGCAACTGCACAGATCTTCACTGCGATGTTCGATGCAGCCAGCTACATGGATCTGCGGCGCTTGCCGGAGCTGTTCTGCGGCTTCTTACGCCGTGAGCGCAATGCGCCCACGCAGTATCCGGTGGCTTGTTCGCCGCAAGCGTGGGCCAGCGCGACCGTGCTGGCACTGTTGCAAGCATGTTTGGGATTGGAGTTGGCGGAAGCGCGCAACGAAATTGCATTTTTCAGGCCTGCCTTGCCTAGCTTTCTCGACGAATTGCATTTGCGCAATCTGCGATTAACCCGTGGTTCGGCCGATGTGCTGCTGAAACGGCATGGCGGCGATATTGCCGTGACGCAAACGAGACGCGACGGCGATATCGGCATGGTAGTGCGCTATTGATTTGAATCGGCGGCATGCATGACAGCATCAGCACAGTTGCCACGCGGCTGAGGTGCTCGCGGCTTGCTACTGCCAGGGCAAGCGATCTAAGTCGAGGTTTCCGCCGCTCAATATGATACCGATGTCCGTGCCCGAAATCTTTCTTTCTAGTATGGCCGCGTAAGGCACGGCACCGGAAGGCTCCACCAGCAGCTTCATGACTTCCAAGATCTGGCGCATTGCCTGAACAATCGACTCTTCGCTCACAGTCACGATGTCATCGACCAAGCGAACAATTTCGGCGAACGGTTTCTCCCCCAGTGAAGTCTTGAGACCGTCGGCAATGGTGCGCGGATTGACCATGGGAATGATTTCTCCAGCTTTAAGCGAGCGCGCAGCATCGTCCGCACCAGCTGGCTCGACGCCGATCACCCGCACATCGGCCTTGATATCCTTGGCCGCCACGGCGATGCCGCTCAACTGTCCCCCTCCACCCACCGGGCACAGGATGACATCAAGTTGCGGAACTTCCTCGAGCAATTCGATGGCCGTCGTCCCTTGTCCCGCCATGACTCGCAAGTCATCATAGGGGTGGATGAATGCGGCTCCCGTTCGCTCCATGACCTGGCGCGCTGTTGTCTCGCGGGCCGCGAGCGTCGGCTCGCACAGCACGATTTCGCCGCCATAGCGCCGCACCGCGGCCTGCTTCACCAACGGTGAATTGCTCGGCATCACGATATATGCCGCTATTCCGCGCAGCGCCGCAGCCCGCGCCAGCGCAGCAGCGTGATTTCCCGAGGAATGGGTCACCACGCCTCTCGCGGCCTCCTCATCAGTGAGCAGGAACACGGCATTGGTGGCACCGCGCGCTTTGAAGGCCCCCGCTTTCTGCAGATTCTCACACTTGAAGAACAGCCGGCTTCCGGCCAGCCGGTCCAGCACCTCACTGGTCATCACCGGCGTGCGATGAATCTTGTCGCGGATCCGTGCGTGGGCTTCGCGGATCGCTTGCATGCGAAGCGTCGGCGGCGTGCTACGTGTATTCATAAACTCTATGCTAAAAGTAGGACATGAAATCGCGTCTGACTTGGTTCGTCATTCTGGCCATGATTGCCGGACCGTCGGTGGGCCTTATCCTGCACCAAACGCTCGGCACCGGTGCTGCAGCCGATGATACCGCGGCAGGATTATCGCTGATTACGACGAGTTTTTTGCGTCTCATCAAGATGATCATAGCGCCATTGGTGTTCTCGACGCTCGTCGTCGGGGTCGCGCGCATGGAAGGCGCAGCGTCCATAGCACGAATCGGCGCCAAAGCGCTGGGATGGTTCGTGCTCGCGACCATGATTTCGATGACCATCGGCGTCGTGACGGTGCAGTTATTCAAGCCCGGCCTCGGCCTTTCCGCCTCCGCCGCCTCCGGCAGCAGCCTCCAAGGTCCCCTGCAGCTGAAGGACGTGCTCGATCATGTGATCCCGAGCTCTATTGTCCAGGCCATGGCCAGTAATGAAGTGCTGCAAATCGTGGTATTTTCAGTGTTGTTCGGCGCGGCGGCCTCCAGCCTCGGGAACAAAGTCACAAAGCTGATCGACGCCCTCGATGAAATAGCCGCCGTGATCTTGAGAATGACCCGGTACATCATGGCACTGGCTCCTCTGGCAATTTTCTCGGCGCTCGCCGCGACGGTTTTAACCCAGGGCGCGAACGTGTTGCTGGTTTATGCGAAGTTTATCGCGAGCTTCTACCTCGCTCTTGTGCTTTTGTGGATATTTTTCCTACTCGTACTGTACATGAGCATTGGTCGGCGCTCAGGTGAATTGTTGCAAACCATCCGTCCGCCATTGCTGCTGGCTTTTGCCACGGCAAGTTCCGAAGCGGCCTATCCGCTGACACTCGAGCGCCTGGAGTCCTTCGGCGTGAGCACCCGCATTGCCGCCTTTGTTCTGCCCCTGGGCTATTCTTTTAATTTGTGCGGGTCGGCCATGTATTGCGCATTCGGTGTCTTGTTCATTGCTCAAATCTATCGCATTGATTTGAACGTGAATCAGCAGATCATGATGCTTCTGATCCTCATGGTAACGAGCAAGGGCATCGCGGGCGTGCCGCGCGCCGCATTGATGGTGATCGCCGCATCGCTCAGCTATTTCGGGCTGCCGGAACAAGGCTTGGTGTTCGTCATAGCGGTCGACCACGTGCTCGACATGGGGCGTACGGCCACCAATGTCATCGGCAATGCGGTCGCCTGTACGCTGGTCGCCAAATGGGAAGGCGATCTTAAGGAAACCGCGGCACCCGCAGGCGGCTAGGAGCCTGCGCTGAAAACGGCCAACATATCCTCTTCTACTTCCTTTGCGGGCGTCGCTTCGCTTCTCAGCAGCTGCAGGATTTCATCAGCCGGCATGGGCCGCGCAAATAGGAACCCCTGACCGACTGAGCAGCCCAGCTTTCGCAATATTTCAACCTGTTGGTAGGCCTCGATCCCTTCGGCGATGACCTCGATGTGCAAATGCCGGGCGATTGCAATGATGGCGCTCACAATGGCCAAATCGCTCGAGTCCGTCACTAGATCTCTGACGAAACTCCGATCGATCTTGAGTGCGTCGACCCGCCAATTTTTAAGGTAGCTTAAGCTCGAATATCCGGTTCCGAAA
>JALYIT010000016.1 GCA_030775645.1 Pseudomonadota bacterium | reverse complement strand
TTCACCTGCAGGTACGCGGGCAAGTGCGCGCCGTTTGGAATGACGCTGCCGTCGGGTTGCAGCTGACTCGACCGCAACCCTGAACCGACGAGAAAATCGGCGCTGAAACGAGTATCCAGCCGCAAGTACGAGGCGCCGCCCGAGGCCGTGAAGCGCTGTTCGTGATCGAGATGAATGTAATGCGTCGAGACATAATCCAGGTTGGCCCTCGTAAAATTGAACTGCCCGGAATTGAAGCTTTTGCCCCGCGCACTCTGGCCCGCGAGATTCAAGTACGATGCAAACCCATCCGCTGCATAGTTCGCCGTTAGCTCTGCACCATATTGTTTGCCGTGCCGATAGTTGAAGGGCGTGAGAATGATGGGCGCTCCGAATTGCCCCTCGTCGATCAAATCCCTGGACTGCTTGTAATAGCTGTCAAGGCCGATCGTAAAGCGACGAAAAATTGTTTGTTGTATGCCGAGGTCGTAGTAATTTGCGCGTTCCGCGCGTGGAGTATCGGCCAGGGTCACCGCGGGTGCGGCAGAAGTGTTGGCAAACTTCGACACCGTTTCAGCGCCCACAAGTTCGAACGGCGGAGGTGACAGGTAGCGCGCATAGCCGCCGTGCACGATGGTGTCGGTTAGCGCCTGCCAGACAAGGTTGACGCGTGGACTCAATTGATGCGCGCTGGTGTATGCCGTAAAGCGATCGAATCGTACCCCGTAATTTACCGTGAAGGCGGGGGTGATGTTCCATTCGTCTTGAAGATAGGTGCTTCCGATCCACTCAGTGTGGCCGCCATTGTCGGCGATCGTTTCAGGAATATCATTGATTTGATTCCCGTGTTTGTCGAGTGCGAGGACTTGGGAACTCGTCAGACTCTTCGAGTGATCGCTCTGCAGGAACACCCCTTGCCTTAACGTGTGCGTAACATTGAGCTTGTAAGCACCGTCCGATTGCAGCGCGTATGCCACATTCTGTTTGTAGGCATTAGGGGCATTGCCGCCGTAGAGCAGATCACCCACCGGGTCGGGCGTGAAGATCAGGCTGGAGTAACGCGCGGTCAAGGAGGTCTGCACGTCCCATGCGCCTTCGGAGTGCTGCCAACTGAGAATTGCAAAATGGTTGATTTCGCGCTGGTTTTCTTCCAGATTTTGGCTCGGAAAAGTTATTCTGCCGTGAACTGCGAGGGGTGATCCGTCCGCATTCACGAGCGCCGGCTCGAGACCCGACCGGTTCGGAATTTGAAATTTAGCGGTGGACGTGCTGAGCACGAGCGCAAGCCGGTCATGATCGTTCAAAATATCCTCAAGATAGCCAAAACCGTGATATTGCGTCGTATGGTCGTGAATGGGATTTGACCTCCCGTCGGGGGATTCGATTCCCAAATGGTTGCGCAACAAATCGCCCGACACAAAGTAGTTGACGGTGCCGGACGAGCCTCCATAGTTGATGCTCGGAGCCACTTCGCCATGGCTGCCGCCGTACAATGAAATCGCTCCGCCGGGATCGATGACGCCGCTTTTTGTTTTGAGATCGACGATACCGGCCGTTCTCAATCCATACTCCGCCGGTAACGCGCCGGTCACCAGCGTCACTGACGAAATCAGCCGCGGATCCAACGACTGGCCAAACACGCTGATGCCTTCAGGAAGAATGATTCCATTCAAGCGGTATTGCAGACCGTTGTGCTCACCGCGCACGTGAAACTGCCCGAAAGAATCTTGCGCCACATCCGGGGCTTGCATGATGACTTGGTTGAGTAGCTGGTTGTCGCCGCCGGGCGACGCGGCGATGGCTGCCTCGCCGATCACGTAGGTCGATGCGCCTGTCTGAGTCTGAATTCGCGCTCGTCCTTCGTCCAGGTGCATTGCGGTCACGACGATCGGCGGCAAACTTGTGGTGTCGGTCACGTCGGCAAGGGCGGCATCGCCGTCGCTCGCCTGCGCCAGTGACGGCGGACCGTCGGCGAAGCACGCGATAGCCGCGGCGACGCGCACACTTCGCGCAAACGATGAAGATCTGAACATTGAAATTTCCGCAAAAACCGAAATCGTGGGCCACCGCCGGTGGAGCAGCGGTTTACTCAAACGAGAATTCAGTTCAGACGGGAGGCCCGCGGTTACGCGGACGGGGCACCGCGGTGTCGATCATTCCAGGAAGCGGTTCGGCGCTTAGCTCGGGCGCGGCTCGAATCAAGAGAGGCACGTGGAGCGAATGACTGAAGGCCGGGGTGTTGACCTGTGCGAACGCCGGACAGAGTGAGCACTTCGAATCAGCCACTGCGGCCGCGGCCACGTTGAATTCCGTGCCGTTGACGCCCGAGACATGACTGCACTGGTGTATCAGCGCACCCTGCTGCGCCGCCAGCAGCAAGAGCAGCAGACCTAAATATTTGACCACGTGTGTCATTCGAATAAGTACGACCAATCGCGCTATGCGCAGCCCCAAACGCTAACAGAAAGCGAAGAATTTTGCAGCATTTGTGGCTGAAAGGGAGAAATAGGCGGTCGGTTATCGTTCTGCGGCGTGAACAAGTTCAGGGTGCGGGCGAAGCAATTGCCGGCGCATTGCAAGAAGCGCTGGCGACTCGTTCAACCTGGCACAGGTTCAAACTCGCCCGGACGGCGAATCCCATGGAATCGTAGAGGCGGCGTGCGCCGGCGTTGCCTTCGCTCACGTGCAGAAAGGAGCGCACGCCGCGCTGGCTGTGCCGGGCGAGGAGCGCACGAGTGAGCCGGCGCGCATAACCTCTGCCTGTGAAATCAGGATGGGTGCATACACCGCTGATCTCTTGCAGCCCGGTGAGTGCCAGACGTTCGCCGGCCATAGCGATTAGTTTATTGCCCTCATAGATGCCCAGATAGATCCCCAGTTCCGCGGTGCGCTCGCGAAAAAAATCCGGAAACGCGATGCGGGTCAGCTCGCGCATAGCACTCCTGTCCGTCTCACCGAGAACGGTCACCGCAGCTTCGCTGCTTTCGGGGATTCCGCCTGTGGGGAACAACTGCAAAATGTTGGAGCGTCCTACGATACGCCAGCCAGTGGGCAGTGAATCCGGACAGGCGCCCACGAAATATACCGAGTCACTCATGCCCAATCCGCGGGCCGACTCGAGATCCGGCACCACTTCGGCGGACGCTATCGCGACGAACGGTGCGATCGACGGAGGATACCAGGTCACGTCGCGATGACAGCCCGCCATGTTCCGGTGAGGACCTCGCAGCGCGGACCATACAGGGTTGTCGAGCGCCGAAGAATCCTTCGGCCAGATTTGACTGATCGCCGGCACCTCGCTGTTTTTTGGTTGGCGGCCGTTGTTTCAAACCACCGGCCGCCAACCTTGGATTCTACCGCCGCGCTGGATATTTGTACGACACATTAGGCCCGCCTGGCGGGCGTGAGCATCTTTATCTACGCAAACCCGATAATTAATTGGGTTCAAGTCCCCTGGTACTCCTCGCACACTGCATCCACGCGATCGGTTCAGTTTCTCGAGTCGCGCCACACATCAGCCAAAGGAGTAGTCATGAACAGCTTCACAGTAACCGCCGTTGGCAATCTCGCCAAGAATCCGGAGCTTGCCGTCAAAGGGGACACCACCTACACCCGGATTTGCCTGGTCGGGAACGATTACGCGGGTAAAGACGACCAGGGCAATGCGCGCGAGGTGGCCACCAGTCTCTGGTTCGTGGCATTCGAAAGTCTCGGAGAGGCAATCGCGAAAAACGCTCGTAAGGGTGATCAACTCATCTTGCAGGCTCAGATTCGTGCCAATAACTGGACCGACAAAGAGGGTGAGAAGCAATACGACTATTCGTTTGTCGTTCAAAACTTTCGTTTTGGCGCACCGGGGAGAATCAAGCGCGAGGAACTGGCGGCGCGCCGCGATGAACGAGAAGGGGCGCTCGAGACCGAGATTTAGGTAATCCGTCCGAATCATAGGCCGCCGCTCAACAGTAACCGTAAAAGGAAATTTCGCCGTGCATCACCCTCATTTGCATTGTTGTGGCCTGCGACAAATCGGTCTGCCATTACTGGTTGCCTTCGCAATAGGCGAGCCTGGTTTGGCGATCGGCCAAGCCTCTCCTTTCATGACGGGTGCCACCTCCTTGCAGACCAACCTTCTTGCCTGGCTGACGCCGGTCGCCGTCATCCTCGTGATGGTTCTCGGTGCAATGGCTATGGCAAACCGAATGTCTTGGGGGTGGTGCATCGGCGCAATTTTGGGCATTGCGATTGGTTTTGGTGCACCGCAGATCGTGACGTGGGTCCGCGGGATGTTCGGCGTCTAGGGAGAGAACAGTGAGCGAATTAAATCCCGGGCTGATCGCCGATCCCCTGTTCGTCGGCGCGACCAGGCCGCCGATGCGATGGGGTGTGACCTACTCAGCTCTTCTGTTCAACATGGTGTTTACCATGGAGGCCTTTCTCCTGACGAAAAATCTCCTGACCCTGCTTCTCTGCGCGCCAATTCACGGGGTCTGCATGCTGCTGTGTGCGCGGGACGCACGCTTCTTCGATCTTGTTCTGCTTTGGGCACGAACACGACTGCCGGCGCAGCTCGCGAATCTACGTGTTTGGAAGGCCAGCAGCTATTGCCCGCTCGCGCTCGATCTGCCGGACCGCCGCGGCCGTAGGCGACCGGAACTAATCAACTTTGATGTGCCTGCCTCCGGGGGCGGCGCTTGATCACGCCGGCGCACAGGCGCACCGCCGCCATTCGTCGAGAGCTCGCGGTCGCAGACCGGATTCCGTACACCGCCCATGTCGCACCCTCCGTGGTCAGAACTGCGTTCGGTGATTACCTGCAGGCGTTTCGACTGGGAGGATGCACCTTCGAAAGCAACGACGACCAGCAGCTCAATAACTGGCATGAGCGGCTCAACGTGTTGTGGCGCAACATCGGCAGCCCCAACGTGGCGCTTTGGACCCAGGTGATTCGCCGCCGCGCTGGACTTGATGGCCCGCAGCAGACTTCCGTGCAACATCCGTCGAAACGCACGTTTGCGAGTGCCCTTCACGCAAAGTATTGGGAGCGCCTCGCGAACGAGACCCTGATGATCAATGAACTCTACCTGGCGGTCGTGTACAGGCCTGCGTCGGGCCTTGCCACGGGCGTGGCCTCCAGATTGTTTTCAGGGTTTCGTCGACAAGGGTGCCAATGGGTCTTTGCCGATGCACTTGACGCATGTGAGAAGCTGGCGCAGACGCTCATTGCATCCCTGGCGCGGTATGAGCCGGAGCTTCTGGGCACCTATCGATGGGGGAGCGTCTGGTGCTCGTCACTGCTCGAATATCTTGGGCTGCTCATCAACGGTGAATGGCAGCGCTGTCCACTGCCGCGCGGTCCGCTCAACCGAGCGCTTGCCACCACGCGGCTTTTGTTCGGGTCCGAGGCCATCGAGTACAGGTCACCTTCGGCAACGCGTGTAGGAGCAATACTCGGCATCAAGGAATATCCGACACCGAGTGTTGTCGGGATGTACAACCGGTTATTGACGGCACCATTTGCTTTCGTCCTGTCTCAGTCCTTTGCGTTCTTGACGAAGTCGACAGGCCAGTCATTGCTGCAGCGGCAATTCAATCGAATGGCGAACGCCGGTGATTTTTCCGTGTCGCAAGCTGCAGAGCTCAAGGACGCACTGGACGCACTCACGAGCAATGAGTTCGTCATGGGCGATCACCATTTTTCCCTTCAGGTGCTGACCGATGTCACGCAAATCGAACTCCCGGCAGGCACGCGCCTCAAGGAGCTCAACGAGCAAATCGCGTTGGCACGCACTCTTCTTGCCGACACAGGCATGGTGGTTGCACGGGAGGACCTGGCGTTGGAGGCTGCCTTCTGGGCTCAATTGCCGGGCAACTTCTCCGTCAGGCCGCGCAAGGCGCCGATCACATCGCGAAACTTTGCCGCGATGTCGCCGTTCCACAACTATCCCACCGGCCGTGCCGCGGGGAATCATTGGGGGGACGCGTTGAGCCTGTTTATCACCAGCGCACGCTCCCCGTTTTATTTTTCGCTGCACGCCAGCGACCCACGCGAGGCCGATGGCGGCAGCCGCAAAGATACCGGACACACGCTGATATGCGGGCCAACAGGTTCAGGCAAGACAGTGTTTATCGGCTTCCTGATGGCCATGCTGGCTCGCCGGGATGTGACTCAAGTCGTCTTCGATAAGGATCGAGGCCTCGAAATTCTGATCCGGGCGTTGGGGGGTGAATATCTTTCATTGCGGAATGGCATACCGACAGGCTTGAACCCGCTGCAGCTGCCCGGCACGCCGGCCAACATCGAGTTTCTCAAAGCGTGGCTGGGCGAGCTTAGTGCTGGCCCGTCCCAAGGGCGGCGCGCCAGCCTCGTGCGCGAGTCTGCCGACCTCGATCAAGCGCTGCGCGGTACTTTGGCGTTGGAATACAAGGCCCGCCGTCTATCCCGGCTGGTGGAGTTTCTAGATCCGACGGATCCGGAAGGGCTGCACGCCCGCCTCGCACGCTGGTGTGAAAATTGCCGGGGAGATTACGCCTGGGTGTTCGACAATTCCCTCGACACGGTGGTGCCCCGGTTGACCGGTCGGTCGGTCATTGGAGTGGATGTAACGGAATTTCTCGACCACTCGCTGACGCGGCCTGCAATCACTCTGTATTTGTTTCACCTGGTGCGACAGCTTCTCGATGGACGCCGGCTCGTCTGTTGGATGGATGAATTCTGGCGCCTGTTGGCTGACCCAGCTTTCGAAAGCTTTGCCAAGGATGGTCCGAAGACATGGCGAAAACTCAACGCGGTGATGTGTCTGGCGACGCAGAGTCCTAGCGATGTTCTCGGCAGTCCCATCAGCAGGACATTGATCGAACAGACGCCAACAAAGGTGTTCTTTCCAAACGCCGACGCCGATTTCCATGAGTACACGCAGGGGTTCGGGCTGACCGAGAGAGAATTCAAAGTCATCAAGGAGCAGCTCGAGCCGGGCTCCCGAAAGTTCCTGATCAAACAAGAGCATCACAGCGTGGTCTGTCAGCTCGACCTCAAGGGTTTCGATGCCGAGCTTGCGGTGATCTCGGGGCGTGCTACCGAAGTGGAGCGCATGCATAGGATTATGGCAGCGACTGGGTCCGATCCGAAGGCATGGCTGCCCCAATTTATGGTAGCGAGCGTCGCGGACCGGGGCAGAACAAGTTAAGGAGATCGTCATGGTTATTCATCATATTGGCGTTGTCATGGTGGTGGCTTGCGTTGCACTCGTTCCGGATGCGAGGGCGCAGTGGGCTGTGATCGATGTGCCTGCGATTGCGCAGCTGATCCAGGAAGTGCAGACCATGCAGCAGCAACTGGCCACCGCTCGCGAGCAGCTGCAATCGGCTCAGCAGGCCGTTCAAGCCATAACGGGCGGTCGCGGCATGGAGCGCCTGCTCGGGAGCACTAATCGTAATTATTTGCCCTCCGATTGGGGCCAAGTGATGAGCGTGTCCCAGGGTCAGTGGACGCGCGGATATGCGAATTTATCATCCGATGTGCGGACTGTCATGGCGGCGAATGCGGTTCTCTCGCCCCAGCGTATGTCCACCCTGCCTGCGGCGGATCGAGCGAGAATCCACTCCGAGCGCCGATGGAGCGCCATGCAGCAGGCGCTAGCTCAGGAAGCGCTCAGCAACTCGAGTAACAGGTTCGCCTCAATTCAAAGTTTAATCGCTGCGATTCCGTCGGCGGGAGACCAGAAGGCAATCCTCGATCTGCAGGCGAGGATCGGTGCAGAACTCGGGATGTTGCAAAACGAGCAGACGAAACTGCAAGTTCTCTACCAGGCGACAGCCGCGCAGGAATCGACGATCCGACAACAAGCGCACGAACGCGTAATCGACGCTCATGGGCGCTTCGAAGCCCGTTTTCAGCCGACGCCCTGATCTATCGCAGCAAGGTGGGGAGGGCGTGAGAGACATGGGATTCTTCGCAACATTTCGGTCATGGCTCAACACTCAGTTGGCGACTTACATTGGCGACAACACGGCGCACCTGGCTTCTCTCTTGGAGCCGGCAATTGTCACTTTGGCGACGATATACGTCATCACATGGGGCTATTTACAACTCACCGGAAAAATTGATGAACCTCTGGTTAGCGGACTGAAACGCATTGTGGTGCTGGCATTGATCCTCGGGGTAGGACTTCGCTTGTGGCTCTACAACACGATGATCGTCGACACCTTCTACACAGCGCCGACCGAACTCGCGGGTGCTTTGGTGGGGGCCGCGGATCCGGTTGGGACAATAGACATCATCTGGGAGCGAGGCGGCGCGGTTGCCGGCAACTTATGGGATAAAGGTGGCGTCTTGACTGGCGATTTTGGATTCTACCTCGCGGGTGCTTTGGTGTGGTGTTTGATGGGTGTGCTATGCGCCTATGCGATGTACCTGATCGCTCTGTCGAGTATCGCATTGGCAGTTTTATTGGCGTTGGGTCCGCTCTTCATCGCGTCGCTTTTCTTCGATGCCACCAAGCGCTTTTTCGCCGCTTGGATTGCGCAGCTCGCGAACTACGCATTGATTACCCTGCTAACGGTCATGGTGGCAGCTCTGTTGCTCCAAATCGTCCAATCCTACGCCACTCAAACCGCAGCACGCGGTACGGCGATCCTGACTGTCGACGCATTGCACATGGTGTTGATTGCCTTTCTCGTACTTCTGGTGTTGCGCCAAGTCATGCCCATCGCGTCCGGACTGGCCGGCGGCGTGTCCCTCAGTTCATTCGGAATTGGCAGCCGCGGTGTCGGTTGGGGGCTGCGAAGTGCCGCATCGCTAGCAAGTCCCGCCTTGGCGTTGGCCGCGCCGTATGCGGTACGCAGCTTCGGCGGCGTGATACGCGGCACCGGGCAGGCAATGCGTACGGCGACCGTTCGCTCGGGGCGCTATGTCTACGAAAGAACGGGCGCCGGCATTGAAGCGCTCGGCAGAAGCTGGCGATCCATGCGTGGTTGAGTTTCGAGTCACCTCGGGGGGGAACTATGCGCCTGATGGTTTTTTTTATGTCGATGTTGTGCGGATGCTCCGCACCGATTTTGCGATGCGACGCTCACCTGCAGCCAATCAATCAGACTGCGTCAGGCGACGTTCCGAACGCAGCCGTAAAATCTCCGCCGATGCCGGGAAGACTGTGATTACAGTGCCGGCAATCAAAGACTATTTTCGGGAGGCCGAATCATGGGATGCCGACCGAGCAGCGCGTTTCCAACGGAATGAGCGCACGGCGTGGTGGGTGGCTGGCGCGGGCTGGCTTTGCGCGATCGCAAGTGCGCTGGCGCTCTGCGCGCTCCTGCCCCTGAAACGTGTCGACCCATTTCTAGTGCGGGTCGACAGCAGTACGGGAATCGTCGATGTCGTACCGGTATATGACGGTCGCACGGCGCCCGACGAAGCGGTAACCCGATATTTTCTAACCCATTATCTCACGGTGTGCGAGCGCTTCAATTTCGCCACCGCCGAGAGTGACTACGAGGAGTGTGGGGCTTTTCATTCGGCACAGCGCAATCAGATCTGGTATTCGTTGTGGGCTGCAGCCAACCCCGCGTCCCCCCTGAATGTACATAAAGATGGGAGCACGGTTCGCGTCCAGGTTAATTCCGTGAGTTTCTTCACGCGCTCGAGCGGGCTTTCCGATCTTGCCCACGTGCGCTACTCGAAAGCGGTGCGCCAGGGTGCTGGATCCGAAGAATCGATTACCCATTGGGCGGCGACCATTCAATATGCGTACACGCAACCCGCGAAAGACCCCAAGACTCGGCGATGGAATCCGCTCGGCTTCAAGATCGTTGATTTTCGATCCGAACCGGAGGTTTTGGTCGAACAGCCTGCCGCGAAGGGAGCCGCGCCGTGAATCATAGAACGCAGTCACGGGGCAGATTGCATGCATGGGGAGCCGCAGCATTCGCTAGCTGCGCTCTCCTGTGTTCAGTCACATCCGCAGAAACAGTACCCGCCAAGGGCTCTACCGATAGCCGCATTCGGGTGGCCACCTACAACGGGGATGAGGTCTACAAGCTGCGCGGCTTTGTCGGCTACCAGATCGATCTCGAGTTTGAACCGGGTGAGACCTTCACCGGACTTGGCGCAGGCGATCTGGAAGGATTGTCATTCGTCGGGCAGGACAATCATCTATTTTTAAAACCCAAGGCGGCCAAAGTAGCGACCAATCTCACCGTGCTTACCAGCCGGAGGAATTACCAATTCGATTACACAGCATCCGTGCAGACCCCATTGACCGATGACAATGTCATCTATGCGTTACGATTCATGTATCTGCCGCCCGCGGAATCCACGCCCGGCAGCAACGCAAGGCGCGTCGATACGCAGCTTCAGAGCGCTTCTGCCAAGCGAGCGCAGAACACCGATTACTGGTATTGCGGACATCCCGCCCTGCGTCCCGTCGCCACCGCTGACGACGGCGTCCACACCCGGTTGCAGTTCGGTGCGAATTCCGATCTGCCGGCGATTTTCGTTCGCAATGATGATGGCAGCGAATCGCTGCTCAACTTCAGCATGGAGGGAGGTGATGTCATCGTACATCGTGTGGCAAAGCAGCTCATCCTCAGGCGCGGCCGGCTCAGAGGCTGCGTCGTGAACAAAAAATTTGCCGGCGGCGGCACCCGTCTGAATACTGGCACGGTGGCGCCCGACGTTGAACGCCGGGTTCAAGGAAGCACGCCATGAACGAACTTGATCCGCCCGACAGTGAGGTGTCTGGCGAGCGCAATACCGCGGCCGTTAATAGTACGTCTTCCTTGCAATCCCGCATCAGCAGCGTCTTGGCGATTGGCCTCATGAGCATTCTCGGGATAGGCATGCTTGCCTGGTATTACGCCAATGCGCTAACTCGTCAAGGTCGGGCAGTGCGCAGCGCCCAGACGACATCGATGAACTGGGCCCAAGGCGAAGTGCCCTTGCCCGGACTTGGGCGAATCGACCCACCGGCGCCTTCCGATCCACCGCCGTTGTCCCCCTCGTTGAACGTTGCTCCGGAAATTCCGCTGGAGGTCAGTCCGGCGCCGGTTGTCTCCGGCGTGTCGCTACCTAAAACGTCCGAGCAGCTGGCTCTGGAACGGCGATTATCTGGCGCGGTGTATTCGGCGCAGAGCGTGCTTACGGCATCGGCAACGGCGGGCGCCAGTGCGCCCGCGCCCGCACTTGCCGGGCCGCAGGATGGCGGTGATCTGGGTGCACTGCTACGGCCGACCGTCAGCGCGTCGATCCGCGCGCAAACATTGCCGACGCAGCGCCTTTTGCTGCCCAAAGGTGCGTTCATCGACTGCACGCTGGAGACCGCAATCGATTCGACTTTGCCCGGCATGACCACGTGCGTCATGGCGACCGATACATTTGGCGTTGACGGTCAAGTTGTGCTGCTTGAACGAGGTACTAAATTGGTCGGCGAAACCCGCGGGCAGGTGCAACAGGGATCTGCGCGAATTTTCGTTTTATGGACCGAGGCACGGACGCCGACCGGCGTCATCGTGCCACTTGCCTCGCCCGGTGCGGACGAATTGGGCCGGTCGGGGCTGCCGGGCACGGTGAATAATCACTTCTGGCAGCGGTTTGGCGCCGCCATGCTGCTCTCGATAATCGATGGTGCAGTGGAGGGCGCCGTGCAATCAACCCGCGGTGGAAGCGGCGCGGTCATCATCAACCCGTCTGCATCGCAGGGCGTATTAACCGAGGTACTCAAGGGGACGATCAGCATCCCCCCCAAAGTTATTAAGCAGCAGGGCGATCGCATCCAGGTATTGGTGGCGCGCGATTTAGATTTTAGGTCCGTATATGAGCTCCGAACCGTTGCAGCCGGCCGCTAGATCCGGCGAGGAGTCGTCCGCACTCAGTCTTACGCTGCGCGCCCTGCGCCCGCTGCTCGCGAATAACGCTGTAACCGAACTGTGCATCAATCGCCCGCTCGAAGCGTTCCTGGAAACACACGAAGGCTGGCATCGCGAATCGTTGCCATTCGCAGATTTCGAATGGTGCGCTCGATTGGCCAAATTGATAGCAAATTCGACTCAACAGCGCATCGACGCGACAGCGCCCCTGCTGTCGGCATCACTGCCGACCGGGGAACGCGTGCAGATCGTCATGCCTCCGGCTACCACAGGGGGTTGCATCGCCTTCACCATTCGGCGTCCGACAGAGCAGGTATGGAGCATCGAAGAGCTGGATCGCCGAGGAATCTTTAGAAATACCCGCCAGGCCGGACAGAAGTTTGACGATACCGAGGACGAGCTGCTGCGGTTGCTCGCGTCCAGCGAATACCAGGCGTTCTTACGGCTCGCGGTGCGCAGCCGCAAGAATATTCTTGTCTCGGGCCCGACCGGATCCGGGAAGACCACGTGGACCAAAGCCTTAATTCGAGAGATCCCCGGCGACGAACGTCTAGTCACCATCGAAGACGCACGGGAACTAGTCCTCGACGGCCACCCGAACCACGTGCGACTGTTTTATTCCAAAGACGATCAGGGCGTTGCGCGCGTGACGCCGAAACAACTTTTAGAATCCTGTCTGAGAATGAAGCCCGACCGAATACTGCTCGCGGAATTGCGGGCCGAAGAAGCGTTCGACTATTTGCGCAACGTCAATTCAGGGCACCCCGGCTCCATAACCAGCGTTCATGCAACGAGTGCCGAACTCGCGTTCGAGCAAATCGTACTCCTGGTCAAACAAAACCCAAGTGGCCGAGAACTGTCGCGAAGCGATATCAAGAGCCTCCTATACCTTCTCATCGATGTCGTCATTCAATTCGGCGTCGAGCGACATCAGCGCTTCATCAAGGAAATTTGGTTCCATCCGGAGCGCAAACATCAATGATAGAAGCATTGACTCACGGATGGCCTGGCATCGCCCTGGCATACACCACTGTACAGGTACCGATGATCGCGGGCTTGGTGCGCGCCCGTGCACGACCACATCACTACCTGCTCTCGCCGGTCTTCGCAGCGCCGTTGACCGCAACGGCGGCGGCCGCAATAGCCCTGTCGAATGCCTGGCTCGCCCATTTCGGCGTTACGGACCATACGTTGCTGCAATTGATCGTGGGATCCAGCCTCAGTGCCGCACTCGGCTACGCCGGCGGCAATGTGGTGGCGCGAAGCGCCGACGATAAATCCTACCGCAGGGGCTCGCTCGTCGCCGAGCAGCTGCGGTCTGCCGCGCCTAGATCGTCCTCAAGCGAACGAGAAGCAGGTATCACGCTTGCAGATACCGCGATTCCGTCGCGGGACGAGGCAAAACACTTCAAGATGATCGGCACCACTGGTACGGGTAAGAGCACCGCAATTCAGGAGATCCTTGTCGGTGCGCTGGCGCGAGGCGACCGTGCAGTGATTGCAGATCCGGACGCCGCCTACCTGCAAAGTTTCTACCGGCCGGAGCGCGGCGATATCGTCCTGAACCCCTTCGACCCCCGGTCCGTGAAGTGGGATTTATTCTCGGAGATCACGTGTGCTTACGATGTTGAGCAGCTTGCTCGCTCTCTCATTCCAGATCACGAAGGCCAGGACCGCAGTTGGCGAGGATACGCACGCACGTTCTTCACTTCGGTGACCCGGCAGGCGCATGAAGCTGGCATTAAGGACACTGAAGAGCTTTACCGGCTGCTGGTGGTGGCGGACACCGGCGAGCTGCGAACCCTCGTGCGCGGGACCCCGGCGCAACCGTTCTTGGACGAGCACAACAGCCGCATGTTCGATTCCATTCGTTCAGTGACCAGCTCAGCCGTCGGAGCACTGCAGTATATCGGACAGCAAAAAGCGCAGCCGTTCTCCGTTCGGCAATGGGTGGCCGCGCGGACTCCGGGCGTTCTATTCATACCATACAAGGCCGGGCAGATAGCGGCTTTGCGCTCGACCATTTCCGCCTGGATGCGTCTGGCGATTTTCGAAACCATGGAGCCTCGCGAAGATGAGGTTTTTCATGAGTCGATTGCGCGTCTCTGGTTCGTCGTCGACGAATTGGACGCGTTGGGTCAAATCGACGGTCTTAAGGACGCTCTTGCGCGATTGCGAAAATTCGGCGGACGGTGCGTGCTGGGCTTTCAATCTATCGCGCAGGTCTCGAACACCTACGGCCATGGCGATGCGCATACGATCGTCGAGAATTGCGGCAATACACTGATCCTACGCTGCTCGGCCAGCGAGGGCGGCGGCACTTCGCGGTTCGCCTCGCAACTCATCGGCGAGCGGGAGGTAATGCATACCACGCTATCCAAGAGCCGCCGCTGCACGGATTTACTCAGCGCGGTGACCCGCAACGAGCACCTCAGCGTCGAACACGCCGTACTGCCCTCGCAGATCGAACAGCTTCCCGATCTCGCCGGCTTTCTCAAATACGCGTCCGACCCCCAATGGCAACGCGTGCGGCTCGACGCCAAGCGGGCTTGGCAGCGATGCCAGAGTCGCCCAGTAGCGAACGGGGGAGTGCGTGAAATTCCCCGGGACGATTACCCGTCGAAGGAGATCGACGCGTGAGTGAGCACGTCCAGAAAATGGATGACGCAACCATGAGATTCGGTTTGCTCATGGAAGCTGCACATGCGCATCAAAGAATGGCCGAGACCCATCTGGAAAAGCTGCGTGCGCATACACAGGATCTTGACGCAGTGGTGCGAGACGAAATACGTCGTACGCTCATCGATGAGATGCAGACGTTGACCGAGGAGAGCCAACGCACAATCGAAGCTTTCAAGAAAATCAGACCTGCTGCCAGGCTACGTGGCGCACTCTGGATGATCGCCACGGCGCTCATCTGCACCGGAGTTCCTAGCTCGCTCGTGTGGTGGGCGTCGCCTTCGGCAGCCGAGATAGCTGCGTTGCGGTCGCGGCAACATGAGCTATCGGCAAATATCGAGAAGCTGGAACGGCAGGGAGCCCGCATCGTGTGGCGGCGTTGCGGCGAGACTTCGCGTCTGTGCTTTCGTGTTGATCTTAACGCGCCGACCTACGGTGAGAAAGCGGATTACTTCGTCGTGGCGGGATATTAAAGGCATGGGCTGGTCGGCTATCCTTGCTTGGGCCCACAGCCGCAATACGGTCCTGGTAGCGGCCGCACTGATGGTCGGTCTGGCCGGATCTTTGCGGTTGATGCGACGCAAACCGCAGGACGTTTACAAGCGCGGTGCCCTGCTGCACGACGGCCGTCGATTGCAGCGGAGATGCGCCCGCCTGAAGCGCGCCAACTCCGAACTGTTGACGCTGGCTGGCATAGCGATCGCGGCCAGGGACGAAACTAAACATTTCAAGCTGATCGGCGCGACCGGCAGTGGCAAGACGACGGCGATCCGCGAGCTTCTCGCCGCCGTGATTGCGCGCGGCGACCGCGTCGTATTGGCCGATCCCGACGCTGGCTATCTCGCGCGGTTCTATGACCGATATCGCGGCGACGTCATTTTGAATCCCTTCGAAAAAAATTCCGTAAAGTGGGATTTATTTGCCGAAATAAGAAACAGCTATGACATCGAACAACTGGCCAGTGGATTGATCCCTGCCGGCAATGACCCGTCGGCGGCAGAATGGCGGAGCTACGCACGCACGTTTCTGTCCGCCGTCGTAAGGCGCTGTTATTCCGCAGGTCCGAGGGATATGGCCAGTCTGTGGCGATTGCTGACCATGGCATCTGCGGATGAGCTTCGCATCATCATCGCAGGGACGCCGGCGCAACCCTTTCTAGACCCGGACAACGCGCGAATGTTCGGATCGATTCGATCGGTAACCGCGTCGGCCATCGCGGCGTTCGAGTACATCCAGCGGCAGCGGGCAACCAGTTTCTCGGTGCGCGCGTGGGTGCGGGACCGAACGCTTCCAGGAATTCTTTTCATTCCCTACAAAGCCGACCAAATCGCGGCGCTGCGTTCGATGATAGCGGCTTGGATGCGCCTCGCAATATTTGAGGCGATGAGTCAAGCCGAAGATCGCGACCAGCGGTTGTGGTTTATGGTCGATGAATTGGATGCCTTGGGTCAAATAGACGGGCTGAAAGACGCTCTTGCGCGGCTGCGGAAATTCGGCGGACGGTGCGTGCTGGGCTTTCAATCAGTCGCGCAGGTCTCGAGCACCTATGGCCAAGGCGATGCGCATACTCTCGTCGAGAATTGCGGCAATACGCTGATCTTACGCTGCGCCGGCAGTGAAAGCGGCGGTACTTCTCAATTCGCTTCCCGGCTCATTGGGGATCGAGAAATCGTCCGGTGCCAGATATCGCGCGGCCGTGACCGCGAGGCCGCATTGTCGACGCGCGGAGCACGCCGCTCACGCAGTATCACCGAACAACACGCTATGGAGCCCGCCGTCATGCCTTCCGAACTCGAGCAATTGCCCGATCTTTGCGGCTATCTCAAGACCGCCTCCTCGCCCGGCTGGCTTAAGGTTACCTTCTAGGTGTCTGCAATTCGACCTTCGCCCGCCAACGTCCGTTCGCAAAGCTACTTCGTGGCGCGCACGCGTGCTCGATGTTGGCGCTGCAGCTCACCCAACATGCTGCTGGCGCTAGCGGTTCCGCTGGACCACGAGACTCTTGATCCAACCATACACGCTTGTTCTGAGGAGACAGAAGAGCCTGGACCAGGCGAGTGGCAGCGCGCGAACCTGCACGCCATTCTCTTCTACGTGGGATACCTGCCGCCAGACGTGCAGGCCCTTTTGAATCAACTATCGCCGGGCTTTCGCCCGGCATACAGCACGGCCACCCTGACTTCCTATTGGGTGAACCATTGCGAGCACTGCAGCCTGTTATTGGACGATCATGAGCTGCATTGTGAACCGGGCGGTGCGTTCATGCCTTCGAGCGAGTCAGCCGCAGCAGAAGTCCGGCTTCTGCAAATAAACGCGTCCTTCGAGGCGATGGCGGCGGGTTATTCAGTCGAGCCGGAGTTCTTCGCTTTCATGAGCAAGGGTTGCGGGGCATGGCCGTCTACTATCTGAACATGAGGACCTTCGGCCGGGCGGGCGGCAGCAGCGCTGCGAGCGCCGCTGCCTATCGCGCAGGTGAAAGTTTACGGGACGCACGCACGGGCAAAATGTATGACCATTCAGAGCGCCGCGACGTTATGCACAAGGAGATCGTTCTGCCGGGCAAATTCGCCGATGCCGAAATGGCGTGGGCTAGGGATAGATCGAGTCTTTGGGGTGCGGCGGAAACTGCCGAAACGCGCAAGAATGCACGAGTCGCGCGCGAGTACCTCGTTGCATTGCCGGTCGAGCTCTCGCCGCCAGAGAGAACGCTGCTTGTTCGGGGTTTTTCACAGGAGCTTACCGACCGCTACGGGTTTGCCGTGGACTTTGCCATCCATGCGCCTCGTGATTTTCCCGGAAGCGATCCGCGAAATTTTCACGCGCATCTGCTCGCTACGACGCGCGAGGTTACTCTCGAGGGGTTGGGCTCCAAAACGGCGCTCGATATGAATGACGGCGCTCGAAGCGAGCTCGGATTGCAACCCGTAATTCACGAGCTGCTGCATGTGCGGGCGCGGTGGGCCACGGTCACGAACGATGCACTGGAACGCGCGCACAGGGCAGAACGCATCGATCATCGAAGCCTGGAGGCCCAGGGTATCGATCGCGAGCCGAGACCCCAAATCCCCCGTGCTGCATTTGAAATGGAAAGGCACGGCTATCGAAGTGCGGTGGCAGACCGCATCCGAGATGAATATCTTGTGCGGGTGCGAGAACGCTTGGAAAGGTCGGCGGGCCGGGACTCATCGCTGGCACGCGGCACTCAACCTGCGGCTGGACGGTCGGCGAATCCCGGGACTCTCGAGGACGTGCGGCGAGCAGCGCGTGAGCAATGGTTACGTCTGCGGGAGGAACATGATCGCGCTGACACAACGTTTTCTGTTCCTGCGAATCGCATGCGTGACGACTTCGAGCGCTGAGATCGCTTTACACATGGAGCGGCGTTTGATCAGGACCGTCACGTTTGCTTCCTGCTATGTGTACTCGCCGATCGGTACCGGTGCTTTGTGCGAGCGATCGCGTTTGCTGCGATCGATGCTGAAGCGCGGTGACGCACGCTTCATATCCAAATATGCTGTGCGCGTTCGCCAACAAGCCGACAATACTTCGCACCTGGCAGGCTTCTTCGACTCCGCGGATGTTCTGGTGCCCGTGCCGGGGAGTGCGCCTCATATCGCGGGAGGGTTATGGGCGGCTCAACATCTCTCGGTTGCACTAGTCAATGAGGGACTCGGCAGCCGAGCATGGACTGGATTGCATCGTGTCCGCCCCGTCCCGAAGTCTGCCACCGCCGCTCCAGGCGACCGCCCGACGGCTCCTCTTCACTACGAATCATTTGCCGTCGAGCACACGTCTTTGCCACTCGAAAGCATCGTCCTCATCGACGATGTGGTCACAAAGGGAAGGACTCTCCTGGCTGCGGCGAGCCGCGTTCAGGAAGCGTTCCCGCAGGCTCGAATCCGAGCCTTCGCGCTGGTACGCACGATGGGATTCATTGGCGGGATTAATCAGTTGCTGGATCCGTGCAAAGGAGTAATCCGCTGGCAGTCCGGTGACGCACAGCGCAGACCATAAGACGTGCCTGCGATGCGGCTCCCTGGAATCTATACAATTGCCGGCGACAGACCAGCACATTCGTCCGGTACACCGCCGGCCATATGTCAGATCAATGAGGGCCGGAAGCAAGTCAGGTTTCAGAATTGTTCATCGCCGACTCAAAGACTTCGCCTGGCAGTCGTCCTCTCCAAGGACTGACTCGTAACGACATTGCACATCTCTTGCAGCGGGCTACAGCCCGAGCCGATGGTGCGATGGGTGCTCACTGTGTGCACGAGCTTTGGATGCGCGGCGAACTGTCCATCAACATCGAGCGTTCTCTGGAGAGACTTTGGGCGCGGGCCGCGGAGTCGATCCCCGAGTGGCTGCCGATGCGGTACATCGACTGGCTCCCGACCGTGTATGACATCGCACTCAAATTTCGCTGTGTCGACAAGGGGCGATCGAACATCTACTTGGTGCTTCTCGACTACCGGGACCGCGAGGGGGCGTATGGCGTGTACGTGGGGATGAGCAAGTACAGTCCGGCACAGCGCTTTGATCAGCACAAGGCAGGCCTGCGGGCCGCGGGCTGCGTTTTGAAGCGAGGCATCGAAGTGCTGACCGGACCAACTATGCATCTACAATATATCAAGCGCTCGGCAGCTTCGCGCATCGAAGAGAATCTGGCTCAGGCTCTCGATTCGGCGGGATTATTAGTCAGGGGTGGGCACTGACGATCAGGCGCTCTCGATGTGTGCAAGTACCGCATCAACCTGATCCGACGCCCCCAAAACTACGGCTGTGCGCTGATGAATCGCGGCCGGTTCGATGTCGAGGATTCGCTGCCCGGGACCGGCCAGGGCCTTGCCGCCGGCTTGCTCGACTATCAAGGCCATGGGATTGGCCTCGTACATGAGCCGCAGCTTCCCTTCAGGAGACTTGAGGGTCGGCGGGTAGAGAAACACCCCCCCCTTGAGGAGAATGCGATGCACATCGGCGACCATCGCGCCGGCGTAGCGGCTCGAAAAGCCGTTGCTCTGCGCCCACTCCAGATAGCTGCGGTAGCCCGCGGGGAATGTCTTGCGGTTGCCCTCGTTGAGCGAATAGGTCTTGTTCCCCGCCGGAATCTTTAAATTTCGTTCGACCCGCATGAAAGCCCCTATGCTTGGATCGAGCACGAACATGTCGACGCCCGACCCGATGGTCAGGACGAACACCGTGGACGAGCCGTAAAGAACATAGCCAGCGGCGATCTGCCGGCTTCCGGCCTGCAGCAGCGAGTCTTGGGCGCGCTGCGCGCGTCCGTCGTATGCCAGGATGCTGAATATCGTACCCACTCCGCCCGCGACATCGAGATTCGACGAGCCGTCGAGCGGATCGAACAGAACGCAGTACCGGGGGACGCCCTGGTTGTCTTCCCGCAGGATCACCGGCTCCTCGTTTTCCTCCGATGCAACGATGGCAACGCCCTCGCGGCCTCCCAGGGTGCGCAACAATACCTCGTTCGCGATGACGTCGAGCTTTTGCTGTACCTCTCCTTGAACGTTTTCGGTGCCGACGCTGCCGAGAACATTCTCGAGTCGCGCCCGACGTACCTTGTCGGCGATTATTTTTGCGGATATGGACAGCGCAGAGAGAATCCAGGAGAAAGTACCGCCGGTCTCGGGATGATGCGCTTGTTGTTCGAGGATATGTGCCTGAAGCGTCATGATGCGCAGCCCATCTAAAGAGGATTTGTCAGGGATGCCGCTCGCGGTGTTCATGAGCTAAGAATGCCATACAATAGCGCTGTGATCACCGTACACCACCTCAACAACTCGCGCTCGCAGCGCATACTCTGGTTGCTCGAGGAATTGGGCGTCGCCTATGAAGTGAAGCACTACGAGCGGGACGCGAAAACGATGTTGGCTCCGCCCGCACTGCTGGCAGTACACCCGTTGGGAAAATCTCCAGTCTTGGCCGACGGCGGGGTCACGGTGGCCGAATCGGGGGCGATCATCGATTACCTGGTGGGTCACTACGGTTGCGGACGCCTCATTCCCGCCGCTGGAACTCCGGAGAGACTTCGCTACACGTACTGGCTGCACTATGCGGAAGGGTCGGCAATGCCGCCCCTTCTGCTCAAATTGGTGTTCGATCGAGTCGCGAACCACCCAGTGCCTTGGCCCATCAGCGCGGTCGCGCGGCGCATTGCCGGCACAGTACAGAATTCCTTTATCGGCCCGCAGCTGCAGCGGCATTTTGACTACATGGAAGCCGAGCTTGCCGCTCGCGATTGGTTTGCCGGAGAGCATTTCACGGCGGCGGATGTGCAGATGAGCTTCCCGTTGGAGGTCGGGGCAGTGCGCGCGGGCTTGAGAGCCGGGCGGCCGCGCTTGGCGGCCTTCCTCGACCGCATTCATGCCCGTGCTGCTTACCAGCGCGCGCTCGAGCGCGGCGGCTCCTATTCCTATTAGCAGTCGCGCGTCGAATGACCCGAAGATTTTGCGCATGGATTTCAGATATTTAAAACAGGGGGAGTCATCATGTGGAAGTCGGTCAAGGTTGGAGCGGCATTGGTTGGGATTTCGCTCCTCGGTTTGACGGCGTGCGGTCAGAAGCCACCCGCCGCTGCAGCGCCCAAGGGTCCCTCCCCGGCCAGCCAGGAATGGAACAGGATTACGGCAGCTTTCATCCAAAGCTATTTCGACGCCCGGCCATCTTTCGCCGCGCAATCCGGCCGCCACGAGTTCGACGGCCAACTGGCCGATCTCAGCAATCACGGAATCAGGCGGGAAATCGCCCGCCTCCATGATCAACGCAAGCAGATCGCCGCCGTTGATCCGAAAAATCTGCAGCCTAGGGAGCGCTTTGACCGCGACTATCTGCTCGCCGTCCTGGACAAGGATTTGTTCTGGTTGGAAAAAGCGAAGTTCCCGTTCAACAATCCAGGATGGTACATGGACAAAATAGATCCCGAGATGTACTTGAATCGCAACTACGCGCCTTTGGAAGTCCGCATGAAGGCCTACATCAAGTACGCACGCGGGATTCCCAAAACGGTGAACGACATCAAGGCCAACTTGCAGTTTCCTTTGCCCAAGACTTATGTGGATTTCGGGATCGCGATGTTCGGCGGTCTGGCCGAGTTCTATTCAAAAAACGTGGCGGTGACCTTCGCTTCCGTAGACGATGCCGATCTGCAAAAGCAGCTTGGCGAGGCAGACACCGCAGCGGCGCAGTCGATGAATGCCCTCAAGCAGTTATTCGTCGAGGAGCGCAAGAAAGCCAACGACATGTTTGCGTTGGGGCCGGACCTATATGCCCAGATGATCGCACAGACTGAACTGGTGACCCTGCCGATCGATCAGATCGAAGCTGCCGGCCGCGCCGACCTCGAGCGCAATACCGCGGCGCTGAAGGCGGAGTGCGAATCGTATGCGCCGAAGTCATCCTTGCTGCAATGTACCGCCAAAATGCACTCGCATAAGCCTAAGGATGCCCTCGAGGCCGCCCGGGCGCAGCTCGGCATGCTCAAGGATTTCATCGTGACGAATAACGTGGTCTCGATACCGAGCACCGATGAAGCCCTGGTCGCCGAAGCACCGCTGTACAAACGATCCAATGCCGCTTTCATCGAAATTCCCGGCCCCTACGATCGGGGGGTTGCGTCCACATATAACATTGCACCGCCGGATCCGAAGTGGAGCAAGGCTGAACAAGCCGCCTACGTGCCGAGCGAGCCGACGCTGTTGTTTACGTCCGTGCATGAGGTGTGGCCCGGGCATTTCCTGCAGTTTCTGCACTCGAACGCCAATCCCTCCAAACTCGAGGCCTTATGGGTAGGATATGCATTCGCGGAAGGGTGGGCGCATTACTGCGAAGAGATGATGTATGAGAAAGGCCTCGGGAAGGGTGACCCGGAGAAGCACATCGGTGAGCTCACCGACGCGTTACTGCGCGACGTGCGCCTGCTGTCGTCCATCGGACTGCACACTCACGGCATGACCGTGGCGCAGTCCGAGAAGATGTTTAGAGAGCAGGCGTTTCAAGATCCGGGCAATGCGCGGCAGCAGGCGGCGCGCGGCACCTTTGATCCGGCTTACCTGAACTACACCCTGGGAAAGCTCATGATCAGGAAACTGCGCACCGACTGGGTCGCCAAGCATGCAGGCGCCGGGTCGACGGCAGCAGCGGCCGGCGACCAAGCGCTTTGGCACGACTTTCACGATCAGTTTTTGTCGTACGGTGGCCCGCCGATTCCGCTTCTGCGCAAGGAAATGATGGGCGAAGAAGGCGCCCTGCTCTGAACGACCGGGCGAGGTCTAATTGACGGCGACAATGATCCCGCTGTCCGCCCACGCGCCGAGCAGGCTCGCGGCGCGCAGCGGGGTCTCGTCTTGGGGAAGACACTCGGCCAGCGCCTCGCAGATTTTGCCGAAATTGGCGCCGCTCCGGGCGAGGTCCAGCGCCGCCGCTTCATCGGCAGTCATGGAACGAAAATAATTCTGCAGGTTTTGCCGCCATAGAAGCCACGACGCCGGAGTTTCGGCGCGCGCCGGGTGTGGTGGCGCCTCATCCCGGGTCATCGCCTGCCATACGGCCGCGGTGTTCCAATGAAGCTGCAGGCGCCGCAAGGATGGATGGAACGCGAATTTCAATTCGCTCCACGCGGAGGGGTCGACGGCCGAGAATGCCGCGCGCTGCAGCGGCTCCGCATCCGCTGAATCGAATACCTCCGCCAGGGTCCATTCGAGCAGCGCGAGTTCCGCGAAAATAGGCTGCCCGGCATAGGACGGGTGCATTGACAGGAAT
The DNA here is from genome assembly GCA_030775645.1 of Pseudomonadota bacterium. Taxonomy (GTDB): domain Bacteria; phylum Pseudomonadota; class Gammaproteobacteria; order Steroidobacterales; family Steroidobacteraceae; genus Bog-1198. Next base: position 3,289 of record JALYIT010000016.1, on the reverse strand, counting down.
TCCGCGAGATTGCCGCCGTACCAGCGAATCGATCGATGCAGAGAGGGATGGGCTTGGACGAACTCCGCGCCCATCTCCTCGAAGATCTCGTCGCCGAGCACCGCATGCAGAACGGGGTAGGTCTCGCCGAGCGCCTCGATCAATCGCACACGGTACGCATGGCGGTAAATGTCCAACCGCGCAGTGACGGTGAGCGGCGGCGCATCCACGATGGCATCGGCAATCGAGCTGGGTTCGCCGACCATATGACTCTGCAGGCCCTGTTGCAATTGCCGCAGCCCCGACATTTATGCCGCCTGCCGTGCGTACCGGCCGCTGAGCTCGCGCGCGACCTTGAGCTCGGTCAAGAGCTCTGCCAAAGGCGGAATGTTGTCATCGCGCTCGATCATGGTCGGTACCGCTCCGAACTTCTCGACCGCCGCACCATAGAGATCCCAGACCGGCGCTGCGATCGGATGGTCATGAGTATCGATGAGGTGTCCGCCGAGATCGCTATGTCCCGCAAGATGGAATTGACGCACCCGATCCCTGGGTATTGCCTGCAAGTAGGTCAGGGGGTCGAAGCCATGGTTGACGCTGCTCACGTAGATGTTGTTGATGTCGAGCAGAATGGCGCAGTCCGCACGCAGCGCGACTTCGCGCAAAAACTCCCATTCGCTCATCTCGGATGCATGAAAAGTCAGGTAACTCGAAACGTTTTCCAGGAGGATCTGTCTGCCGAGCGCGTCTTGCACCTGACCGACTCGCGCCGCGACCGTTCGCAGCGCTTCCTCGGTGTAAGGCAAGGGCATCAGATCGTGCAGGTTGCGTCCGCCGACCCCGGTCCAGCACAAGTGATCAGAAATCCAATGCGGCTCGATGCGGGCAGCCAGCGAGCGCACTTCGGAGAGGTATTGGAAATCCACGGCATCGGTGCTGCCGATGGAGAGCGATACTCCGTGCATGACCAGCGGAAAGCGCTCGCGTATGCGCTCCAAGAAGTGCAACGGCTTGCCGCCAGGCACCAGGTAGTTTTCAGTGATGACTTCGAGCCAATCGACTGGCTGAGGCTCGTTGAGCATGGCCTCATAGTGAGGGGCGCGCAGCCCAAGACCAAAACCGGCAAGTTTCATGGTTTGCGGCCGCTGCCGAGGCCGGGCGATGCGAGCACGCCCGGCCCCGACCTCAGCTTGTGTGAGGCTTACTTGGCAGCAGACTTCGCTTTGGCTTCTTTGCAGTCTTCCTTCGACATGGAAGTCCAGCCCTGGCCCTTGCAGCTGTTCATGCCCTTGCAGCTGTTCTTCGCCGTCTTGCACTCCGACATTCCTTTACAGGAATTCACACCCGCGCAATGCATTTTGCCGGCGTCCGCATCGCCTGCGAACGATACGCTGGGGACAGCGGAAGTGAACAGCATGGCGGCCGCGGCAGCCATTGCAGCGCTTGAGAGTTTATTGATCTGCATGATTTTGTCCTCAATGGTTTGAACAAACGGTTTTTATACAAACAGTGTAAAAACGCAGCGAAACTGCTGCTACCTACTTAAGACCCGGCCAACGGTGGGATTATTACTCATTTATATAAGCTTATGCGTCCTCAATCGGCGCCAGGCCGCGAAGCCCCTCGATTTGCCGGTGCGGGCTCGGGTTCGTGCGCCGTCTCTTTGTATTTTTTTCATTGATCGCGGATTTGCATCCAATGACATCACCGCTGCGAAGGATATTCATGGAAAAGGTTCAGTCCCGCTTGATATGGATGCTGCTGATTCTCTTCGTAAAGACGGGGAGCGCAGCGCCAGACGAGAGCTATCGTCTGTACACGGGTACGGCATCCGAGCCTCGCTCATTAAATTTTCTTTATGGTGAACGCCACGCTTTACGCTACGTGGGCGATCGCCTAGCCGACAGAGTCGTGCTCTACACGTGCCGTGACGGTTCGCCGTTCGCGCGCAAAATCGTCCGCTACGTGGATCCGTGGGCTCCGGATTTCGAGCTCGAGGACGCTTCCACCGGTCTTCGTCAAGGGATTCGCAGCGCGGGGGCAGAACGTTCAGTCTTTTTTCGCAATGGACACGGTGCGAAGGAGCGATCCGGCCCCCTGCCGCGAGTCTCAGGACTGGTGGCCGATGCCGGTTTCGATGAGTTCATCCGTGCGAACTGGCAGCCGCTGCTCGCCGGAAAGTCGCAGGCGCTGCACTTTCTCGTGCCGAGCCGGCTGAAGGAGATGGCGTTCGAGGTATACCATTTGCGCAGCGATAGCGAGGAGGGCAAACGGGCGGAGGTATTTCGTCTGAAACTGGCGGGTGCCCTGAGTTGGATTACCTCTCCCATCGATGTGACCTACAGCGCGTCGGACCACGTATTGGTGCGCTACGCCGGAGTAACGGATCTGCGCGACTCGTCGGGCAGCAATCTTGAAGCGTTGATCAGCTTTCGCAGCACCGACCGGACCGAGGGGGACGCGCAAGACATGTCCGCCGCGCTGCAAGCGCGGCTTGCCGCATGCCGGTAATCTAGGCCATGTTTTCCGCGCCGGTTTACCTCGTGGGCCTAGCTTTCGTTGCGGGCGCAGCATTTTGCACCTGGTTGGTGACCCTAATCCGGGGTAACGTTTCAATAGTCGACAGCCTTTGGCCGCTGCTGTTCCTGATCGCGGCATCCCTCTATGCTTGCCAAGCCGAAGCGCTCAGCCCCCGCGCGGTTTTGACTCTGTGTCTGGTCACTGCTTGGGCGTTGCGGCTCTCGATCTATATCACCGCGCGCAATTGGGGGCAGGAGGAAGACCGGCGTTATCAGGCAATCCGCGCGCGCAATCAACCCGGCTTCGAGCTTAAGAGTCTGTTTCTCGTCTTTGGGTTTCAAGCCTTACTGGCGTGGATCGTCTCGCTGCCGCTGCTCGGCGCAATTTTGGGTACGGCCTCGTGGGGAATCCTCGATGGCATCGGGGCCGCGCTGTGGCTGATCGGTTTTTGCTTCGAGGCCGGAGGTGACTGGCAATTGTCGCGATTCAAGTCCGATCCTGCCAATCAAGGCAAGGTCATGGATCGTGGCTTCTGGCGGTACACCCGCCACCCGAACTACTTCGGCGATTTTTGCATCTGGTGGGGTTTCTATCTGATCGCCGCGTCCGCCGGCGCCTGGTGGAGTTTCGTCGGGCCCGGCCTCATGTCGGTGTTGTTGATGCGCGTATCAGGAGTGAGACTGCTCGAGCAGGACATCGGCGATCGCCGCCCGGCGTACGCCGAGTACATACGCCGCACCAATGCTTTTTTTCCGGGCCCTTCAAAAAAATAGCCAAACCTACGGCGCCG
>JALYIT010000015.1 GCA_030775645.1 Pseudomonadota bacterium | reverse complement strand
TCTTCATGCTTCGCCGCGACTCGTTTCGATTTTGGTACTGGTTTAGCGCCTGAATCGCGGCGAGTGGCGTTGGCTTAAGCAATCTTGGTTAGAAAAGCAACCCACTCGAAAGAGTGGGTTTTTTCTTTGTGAGGAGATAGAAAGATGATCATCTCGATGAGACTACACTCGACGAAAGAGGAGATCGAGCAAGTGTGCGAGCGAATCCGGGACTTCGGCTACAAGATTCATGCCATCGAGGGCGAGCAGCGGGTGGTGATTGGCGCGGTGGGCACCGGCGACACCACCGCGTGCCTTGAGTCGGTGGAGGCCATGCCCCAGGTGGAGAAGGCAGTGCGGATTTCGGCGCCTTACAAATTCGTGAGCAAAGAGTACCGGACGGAGCGCACGCGCATTCGCGTAGATGGTTGCGAGATCGGCGGCGACGAATTCATCGTGATGGCGGGGCCGTGCTCGGTGGAATCGGAAAAGCAGATCATGCAGGCGGCCGAAGGCGTAGCGCGGGCGGGCGCGAAATTGCTCCGCGGCGGCGCGTTCAAGCCGCGAACTTCGCCCTACGATTTCCAAGGCATGGAGGAGGAAGGGCTGAAGCTGCTGGCTAAGGCCAAGCGCGCTACCGGCCTCGCGATCATCACCGAGGTAATGAGCGACCGCGACGTGGAAATGGTAGCCGGCTATGCCGATATTCTCCAGATCGGCGCGCGCAATATGCAGAACTTCGCGCTGCTCAAGACCCTCGGCAAGTGCAACCGGCCGGTGCTGTTGAAGCGCGGCATGAGTTCCACCATTAAAGAGCTGCTGATGTCGGCGGAGTACGTGGTGGCGCATGGGAATCCGAACGTCATTCTCTGCGAGCGCGGCATCCGGACATTTGAGACCGTGACACGCAACACCTGCGATATCGCAGCCGTGGCCGCGCTCAGCGAGCTGACACACCTGCCTGTGATTCTCGATCCGAGCCATGCCACCGGAAAGCGCAGCTTGGTGCCGGCGCTGTCGCGCGCAGGGGTTGCGATCGGAGCGGACGGTCTGATCGTCGAAGTGCATCCGGCCCCGGAGAAAGCCGTCAGCGATGGCGCACAGTCGCTGGACATTCCGCAGTTCCAAGCCATGATGAAGTCTCTCAGGCCGTATATCGATCTGTGGAAGGAATCGCGCATGACCGAGGCTGTCGCGGCGGTTTAGTCTGCTCCGAGTGAAGGCACGCTTCCATTTCCGGCAGCTCGTCGCGATTTTTCTTATCGCTTGCGCGCTGGGCGCCGGCGGCGTCTACTGGTATCGAACGCGCAGGGTCGCGCCGTCCTCCGACGATCTGGTCGTTTACCTGCCCACGGCCAATGCGAGCGTCCTCTACATCGACGTGGCTGCCATGCGGCGTTCCGGCATTCTCGATATGCTGGCCGGCTCGAAAGCTACCGAAGAGCCGGATTATCGCCAATTCGTCGCTGAAACAAATTTCGATTATCGCAGGGACATGGATGCTGTCGCGGCAGCGTTCAAGGATGGCCGGATTTATTTCGCGCTGCGCGGGCGCTTTCGCTGGAACAATCTCAAGGATTATGCGGAGCGGCACGGCGGATCCTGCCACAATGATTTTTGCGTCCTGGCCGGCAGCCAGCCGAATCGGCGCATTTCGTTTTATCCGCTGAAGCGCGATGTTCTCGCGATGGCGGTGAGTCCTGACGACTTTGCAGCTTACCAGGTGACCGGCCAAGCGGCTAAATTCGCCCTCGCGCCGTCCCAGGATCCAGTCTGGGCGACGATTCCAGCAGTGGCGCTGCGGGGCATGGATTCCCTGCCCTTTGCCGCTCGGGTGTTCGTCCCCGCGTTGCAAGGCACAGACCAGATCGTATTCAGTATTTCGGCGGATCGGGATCTGCACCTGCAGCTCGGCCTGCATGTCACCTGCACAGACGCGCCGGCCGCATCCACGCTGCTTACGCAGTTTGAAAGGGCCACTCACACGCTGAGTGAATTGCTCACGCACCAGCGCCAGCCGCCCGATCCCGCCGACTTCAGCCGAGTGCTGGTGGCGGGCACTTTTCGGCGCGATGAGCGCCAGGTCTACGGCACCTGGCCGATTTCGAAAGCCTTTGTGGACGCAATTGCGGGCAGTGGGTACTAGATCTCTAGTACCCGCGCGTTAACACCATCACATGCGAAGATAAAATGGAGTGACCCGCAGGAAGCTCCTTTCCCTAATCCCGCTGAGTGGCTGTGCGCCGCTGTATGCCTTTGGCCTTGAGCCGAACTGGCTGCAGCGTACGTTCCATCAAGTGAAGTTGCCGTGCAGGGATCTCACGAGCGGCGTACGAATTTTGCATTTATCCGATTTTCACGCGTCTCAAATAGTGCCCTTCTCGCTGATTGAGCGGTCGGTTGAGCTTGGTCTCGAAGCCAAACCCGATGTGATCTGCTTGACTGGCGATTTTGTCACCGATGCCACGCCGGTCGACGAAGTGGAATATGAGCGAATTCTTCGGCGCCTGTCGAGCGCCGCGCCGGTGTTCGCCAGCCTGGGCAACCATGATGGAGGCGCCTGGTCGGCGCAAGTCGGCGGCTTCACCGATAGTTCAATGGTTCGCCGGCTGCTGCGCAGCAGTAACATTTCGCTGCTGCATGATCGTTCCGAAACAGTGCGCGTCCGCGATCAATCTATTCGCTTCGCGGGCCTAGCAGATCTGTGGAGCGATGCTCTGAACGGCGATGGGGCCTTCGCGGACGTTCCAGGCGACGATCCCGCGATTCTTTTGGCGCACAATCCCGACACCAAGGACTTTTTCCCGGACCGGCCCTGGGACCTCATGCTGAGCGGCCACACGCACGGCGGCCAGGTGGTGCTGCCGTTCATTGGACACCGCTTCGTGCCGGTTCGCGACAAGCGGTTCATCGCCGGCCTCAAGCCTTGGAACGGGCGGCAGGTCTACGTCACGCGCGGTGTTGGAAACGTCCGTGGCATGCGCGTGAACTGCCGGCCCGAGGTCAGCCTCTTGGATCTTACCAGCTAGCTGCTCGTCTAACGTCTGGCTTGCTCGCCCTCTTCCACCATGCGCTTGACGCGCTCCAGCTCATCGTGCAGTTTCTTTTCGCGCAAGGCGATCGAGATCACGTAACCGATGACGATCAGCCATGCGAC
>JALYIT010000014.1 GCA_030775645.1 Pseudomonadota bacterium | reverse complement strand
GCCGAGCATGCTGACGCCGACGGCGGCATCGAGAATTGCGGGTCTCAACTGATGGCCGATCAGGACGCCGATGACACCCGAGAGGGCGTGATTGGCGAGTGTCGCGACGAACACGCCACAAGGATGGGCCAACGTTTTCGAAATCGCGTGGCGAGCAGCAACGATAGCAGCTGCGTGCGGTCGCCCATTTCGGCGAGCGCCACCGTCGAGAGCGAAACAAGAAAGGCTTCCATTGCGGGATCTCCAGACGAGCGGGCGACGGACCACGGCCTGCGCCCGCCGTTCGTGCCAGACGCCCAACCGTTGATCTCGCCAATGCCCGAACGCCCCGTACGCAATGGCTCGCGCCAAGTATGTTACGTGCGCCCCGGTCGACCTAGCCAACCTGGGTTTGGCACGCGGGCGTCTCCAGGTCGAAATCTCGATAGTCGGTAACGATCGATTCCATCGAAAACAATGATTTCAGCAATGGCTCGGTTTTCTGTAGTTTATCTAAAAGCCTTCTTGCCTCGCCCGCACCGCACTCGATGTCGTAGGCGACTCGAGTTTCCCCATTTTAATAGGCCTTAAGGAGAGCAACGATGTCTGCCGATAGAAAATGTCCATTCACTCACGCCGCAGGCGGTGGTACGTCCAACCGTGACTGGTGGCCACAGCAGCTGAATCTCAAAATACTCAGGCCTTCATCATCGGTGGACCCAATGGATAAAGGCTTCAACTACGCCGAGGAGTTCAATAGCTTGGATCTCGCGGCGGTTAAGAAGGACCTCCACGCACTGATGACTGACTCACAAGAATGGTGGCCGGCCGACTTCGGGCACTATGGACCGTTCTTCATACGTATGGCATGGCACAGCGCAGGAACCTATCGAACGGCTGACGGTCGCGGCGGTGCTGGCGCAGGTCAGCAGCGATTTGCGCCCTTGAACAGTTGGCCGGACAACGTCAGCCTCGACAAGGCGCGCCGGCTGATCTGGCCAATCAAACAGAAATACGGCAACAAAATTTCCTGGGCAGATTTGATCGTGCTGACGGGCAATGTTGCATTGGAGTCGATGGGGTTCAAAACCTTTGGCTTCGCCGGCGGACGCGAAGATGTATTCGAACCGCAAGAGGATGTTTACTGGGGTAACGAAACCACATGGATGGGTGACGACCAGCGCTACGCCCCTGCGAAGGAATTGCGCAAGGAGCATGCGGAGGTCCCAGACCACGGAGCGGTTCTCGTGGCTGATGATGAGGAGAATGCTGACAAAGAAAAGCAGGGCGTGGCTCGCCGACGCGATCTCGAAACGCCTCTGGCGGCGGTTCAAATGGGTTTGATCTATGTCAATCCAGAAGGCCCCGCAGGTAACCCGGACCCGATCGCTGCCGCACACGACATTCGCGAAACATTCGGCCGCATGGCGATGAACGATGAGGAGACCGTCGCTTTGATTGCCGGGGGCCACACGTTTGGCAAGACGCATGGCGCCGCCGAGGCGTCGCATCTGGGCCGAGAGCCGGAAGCGGCGCCCATTGAAGATCAAGGGTTTGGTTGGAAAAGCGGCTTTGGTACAGGCAATGCGGGCGACACTATTACCAGCGGCTTGGAAGTCACTTGGACCAGCGCGCCGACAAGGTGGACAAACGATTACTTTGAGAATCTGTTCGCCTACGAGTGGGAGTTGACGAAGAGTCCGGCGGGCGCTCATCAATGGAAGCCGAAAGGCGATGCAGGTGCCAACACAGTCCCACACGCGCATGACCCATCAAAGCGACTGGCGCCTTCCATGCTCACGACCGATTTGTCCCTGCGATTCGACCCGGCATATGAGAAAATCTCACGGCGCTTTCTCGCCCATCCGGATGAGTTCGCCGATGCTTTTGCGCGGGCGTGGTTCAAGTTGACTCACCGTGACATGGGCCCAATCGCGCGCTACTTAGGATCGGAGGTCCCTGCGCAAGCCCTTCTTTGGCAAGACCCCATTCCGGCACTAAATCACGAGGTCATCGATGCGCAAGACATTGCCAATCTCAAAGGCAAGATCTTGGCGTCGAACTTGTCGGTCGAAGGTTTGGTGTCGACCGCTTGGGCATCCGCGTCTACCTTTCGAGGCTCCGACAAGCGGGGCGGCGCGAATGGTGCGCGTATCCGGTTGTCCCCTCAGAAAAATTGGCAGTCTAATCAGCCCGACCAGTTGACAGGCGTGCTGAAGATCTTAACCGCCATACAGAGTGAATTTAACGGCGCACAGCTGGGTACCAAGAAGGTCTCCATCGCCGATTTGATCGTCTTGGGGGGTAGCGCAGGCATCGAGAAGGCTGCAAAAAGCGCCGGCCATGCCGTCACGGTCCCCTTTACACCGGGGCGCATGGATGCCTCGCAAGAGCAGACGGACGTCGAGTCCTTCTCCGTGCTAGAACCCATTGCCGATGGGTTTCGTAACTATCTGAAAGGCCGCTACAACGTGTCTGCAGAGGCACTGCTCATCGACAAAGCTCAGCTGCTTACGCTGACTGTGCCTGAGATGACCGTGCTGGTCGGCGGTATGCGGGTGTTGAACACAAATGTGGACGGTTCGAAGCACGGGGTCCTCACGGATCGACCGGAGACGTTAACCAACGACTTCTTTAAGAACTTGCTCGATATGAGGACGCAATGGAAGGCGACATCGGAGGCGCAGGATGCATTTGACGGCGTGGACCGCAAATCAGGAGCGCGGAAGTGGAGCGCTACCCGAGTTGATCTGGTTTTCGGGTCGCATGCTCAGTTGCGCGCTGTGGCAGAAATTTATGCCAATGCAAATTCCGAGGAAAAGTTTGTCCG
>JALYIT010000013.1 GCA_030775645.1 Pseudomonadota bacterium | reverse complement strand
GCGATCTCGCGCGGCGCATGATCCACCTCGCCGGCTTGACCGTACGGGACGAAAAACATCCCGAGGGTGATATTGAAATCTCCTACACGGGATTGCGCCCCGCGGAAAAGCTCTACGAGGAGCTCCTCATCGGCAATAACGTGACTGGGACCGAGCATCCGATGATTCTTCGTGCCATTGAGCATTCCCTGCCCTGGGATCGGGTGCAGGAATTCTTAAACGACGTCATGGCAACCATGAGCCGGTTCGACTGCCAACGCTCGCTGCAGCTTTTGAGCGATGTGGTCGCGGAATACACGCCGGCGCCCCAGCCCCACGATTTGGTGTGGGCGCGTCAATGCACCATGGCCATCGACGATCGCAAGGTGACCAGCCTTAAACCCAGACGAGTTGCTAGAATTAGCACGCCTACGGATAGCGCAAGGCCGAGTTAATTCTTTAAGACCGTTCGGGAGTGAATTTGGCAAACGGGACGATTTTGGTGGCCGGCGGTGCCGGCTACATCGGAAGTCACGTTGTTAGACAACTGGGCGAAGCGGGCGAGCGAGTTGTCGTTCTCGACAACCTGTCCAAGGGCTTCAAGCAGGCCGTAACTGCGGCAAAGCTCATCGTTGGCGATGTTGGGGATTACGCCTTGGTTTCGCGTCTGTTGGCAGAGCATCAAGTCGATACGGTGATGCATTTCGCCGCCCATACCGTGGTGCCGGAGTCGGTGGCGCTGCCGCTGAAGTACTACGGCAACAACACCTGCGCCACGCGCAGCCTGCTGCAGGCGTGCATCGACAATCAGGTGAAGAACTTTGTATTTTCTTCAACGGCTGCCGTGTACGGAATACCGCCCGACGGCTATGCCAGCGAGGAAACGCCCACCAATCCCATCAACGCCTACGGTACTTCCAAGCTCATGAGCGAGTGGATGCTGCGCGATGTCGGCGCAGTCAACCCCTTGCGCTACATCGCGCTGCGTTACTTCAATGTCGCCGGCGCCGATCCCAAGGGGCGCATCGGTCAGGCCACGCCGGGTGCCACTTTGCTCACCAAGGTGGCGTGCGAGGCCGTGGTCGGAAAGCGCCCTCACGTGTCGCTATACGGCACCGACTATCCGACCCCCGATGGCACCGGGGTGCGCGATTATCTGCATATCGAGGATTTGGCAGCGGCACACCTCAATGCCTTAAGCTATTTGCGCAGCGGCGGCAAATCAACCACGGTAAATGTGGGCTACGGACACGGTTATTCGGTGCGCGAGGTGCTGCGCATGGTGGAGAAGATCGCCGGCAAGCCGCTGGTCATTCGAGAGGAGGCGCGCCGAGCCGGGGATCCGGCCTATTTGGTGGCTCGGGCCGAACGGGTGCGCAGCGTTCTGGGCTGGAAGCCGCAATACGATGACTTGTCCGCCATCGTGTCGAGTTCGCTGGCTTGGGAGCGGCGGCTCCTGAAGGAACCCTGGGCCTGACGATGCCATCGAATCGCAGATGCAATCTGCGAGACTTCTTTAGCGTGAAATCCCCTTAAGGCAAGCTTCAAGCGCCTTTACTTGAGGCTCCAAAGCCGCTAGGCTTTCGCGCTCTTTTCCCAGTCAAATCAGAAGATTAGCATGCGAATTACGATTTTCGGCTCAGGATACGTGGGCCTGGTGACGGGCGCGTGTCTCGCCGATGCGGGTAATCACGTGCTGTGCGTAGATGTCGATGAGCGCAAAACCGCCATGCTGCAGCGGGGGGAAGTGCCCATCCACGAGCCGGGACTCGAAGCGCTCATCAGGCACAGTGCTGCTGCCGGTCGATTGACCTTTACCACCAACGCCAAAGCGGGCGTGGATCATGGTCTGTTCCAGCTGATCGCGGTCGGAACACCGCCCGATGAGGACGGCTCGGCGGACCTGCGATACGTACTGGCGGTGGCGCGTACCATCGGCGAACACATGAAGGAGTACAAGGTCGTCGTGACCAAGTCGACCGTGCCGGTCGGCACCGCGGATAAGGTTCGGTCCGCGGTAGGGGAGTCGCTGAACCAACGCCGGGCGGCGGTGGAATTCGACATGGTGTCGAATCCTGAATTCTTGAAAGAAGGCGCGGCTATCGCCGACTTCATGAAACCGGATCGGGTCGTTGTCGGCACTGACAGCGATCATGCAGCCGAGCTGATGCGCTCCTTGTATGAGCCCTTTACCCGCAATCGCGACCGAATGATCGTGATGGATGTTCGATCCGCGGAACTGACCAAGTACGCGGCAAACGCCATGTTGGCCACCAAAATCAGCTTCATGAACGAGCTTGCGAACTTAGCCGAGCGTTTTGGCGCCGACATCGAGTCGGTGCGCATCGGGTTAGGTTCCGATCCGCGCATCGGCTATGCCTTTATTTATCCGGGCGTGGGCTATGGCGGCTCATGCTTTCCCAAGGATGTTCAGGCGCTGCAGCGATCGGCCCAAGACGTGGGCTACGAGGCCACCATTCTCGCCGCGGTAGAAGGCGTCAACAATCGCCAGAAGACGGTGCTGTTTAGCAAAATTGCGTCTCACTTCGGCGATCTACGCGGCAAAACAGTCGCGATTTGGGGGTTGGCCTTCAAACCCAATACCGACGACATGCGCGAGGCATCCAGCCGCGTTTTGATGGAGGCACTGTGGTCGGCGGGTGCCAGGGTGAGGGCCTACGATCCGGTGGCGATGCCGGAGTGCCTGAGGATTTATGGCGAGCGTGCGGATCTGACCCTATGCGCCAGGGGTCCTGACGCCCTGCAGGGTGCCGATGCCCTGGCCATCGTCACGGAATGGCAGGAGTTTCGCAGTCCCGATTTCGAGCACATCAAAAGTGCGCTGCGAACCCCGGTGATCTTCGATGGGCGTAATCTCTATGACCCTGACGAAATGTCGAAGGCGGGGTTTAGCTATTATGCAATCGGCAGAGGCAAGGTGTAGGTGAACAACCGTGAGTAAAGTGTTCCCGGTAATTTTGTCGGGGGGTGCCGGCACCCGCCTGTGGCCGTTGTCGCGCGAGATGTATCCGAAGCAACTGTTGGCCCTTACCAGCGCGCAGACCATGCTGCAGGAAACGATCCTGCGACTCGCCGGAATTACGGAAGCAATGCCGCCTATCGTGGTGTGCAACGAAGAACATCGGTTCACCGTCGCAGAGCAGGTCCACGCGCTGGGCGTCCAAGCCTCGGCGATTCTGCTGGAGCCCTCGGGGCGCAATACCGCGCCAGCCGTGGCGCTGGCGGCCCTGAAGGCGCTGGACATGGACCCTGAAGCCACGTTGGTGGTGGCGCCCGCGGATCATGTGATACGCGACGCCCGCAAATTTCAACAAGCCGCGGATGTCGCGGTCGCCCTGGCGCAACACGACAAGCTGGTTACCTTCGGCATCGTCGCGCACGCGCCCGAGACCGGCTACGGTTACATTCGCCGCGGCGAGGGAATCGGGTCTGCGTATCCGGTGGCGCAATTCATCGAAAAGCCGCCGCTCGATGTCGCGCAGCAATTTGTTGCCACTGGCGATTATTACTGGAACAGCGGCATGTTTGTTTTCAAGGCCAGCCGCTATCTGGCCGAGCTTCGCAACTATGCTCCGGACATTCTCGAGGCCTGCACCGCCGCATTCCGAGCGGCCAGAATCGACCTGGATTTCGTGCGCATCGACAAAGCCGAATTCATCAAGTGCCGCAGCGAATCCATCGACTATGCCGTCATGGAAAA
>JALYIT010000012.1 GCA_030775645.1 Pseudomonadota bacterium | reverse complement strand
CTTTAAATTCCTGATACTTGCGAGGCGAGCTGTTTTTGCGGGGGGCGCCACCTGTGCCAGGTTTGTGTCATGGAATTGGAGATTGTATGCATAGAGAGCGAGATGCCCCACCTAAGTGCGCATAACGGCGCACCATTTTCTCCGTCTCCCAACCTGCCATTTGCGTATTCCAGCGATCGTGAACGCGCTTTCCACATGATCGTGAACAGTCATGCGATGTGGGCTGCTGGAGTTGATGTTCTACGTTAAGTGTTCATGATCAGTCAAGATTGGTGGCCGGGCTCATGACTTTGTTCGGTCCCGGTTATCGCGCATCGATTGGCCCGGGATCTTGAGCTCTATGCGATGACTTTGATGAACCAGGCGGTCGAGGATGGCGTCGGCTCGCCGAGATACGCATGCCAGGTATCGACGGGCAATTGGCTGGCGATCAGGGTGGCGCCGGTATTGATGCGGTCATCGAGGATTTCGAGCAGATCTGCTCGATCCTGAGTCGAGAGCGCCGTCAGTCCCCAGTCATCGAGAACGATGAGGGAAGATTTTGCGGTGGACTTCAGGAACTTGATGTAGCTGCCGTCGCCGTGTGCGACCCGCAACTCCTCGATCAGCCGCGGTACACGCCAGTACTGGACCGATGCGCCTTGCCGGCAACACTGCTGGGCGAGCGCGCAGGCAAGCCAAGTCTTGCCGGAACCGGTGGCGCCGGTGATGAGCAGATTCTGGGATCGACGCAGCCACTCACCGGTGGCAAGGGTTGCGATCTGCTGTTTGTCGAGGCCACGGGCGGCTTTGTAGTTGATATCCTCGATGCACGCTTCGGCAACTTTCAGGCGCGCGCCGCGCAACAGTCGTGCGCGCCGATGATTGTCTCGGTGCAGCCGTTCTCGGTCGACGATCAGAGCGAGTCGCTCATCGAACGAGAGGCCATGGATCGCAGGAGTTTGCTGTTGCTCCTCGAGTGCTTGGATCATGCCCTGCAGCTTCAGGCCTTTAAGGGTTTCGATTGTCGGATTGGTCAGCATCTTAAGGTTCCTTGTGGTTTTCATCGTCAGTGGTAGTAACCGGGACCGCGGACATTGCCGTGCGCCGGCATATCGAGGGCGAGGGGTTCTGTTTGGGCACGCGGTAGATCGCGGCCGCTCTCGAGGATCGATTTGACGCTCTTGCGGGTCGGGCTTGAGAGCCGCAGCGCAAGCGCACTGGCCGTCTCAAGGCGATGCTCACCGTATTCGCGGCTGAGGCTCAGGAGCCCCAGACAGGCCCGATAGCCCTGCTCCGGATGGGGTTTTGAGCGCAACAAGTGCTCGACCACGGCGCCGGTGTTGGGTCCGATGGATTCACCCCACTGGATCAGCCGGCGCGGCGACCACTCGGCATGCGCTCGATGGGACTTTGGCATGTGCTCGGCGATCGTCGTGTGCACACCGCGCTGGTAGGAGCGTGCGTGAGTGGCCACCCGCTCGCTGCGGAAGAACACTTCGACGCTGGCCGCGCAGAACCGCGCCCAGGCGGTGTATCCGACCAGCGCGTGCGGGACGCTGTAGTAATGCCCGTCGATGTCGACGTGGTAGTCGAAACGCGACGGTCAGTTCCTTCCACTCGGCGAACACGTACGAGGTTGCCGGCAACGGGCGCATCGCTGGCCGGTCGAGTGCCTCGAAGACACTGCGGCGCGATCCGGGCAGTCGTTGGAACGGCCGCTCGTTGAGGATCGTGAGCAGAGGTCGGATGGCGGCGTTCAGATCCTCTAGGCTTAAGAAGCGCTGATGCCGCAGACGCGCCAGGATCCAGCGATAGGTCAGCAGCACACTCAGCTCCACGCGGCTTTTGTCTTTTGGCCGATACGGCCGCGCCGGGATCACCACGCAACGGTAATGAGCGGCCATTTCCTCGTACGAGCGCTGTAAATCCGGCTCATAGCGATCGGCGCGAGTGACGCCGACCTTCGGATTATCGGGCACGATGATCGTCGGCGCGGCACCGTAGAACTCGAGCGCCCGCACGTGACTGCCGAGCCAGTCCGTTAACGTCTCGCTGCGGGTCGCTTCCGCGTAAGCGCAGCCGCTCGCGCCCATGGCGCTGATGAACAAGTGCGCTTGGTACGCAACCTGGCCGCCATAGCCATAAATCGGCACCGTACGCCCAGCATAATCGACGAACATTTTTTCGCCGGCAAAATGACGTTGCCGCATCGAACGCTTGAGGCGCTTCGCCCACTCGCGGTAAATCTGGCAGAAGGCGCTGCGCTGGTAGGCCGCCGCGCCGTACTCGGCGCTGTACTCCTCCCACAGCAGTTGCAGCGTCACGTGACGGTGGCGCTTCAGCTCTCCATGGATCCAAGCGCAGTCCGGTGCCACCCAGCTCGTCACTCTGGCCGGCGCCGTGACGCCGAACACCCGCCGTTCGAGTTCGACTTCGGACAGCGTGGCGGCCTCAGCAGCACCGATTCCGCAGGTGCGCAGCGCCCGCAGATACTTCGAGACCGCTCCGACGGATAAACCAAGCGCCCGGCTGAGGGCCCTGACGCTCAAATTACTCGATTGCAGCCCGATCAGCTGCTTCAACTTCGACATGGAGACCCTCTCGTTCGGCATCGACTGCGACTCCTAAGGACAAAACTCCTCAGGTTACGCGTCGCCAATCGATCAATCTCCAGCCGCCCACCTCACTTTCCACCATCGTGAACACCTTTCCACCATCGTGAACACCGCGCCACGCGGCGCCCCAAGGTGTTCATGATCAAATGGAAACCTGTTCACGTTGCCGTGGAATCCGTGTTCACGATCCCGTGGAAACGTTGTTCACCATCGCGTGGAATACGCAGCCATTTCCTGAATCGCAAACAAGGGTGTTCCGTTGAACATGCCATGAGGCCCAGGTGTGCCGCAGGTCGTGCCTGAGTTACGACGGAATCGACCACAATGACGAGGTTATGCGGATATTGGTGATTGCTCGGGGCGGGCCGAGCAAGGTATGGAGAGCGAAATGAAACGAACCAAAAGGTGGAAGTCCAAAGTGCAGATCTTTGTTGCCGCAAAACGGGTTGGCGCACCTCGCACAAGAGCGCCCGTGTATCCGGGGCTTCTTACTATATAGCGCGCGCGTCCAAGCACGCGGGGACCTCTTTCCCTTGCACAAGTGGCCGAGAGCGACAGAGCGAGGGTGATCCATTGCACGGCATTTCGCAGACTTCAAGGCAAAACACAGGTGTTTCCGCTGGCTGAGAACGCTGCCGTTGGTTCGGAATAAAGCTTACAAGTGCGGGCCTTTTGTATTCCTTGATCCGGCACCAAATCTCTACGTTCGCTGGATCCGAGAAAGCCGCGTACAGCCGCGGAAAGCCGACGGGAACGCACGCTTTGTTAAAATTGTTGAGGCCGCCCAGGAAAGGTGGGCCTAGGATGCTGAATTCGTGGGCTGTTTTGGCGATCGGTAGGATGGGCGCGATGCCGGTGCGCGGACCCACGGCGCGCCACGCGGAGCCTGCTGGACTCTGGAACCGACATTGGCATAGTCTCGCGAGGCGGATTCGATGGAACGCAAATCCAAGCTTTTCGAATCAAGGAGCGATCAAAATGAAATTCCCATCACTTGCCTGCCTTGCCAGTCTCGCAGCAGTGGCGCTCGCCGGTTGCTGCACGACGCCGACGACGAAACAAGCGTTAGACACTAAAGCCATTCAGGCCGTCCAAGCGGACATTAAACGGCAAGTTGGCATCTACATCATGGCTAGCAAGAATTCCGTTACCGACGCGGGTGAGTTTTGGTGCGGAACCGGCAATGTCGACTTCGATATTTCTACGATCAAAGCGGAACTGACCACCACGATTGAAACCATCAACAATGCGGGGATGAAACTCACCATACCGGTTAGCGCAGTGACCGTAGGGTCTTCCGGGAGCGCACAGCTCGATGTCACGAATACACAGGTGTTGACCTACAATCTATGGCCGTTGGAAACGCGACGTCAAACTAATCTGACTTTCGCTCCAACGCCTGAACAAATCAAGGCGGCGCCCATAGCGCAAGTGCTTCTCTCATTAAGAGAGGCGCTCATCAATAGCGCCAGAAAGACCAACAAGGACCCACAGGCCTGCTTCACAGACTACAATCCCAACAAGCCTGCCGCCGATGCAGGGAACACGTTCAAGCTGGGGCTGTCTTTCGTCACCGCCGTGAGCGGAGGCATCGAGATCAAGGTCGCTATTTTGGACTTGACGGCCTCGACTGAAATCAAGGGAACGACCGGCAACACGCTCACCGTATCATTCGTGCAGCGCGGTCTTGCGGAATTGCAGCGCGCGAAGGATGTAGTCGATGCGGAGTGCAAATACCCGAAGGACGAGAAGGTTAAATCGTGTTTGGACGCACTCGCAGCGTTTCACAAGCTTCAAGAAGACAGAGGCCTCTCTGCCGCCGAGAAAAAGAAATAGCGCAAGCTTGGCTGTGGGCTAATAGGACCACCTATCTACTGCGAGCTATGCGGTTCATTCATCTGGCGGGCCGCTAAGCGCAAGTCAAGCATCAGGCCATGCGCCTTGCTCGTGGGCGCGGGCGTCGGGGTCGATTAGCTCCCCAGATCAACTTTAGGTCGTTAACAGTTCTTCCGGCAGCCAGTGAATCTTTGGTCCACTACCCGGCCGGAGGACGATGCCTGACACCATCGTCGATATGCTGCAGCAAGTTCACGCATATTTCGGGAAGCGGTCCGACGTGGGCAAATCTTTTCAGTGCCGCGACGGTGACTCGATCGCCACTCTCTTGACTGTGAGTGCGAAGAACGCACGCAATAACCGGGATAGCAGCCCTGCGCTGGCGCGGGCAGTGCAAGCGCCAAAAGGCCCATTTGCATTGCCGTGCAGTGTAATGGAAAGTGTCCGTTACATCAGGTATCTCAGGAGATGCGTTATGAGCAAACCCACCGTGGGAATATCAATGCTGCTCAGTCTGCTGAGCGGCATCGCGTCGGCGGCAATGAGCTTAACGAGCGTTGACATAAAACCGGGCGTCGCAATCCCTATCGCACACATCTATCCGCGATGCGGTGGTCAGAATATCTCACCCGATCTTTCGTGGAGGGGCGCGCCCAGCGGCACCAGGAGCTTTGTCCTCACGATGATTGACGTCGATGTGAAGCCGGACGAGTGGTCTCACTGGGTTGTGGTTGAGTTGCCGGCAAGTGTTGGATCCCTGCCGCGCGGTGCAAAGTCACTACCAAGTAGTGGCAAAGCCATCGTTAGCAACTTTGGCGATGCCGCGTATGCGGGCCCTTGTCCGCCGAAGGGTACCGGCATGCACCACTACGAGTTCAAAATATGGGCGTTACCGACCCTTAGGGTCGCTCTGGCCAGCGACGAGAAGGCGACGACGTTGACTGCTTTGCTTTCAAAAATCTCTCTTGATCGGGCGTCGCTTGTCGGACTGGTAAGCGCGCCTCCAAATTGACTTGCATATAAGGTCAAGGGGTGTTGCGCGCTGGTCGAACGTGCGTATCGGTGGAGCGGCCTCAAGGCAGCTGTCGCGACGACTTCAATTCGATCTCGACGAAGACGATCTCGGTCGAACCCGAGTTGATCACATTGTGCTCGATTCCTACTGGCCTGGCATAAGCGACACCTGCTACGAGTTGGCTGGTCAGGAGTCCTTCAGCCGTTTGCAAAAGCAGCGGCCCCGTGGTTTGTGGCACGACAACGTAGTACATGTTATGGCGGTGCCACCCGGTTTCGGCCCCCTGTGGGAAACGCCATTCGGTGACCTTCACTTTGTCGTTGTCGATTTGGACTGTGGGGATGGCGGCGGGACGCGTCATGGAACTCCTTTTACTAAAATTGGGCTCAGCTCAATTTTCGGACCGTTACATACGCCAAGACAGCGCAAATAATTGCATCGGGTATCCTACTGCTCTTGGTAGCTCGGATGGCGACCGGCAAATCTACCGCTGACCCGGTCGCGACTGAACATTCTCATTGCGCGATCCAACGGAAGTCAAACGGTGCAACGGGGGAGCGAAGTTTATGCTGAAGGGGACATGCCACTGCGGCGCATTGAACTGGACCTTGGACGGCGATCCCGGGTCAATAACCGCCTGCAACTGCACGCTCTGTCGTCGCTACGGCGCGCTATGGGCCTATGACTATGAAGGCGGGAGAATTCAAATTGGGGGACCGAGCTGCGTCTATAAACGCCCCGGCAAAGCGGATCCCGCACTAGAAATACACTTCTGCCCAACGTGTGGTTGCGTGCTTTGCTGGCGAGGACTGCGCCTTGAGAAAGATGGACGCCGGCGCATGGCTGTAAATCTTCGGCTCGCACCTCCGGAAGCCGTTGCGGACCTGCCGGTCGACCATTTCGATGGGCTTAATAGGTTCGACGACCTGCCAAGCGATGGCCGCTGCGTACGAGACCTGTGGTTCTAAGCATTGCCGGCAGACGACGAAAGAACTCAGGACACTATTAGCCACATCGCGGACCGGTTTCGGAACCGACTTGTTGCTTAAGGCCTCTGCCATGACTCGCCCGCGAAAATCAAGATCTATCTCTCTCGATTGGGTCGCGTCCGTTATTTCCAGAAGAAGAGCAAAGGCATTGGTCCCAGCATGGGAATCTCCGTTTGAACGCGCGAGGCAGCGCCTGGAAGTGTCGCGCGTCGAGTTCGCCTTCGAGTACATAGACGTATTCCTCGCCCGAGTGGCGTACCAACTCGCCAAATTCCTCAAGGCTGCGAGCACAGCTCTCCACTACGATGGGAATGAGACGTTTGTTGAGCAACTGCTGCGTGATATAGATGCCCGTAGTTTTTTGATTTAATTGATTTGCCCTCACCGGCGCGGGTGATGCTGCGTCGACCTCCGGATACCGGGTCCGCGCTATCGGGAGCCCCGAAGAGACGCGAGATATCGACTTCGAAAGCTGCACTCAGACGTAAAAGCTTGTCGTAAGTTAACGAGATCCTGTCATTTTCAATCTTCAACAGGCTTGACCCCGTGTACAGCTGGACCGGCGAGATGACGATGCAGGCCTGGATTGTCCGCGCCTTCGCAGCGACACCCACTAGTGCGCTCAGCCCGGACGAAATGAAACACCTGTACAGCGCGATAGCTCCGCGTTGCGCGGGCCCTGATGGACTTATAGCCGATCCCCGTGCCTGCAGATTTGATCCGACCGAACTGCAGTGTCCGAGCTCGTCAGGAGACTTTTGCCTGTCAGCTGATCAGGTCAGCGCGCTGCACAAGGTTTACGAGGGGCCAAAAAGGTCGACCGGGGAGCGCATTTACCGAGGCTTGAGCATCGGCAGCGAGTCGGATTGGAGTCGCCTTTGGGACGTCGGCACCAAAGGGATCGAGAGCACTGGCGGTAGCTGGCTAGGGTTCTATCGCTACATGGGCTTGAGCGACCCGACTTGGACACTCCAGCGTCTCGATTTCGACCGCGACCCTGAGGCGGTTCGGCAGCGACTCACGTCCTATTTGGAACAGGATAATCCGGCACTTGAGACCTTTGCGGCGCGCGGCGGCAAATTGCTGGTGTTTCACGGATGGGGTGACCATATGGTGCCAGCAGAGAGCTCGATCGACTACCACGCCGCGGTTGTCCACCGGCAGGGCAACGAACGGACGGATGAGTTCTTTCGGCTGTTCATGGTGCCTGGGATGGCGCATTGCGGCGGAGGGCTCGGCGTGCAGCTGCGCGCCGCGGGAGAGCGGGACCTCAGTCTCCCCCGAGATGCGAGCAGCGACCCTATGACCGCACTGCAGGAGTGGGTCGAGCATGGCCGCGCGCCCTCCAAACTGATCGCCACGAGGCCTGGGGAGCACGGCACAGTCGAACGTTCACGGCTCGTTTGTGCGGTACCTTCCGAAGCGCGATTCATCAATAGTGGCGATCCTGCAGATCCGGCCAACTGGAGATGCGAGGGACTGACGCCGGCTCGTAGCTCGGCAGAATGAAAGCTCAGCGCCCGTGCCACTGCCCAATATCCTTTAGGCCGTTTGGCAGCACCACAGCGATTCACAAGCCGATTCTAACTACCCTCGACGCATCCAAATGCCGATTCCTGAATGGTCGTTGCTAGTCCTGAAATGACATGGAACGGGTAATAACCTGCCGCCTTTACCTGCCCCCACGAGAAGGGCGCTCTAATCATTGTAGCGAAAAGACCTCCTACCCATGGAGAAGGTGATACCCGATGCCAGTGACGCCTAGAATTACGGCACCAGTAAGACTGGCCAGAATCAGCAGCATCCCAACCCAACTCGCCGGATGCGGCTTCTTCCGCGTGACCACATCATACGTAAGCAGTAAAGCAAAAATGATCAACAACCCCGCTATGGCGTAATTTCTTCCCGCCTCCATCCCGCCCGCGAATATTGGCCACCTCGGAAAACGCGCGCCGCAGAAACAATATTGGAGCGCACCCGCCTTTTCCGTGGCCTGCCCTCGGCGACGATCCGGCAGATTTCAGCCCTGTCGATTCGGCGTTCGTACAGCGATAGCGCTATTGTGTTTTCACAGGCTGATCCGGGCTATGCAACGGCGCAAAAGCGGTGCGACAAAGACCCGGCCGCTTGTCTTAAGGGCATCCTGCTGCCGACTAATGAGAAGCACTTATCTTCCATCACGGATCCGCAGGAGTTTGGCGAACTTCTGCGCGCCATCGAAGGATACCCAGGCTCTCACGTCGTGCGTTTGGCGCTGCGGCTAGCACCCTTGGTGTTTGTACGCCAGACAGAACTGCGCGCCCCTGAATGGGCGGAGATTAACTTCGAGATGCTCGAATGGCGCATTCCCCTCGAACGCATGAAGATGCGCGTGCAACACAGTGGGCGCGGCTGATTGCCCAAAAGTACGTCACAGAGAATGTAAATGTATTCAATGTGTTATATAGGCCCTTATGCCAAATTCGCATAATACTTATTATGTCCACAATTGAACGATCGTTCAGCTAATCGAGGACAATTTAGAGGAACAATTACACGCCCTTGCAGCACGAATGTCGACCGCAAGATATCGACGATATGATCTGCCGATGCCACTCAGTGAGTTTGGACGCCGATTGAGTTACATCGCCCAATACCAGACATCCGCTATTGGCTGCTCCGGGCGGACTGCCGACGGTCGGTCTGTCTGCGACTCGTCAGGGGATAATCGCCCCGCACGTAGAGCCAACTTGATTTATTGTATATACGTATATACAATAAACAAGTGGATATCAGCTTCGACGCCGCCAAGAGCGAACACAATTTCGCTACGCGGGGAATCGCGTTCGAACAGGCAGCTGAGTTCGAATGGGATAGCGCGCTGCTAGTGGAGGATCTGCGTCGCCCTTATGGCGAACAGCGATTTCAAGCACTGGGATTGATTAATGGCCGTCTGCACATGCTGGTATTTACTCCGCGCGCGAGCAAGGCCCATGTCATCAGCTTGCGCAAGGCGAACAAACGTGAGGTAGAGCGATATGAAGCGCAAGCGTAACGCAGAGAAAACGGATCGTGACAACCCAGCTTGGACGAAGGCAACCTTCGCGCGCTCGCGTAAGGCGCGAGATGTCTTGCCGGAGATCTTTGGATCATCGACGGCGGCCAGAATGCTTAAGCCTCGTGGTCGACCGAAAACTGGCAATGCTCGTACGTCGATCTCGTTGCGACTGCCACCGGAGACGTTGGCGCGCTGGAAAGCAACTGGCCCTGGGTGGCAGACTCGAATGGCCGAGGCGCTGCAGAAAGCACTCTAGGTTTGGCGCCGATGGAAAAGAAAAATCGACGCGGAAATCGAACCGGTGACCATTCAAAGTATCAGTCGAAATGGGGTACCTTTGGGGGTATGCATTCCGGCAATTGTTCTCCATATCACGAGGAATTGAGGCCAAATCCCAGAATGTGAGGGCCTCCCTGGCTACCATTCTCTAGGAACTAAGGGCGGGCGATCAGAAGCTTCCCGACTCCAGCTTCCTGCTTGCCGTAGGGGACAAAGGTAAAGTCGAATCGGGATGCGGAGATGACGACTGCCTACACGATGTCGGCGCGCAACTATTCGTCTGCGATGAAATGGGAAGATTGAAATGACGAGTGGAAGCTGAAGTAAGCCCGTTGGCGTAGACCGTACGCCAGGACGAGCAGGTTTCTACGGCGGGCAGAGCGCCATGCCGGTGATGATCGCACTGACACAGCCGTACTGCAGTTTCGAGATACGCTCTTTGAGGATCAGCGCCGCAAACGCGAGCGTCACGACCGGGTAGGCCCCCGTCAACGGAACCACGATCGAGATCGGACCGTAGCGGCTCGCGATCATGACGCCGAGGTCTCCGCCGGCCATCATCCCCATCGGTACGAAAGAGTGCAGGTATTCGCGTACCGAATGCGTTCCCTGCCGGCCTTTAATCAATCCGTACAGGCCCAGCGACAAAGCGCCGCCTATGGTGTTGCAAACCATGATGTTGACCTCGCTCGCTTCGGCAAACGAGTAGGCGTGCTTGACGATCGTATTCGACGTCGCCCAGCACGTCAGGGCGAGGAAGGCAAGCGGGATCCAGCGCCGGCTGAGAATCTTGATAGCCGCATCCGGCGGCGAATATGAGAGCCCGAGGCAGCCGCCGATAACGAGCGTCACCGCCGCGTATTGCAGGGCGCCCAATTGCTCGCCGAGGAAGATCCGCGCGAACACAACGGTGAGCGCCGGGTAGGCTGCGGACAGCGTACCGACTATGGTGATTGGACCTGCGATGATCGACTCGAAGTACAGGATCCAGCCGGTGCCGTCGATGATGTAGGCGAGGACACCGAGTTCGAGGAAGGTCCGGCCGTCCGCCGATAGCAGTGACGGATGATCGTGTGTGAAGAACCAGGACAGGTTGACGATCGCCTTGGCGAGCACGAAGTACAGGCAGAAGCGGGCGGGCGACACCTCGCCGATGTATTTCTTCACGAGCCCCTGGCCGACGCCATACAGGAAGAGTGCGATCATGGAAGGCGTCAGCCAGACGAGCAGGGCTGGAGTGGCGGAGGTAGCGGACATTGCCCATTCTGCTGCCCTACCGTCTCCGGCGCTATCAGGACTTAGGACCGCTCAGCCATCATAGCGGGGGGTATTCCGGCGAAGGGGGACGAGATGCACAAGATCCTGATCAACGGCACATCGTTCGACGCGCTCATCGAGACGAGCCGCGAGATCGGGAACCCCGCGACGCTAAGCGCGCTCGGAGGACTCGTGACTTCGCCCGCGCGGGGCGCACCCAGAAGATCTAATGTCATCCCGCAGATCGGGCACCTCTAAATCAAGGTGTGTTAGCTCGCCAGGCTAAAAAAGCCCCACGATGCGGCCTTTTTCATCGATATCGATGTGAGTCGAGGACGGCACCTTAGGCAGGCCGGGCATGGTCATGATGTCGCCGCACACCATGACGACAAACTCGGCGCCCGCCGCGAGCCGCACCTCACGGATGTTCACGGAGTGGCCGGATGGCGCGCCCCGCAGCTGCGCGTCGGTTGAGAAGGAGTACTGGGTCTTGGCGACACACACCGGATAGTGTCCGTAACCACCCTCCTGCAGTTGCTTGATTTCTTTGCGCACCTTGCTGTCGGCGGTGATTTCAGCAGCGCCGTAGATTTTGGTCGCGATCGCCCTCATCTTCTCCCAAAGCGGCAGCTCATCGTCGTACACAAAACGAAAGTCCGCCTGCCGCTGTTCGGCGAGTTCGACCACCGCGCGCGCAACCGTTTCGGCCCCGCGGCCACCCTCGGCCCAGTGCCGGGCCGAGAGTACAGGCACCTGCAGGTGCGAAACCTTGGACTGCAGCAGCTTGAATTCTGCCTCCGTGTCGAAGGTGAAATGATTGACCGACACCACGCAGGGGAGGCCGTAGTGGTGGCGAACATTGTTCACGTGCCTCTCCAGGTTGGCGATGCCCTTCTCAAGGGCCGGCAGGTTCTCCTGGTTGAGATCCTTGAGATCACAGCCGCCGTGGTATTTGAGGGCCCGGATGGTCGCGACCAGCACCACCGCCGCCGGTTTCAGTCCTGCCTTGCGGCACTTGATGTCGATGAACTTCTCCGCGCCCAAGTCGGCGCCGAATCCAGCCTCAGTCACGACGTAGTCGGCCATTTTGAGCGCCGCCTGCGTCGCCAACACCGAGTTGCAGCCGTGCGCAATATTCGCAAACGGGCCACCGTGAATCATGGCCGGATTGTTCTCGAGCGTCTGCACGAGATTCGGCCTCAGCGCGTCACGCAACAGAACCGTCATCGCTCCCGCAGCCTTGAGATCGCGCGCTCGCACTTCCTTGCGGCCGCGCGTGTAACCGACAATAATGTTGCCGAGCCGCTGCTTGAGGTCCTGAAGACTGGTGGCAAGGCAGAAGATGGCCATGACCTCGGAGGCCACCACGATGTCGAAGCCGTCCTGTCGCGGGTAACCGTTGCCCGGACCGCCCAGCGCGGCCGTAATGTCGCGCAACGCGCGATCGTTCATGTCCATCACGCGCTTCCAGGCGATGCGCCGTACGTCAATGTCAAGCTCGTTTCCGTGGTAGATGTGGTTGTCGAGTAAGGCGGCCAGCAGGTTGTTGGCGAGTGCAATGGCATTGAAGTCGCCCGTGAAGTGCAGGTTGATGTCTTCCATCGGCACGACCTGGGCCAGGCCGCCACCGGCGGCGCCGCCCTTCATGCCGAATACCGGTCCTAAACTCGGCTCCCGCAGGCAGATCACCGCCTTCTTGCCGATGCGATTGAGTGCATCGCCGAGGCCTACGGTGGTGGTCGTCTTGCCTTCGCCGGCTGGCGTTGGACTGATCGCGGAGACGAGAATCAGCTTACCGTTCTTGCGTTCATTCAGGCTGGCGATGAAGTCGAGAGAGAGTTTCGCCTTGTGGCGGCCGTACGGGTCGAGCGCGTCCTCGGGAATTCCGAGCCGGGCCGCGATCTCGCTGATAGGTTTGAGGGTTGCCGCCTGCGCAATCTCTATATCTGAACGCACGTTCCACCTTTCGAAGTTCTCGCCTGGGAGGGCAACTGGATTGTATCTAATAGGCTGCGCAGCCGTTATGCGTTGCGCTCAACCCACCTCGCGGCAGGCCACGTTCCGCGGCCAGCGCGGCAACGCGCGCCTGGCAGTCTTGGGCACTGAGTTTTTTGAGGCCACCCGCCACAGCGGCCTCGATCCCGCCTTCGGTGACGATGAAATCCATGAACACATCGTGCGATTGCGGCTCAATGGTTGCGATTCGCGACAGCTCGAAGGCAAGTCCGATTGCAATGGGTTTCGGCTGGAGCGCGGCAAGCGTGCGATCGAAATACCCGCCGCCGTAGCCGAGCCTATCACCCTGCGAGCCCACACCGAGCGCCGGGATCAGAAGCGCGTCGGGAGAGAGTGACGCAGTACCCTCAGGGACAGGCAGGTCGTATACCCCCTTGCTCATCGCCGCGCCCGGCCACCACTCACGAAATTCAAGCGGCTGAGCCTTGGCGACCACTGCCGGCAGTACCGCCCGAACGCCGCGTTTCAGCAGATCAGTCACGAACGGCCGCGCATCGAACTCACCCTGGAAAGGCCAACAGAAGCCCACAATCATTCCCGCTAGCGGGCTGAAGCCTCCGCGCAATGAAGCCTCGATAAGCTCACTCCAGCGCGCGTGATCGGCTGCGGGGGCTGCAACGCGCCGCGCGATCAGCGTTGCGCGCTCGGCTTTTCGGCGCGCCTTAAGATCAGCGGGCAAAGATGTCATGGATGCCGCCCCTTGGGTATCTCATCATAGTCATATCGGTAGCGCCTGCGGCGCCAAACTCGCGAATGGCTCAGCCACACCCTTGTCAGTGTCAAGTCCTTGATACGAGGTGTCCACCGTCGTTGCCGTCCGACTCATAATTCCCGAAGATCATTCGAAGTCCCGCGGCACTGGTAGGCCGATTGGGCAGGCATCATGCCTGAGGCGCTGCAATATAGATCGAGGATTTCCCTCTCTGCGAGACTATGCGCTGCTTGGTCAGCATCTCCCAGCCGGCGAGCCGTACATATCCTGCGTGTCACCTGTAAATCAGGTAATTGCATGATGACATCATTAATTTCATTATGCATGCATGGCTGTCCAGATCACTATTCGCGATGTGCCCGACAAAGTTCGTGACGAATTAGCCGCACGCGCGGCACGGCAAGGTAAATCCATGCAAGAGTTCCTGCGCGGAGCTGGAGCGGTTAGCTACCCGTCCGACGGTGGATGACTGGCTCCTGCAAGTACGCCGGCGGAAGCGGGCATCGCAGAACCGAGTCTTGCCATCCGAGATACTTAGCGCGCGTGATGCGGACCGTCGGTGAGCGTTGTCGTTGACTCCTCGGTGTTGGTGGCGACGCTAGTCGACATCGGCGGACGGTGCATGGGCAGAAAATATTCTCGCAACGGGAACGGTTTATGCACCCGAACTGGCGCGTGCTGAAGCGACTGACATACTTAGGCGCTCGGAGTGGGCACAGCAAACCGCGACGTCGGAAGCGAATGCCGCTCAGGAGGATCTGATGCAGCTCGAGGTGGAGACTTTTCCATTCGATTTGTTCGCCGATCGAATCTGGGAATTGCGACACAATGTCACGAGCTACGACGCTTGGTATGTTGCCCCCGCGGAGGCACTGCAACTGCCTCTGGCAACGTTGGACAAGCGTCTCTCGACGGCCAGCGGAACTGCCTGCGAATTCTTGATGCCTTAGCGGTGCGGTGTTCTTGCCATGGCAGCTCTCTACGACAAGATTGGCGGTGCATACTCCAGCCGCCGACAGGGCGATCCGCGGTTAACCGCGGCAAGCACGATCCTTCATCCATTCAAACGAAACCAGTTGCGACGCAAGTGCGGACGTCAGTTCCTCAGCGACAAATCGCGCGCTATAGAGAACTACCAGCTCTCCATCGGATCCTGAGGGGCAATTCGCCGGTGCGTCCCCAGCATCGGTCCGATAGGGCAGATAGGTAGAGCAGCTCAAACACAGCAAGACTGCGCCGGCAACTAAGACCGAGAAGGGTAGAAAAATCTTGAGCCGGTAACCTATTTTCATATACGGCATCCTTGCTGAAGATTGGTCTATGAACTTTAACACTGCAATACGCGCCATGAGCGGCGCCGGCGTTCGTGGTTCTCGTTAAGACTGCACGCCTCCCAAAGATCCTAACGCAGGTACAGCCGTGCAGCAGCCGGGCCACCGGATACCAGTTTCTTGGGCTCACAGTGCACAACCGGCCGTACCACCGCATATATGACCGCAGTCACCAAAGGCGGCTCCGGAATTGTGATCACTCTCTCGCTCACCTTAGACCAAAATACCTACGCTTACTCAAGATGGTCTTTCGTAAATCAGAGGAAATGTCATGTCAGCAGTGATGAAGCCGAAAATGGTCACAGTGCGCCGTAAGAAGATTGAATTGCAGATTGAGCGCGAGAAGCTTTCCTATCACCTCCAGAAAGGTTGGCTCTTGGAAGTGCCCAACGACAAAAACGAGATGGTGGAGGCTACCGCTGAACAGATCGACGAGATGCTATCGCTCTAGAATCGTATTGGTAATTGGCATGCGTACCAAATCCCATCCCGTGCGACAAAAGCACGGGGTATATCCATAGGCCTTTCGAGGTTACGCCAGCCCGACGAGTTGAAGCGGCGGGGCTTCCCTAGTATCTCTTGTCGTCGAATTGGTATTCAATGTCCGTCACGCTTTGTAAATCGACGCGCGTCTAATTAGATTCTCCTGCAGTGGTTCGCTTCAGACGACATGAAGATTGGAGCCATCTCCAAGGGAGTCGGGGTTCTCTACCGCAATCTGGGCGTAATCGGTGCGTTCGTGTCCTGATATTTCGCCGAGCAGACCGAAGCCAAGGTCAGCTTCGTAGGTGCTGTTTCTCAGATTCTCGCCCGGTTTATCTCCGCAAAAGATTCCTACTTGCATCCGAATTGTCGCGTTCTTACTTTCGGGCCAAACGTTCAAGAGCGAAGGGTGATTGCTCGAAGTCACATAGGGGACTTGATCAAGAAATGCGTCGAGGTCCTGACCTGACATGGCCTTTGCGTGTTGACACAAGCGCCGCAGATGGAGCGCCTTGCACGACGTCCTTAGCCTTTACCCGCACGGCCTCATCGGATTTGAAAGCGGCAGTTTTCCTTTGGACGTGGCCGATGGGGGAATTGCGGGTCGCTCTTGCAGCTTTGGGAGCGGGCGTTCGCTTAGGGCTAGTTCCTTAGCCAATGAATACTCCTAAACCCGACTTTTAGTGACCTCCAGTGCACTGAATCAAAAAGAGTTTCGCTCGGGCGCGGTGGCACTGCGCTACGTTGTTGACGCTAGGCCATCGACGCATTATATTGAACCAAATGGTTCAGTATGCGCTTGATACTGCGTTTGCAGCGCTTTCGGACGTCACACGGCGAGGCGTGCTCGAGCAGCTCGGCCGCGCAGATGCGTCGATCACGGAGCTCGCCGAAAAATTTCACATGACGCTGACGGGCATGAAGAAGCACGTCGGTGTTTTGGAGCGGGTAGGGCTTGTCACGACGGAGAAGGTCGGGCGTGTGCGCACCTGCAAGCTCGGCATGCGGCGATTGGAAGAAGCGAGCTCGTGGATCGAACGGTACCGACAGCTTTGGGACGCGCGCTTCGATGAGCTCGACAGGGTTGTCAAAGAATTGAAACAAAAGGAGACGATCGGTGGACGCAAAAAGTGAAGCGAAACGCACGACGATAGAGAAGAAGTCCGACCGCGAGATCGTCGTGAGGCGAACGTTCGACGCGCCTGCACGCATTGTGTTCGAAGCGTGGTCGAAGCCCGAGCTTTTCAAACGTTGGTGGGTACCGAAGTCGATTGGCATGACGCTGGTGTCCTGTGAGCAGGACGTGCGTACCGGCGGCCGCTACCGCTTAGAATTTGGCCAGGGCATGGCTTTTTTCGGGCGGTACGTTGAAGTCACGCCGCACTCGCGCATCGTGTGGACGAATGAAGAGTCTGGTGAGGACGGATCCGTCACCACAGTGACCTTCGACGAGCAAGACGGGAAGACGCTGCTGACCTTGAACGAGCTCTATCCGTCGAAGGAAGCGTTCGAGCGCACCGGCGGTGCCGAGGACGGATTGAGCGAGTCATTCGATCAATTGGAAGCGCTGCTCATCGCGACTCACCTCACCTCGACACGGTAGAGTGAGCCGTTCACTTCGATTATCAGCAGCGCGCTGCTAGGTCGGCAGGACGTTACCCGGCAGCGCTAGCGCGAGCGATAGTGCGCGGTCGAGTTCGCCTAGTTTGTCCAGGGTCAATTCGCCGACGTAGTCTGTCAGACGCGACTTTTGTAGGCTGACCAAGCCGTCGCACTGAATTGCACTCTCATGCTTCAACCCTTCGGGTATGCCCACGTCGACTTGCGTAGGCAGTCCATGGAATTGCGTGAACACGGGCGCGCAGATGACGGTGGAATAGGTCGAGTCGACAAGCGCCTGCCGACTGACAACGACAAAAACGCGGGCGGGCTTCGGATCGCCCGGCGGACGGCGCACCCGATATAGCTCACCCCGCCTCATTCATCCGTTAGGGATGATTGGAACGAGAGCGTGTCGCTCATTTCGGCATTCAACTGGGCCGCATGCTTATTGATGGCGGCCGCTGCTTGCGCGTCGCGGCGGGCGGCGGCGCGCCGGTCGACGAAGTCGCGGAGTATGTTCTCTATGAATGCTGATCGCGATACCTTAGTCCCGGCGAGCTTGTCCAATTTCTTCACCAGGTCTTCGGACAGTGTCAGCGATGTTTTTGCTTTCATCTCATGACTATACTACCTTAGGTGGGATGATTTCGATAAAAGGTCTTGTACCGGGATTGTGCCGAGCTGAGATTTGGTGTGCCAAAATTGTGCCTGGGTTGGCTTATTGTGCAGTACGGCAAGCGCTGCAAGTGATTGATTTATAGATCTTGCGCTGTGATTTCACGCGTTTTTAATGCACACCGGCGCGAATTATTTTTTATAACCGCGATAGTTCTGAAATTGCTCGAATACTTCATCCATCTGCCCGGCAGTGAGGAGCATCGGACCTCCAATTTGGAGCGTCCCCCAATAGACAGCCGCCTGCTCTTCCACTTGTTCGGCTATGACAAGCGCACGGTCGAGGTTGCGCCCCAGTGTAATCAAGCCGTGATTCGCCATCAGGCAGGCAAATCCCCCATCGAGTGCATGAATCACAGCCTGCGCAATTTCAGGTGAGCCAAAAAGCGCATAGGGTGCAAGCGGTATCGTGCTCTTCCCCGACACACCCACCATGTAGTGCATAGGCGGTATCGTACGGCCGGCGCAGGCCAGTGTTGTCGCATAACGAGAGTGACAATGAACGATTGCCATGGCGTCCGCGCGGTCATGATAGATGCCGAGGTGCATCCGCCATTCACTCGAGGGCTTCAGCGCGCCGGGCGCCACTTCGCCCGATGCGCCAATCAACACGATCGAGTCCGGCGTCAGTTCCTCAGACGGGACCCCGCTCGGCGTGATAAGCATTCCGTTGCCACAGCGGGCAGAGGAATTTCCCGAGGTACCGCGATTCATCCCGCGATCGCTCATCTGTTTCATGGTCGAGACAAGCTTGACTCTCAAATCTTGTTCAGTTGGTATCACCTGGCGCCAGCTCCTGTCGTCAAACTTAAAGCGAAAACGAAATCAAACTGTGGGCGAGAAAATCTCGACCGATCTGCCTTCTAGACAACAGGATTCCAAGAAATAGTCCCAGGTTGATACGCCAATGTTATCGTCCGCGCAAGAGCGATCGAATTCAAAAGGGCAGTCATGAAAGACAATCTCATTTGTATAGGTTTGACCACACTTGATGTAGTTGCTCGGCCCGTTGCCATCTTCCCCGAGGATGCCCTCGCGCTCGTCGATGAGGCGGTGATTGCACCTGCCGGCACAGCTGCGGGTACCGCCTACATTGCGGCCACCCTGGGCGTGCGCACGTCCCTGGCCTCGTTGGTCGGATGCGATGCAGTCGGCCGGTCGGTTCGCATGCTGCTGCAGGAGCGAGGAGTTGACACTCAATTGTTGGCCGAAGACCCCGCGCTGCCCACTTCAACGACCCTCATTCTGGTACGGCCCTCCGGGGAACGAACTCGGCTTCATGCGATGGGCGCCAGTCGAGTCATGACACGCTCCAATGAACTTAAGGAAGCAGTTGGTAACGCCCGCTTCGTGCATTACGCCGCCATCGGTGCCGTCAACATGGATGGCGGTCCAGGACGTGAACTTCTAATCGCGGCCCGAAACGCCGGGGCCACGATCACCTGTGACCTCATTTCGCCAGGTGCCGGAGCCGTTGCTGAGCTGGCACGCCTTCTCCCCTATGTTGACTACTTCATGCCGAATGCTACTGAGGCAATGGGATTGTCTGCAACCAGCACGCTTGAGGAAGCCGCGCAGTACTTCATGGCGATGGGTGTGCGCGGTTGCGTCTTCAAGGACGGTGTCAATGGATCACTGCTGGTGACCTCCACAGCGGTTAAGCGAATTCCTGCTCATCGCATCAATGCCAAGGACACGACGAGTTGTGGGGACAGCTACTGTGCGGGATTCATCGCGGCGCTGGCCCGAGGTGATGATGAGGAAAGCGCCTGCCGACTCGGGACGGCTGTGGCTGCGCTGGTTGCGCAAGGATCGGGAACCTTAGGGATGCTGAAAAGCTACGAGCAGGCCGAGGCGCTGATGCGGGCCATGCCCACCTAGCCGTCGATCGAAACCGGGTTCAGTGAGGACATCTTCCTGCTCGTGAACGCGGCCAAGGCAGTCATTCCAGCCGATGCAACGAACATTACGGCGCAGGCAACGAGCGCAGGCGCGATATCGGTATCGGAGGCAAAACTGCCGGCGATGAACGGCCCGCTACTGCAGCCGAACATGATGACCGCTGGCAAGTAGAGTGCCGCCCGACGCGTCGGGTCCAATCGCAGCATCATGGGCAAAAGCAAAGACATTCCAATCGACCAAAGAACTCCAAATGTGAGGGTAGCGACGACGAACACAGCAACGTTGTGGGACCAGCCGAATACGATGGTCAAGAAAACATAAGCCAAGGCAGCCAGTGCCGCTCCCAGGAACGGGGACACCAAGCGAATCACCGCGGCAATGGCAAGCGCGCCGACGACCTGCGCGCCCAACGAGGCCGCGATCGACCCTGAGATCACGGATTCAGACATGCCTGATGCAATTGCGATGGGCTCGAGATACACCCACACGCCGACGATTCCCGCCATGATCAAAAACGCAGCGCAAAGCCCCATAACGCTGGAGAATTGAGTCGCAGAACGCTCGTAAATCTCGCTTTGAACCGCCGCAACCTCCTGCGGCAACAGCAGAATCAACGGCAATACCAGCACCGCGCATCCGCCTAGAACCAGCAGCGAGGCATTGGCGCCAAAGGGAGCGGCCAAGGTCAACGGGATCAGCGCAGCCGCAGCTCCTTGCGTAAGAGCCTGAGCGGCATAGAACAGAGCGTTGACGCGCGCCGCATCCGTGCGTCGTATCACCAGGACAGTTGCGACCCAAACGATGATGCCGCCGCCGATCCCGGCGATGGCGCGCGACACGATGAAGGTGGATCCATTTGCCGTGAGTCCAAACACATTGGCCGCAATCAGCAAAACGCAGCCGACGAGCGTCCAGGCTCGCAGCGAGCGCGGCCGACCTCGAGCCGCCATGAAGGCCGATACGATTCCCAACGCCAGCAGTTCCACGGTCGCGGCAGTACCCATCTGCATGACGTTGAGTCTGCCGCCCAACTGCAAGGCGCCGAGTGCCAGAGGCTGAATACCGAGCATCAACAGTGCTACGCAGCCGATGGTGATGGCCGCGATCAAAGCGGAAGTCTTTACCGGCGGGCCCCCCGCAGCGGTATCAGTGGTGGCTTGAATTAGTGCACCGTATACATCGAACAGCAGGAATTCGGATTGTCGACGATAGCATCGTCCTCACAGGAATGCACTGAGCCTTAAGTTCGCTGGCAAGTGACTGCGAGCGGCGTTGAGCTCGCGAAAAGCGCTGTCCGCCGACTTCAAGGTCGCCTCAACGTGCGTTTCGGTCATGGCGGCATTGATGAACATATTGTGCCAAGGATGCGTGTAGATGCCACCACGAAGCATTTCGGAGCACCAGAAAAACCCCGCTCGAAGGTCTGGATCGTCCTTGAATTTCCACAGAGGCATCGTTACCGGACCGCTTTGTTCGAAGTCAATACCATGGCGCGACGCCAGCTCACCAAGGCCGGTACGCAGCATCGAGCCGATCTTTTCCAAGTGTTCGAGATAGGCCGTTTCGCGAATTCTTCGCATGACCACCAATGCAGCCGCCATGGAAGCGGCCGAATACCAAAAAGAGCCCGTCACGAAGATCGCTTCAGCACCGGCTCGCGCCTTCGCATTGCCCAGCAGCACGGAAATACAGTGACCATTGGCTATGACCTTTCCCCAGGCAGATAGGTCCGGTGGCGCGCCAAGGTCGTCCCAAGTGCCATCTCGCGAGCATCGAAAGCCAGTACGCACTTCATCGGTGATCAAAAGCGCACTGCGCTCGGTGCAGATTCGGCGCGCCTCGAGCGCGTACTCCACCGTCGGCATCTGCTGGGTCAGAAACGCATGCTGATTTATCGGCGAAGCGACGATAGCCGCCAAATCTGTCCCCGCTGAATCGGCTGCCACTCTCAAACTGGCCGGGTCATTGAAGTCATAGAAAATTTGGTTGCTACGGTCACCCTCCGTCGTGCCCGCCGTCATCGGCGTGCACCAAGGCGAGGTACCGTGATATGCGCCGCGCGCGCGAAGTATCGTGCGGCGTCCAGTGCCGGCACGGGCCGACATCACGGCGGCCGTGGTTGCGTCGGTTCCGTTCTTACAGAATAGCGCCCACTCTGCGTGCGAGACCTGCGCAACCATGGCCTCGGCGAGTTCGACCAGCAGAGGCGTCGGACCGGTCATGGTATCGCCAAGCTTCAATTGCTTGATGTAGGCCTCATCGACTTCCGCATCACCATAACCCAAGAGATTGGGTCCAAACGCGCACATGTAGTCGATGTACGCGTTGCCATTGACGTCCCAAATATTGACGCCGGCGGCGCGCGAAAAGAATTGCGGGTAAGACTCGGGCAGCAGCTTGGTCGACAGATGGCCGTACATGCCTCCCGGCACAACTCGCTGGGCTCGTTGCCGCCATTCGGAATCGACAGTCTCTGCGGCCATCTCGTCATCCCTCGCCCGCCGTTAATTCAGAATGAGGCTACACGCTCGCCAAATGACATTCAACTCAAAGCCGTTAAAAGTCGACTTTCCGCAAACCCGGACTTGCCGCGAGGCAAACAGCGTTCCGCAAATCTCTTTAGATTTTCTTGGATAAGGGATCTCGAAGCGGGATCGTCTTGGGCAAGAAAGAGTCGAGGTAGGCGAGCCCCGCGGTTAGTCCTTCGCGCGAGAATTCGGGCGTGATAAATCCATATTTGGCGAACGATGCCATCCAGATACCGTCATAGATGCCGACCAACACCTTGAATTTAAGAGGCGCATCGTTCACATAGGGCATGACGAAGATCGCGTTCATCGAGCCGTACCATTCCGCCGTGCCTCGGTCGATATCGGCGAGGTCCAACTCCTTGATCGTAGAGCCCACCACGGCGTTTAGCAGAAGCTTGCAAGCGACCGGGTTTTGGTTGAAAAACTCCACGACTGCTTCGTACCTTGCGCGCACGTAATCGGGCCATCTTTCGATGGTCGCAACGCTCAGTGCAGTCCGCAGCGATTCATGCAAACTCCTCAGATAACGCTCTGCCAACGCCACAAGTACGGATTCCTGGGTCGCGAAAAAATGATAGGCGGACGCGGGAGGAATTGCTGCGAGGTGCGCGACGTCGTAGACTCCGATGTCGCTCGCTTCGCGCTTTTGCAGCAATTTGTCGGCCGCGTTCAGCAGAGCCTCCACTCTGACTTGGCTTCGCTTCTGGGAGACGTTGCGGCCGGCGATCCGCAGAGTTTTTGCGGTGCGTCCCGCTCGAGCGGAAACTATCCTCCGCGTAGCCTTTGTGTTACTCATCGCCGCGCACCGCTTTGCCTAAATTCATTGTGAAATAGATGACCCTGACTCCTTGCCTGCCTTAAGTCACTCGTGCCCCCAACTTGCGCCGATCGTAGCATCACAGTGTTGCAATTCAATTTATATCGAGTTAACGTCAAATCTGCCTGGTAGATTTTTCGATCTGACTGCATCGGCTCTGCTCGCCTCGAATTCCGGTTAGGGAGAAACAACAATGTTTTTGACGAACACGAAGGGCTTTCGCGGTTCTCTGGTGCGAGCCGTAGGGCTGGTGTCAACAGCCTGCGCTTTCGGTGTTTACGCACAGCTGTCATCTGCGCAGTCGACGGGTGCTTCAGATGCTCTACAGGAAATCGTGGTCACCGCGCAGCGCCGCGCCCAAAACATTGAGGACGTACCCATTTCGGTTCAGGTGGTGTCGAATCGCGAGCTCACATCCATGGGTATAAAGTCCACCCAAGATCTGGGTCAAATCACGCCCAATGTCACGATCTTGAGCCCTATCGGCCAAGGCAACCAGCCATTGATCACGATCCGCGGCGTTGGATTGAATGACTTCGACACGAACAACGCCGGTCCCAATGGCGTTTACGTGGATGATGTGTACATCAGCGCGCCTTCCGCGCAGTCCTTCGCCTTGTTCGATCTGCAAAGCATCCAGGTCCTGAAGGGCCCACAGGGCACCCTTTATGGACGCAATACCAGCGGCGGCGCCTTGGTTTTTACCTCTAATCGGCCGACGGATGACTATACGGGCGATCTGCATGTCGAATACGGAAACTACAACACTTCACAAATAGTAGGCGCCTTCGGCGGTCCGATCGCTGAGGGATTGACCGGCCGAATATCGTTGGTAGTCAACCGCTCCGATGGCTACTTCAAGAACGCTTTCACCGGCGACAACATCGACAACGTCAGCAATGAGGCGGTACGCGCGCAATTGCAGTACAAGCCCAATGACCGGCTGACTTTTTACTGGCAGAGTCTGCTCGGCTATGTGGACAATCATCCGACGCCCTATGGTCACATTGGCACTTACGTCCCCGGAACCCAGGGAACCGCAGCTCCAACCTTCTGTTCACCCGCGCAGGCGTACGCGGGCGGTTGCGTAGATTTATTTGGCTTTCCAACCAGCCGGCCATGGTCCGGTTCCTTCAATCGGTTACAAAATCTAACCGCACTGAACTCGATCAACCAATTGCGCGTCGACTATGATGCGGGGCCGGCAACGCTCACATCAATCACCTCGTACCAATACAACGACAAGTTTCATCCGGAAGAAACTGATGCGAGCCCGAATGACCTGCTCAGCGCCACCTACGGCGTTCGGTCCAAGACCGCTACTCAAGAATTTCGCATTGCCCATTCCTCCGAAACTCTCAACTGGGTCGGCGGCGTGTTTTTGTTGGATGAAAACTTGAAGCAGAACCAACCGCTGTTTCTGTTTACGCAGGCGGATCAGTTCGGTGGTTTTGGAATCCCCCCGGGGCCCGGTGCTTTTGATGGCATCGCGCAACGATCCTACGACCAAAGTCGCCAACTCACGGACACAGCCGCTGCGTTTGGGCAGGCCGATTACACGCTGGAAAGGTTAACCTTAACGCTAGGCGCGCGGTATACCTGGGAGCGCAAGCGGTTTGATTATAGGGGTTCCACCCAGTTTCAGGCCGGTGGTTTGGGCAATTACGGACCGCTGCAGGACTTCATTTCCTCAGACCAGTCGCAATCCAGCTCCAACGTCACCTGGCGCGCGGCGCTCAGCTATCACTTCACGCAGGATGCACAGGCCTACGCAAGTGCCTCATCCGGATTCAAAAGCGGCGGTTTCAACGGTAGTTTCTTGAGCAACGATCCGCAGCAAGTAGCGTTGCAGCTAACGCCCATCCGGCCGGAACACGTAACGGCTTTCGAGATTGGGGAAAAAGCCACATTTCTCGAACGCAGATTGAGTGTGAAATCTGCTGTTTTCTACAATGACTATCGCGACGAGCAGATTTTCGCAACTGTTCCGCAGCAACTTGCGACCGGAACCGGGCAGGTGATTGATACCACCACCCAGCTATTGACCAATGCGAAGAGCGCACACACCGAGGGTGTGGAGTTGCAAGTGACTGCGGTTCCGATTCATGGCCTGACGATAGATCTGCAGCCTGCCTATCTACAGGCCAAGCTCGACCATGCCGGACTCACGCTGTTCACCGGCGCTGCCTCGCTTGACGGCAAACAACTGGCCAACGCGCCGCGTCTGACCTTTACCGGCGTCATCGACTATAAGTATGACTTGGCTAACGGCAACCTGGACTTTCGCCTGAACTCCAACTACCGCAGCCACAGTTGGTTCGATTCGACCAACGATCCTTATATTCAGCAAGCCGGATATTGGGTGCACAACTTGAACGTGACCTACGCTAGAAGTGCGGGATGGGAGTTGGGCCTATTTGTTCGCAACCTGGCAGGCAAGCAGTATCAACTGACGTCAACCGATCTTTCGAATCCGTTTGGATTCTTGGAGCCCGTGTACGGCGCGCCGCGGATGGTTGGACTGGAATTTAACTATCACTACCATTGAGGCTGACGCGCGCAAGCGCCAGGCGAGAGGATGGATTGAGCTGCGAAATTGCAGAGCTGCCGGACGTCGACACTGGTTCGTCTTCTCCGACACCCGGCTTGGCGGCGTTCGAGGAATTGTGCGCTAAGTTATTTTCGAGCCCGACATCGTTGCGACGCAAGGGCCCACTAACTGCGGTGTTCAGAAACGCGGACCTCCGTGCAATTTCGGCACTTGCGGGGGTGGGCGCACCCTCGCCGGCGTTCTTTGATAAGACATCTTTTTCTCTTTCGGATGCTGCCGCGGCCGATTCGTGGCAGATATGGTCTCCCAGGTTACGGTGCGCGAAGTCTTGAAACATGAGTGGGTTAGCAGCGCACCCCGAATTTATTGGACGATCAATCTTGAGCCAGGTGCGCTCGCTGCGGATTCGCAGTCAAAGAACACACTGAGGGCATATGGCAGTCCATATTTCGCTTTTTGACCTGACTGGTCGGGTTGCTGTCGTCACGGGCGGCAATCGAGGAATCGGCCGCGCCATGGCGTTAGGGTTGGCGCGCGCGGGCGCATCCGTGGCCGTGCTCGCGCGCAACACAGAGCAAAATCAACTCGTGCTCGCAGAGCTGAAATCTATCGGAAAGCCGGCACTGGCGGTGTTTTTGGATGTGACCGATCGTTCCGCACTGGCCGATGCCGTTGCTGCAGTAGAACGAGGGCTCGGCGGGATCGACATTCTCGTCAATAATGCCGGCGCCGCTTCGAGATCTGGAGGCGTGTTGAAAGAAACCGCGGATGACTGGGATAAGACCATCGAAACCCATCTGAACGCGTCTTTCTTGCTCTCACAGCTGATCGCCAAGTCAATGATAGAGCGAAAGTGCGGCGGCAAGATCATCAATCTTGCCAGCATGTACTCGATTTTCGGATCGGCGCGCGCGCCCTCCTACAGCGCCGCCAAGGGGGCGATCGTGCAGCTGACCAAGTCGCTGGCGATTGAACTGGCGCGATACAACATCCAGGTCAATGCGATTGCGCCGGGCTGGATAGAAACCGATCTGACGTCAGCAATTCGCAGCTCGCCGATGAACGATGAGATCATTGCACGCACACCCGCCAAGCGCTGGGGCCAAGCGGACGATGTGGTTGGCGCGACGCTATTTCTCGCATCGCGTGCGGCTGATTTCGTCACAGGCATCATGCTTCCGGTCGACGGCGGCTATTCAAGTTATTGAAAATGGCCTTTGACGTCGCGCTAAGTGGGAGTACGTGGCGAGCGGGTGAAAATTTGGTGACGCGCTGCCGTGAGATGGCGTGAACCGCCGCCTGCCGCGCGCGGATTTTACGGAGATGATCTTCAACTATCCAGAGCGAGCCCGCGAGCCGTTCCTACCGCAACAATACCAGCACCCGTCGGATGGCGGCTCCCACTTGTGAGTCCGATTGATTGACGATTCGCAAAACAACAATCCCTGGATACTGACTGGGTGGATATGCCTGTATGTTTGAGAAGTCTTTCTATCTGGGACAACGCCACTTACATGCAACAACTCGGCATCACACCTTGATGTAAAAAAAAGCGCAGGCGCGACCGTCTTTTCTAAGTGGTGTTCGTGTCCAAAGTCTGATCGTCCTCAGTACCCGATGCTGCAGGGTTTGTCTCGACACCCTCAAGTGCCGCCTTCGCAGCAGCGTTTAATTGCTTAACAACATCGCTGGTATATAGCGGTTCAAGAGCCCGATCACCACCGTGCATGTTAATGCCCTCTTATTTGGTTGCCCCGACGAGCGAAACTATAGCGGCAATATGTGTCAGTGCAAGATCACAGGGATATTTTTATCCACTGCTGAGCCTATTTACAGTATGTCGCTGACGTCATCAAACGTCCGTCCACTTCGGCCAATACGTCGGCGCGGGTCAGGAGTTTTACCTCGATCGACCCTTTCGAGAGTTCCTCATCCTCGCGCACAACCACAGCTTCGGATGCATGGCTGCATACCGCGAGATCATGCCACTCACTCCATAGCTAACGGCGGTGATAGAACCAAAGTGCAGCGGCTGCGCCAACCAAGAATACTGTAAAAATCACTTCTTTCTCCAAGTGATAGTACCTATAGCGTAGCTGTGGAAGCTCCCCACAGGTAGTGTGCATGCAACGACTTCACAGCGACGGTAGTTGTTTGTACCATGAAGGTAACAGGTCAAGTCTATGGTCCGGTTCAGCCCAGGACCCGTGATGAAACACTCAAAAGCGGAGTGGATTTGTTGCGCGTAATCGCATTGCGTAGATGCAATGACGCTATGACAAATGCGCCATTATTTGTGGGTTGAGCAATTGCGGGCGGGCGTCGGCCCAGCTGCAAGGCGCATGACCTGAACGATGTCGTGCAAGTGCTGGTTGGGGCTTTGACATAGTGCAGCCCCCTCCTTGATGCGCATCGCAATGCTCGAACCCTGCATGCCACTGCGATGCGAGTCGTGCCACAGTTTAGGCATGGACGATCGGAACATCTCAATTGCAGTCAACTGGATGAGCCGCCGGTCGCCACCACCCACGGCACCGATCGTTCCATCACCGCCAGAAAGGCCTATGGGTGGCAGGCATGCCGCGATCCGCAGCAAACTACCCAACTGGTACAGCTATAAAGGCTGGGTCGACAAAACTCGCGAAAGCTGGCAAGAAAAGAAATAGCGCATTTGCCTATACAGTGCTGCGAACCTGCAAACACTGTATGACTTATACCCAAGCGAGCCGAATCGAGGTAACGCTCCGCCTTTATACCGGCTCATGAGTATTCTGCCGAAGGGTCCGGAACGCCTGGTCATATCGTAGGCAACTGCTTCTGTTGGTATTCATTTCTGGTGTCTCACCTAAGGAATAACGCGATTTGCAATTGCTTTGGACATTGGGACGAGAATTTTTTGATCTGGGGTGACTGCGCAATCGCCTGTAACGGTCGCGGCGACAATTATTGCCACTGATGTCCGAATCGACGCTGGAACGCGTTCCTCCTACAAGACGAATCGCATTTTTACAGGGGAGAATCAGCTGAAAGCCCGGCAGGTCGGTGTCACATTGAAGGCGCGGTCGCCAAAAAGGTTTCGATCTGCGCGGAGTCGCCCGGACGAACTCTGCGACACCCCAGATGGCAGCCGATCGGCTGCACGCTCTGAAGCCACGACAGGTGGTCACTGAGGAAAGGGTTACAGAGCGCGACGGACCAACCGTGCAATTCCAGGACCGCGTCAGCACCGAGCCGGAGACTTACCAGGTAAGGTCGGCAGTGCCGGTGCTGTACTTCCGCGACGCGCCGGAGGCAAGCGCGGCCATCGATCGCGGCGCGTCGACTTGCAGCCAGCGGTAATCGTCAGCTCCGGCCTGCTCTTTCTCGGCATCCTCGTGTCGCGCCGCCCACGGGCTGACCAGACCTGACAGTACGTCTTGAGGCCGCGACCGCACGCCCAGCCCGAACTTAAATGCCCAGGTAACGCAATACCTGCTCGCGATAGCCGGCCGTGCACGTAATGGATTTACCGCTGTTCAGATGCACATTGAGCCTTCCGCGGAAATTACGTTCGAAACTTACGATGTCTGCCGCCCGGATGATCACGGATCTGCTGACGCGAATGAACTCTGTCCCATTGAGAGCGTGTTCAACCTCATTGATTGATTTGCGGACTCGAAACCGCCGTTCGCTGACCTGACACCATACGTAGTTGCGCTCAGCTTCAATCAAGGTCACGTTCCGCAAGTCCACCAGCACGTGCTCGTCGCCGTCCTTGGCAACGAAGCGTAGCGGTGGCGTAAGCGGCGTCATGCGCGACCCGGCCGCAATCCGCTCCGACAGAGTCGCAAGCGCCGTAACCAGACTTTGGATCCCGATCGGCACGGTGGCATCCAACAAGCGGTCGACCATCTTTCGAACGCGCGCGGCATCCAAAGGCTTGAGAAGATAGTCGATCGCACTGTTATCAAAGGCGCGCGCTGCGTACTGGCCAAATGCGGTGACGAATACGATCTTCGGCATCGGGGTCGGAAATTGGGACAGAATGTTGAATGAATTATGTTTTCCCAATCGGATGTCCAGAAAAACTACGTCGGGCTTGCTTTCCTCGATCAACTGCACGGCGCCGCTGGCCGAGTCGGCTTCGCCGATGATCTGTATTGCTGGATATTCGGCGAGCAGCTCGCGCAGGAACAATCGCGCGGGTAGTTCATCGTCTACCAGAACGGCAGTCAGTGTGGTCGTGGTGGTGGACGCTGCAGACATGATTAAGAGTGCGGCACCGAAATAGAAGCCAAAACATCTCCTGCATCCGAGCGCGTCGGCTCCGACAACGACTTTGGTATCACTCGCGGTATCTCAAGCTTGAGGGTGGCCGTATTGCGGCCGTTCGGCATCCATTCGAGCGAGAAGTCATTTCCATAAAAAAGCTTCAGCCGCTGCCATGTGTTCCGAAGACCGATTCCTGACGACAGAGCAGGGGGGACCAGAACGGCCGTGGGTGCGCAAGTGTTGGAAATCGTAATCTGGATCCGCTCAGCGGTCATGCCGGCGCCCTGCAGTCTAACTTCAACAGCGGAACACCCGGCGTCCACGCCGTGCATCGCAGCGTTTTCTACCAGGGGTTGGAGCAATAGAGGAGGTATGGCTACATCGCGGCAGCACTCTGCAAGTTCTACCCTAATTGAAAGCTTATCGGGATACCGAAGTTGGTACAACGTCAGGTATTTCTCCGCAATCGCGAATTCATCGGCCACATTCGATTCGACCACCTCATCGCGAAGCGTCAGGCGCAACAACTCGCCGAGGCTACCCAGCATTCGTATTGCTATGGTTGGCGCTGTGCGCACGCTGCCCGCAATTGCGTTCAGCGTGTTGTAGAGAGAATGTGGATCGAGTTGC
Organism: Pseudomonadota bacterium; assembly: GCA_030775645.1. Taxonomy (GTDB): domain Bacteria; phylum Pseudomonadota; class Gammaproteobacteria; order Steroidobacterales; family Steroidobacteraceae; genus Bog-1198. The sequence goes on along the minus strand of JALYIT010000012.1, from coordinate 97,864 downwards.
CGCCGCAGGGCCATGCTACGGCTTCGTTCGACATCGAGCGCGAGTTCAGCGCTCGCGATTGCCTCCAAATGGTAGCGGCGCCAATTGACGACGCCTGCCGCAAGAGCGAGTCCCACGCAGTACAGTGAAGCGAGCTCGACGGCGGATCCCAGGCCGGACAACGGATCGGCCAACCACTCACGCAAATCCCCCCAAATTTCCGATGCTTGAGATGCGCGCATCAAGTAGACGGAGATTGCCAAAAACGACATCCTGGCCATGAGCAGGACAAACAAGACAATCAAGAAGTGCTTCGCAGCGGCGGAAGCGCGATGTAAATCGGGAAAGCCAATTTTATATGCAGCGCTGTGCGCGATTAAAAGCGCGGGAGCAAAAATAACATGTACCAGCGCGAACACACCCGGGGAAGTCATGTTGGCGGAGGGCATTGCCTGGTACCACAACGCGCGCACCAGCACACGCGTCAACGTCGTGTAGCTCCAGAACGCGAACACCGCACACCCGTACACAGCCGCCTCACTGTGCGAAACAAGCCACCCATTCCCAGAAGTTCGCAACCGCCGAGGCATCCTCCGTCTCCTGCATATTGTCTTTGAACAAACGGCATTTCAAACTCGAGTGAAAATGTAGGTGCAACGCTTCACATTGGCAAGCAGCATTGCAGGGAAGCGAGGCTTTTCTGCTTGCGTGCAAGCTCGTCCCGGAAATCACTGCTTTCGTCCCTGCCAAGAAGCACCGAAATACTTGCATCGGGGCGGTGCGGGGCTTAGGGCGGCTGGGTCCTTCAGAGCAGGCTGGTTATCAGTGGGCCCGTACTCGCGACGTTTCCGCTTCGTCACCCACGATCCGCTCGCGGGAGGCCGGCCGTTCAATGGTCCACGTGACTGTTCGAGTGTGAATGGCTCCCGACCGAACATTGCCGCGAAGGTGGGGAAGGCGCCAAAATAGCTGGCTGCCGCGCCGCACGAGGTGTCCGCGCACATGATGAAGCCTTGGACCACGCCTGCCCGTCGTCGATTCCTCGCCGCTGGGAGAATAGTAGTTCCGCAATACTGGGGACATCACTTCGATGTGATCGAGCAGCGGCGTCTTTCCCGCTCTTGCCCGTGATCGATTTAAACGCTCGAGCGCGCGCGTCTGCTGCGGTAGGCCTGTGCGGGTTGATAAGAGTAAAAAGAACGCAAATAGGACGGGGATATCAATGGCAATTGTTCCAAGTGCGTGGCGCGCAATAGCTGCTTGCTGATCGAGGGGCAGCACCGCACGCCGATAATAATCCGCCCACGTTGGTTCAAACCCGAAGCGGAAGTAACGACGCAAGATATCCGCGTCTTGATTGGCAGTGTCAGACACGCACATCATCGCGCGATTCCGCTCATCAGCCGGGGTGGGCTCCTCGCCTTGTTCCGTGTCCAGATCAAAATAGGCTTCCATGTTGCTCGCCAGGACATCCAGATCCGTCTCTCCCGTACTCCAAAACGTCTTAATCCAACCGCAACGACCATTGGCCGATGCCTGAATCAATGCACCTCGGCGGCCCGAGCTTTTGACCTGTGTTGCGTCACGTTGAAATCCATAAATTTGCAGTTCAGATAGCCACGCCGCTTCGCACCATTCGACCCATACTCGCTCCATGGGGACATGCAACAAGTCGGCGCACGCAAGATTGCGCGCGCCCTTCGAATAGGCCAGTGCGGTGCATAGACGAGTTAAATCGTCACACAGAACATACCTAGTAGGACAGCTAGCAACGTCTGCGGCGAAGTCGGCCGCGCCTTTCAAGCGGGTCAAACCATTGTTTGTCACGCTCTGTACGATGAACGGTGTGCGGCATTGAGCAACGCGATCAGCCAATCTCATGCGCTGAAAGCTAACAGCGTCTAGAGCAAATTAGTTCTCTCTGGGATTAACCTGCCTCTCGCTGGGAGCAAATGCGCGGCTGGCGGTACGAGAAAATCTGTCGTGAACTTTCGGTAAGTAATTTGCGACGACTGCTCGTTCGCGATGATAGCGCGAGAATCTCGCGGCTTTTGATAGACAGGCCGAAGGTCTTCCGCTCGGTCACGCCCATCCGTCCCGTCTTTGGGCTGCTTCGTCACGTTAAATGACCAATTGACACCTAATTCTTCCCTTCATTCGGGCGGAGATTATCTTCGCGTCTATAGGCGCGGCGACGCTCGGTATGGGATGCAATCTGCAGGCAGCTGCCTGTAGCGAGAGCGTAACGGTGCGCATCTGGGTATCACGAAGGGAGAGTTGTCATGTATCGAACAAAGCTTGCCTGGAAGAAGCGCCTGCTTTTTGCGGCCGCCATTGCGGTGATCAGTATGCCCGCCGTCGCGCAGGTAGCCGCAACAACCGCGGCCGACCCTTTGCAAGAGATTATTGTCACCGGGTCGCGCATCGCTGCCGCCAACGCTGTCAGCTCGAGCCCGATTCAGTCGATAACCGCGGCCGATATCCAGGCGAGCGGCAAGACCGATATCAGCGACATCCTCTATCAGCTGCCACAGCTCCTCAACAATGACATAGGGCAGGACTTCAGCAACCGTACGCCCGGACTCTCAGGAGCAGGAGGGCTGACGACTGCCGATCTTCGCGGACTGGGCCCCAACCGCACACTGGTGTTGGTCGATGGACGCCGCCTGGGTCAGGGCTCTCCGCAAACTACAATCGCCTCTCCGGCGCCCGATCTCGATCAGATTCCCGCTTCGCTGGTCGAGCGTGTAGAGGTTCTGACCGGCGGCGCTTCTTCGACATACGGTTCCGACGCCATCGCCGGGGTCGTAAATTTCATCATGAAGAAGAATTTCCAGGGAGTGCAAGTGGATGGCCATTTTGGCGAGAACTTGCACAACAACAGAAACGGTTTCGTGGAACCTCTGCTGAGGGCTGCCGGTTACACACCCTTGAGCGGAAATAAGTTGGGCGGCAAGAGCAAGACCTTCGATATCGTTGCAGGGACCAACTTTGCCGACGGCGCCGGCAACATCACCGGCTTTCTTACTTACCAGCATTACGATCCGGTGGCGAGCGCAGATCGCGATTTCGGCCAATGTCAGCTCACAGAGAACTTCGACGCCAACGGAAATGTGACCGGAAGCAGGTGCTTCGGCTCGAGCAATTCGAACCGCTTCACCCCGCTGAGCGGTCCGAACGCCAACACTCGGTACGCTGTTTTCGGAACCAGCTTCGTCCCGTGGGGTACCGTACCCACGAACCCGCCCGCGTTATTTAACAGCCAACCATTCATTTACATGCAGCGCGAGGACGATCGCTATCTTGCTGGATTCATGGCCCACGATGACCTGGCGGACTATGCGAAGCCGTACATGGAGGTCAGCTTCATGAACGACCAGACGCATCAGGTCGTCGCACCTGCTGCGGCTTTTACGACGGGTAATCCGAACACCGGAGGCCCCTACTTCGTCAATTGCGGCAACCCGTTCCTCAGCGCCCAGCAGGTGGGCATCCTCGGCTGCACACCTGCGCAGATCTCGGGAGATCAAACGCTCGCGGCCAACCAGGTAGCTCTACAGCTGGGCCGGCGCAACGTTGAGGGCGGTCCGCGTTCGTCCGACTACGAACATACCAATTACCGTGCTGTGGTCGGAATGAAGGGCAATTTCTTGGATGCCTGGAGCTATGACGTTTACGGCCAGTACTACTACGTCAATTTCCGTGGGGCGAACAATAACTACCTAAGCTACGCGAAGATTGACAACGCCCTGCTCGTCACCGGCACAGCGGCCAACGCGCGTTGCCTGGTCGGGGCGCCGTGCGTGCCGTGGAACATCTTCTCCGACGGCGGCGTCACCAAGGACGCGTTAAAGTATCTATACCTGCTCGGAACGACATCGGGCGATAATAGCCTGCGCACCCTGCATGCCGATATAACCGGCGAGCTGGGAAAATACGGTATCAAGCTGCCGACAGCTCGCGATGGCGTCGGCATCAACGTTGGTTTTGAGCATCGCAAGGAGACCGTCCAGTTCCGTCCAGACGACGCCATCAACAGCGGCCAATTGTCAGGTGCAGGCGGCACGCAGGAGCCCGTCGACAACAGTATCGGCGTGGGCGAGGAGTTCGTCGAATTGCGATTGCCCCTAGCGCAGGACCTGCCCTTCGCCAGAGATTTGATTCTCGGGTCCGGGTTCCGCCATTCGAATTATTCGGTGAGCGGTGGCGTCAATACTTACAAGTTTGACCTGCAATGGTCACCGATCGAGGACATCCGTTTCCGCGGCTCGTATAACCGGGCGATCCGCGCGCCCAGTGTCAGCGAACTGTTCGACGCGCCGAATATCGGCTTGGCAGCCTTTGGCAATGACCCGTGCGCGGCCCCTGCAACGGCGTCTTTGCAACAGTGTCTGAATACGGTCGCTGCGGCCCAGCGCGCGACGTTCGCAGCGCATTACGGCAACGGGACCACGACCGATATCATTCCGCAGGCCGTGTCAGGTCAGCTCGCCCAGGTGCAGGGCGGCAACCCCGCGCTGCAGCCGGAGAAGGCCAAGTCGTACTCGTTCGGCTTCCTGTTCTCTCCGGCCGCGGTACCCAATCTGTCGGGCAGCGTTGACTTCTGGCAGATCAGGATCGAGGGAGAGGTCGGCACGTACCCCGCCAACGTGCTGGTGACCAACTGTCTTCAGACCGGCAACCCCACCTACTGCTCGCAGGTCGTTCGCACTTCGACCGACTTTTCGCTGCAGGGAGCCACCGTGGCCGGCGGCGGCTACATCTTGCAGACAAACCATAACATCGGGGGTGCGCTTCAGAGCGGTATTGATTTACAGACCGCCTATAAGCTGAACCTCAATGCTGCGGGATCACTGCAGTGGCTTCTGAACGGGAGTTTCCTGCTCCATGCCAGCACGACGCCCATTCCGGGAGGCGGTTCTTTCGACTGCGCCGGGCTGTATGGATCAACGTGCGCAACCGTCAACTCACGGTGGCGGCACAATCTGCGCACAACGTGGCAGATGCCGTGGGACATAGACGCATCCCTCATCTGGCGCTTCATCGGGAAGGTTGGACAAGACAACAACGACCCAAATCCGCTTCTCCGCGGCGCCACGTACGGTGCCTGGGACTACGTTCAACCGGGGCTGCCCAACGTGAGCTATCTCGACTTCAGTGGGGTATGGCACGTCTCGAAGGGCTTCGACCTGCGGGGAGGCATGAACAACATTTTTGACAAAGATCCGCCGGTAGTCACGAACCCGGCGCTTCAGGGCGGAGGCCAGGCTAATACATTTGCGACCTACGACGTGCTGGGCCGTCAGGTGTATCTCGCGTTCACGGCAAAATTTTAAACAGGTCCGGTATGAACAAGCTGCTTCGGGGGAAAGCAAGTGAAAATTCATAGCAACATTAGTCAGTGTGCGTTTACCGCTGGCCTTGTCATGAGCGCCGCGGCGGCCGACGAGGGCAAACTTTAAGGGGCAAGGTTTTTGATCGATGGCCGCGATACGGTAGCCTGGTGCGCCCGATAACCGCGCCGCATCCGCGGCGAGTCTAATCCGGTCCGGGTTCGCCCTTTAAGCATTCTGCGAGCGAAAGCGCAATGAACCAGGAAGGGTTGCGCCTTGCCACCTTTCCGCCCGGCATATTTTTCGATAAGGGCTCTCAGGTCGTTTGCAAAGTTCTCGGCCCCGTGAGCATCCATCGGCAGTATCGTCCAAGCTTCGAAGGCGCTCCCAGAAGCGGCCTCCCCGACGCGCTGCATTCTCCGACCACCGCTATCGTCGATGAGATAGAGAGTGCCCGTGCTTTTCCGCCTGCTTCGATCTCTCTCGAGGGCGTTGCGCAATTCTTCTACAAGCGCATTGCTCGGTGATCTTGACGCAAGGTTTGCCGGAACGAAGAATTGTTTCGCCACCGCCCGATAGCGCTTCAGGGGGCGGCCCGCCCGGCGGGTCTTCCCGACGATTTCTACGAGATCGAGCCGGCACAGGCGATCGACGTGATAGGTCAGTAGGCTCAGCGACAGTTTCAAGGTTTGGGACAGCTCACTGAGCGTGCGCTCACCTGCGACAAGCGCCAAGAGGATGTGTCGGGAGGTGGGGCGCTCAAGCGCCGCGGCAGCCCGCATCGACGTGATAGTGAATTTCCTGAGCATCGGTCTCTCGTTTTCAGGGCCATGCATAGCACCAATCAGGTTCAAGGACAATGCTGTTTATTGAAGCTGATGCCGAGCAAGCTTATTGCATCGATCAGGAGAAAGCGGTGCGAATCAAATTTCAAATGGCGGTCGGGACCTTCGCGGTCATGGGTGCGCAATCGCTGCTGGCAGGGGCGCCGGTGCCGATGGACAGAATGGATACGCTTCAGCACTGCCTTACAGTGAAGGCTCAGCACGAGAACTTCTCGGGTGTAATCTCGGTTTCCGACCACGGTCAGACTGCTTCGATCTTCCGAGGAAGACTGGCCGATCCGGGAAGCCCTCCCATCGGTCTCCGGACGCGATTCAATCTCGCCTCGATGGGCAAGATGTTCACCGCCGTCGCGGTGATCCAGCTTGTGGAGGCGGGGAAAGTTCGGCTTGACGGACCCGTGGGCCTATATGTCAAGGGTCTGACACCCGAGACTTCGGCGGTCACGGTTCGGCAGCTTCTGACGCATAGCGCCGGCCTAGGCAATTTCTTCCGGCCTCAGAACATGGAGGTGATGCTCAAGGCTCGGACGGCGGGCGATCTCTTGCCGCTGATTGCCACCGACAAGCCGACGTTCACGCCGGGATCGCGGTTCGAGTATTCAAACAGCGGATTTGCGTTGCTCGGAATCCTGATCGAAAAGGCCTCGGGAATGACCTATGCCGATTATCTGCAGCGGCGTGTGTTCGACCCGGCCGGAATGAAGGACACCGGTCTGGACCCAAGGCCCTTCAGTACCCTGGCCATCGGGATGACTGCCGGGCCCGGGGCACTCTTCGCCCCCGGGCCGGGAGGAGGGGGAAACGGGTTAGTACTGATCGGACCGGACAGAAAGACCATGTCGCCCGGCCAAGCGCCGACCCAGGGAAGTGCGGGTACGGTTTCGCGCGAGCCCCGAGGCGTCATGTCGCCGCCGACCTCCGCGAAACCGACACTCAGCCCAGCGCCCGGCGCCACCGAAGCGTATGGGTCTTCAGCCGGCGGCGTCTTCAGTACCGCAGACGATTTGCAGCGCTTTGCCAATGCCCTGACGGGAAATAAACTAACCAGTGCGGCAATGACAACGGCGCTGACCAATATGGAGATTGTCGCGGCGCCGGCGAGCGAAGGTAAGCCCGAGCGGGACTACGGGTTTGGATTTGGGGTCGGAAGCAAGGACGGTCATCGCTGGTACGGACACAACGGCGGGAGCCTGGGCGCGAATACCGAGTTCGCCGTGTTTCCTGACGATCAGCTGGTATTGACCGTACTTTCTAATCGCGATCCGCCCATGGCAACTCACCTGTTTTCCTATGCACTCGAGTTGGCTTTGCATCCGGCTGCGCGGGCGACCTGCGGCAAAAGGGACGGCCGTGCCGCTTCTGCAGGGTGAAAGGCCGCCCTCGGTCGCGCCGGCGAAATCAGCCAGCAAAGAGTCTTCGCTAACATAGGAAAGGGTCTGAGAGTGATGATTGGCAACCTCGAGGCGATGATCGACTCTGGACACCGCTAATCGGCTCGATCAGCAGCCATCAATCCTTTCAGCTTGCGAATGGCGTCGTTTTCTACCTGCCGCACGCGCTCGGCGGAAATGCGGTACTCCTCAGCAAGTTCGTGCAAAGTCGCCTTATCATCCGTCATCCAACGGCGCTTTAAGATACCGCGGCTACGCTCGTCGAGCTTTTCCAGCGCCCGCGTCAAACGATCGCTTGAATCATCCTCCCACTCTTCGCGCTCAACCTCAGTAGCAGGGTCGGCGTTGCTCGCGGGTAGGTATAGGGCCGGAGAATAACTCTCGTCGTCGTCGCGCTCGGGCCCGGGATCGAAGGACAAATCCCGCGCCGAGAGGCGCTGTTCCATCTCACGCACGTCACTTACCTCGACGCCAAGATCGCGAGCGACTGCCATGGTTTCCTCTTCGGAGAGCCATGACAGGTTTTTTTTCATCTTGCGCAGATTGAAAAAGAGTTTACGTTGCGTCTTGGTGGTCGCGACCTTCACGAGGCGCCAGTTGCGCAGCACGTACTCGTGGATCTCCGCGCGGATCCAGTGCACCGCGAACGAGACCAGGCGCACGCCCACATTGGGATCGAAGCGCTTGACGGCCTTCATCAGGCCAAGGTTACCCTCTTGGACCAAATCGCCCATCGGCAAGCCATAACCTAAGTAGCCGCGGGCTATGTGCACGACAAAGCGCAGGTGCGAAAGCACCATTTGCCGGGCCGCCTCAAGGTCGGCCTCCGAGCGGAAACGCGTCGCGAGAGCAACCTCTTCTTCTTTGCTCAGAATAGGAATCTTCGACACGCGTTCAATATAGGATTCCAGACTACCAAGCGGGCCCGCGAACACCAAACCGGTTTGTTGAGCGACTAAGGCAGTCATGAGCGGAGACCTCCCTTAAATCTGGCGTGACACCAATATTTAATGACCGCTCGCACCGCGCTCGCGGCCAGCACTCTCTCCGCGGTGGCACCCATACGGCCATCGCACCCATTGGGTGCTAACCGCGGGAAGTGAAATATAGGGCACGTTTTTGCCCAAATCAACACCTGAAGATTCGGTCCAGCCGGTTCGATTAAGACGTCGCAAAAACGGATAGTTAGGCGAAGAATATCCCTCAATACGTAAGGGAATTGAGCGCCGCTGGCCAGAATCCGTGACTGACACGTCTAGTCTAGCTGCATGAGTAGCACGCAACATCGCCGCGAGAGTCATCGTAATGCGGGAGCGGGCTCCTGCCCGCTCCCGCGCACTGCCACTTACATGTCCATGTCACCCATGCCGGAGGGAGCCGCATGCGAATGCTTTTCCTCCTTCGGGGATTCCGTAATCATGGCCTCCGTGGTCAAGAAAAGGCCTGACACCGACGCGGCATATTGGAGTGCCAGCCGCGTGACCTTGGTCGGATCCAGGATACCCATCTCAATCATATCGCCATACTCACCTGTCGCCGCATTGTAGCCAAAAGTGCCCTTACCCTCTCGCACTTTTGCCAGCACCACGGCCGCGTCCTCGCCCGCGTTGGTCACGATTTGCCGCAGCGGCTCTTCGATAGCTCGCGCGAGAATCTTGATGCCGGTCGTTTGATCTTCATTCGCGCCCGTGAGGCTTGAGAGCGCCTTCCAAGCGCGAACCAGCGCAACGCCGCCGCCCGGCACCACCCCCTCTTCGACGGCGGCCCGTGTGGCATGCAGCGCATCCTCGACGCGAGCCTTCTTCTCCTTCATCTCAAGTTCGGTCGCAGCGCCCACTTTGATTACCGCGACGCCGCCTGAGAGTTTCGCCACTCGCTCCTGGAGCTTCTCCTTGTCGTAGTCGGAAGTGGTCTCCTCGATTTGCTGGCGGATGCTCTCAACCCGCGCTTTGATGTCGGCAGGTTTCCCGTCGCCATCGATGATGGTGGTGTTTTCCTTATCGACGTGCACTTTTTTGGCTTCGCCCAAATCATCGAGCGTCGCCTTTTCGAGCTTGAGTCCCGTTTCATCCGAGATGACGGTGCCGCCGGTCAGAACAGCGATATCCTGAAGCATGGCCTTGCGTCGATCGCCAAAACCGGGCGCCTTGACGGCCGCCACCTTCACGATGCCGCGCATGGTGTTGACGACGAGGGTTGCGAGCGCTTCGCCTTCCACGTCCTCGGCGACGATGAGGAGCTGGCGTCCAGCCTTGGCGACGGCTTCCAGCACCGGCAGGAGCTCGCGGATGTTGGAGATCTTCTTATCCACCAATAGGATCAGCGGCTTCTCAAGTTCTGTGCTCTGGCTTTGCTGATTGTTGATGAAATAGGGAGACAGGTATCCCCGATCGAATTGCATGCCTTCCACCACTTCGAGCTCGCTGTCCAGGCCTGACCCTTCTTCGATGGTAATGACGCCTTCCTTGCCGACCTTGGCCATGGCGTCGGCAATGGTCTTGCCGACGTTCTCATCGGCGTTGGCGGATATCGTACCCACTTGCGCGATCGCTTTCGGGTCCTTGCACGGTTTGGATAGCTTGTTAAGCTCCTCTGTTACCACAGCGACGGCCTGGTCGATGCCGCGCTTCAAGTCCATGGGGTTCATGCCACTCGCCACGGATTTTAGGCCTTCGCGAATAATTGCCTGCGCCAATACGGTCGCGGTGGTCGTGCCGTCGCCGGCCTCATCCGAGGTCCTCGAGGCCACTTCTTTGACCATTTGTGCGCCCATATTTTCGAATTTATCTTTGAGTTCGATCTCTTTAGCGACCGAGACGCCATCCTTGGTAACGGTAGGCGCGCCGAAGCTCTTGTCGAGCACGGCATTGCGGCCCTTAGGTCCCAACGTGATTTTGACGGCATTGGCCAGAATGTTGACGCCTTTGAACATGCGCTGGCGGGCGTCGTCGCTGAAGCGTACGTCTTTGCTGCCATGGTTTGCTCCTCCGTTCGAGTTTCAAAGATTACTGAAGTTATTTGTCGACGATTGCCATGACGTCCTCTTCACGCATGACAACCAGTTCTTCGCCATTCATCTTTACTTCGGTGCCGCTGTACTTGCCGAACAGAATTTTGTCACCGACTTTAAGATCGAGCGGACTCACGTCACCGCTGTCGAGCAGTTTGCCTTTGCCGACGGCGATAACTTTTCCGAAGGTGGGCTTTTCCGTAGCGGTGTCCGGTATCACAATACCGCCCGGCGATCTACGCTCTTCTTCTTCACGTTTCACGATCACACGATCGTGAAGGGGCCGTATTTTCATAAGATCTCCTCCTGTTAGTTGCCTAAGGTGTATGGGGCATACCGTATGCACTCGGATGCCATCGTGTTGATAATATTTCTTCAGAACAGCGTTTCAAGGGATGCTCCAGCCTAGATAAGAATTCGCGGCGTGTAGTAGGGTGCGCGGACGGACGCCGAGTACATAAGACCGTTTTCGGCGAGCGTGCAGACCGCCAATCCTCTGTAGAATCCGGCGGCTTCGGTCCTGGCATCGTATTGCCCCGCGCCTGTGCCCACGTGCGCGCCGGTGGAGCCCATAAAAGTAGTGCATAGTTATTCCGAAGCCTCTCGCTCACGGTAAGCCGATCGCTAGAAAAATATTCTGCCCCTCGCGATTGAGGAGGAGTAGCACTGGCGACGCGGACTTGCGCAACGCGGCTGTTAACTCCGCCGCCGAGGTGATGCTTTGCTGATTGACGGCGAGGATGACATCGTTGGGTTGAACGCCGGCCCTGGCGGCAGCGCCCCGAGGATCGACGGAGACGACGATGACCCCGCGGGTGCCGCGCGGAAGTCCCAGCCGGGTCGCGGTCTCGGGATTGAGCGGTCCGACCGAGACGCCCAACCGAGCGCCCTGGGCCGCTGGGTCCCCTACCACGTCGCCAGAAGCCTGATCGAGTTCGGTCAAATGAGCTTGGACTTGACGTGCTTTGCCGGCAGTAACAACGGCTAGACCGACCTCCGTGCCCGGCGCGACATTGGCGATGGCGTTCCTGAGGGCATTTGGATCATCAACTCGTTGGCCATTGATCGCGGTGATCACATCGCCGGCGCGAATGCCCGCGCGGTCCGCCGGTCCTCCCGTCTCAACGGAATTGACCAATACGCCGTGGATATCGGCCAACCCCAGACTCTTCGCCAGCTCCGAGGTAATCGCCTGAATGCCGATACCAAGCTTACCTCGGCGAACCTTACCGCCGTGCTCGAGCTGTTGCATGACATTACGCGCCATATTCGATGGGATCGCGAAGCCGATGCCGATGTTGCCGCCGGAGGTGGAGAGAATTTGACTGTTGATGCCAATCAACTGCCCATGGGTATTGACGAGTGCACCGCCGGAATTGCCCTGATTGATCGCGGCATCGGTCTGCAAGAAATCCTGGAAATTCCCGTCACTCAATCCCGTTGCCCGCCCTCGAGCGCTCACAATGCCCGAGGTCACGGTCTCACCAATGCCTAAAGGGTTGCCCACGGCGAGACAGATATCGCCGACTCGGACTTTGTCAGAATCACCCAAGGGCAGCACTGGCAAACCCGATGCATCGATCTTCAACAGCGCGAGATCACTCGGTGCGTCTGAACCGATCACTTTCGCTTTCAAGGTGCGCCGATCATTCAACTCCACCGATATCTCATCGGCGCCATCGATGACATGATGGTTGGTCAAAATATGGCCATCGGCGCTGACGATAACGCCTGAGCCTAAGGCTTGCTGTACTACTGCCGGATTTTCCCGCGGCCGTAAACTGTTGGGCGCACCAAAGAACTGTCGAAAGAAAGGATCATCGAGGAAAGGATACTGTTGTGGCGCGCGGCTGCGCTTGGCGGACCGGATTGTCACGACCGCTGGCGCCACCCGATCGACGATGTCGGCATAGGAATCGGGTGCTGCGATGGAACCCAATGCCGGTGTCACGGTAGCCGCTTGGGTTGAATTGAACGAATGCATCAGAGGCGCGCGTCCGAAATATAGCAGTACGCCGACGACAGGCGCCGCGAGAATGGTTAGAACAGCTGTCTTCGAGCGAGTACGCATGTCTTCGTCTCCATTCAAAGCTTCAAGGTAAACTCTTTCCGCCTGCATTTAAGGCGAGAGAATCGGCGCGAGGGATGTAGCGATCCTCGGCGATCGCTGCGGCGAGAATCGGATGCTTGTTCGCGTCGAGGATTTTCAATGGCCGCCCCGTCTTCGCATCAACCAGAGCAATACGGACCGTTCGCGGCGCCTCTGAGGCCGGATCTGAGTTTGATTTGTATGTGAGCACGGGGGTGACATAGGAAATACCTCCTCGTGGAATTCCTCATGCGTTACAAACCCAAACCTATTTGCCGCGAAAAATAATGGATTTTAGAAAATTTTCAAGTCTGCATTTACCAAAAAGCAACGCGCTTCTGTAGGAAAATGGATGACGCGCCCTTAAAGGGTCTGACCTGCAGGAGGCGAAGTTAAGAGAGGCAATCAGTTTTCAGTATGAATCGAACGCGTCGGCGTTTCGCACACTCTCGGGCATTGTGCCAACCCCGGAAATTCTATTTTGCAATCCACGGATTATGACTGTCCCGCGAATCGACGAGGAGCGCCGTGACGTAGGTCGCGCGATACCCGTTTTTTCCAAAAGTCGCCCGATCGATAGTCGTGTCGCCGCTTGAGGGCGACAAGACCCTGCTCCTTTGTATTTGACGTTAGTCCCCCAAAGTAGCAGCGGACCCTTTCTGAATGTTTCCGCTTTCATAATCCATACCTGCAATTTTTTCAAGCTTGCGTGGCGCCCGGACAGCTTCCCGCGCGTTGTAATGAACGACGATCAAACGGGGAGGTTGACGCTCTTTCCAAGAGCAATCTTGATGCAGTTCTCCCCTTGAAACTGAAACGCGCTGCCCTATATGGCCGTCGTTGGATGGTTATTTTCTTACGGAGGTAACAACCATGAATGTTCGAGATTTGGTGCCCTGGACCCGGGGCGATCGCGAGCGTCATCCGACCACAACTCAATCGGAGTCGCTTGGCCCCGTGGTCAATCTGCATCACGAGATGAACCGGCTTTTCGAAGATGTGTTTCGCGCGTTTGACAGTCCCCGTGCGGGAAGCTATGGAACGTGGCCGAGCATGGATGTTGAGGAGACTGACAAAGAGTACCGCGTGACAGCGGAAGTCCCCGGACTGGAAGAGCGCGACATCGAAGTACTATTCCAGGAGGGTGTGCTCACCTTGCGAGGCGAGAAAAAGCTCGAGAAGCAGGGCCAGGACCGGAGCATTCGCGAGCGCTTCTATGGTCGCTTCGAGCGCCGAGTCGCGCTCGATCGGGAGGTCAATGAGGAGGCCATTCAGGCGGTATTCCGCAACGGCCTTTTGACCGTGACGCTGCCAAAGAGCGCCCGGGCTACGGCGTCCGCGAAGCGGATTGAAATCCAAACAGGAGTTAAGACCCACTAACGACTGATCAGGGGTCAGACCTGCGGGGGTCGTACCCCCGCAGATCTTTTTCAAACAAAGCGAGGTGACCAACATGACAGACATCAAGCATCTCTTGATACCTATCACTGCGAGCACACTGGGTTTGTTTGTCGCGGCGGGTGCTGCCGCCGACTCGCAGAGCACAATAAAGAAAGCGGACGCTGCAGCGCCCGTCGGTAACAACGGTTCGCCGGTGGAGCAACAGCGCAGCGACGCACAAAAGCAGGGCGACAACGCCATCGATAAGGATGCCGTCGCCGCCATTGACGAGGCGCAGAAGGCGGTCAAAGCGATCACCGACGGCAAGAACGACCAAGCCCTGGCCGCGATCGAACGGGCGACGGGAAAAATCAATGTGCTGACCGCCCGTAAACCCTCCGCGGCGCTCATTCCCGTGAAGTCCGAGGTGGCGATTATTGATTTGGCGCCGAAGGAACACGCCGAGGTTGATGCGATCAGCGGCGCCGCCCGAAACGCGCTGTCGAGCTCCGAATACTTGAAAGCGAGAACACTGCTCGATCAGCTTGCGAGCGAAATCCACGTCAAGACCTACCATTTGCCGCTCGCCACGTATCCAACCGCAATGCAAACGGCGGCGCGCTTGCTCGATGAGAAGAAAGCCGATGAGGCCAGGCAGACCCTGGTCACCGCACTCATTACGCTCATCGTGACCGACCAGGCGATTCCTTTGCCGCTGGTCGAAGCCCAAGCAGCGATCAAAGATGCGCAGGCGAAGCGCGATCAGGATAAACCGGCAGCGAGGAAGCTATTGGCCAACGCGAAGCAGGATCTGGATCGAGCCAAGGAATTGGGCTATGCCAACAAAGATCCGGAGTATGCGTCCTTGAACCAATCGATTTCAGACTTGGACAAGCAACTAGGGGGCAAGGAGAGTACCAGTTCGGCGTTCGCGACTTTGAGGGAAAAAATGAGTTCCTTCTTTGAGCGCGTCACCGGTAAGGAGTCGCCGGCGCCGCAAAGAGCGAAGAATTAACAGAATAGGAGATCAGTCGTTTTGTTTAGCGAAACAATCGAATGAAAGAATCAAAAAATTAGAAATGGCGGGTGCCTGCGATGCGGGACGTTTCAGGAGCTGCGCGATCGGGTGCTCTTGTTGCTGGGCTTCGCCGGCGCCCGCCGGCGCTCCGAACTCGCTCCGCTCGACACGGCGGAGCTACGAGGGCAGCGCATCGCGATCGAGCGAGTTACAGAATCCCCCTACTGCGAGGCAGGCGGTGATAGCAGGATGATGGCCGCGGAAATTCAACAGGGGCCGATATCTCGACGCGTGAACAAAGGCAGTAAAGCAAACGAGGCTTGGCTAAGCGATCAAGCGTCGCACATGTCATCATGAGACTAGCGTCGCGCGCCGGGTTGATGGCGAGTCAGTATGAGGGCCAGCGATTGTCACGGTCCGAGAGTTAAAAACAACTCGAATGGACCGGCTTGGACAGGGAAATGAAGCGTGCCGAAATCCAAATCGCTGGACCCTTGACGAGGCTCATACAGGGCAGTCTTGATAAGCTCCTAGGGCCTTTTTTGATGTTGATAACTGAATTTTCGCGTTCGACATAACGCCGTTCGCCGCTAAACGACACCGCTTTCTGCCCTCGGAAGTTGCTTCAATGCACGAAAATCACGCACCGCACAAAGCGCTGTAAAAAGGCCTCGCGGACCTCTTGAAAAATGCAATTGATTTGCTAAATTTCGCTTCCGAGAACGACCCGCCAACCCGCGTCGAGCAAGAAATCGTCAGAAAGTCACAGGAGTTTGTGGATTAATTAACCGGAAGCATCGAGGTACCATCATGTCTAGCAGCGACACTATGATGCCTTTAGTTTCGGCGCCTTGGCTCGATACTGCAGGCAAACCCCTTCCCGTTGCACCTGTGCCGGGCCTGCGCCCCGCGGTGATTGACGGATTGCAGCCCTCTTTCTCGGGAACTCTCAGCGCGGATCTACAAGCATTGCTTGGGAGCTGCAGCGGGCTGACCGGCACGGAACTGGGCAGCATCGATTTCACGGGCTGCCTCTTCCCTGACGAGCCATTGGCGGTGTTCCGCCCCTGCATCACGCTGGCGATCGATGACCTGGGGCGGCGCTGGATCGCAGAGACTTGCCAGGAGTCAGGCTTATCCGGCCCAGTGTGGTGTGTTCTGCCGGACCCGCAAGTGGCGGTTTACGTGAGCGACGATCTCGCCGCCTTCATCGCGAGCTTGCGCGACTGCGCGGTGCGCGGCGCGACGCTTCAGTGGGTACAAGGACTCGTGGCCCAAGCGAAGGCCGTTTGGGCTCATCGCCGTAGACTGGCAGTGCGGTCCTACGAAGCGTTCCGCGCGGATAAAACTATCCGGGAGTGGCTATCGACCTTGCCCTTCGACGCGTATGTATACGACTTACGCCATCAGGCGCCCGCTCGAGGCTGGCCCTATGGCCTCGCGGGCTCACAAAGCCGCTTGTATCGTTGCGGACGGTTACCCGTATTCGCAGTCTGCGGATGGCCCACCGGCAGCCGTTGGGCAGAAGATCCAGCGGAAGTACTCCCCAATCCACCGCTGCCACGATTGGCCGGCATGGAACTGCCTTTCGCACCAGAGGTGCACGTCCATCGGCCACGCCAGGCTGCAACTGGGGAATTTCGGCGGTCGAGCGCTCGTGAACTACGTCAACTCATAGGCAAATGTTTTTATCGCAAAAAAACGCGGCTTTCCCGTGGTTACGCCTATGCGCTTGAAGCGTAAACGGGAAATCCACCTGCGCGGCAGCAGTCAGTTTTCGGAAGTCGCATTGTTGGTGGGTGTGCCGCTGTGTAGTTTGGCGTCGGCAGCCGCACTCCCCGCCAATGCACAGACGACAATGTGATCATCCTCCGGGCGAGCGTCGCCTGCGACCGCGACGAGCGACAGACGACACCGCCCGAGAAGCTGTGGGGAAGCTATCGGTACTGCGTTGGAGGAGCTCCAGTAGCGCGCGCACCCGCGAGGGCACCATGCGTGCGCCCGGCATCACGGCGGCGATCGGCATGGCGAGGGGGCGGAATCGCGGCAGGAGCTCCACCAGCTCGCCCCGCGCCAACGGCTCGGTCACCATGTAGTGTGGGACCTGACCAATCCCCATGCCGAGAATGGCTGCCCGTACCAGCTCATCGCCTCCGTCCACCCGCACGCGTGAACGCGGCGTGACGATTATGTTGCGATTGCCGACCCGGAAATACCAGGGTCGATCTTTGCCGGTGACCGGCACTCGGAAGAGCACCGCGGAGTGCTCCGTCAATCCCGACAGAGTTCCGGGTACGCCGGTGCGTGCCAGATACGATGGTGCCGCTATCAGCAACAAATCCTGGACGCCTATTGGACGCGCAACGAGCGTCGAATCGCGCAGCGTCCCGGTGCGAATTGCTACGTCGATGCCCTCCTTGACTAGGTCCGTGTAGTGATCGGTGAATCGTGCGTCGATCGACAGATGCGGGTGTTGCTGCAGCAGCTGCGCGAGCAGCGGCAGCATGACAAGCCGGCCGAAGCTCACCGGCATGTCGATCCGCAGCGTCCCAGAGGGTTCGTCTGCGCCGCCCGCGGCTTCCTCCTGCAGCAAGTCCAGTTCGGCCAGCACCCGCTCGCACCGCGCGAACAGGCGCCGCCCATCGTCTGTTAGCGTGACCTGTCGCGTAGTGCGGTAGAACAAACGCACCGACAGCTGGGTCTCCAGGCGCCCGACCGCCTTGGCGAGCGTCGAGGGCGTGCAGCCGATCTCTCTCGCTGCCGCGGTGAAACTGCCGCGCTTTGCAGTTTCCGCGAAAGCCATCAGGGGCTTCAGACCGTGCAGCGATTGAGTCACTTATGTCCTCAATGAAAATCTACTTCCGCATCTTCTCACGATCTGCTCACGCGATCGATACTGCGCCCGTGCAATCAACCAGAGCCCGCGACCACCGCGAGCTCGATCACCAAAATCAGGAGTATCTATGCAGCAGCAATCCCTCATCGTGTCGAGCCGAGACGTGCGGCCCTTGCAGGTACTGGGAGCCGAGGTGCGATTCCTGTGCGATGAAACCCGCACCGGCGGCGCCTGGTCAATGATGGAAGTCACCCTGCCTCGCGACGCAGGACCTCCGCCGCACACTCACCCGTGGGACGAGGCTTATTACGTTCTCGAGGGGGACGTGCTGTTCACCGTCGGGGAGAAGTGTTTTACGGCTACCGCCGGGGACTTTGTATACACCCCGCGATTGATGCTGCACGGCTTCCGCGGAGCCTCCCAGTCCCCGGCGCGCGTGCTGATCCTGGATGCCCCGGCGCACGCCGGCGCCTTCTTCCGCAGGATCGATCAGGAAGTGAGAGAGCTGCCGCGCGATCTGCCGAAGATGCTGCAGATCGGCGAGAGCACCGGTATTCGCTTCGCCCCGCCGGCGTCAGGGTCTGTCCGTGAGACCGAGGCGGCTGGCGCCGCTTGACGACTCTCCACCGCGGGCCGTCTCAGTCACACCACAGGCATCCGCTCGCGCCTGCTGCATTGGCTGACGGTTCGCGGTGCAGGAGTGCGTCGAAGTTCTCTGAGGGTAGAGACTCTGGCGGGAGTCTGACGCTCGCCATCCTTACTCGGTTGACCTGAGAAAGTAAGATCACCGAAGTACAGTCGAAATCGCAAGCGCTAGAACTGCTGCAGCTCGGCGGATGTCATGGCGACTGGTACGTCGATTAGAATACTGACTTAAACAAAATCCGATTCAGGTCCATGTGCCCATTTGATTATCTTTGCGGATAAACGGGTTCCGACATTAACGATGAATTGGCACGAGAGCAAACCCAGGACAAATTCTCATGGGTATTGGAAGAAGTTTACGGTGAGTGAGCGCTGACATTCTTCGGGCCCGTGAGAATTTAGGCCTCTCGGCTGAAGGGCGATACGCCCGGGGAGTTTGCGTGGGGAGATTGAATGGAAAGATCGCGTTAGTGACCGGCGCTGCACGCGGCATTGGAGAAGCAATCGTCCGTTCCTTCGTTCGCGAAGGCGCGCACGTACATCTTACCGATATAGAATGCACCGCGGTTGAGAGGCTTGCGGCGGAATTAGGAACTCCAGCAACATTTGCGCGACTTGATGTTCGTGAAGAAGCGGATTGGTCGCGCGTGACTTCGTCGGTCGTTGAATCATTTGGGCATCTCGACGTCGTTGTGAATAACGCCGCCATCACCGGGTTTGAGACTGGCCTCGTTGCGCATGATCCCGAGAACTCAAGTTTGGAAGATTGGCGTGCAGTTCACCGCACCAACCTCGACGGCGTCTTCTTAGGCTGCAAATACGCCATCCGGGCGATGCGACCTAGGAAGACCGGATCGATAATCAATATCTCGTCGCGCTCGGGACTGGTAGGGATACCCGGTGCATCTGCCTATGCATCATCAAAAGCGGCCGTTCGTAACCACACGAAGAGCGTTGCGCTCTGGTGTGCGCAGCAGGGCCTCGCAATTCGCTGTAATTCAATTCACCCGGCCGCAATTCTCACGCCAATGTGGGAGGCGATAATTGGGACGGGTCCTGATCGGGAAGCTCGGATCGCCGCTTTGGTGAAAGATACGCCGCTCCGGCGATTCGGTACGCCGGACGAAGTGGCCGCGATTGCAACCCTTTTGGCTTCCGACGAAGCGACCTACATTACCGGCTCGGAGATGAACATCGATGGAGGTTTGCTCGCAGGATCAGCAGCAACGCCGGGATAATCGAAACCTGAAGTTAGACGCGGCAAATACGGTGGAGAACAGCGCTTTTGACTCCGGGTATACGCTGAGCACGATCGGCGAACAATTCCCTATGGCCCGCTTAATAGGTTCGCACTGGTGGCTTTAATCAGTAGGACCCTATTACTGGAGAAAGAAATGCCGAGCACCGTCAAAGCACACTACGACAACCTGTTGGCCGAGCACTACGATTGGATGTTTGGCGTGCCCTTTGATGCCAAAGTCGCGGAGCAGAAGACCCTTTTGCAGGAGTTGGTGGATACGACCTTGTTACGTGGTGGCCTCGCCGCGGATCTTGGGTGCGGTTCTGGGTTCCAGTCCGTGGCTTTGGCCGACCTGGGTTGTCAGGTTCTCGCTATCGACACTAGCGAAAAGCTGCTCAAAGAGCTTTTGGCTAGGATTGCTTCACGCGATATAACAACGAAACATGCCGACCTGCTTGGCCTGGACTGCATCGTCGATCCAGCCTCGGTGAGCATTGTTGTCTGTATGGGCGACACCTTGCCTCATTTGAGGAGCCGGGACGAGGTATCCGAACTGTTTCGATCTGTCCATCGGGCGCTTAAGCCCGGAGGACAATTCGTCGTGACATATCGAGATCTCTCCGTGGGCGAGTTGCAAGGTCTCGACCGATTTATTCCTATTCGTGGCGATGATCGACGGGTCATGACCTGCTTCCTGGAATACGAAGGCCCTGGATCTGTTGTCGTTCACGATCTTGTCAATATTCGAGACGGGAATGGCAATTGGACCCTGCGGAAGAGCAGCTACAGAAAGCTGCGCCTTCCGGCCTACTGGGTTTTTAAAGAACTCGACGCCGCGGGCCTGTCAGTTGTCACCACGCGGCCTGGACAGTTAATCACCATCGCTGCGACTAAGCCGACGGGGCGATGACTCATTCGCCGGCTGCGTACGCCCGCCCGTGACATAACATTTCTAAATCTGCGACAGACAACGTGCTTTTGCTGCGGCGGTATTGCCACAAATTGAAGATCGCCAGAACATGGTTCGAGGATCATTCTCTTTAGGCGCAGCAAGTAGGGAGGTGTGCATGCGACGCAGCGGCAACGGGCAATCCTTCGGATGGACGCTTGCGTCGATTCCATTTTGTCCGGCCCCCGGAATCGACTGGCGATTGCATTTGTCCAAAATCGCAACAGCGATCACACCGGTTCTCGCACCCAGAACACGAAGCAAGCGCTAAGAAAAGGCAATGCATTTGAGACTGTCGAAGCAAGGAGGTCATAAATGAAGTTCATGCTATTTATTCTAGTGGCTCAAATACACGCGGGCGGAACTCAGACTGTTGCGGTGTACCCTAGTTTAGAGCAGTGCCGGAATGCACTGAACGTAGCCTCATCGAACATTGCAGCAGACTACACGTGTGCGGCAACGCCTGTGCAAGGAAGATGGTCGCAAAAGGATGCCCGCTTCTTGATGGCGCGGGAATAGACCCCGCGTCACGAGATCTATCGGGTCGGCCGGTGCAACTGGGCGACATCTACCCAGGGTCGACAAAGAGCTTACGCCTCAGCTCAAAGGGCCCTAAAACTGTCCTCGAACGCAGCCATTGTTCCTTCACAGGTTTGTGCAGGGGAGACCCCGGCACCGGCTACGACAAGAAAATGCTGGCTCCGGTGAATCGTCGTTATGACGACGTGTGGGCTTCGCCGATCACCCGTTCGGAACACCCTCGCGATCAAAAAATCCAAGGTTCAAAATCGATCGCAGTAGACTGGCGGGTAGGGCGTCAACAGCCTTGAGTTGACTCGACAATAGAGGATCGATCGCGGGATGTTCGCGAGCGGTGGCCGATTCCGCAAATCATGTCGGGTCTGTTGGATTCTAGAACGGAGACGTCGCATGTCAAAGCTCGTGCGCTCGGTAGTTTTATTTGCGGGTGCGGCCACGCTCGTCGCCTCGCGCGTTTACGCAGGGTCAGATTCACTGGTAGTGGTGGTTGCAAACGGCCCGCTCGCCGGCACCTATAAAGCGCCGGAACAGGACATTATCTGCGGCCATGAGATGCCGCCAAACTATCATAATCCCGGCTATGTAGTTACCTGGAGACGCTTCACGGGATACGCGGCGAAGGAGCTCGGGGAAGCCGTCATGGAGGTTTCGAATCCGGATAAGCCAGGGGTCAAACGCGTCATGGTGGATATCTCGTTCGGAGATCCAGACCACAACCCAACTAATTACCACATCTTCACAGACGCCGTCACGTTCCAGCTGGGGGACGGGGGCTTCACGATGGAGTTTGACGGCAAGACGGATAAGGGTATCCGTCTGCATGTCACCGCCTCGTGCTCGAATGTCGCGGAGATGTGAGGTCGCCCTGATCACTTGCGTGAGTGAAAGGATTCAGAGATGCAATAGGTACCCAATATACCGCTCGGCGCCATCGCGCGCATCGCGTGTGGTTAACCCGCGGCGCACGTGGTTAACTTGCTTCGCGACGTTCTTCGGCACATGTTTTTTTGGCACCACTCTACGTTGGGAGGCGCTTTTCATTGATCGCCTTTTTCTTGACAGCCGTCATCAGCCATACGCTGCACGCCAAAGATGTGCTTGAGCCTCCTGCGAATCCGCCAGCGGGACTTTGGAGCGCTGTAAGCGAGGACGAGCGGCAACCAATTGAGGTTAAGCTGTCTGAGGGACCGAAAGTGCGCGGGTGGCTGTATAAATCGGCGCGCCCCGACGCGCCATTTGTCTTATTTTTCTACGGCTCAAATGAAGACCTCGTGCATGAGGCGGCGCGCCTGAAATGGCTTCGCGATGCGTTTCAAGTCAATGCGGTGTGTTTCGACTATCCGGGTTACGGCTTTAGCCAAGGCTCTATAGATGCCCGGCTGGTGCTCTCGGCGGCGCTGCAGGAGTTTGATCATGTGCGCGAGCATTTGGCCTCGCCAGCCGTGCCCATCATCTCCTACGGCTGGTCCATCGGCACCGGTATTGCGATTCACGTCGCGGCCCACCGGGCGGCGGCCGGCCTGATACTGCAGGCGCCTCCTGCCAGCGCACGCGAAATGATGCAGTGGTCGACCCAGCGTGAAGTCCCCTGGTACGGCCGCTGGCTCATCAAGCTGACAGCCGATCCTCTGGTCGGCGATTTGTACGAAGGATCCGCGCACATACTCGCAGTAGCGAGTCCACTGTTATTGATACAGGGACAGTTTGACGATGTGGTCTCCCCGCAGCAGGGTAGAGAAGTGTTCGACGCATCCCCCGCGAAGGAAAAGACTTTCGTCGAAATCCCCGGAGCTCATCATAATGATCTCAAATATCAGCAAGCGCCGGCCTCCGACGCCGTCGGTCGATTCCTGCAAAACTTCGCTTCGCCGTAGCAACACAGATCGTTGTGGCAATGCCAAAGTGTCAGCGTGCAAAGCTACCAGCGTTCGGTGCAGCACTGTAGAGCGATATTATCAAGCTTCGCTCGGGTGACTACCGAAACCTTGCGGGTCCTAAGCGCCCCGGGGCAGTACCGGCATGGGTCACCTTGTCAATCAGCGGATAGGCAAGCGACACCCAATGCGCCGGCCGACCGATTTGGGGGCGACGGGGCTGTGCTAATTCTGCACAATTTGAAATGTGATGCCAGCCGCGGCTAAGCGCGTCACGAGATTCTCACCGAGTGCCGTGACTGGAGTCAGAACTCCGCCGGCGCCTGACGGCGGGCGTTGAGCGGGATCATCAGTCAGCGCCAAGACGAATGCGGATTCGCACAAGCATTTTACGGTGATTCTGTTCCCGGGGTCCCCCTGCCCGTGCATGACGCTCCGGACCGTCGCCCCACTCGACGTGCGAGCGATGAAAGTGGATTCGAAAAAGCCGCTATCCATCACTTTCTCCGTGGGTCCATCTCCGGGACTCGGCAATAGGGGCTTGAGCATTCGCCGACCGAGTCGCGAGCCGAGCATAGATTCGAACATGCGGCCCGCCGTCGCGGCAACACGTGCAGACGAGGACTTTTTGAAACTAGAATATTCCTGGTAATCGAACGGAGTGCCAAGCAATGCCTGTGTGCGTCGCACGACGCGAGTGTTGATGGGCCCCATCACGAATGAAGTGACCCACCTTTGAAGATCTGCGTTAAAGCGCACACCGGTTGGATCGGCGTTTCGCTCTCGTTGAGCCTGCGTCGGCGCCGATCGATCCGGGTCCAGTAAGTACGGGTCACGCACGGTCGCGACTTGACCGCTCTCGATCAAATGATAGAACGAAGCGAGTGTTCCGCCATTGATACCGCCGCCGAGCTTGAAGTATGCAGACACGGATTCGCATTCCAAATGCAGTTTTTCCCGGATATACCGCGCGGTTAACCATGCTCCGAAATCCGAGGGAATTGAATCGAAGCCGCAAGTTGGCACGATTCTGGTGCCTTGCGCCGCGGCTTGATCATGATGTCGATCGATCAGTGCGCGAATCCAGGGTGTCTCGCCGGTAATATCGCAATAGTGTGTTCGATGACGGACACATGCGTCCACCAATTGACTGCCGTACAGACTGAAAGGGCCTGCGGTGCTTGCGACCACCCGAGTGCTGGCAGCCAGCGTGTTAAGCGCTTGGGGGTCCTGCGAATCGGCAGTGATCACGTCGACGGCGGCGGTGTTGACGGAATCTAGCTTGACACGATTGCGCCCCGCGATAGCCCATCGCAAGCCTGCGGGCGCCTTTTTCTTGCAATAGTCGATCGTTTGCCGGCCAGTGAAACCCGACGCGCCATACAGCACCAGATCATATTTGCGATCCCTAGAGTTCATGTCTCAGCGTACTCCCTCAAACACTGGCGATGCCTGAACGTATTGTTTTTGCAACTCGGGCGGATTCGGCCAATCGATAAGCGGAATTGAATTCGGCTCAGGCGCTTACCATTTTTGGCGCTCCTGCGAGCGATAGATTCTTATAACAGTAGCACCGTAGTGGGATGAGCGGTGAAGTTGTCCCCACTCGTTTTCTTACGGTCAGGCGAATCGCGAAGCGCCGTGTGGTCCGAGATAGACTTCGAGAAGGCGAAGTGGCACATCCCGGCGGTCGGTCAGAACTGGCGAAACGCTCATTCACGACGATAGTCGGCGAAATTGCCGTTCCTTTGTGCGGTCATGTCAGTGGCTGGGGTCCGATCGCGTATTCCTCTTACATGCGAACCAATAATTGTAGGAGCCACTGGGTTTCACCAAGTCGAAAATCCCTTGTGGAAATCCATGCAACAGAGTGAACGCCAATCCATGCACACTATCAAGCGGTGGCCTTCGATCGCCACCATCGCACTGCTCGCAGCCATTACCGTGATGACTGGCTGCAAGCGCGCTGCACCGCCAGGCTCAGCGGGCGCCACCGCAGAGCCAAGCGCAGCGACGACGACAACGGCGGTGATGGCTCTAAGTGAGGCCGAGCGACACTTTGGCGTGTCGCCTACATTCAATAAGGACGTCGAGTACCAACCTGCGGTGATCGTCATGGAGCACGGCGCCGAAGCCATTCGAGCCAATAGCTCTGATGGAATGACCTGGACCCTCGATGCCAACGCCCCCCACGCCGCGGAGATTAAAAAGGACAAAATCCTGTTTGCGACCGGCAGAGCGGTTGGACGTGTGCTGGCGGTGGAACGCACGGGCGATAGCCTTGCCGTCACGCTGGGTCCGGTGGAATTGACCGAGGTCTTTGAAAAGCTGCACCTCTCTTATCATGGGGCGCTGGACCCCTCGAAAATGATTGCTTACTACGCGCCGGATGCCCTCGGCACATACACGGATCTGAATGAGTCTGCCGAGCCGTCGTCGAGTTCGCTGCGCGCCTTTCCTGCGACTCGGTTCGCCTCACTGTACGATTCCAAAGATTTATTGCACACACGATTGGCCGGCGGCGATGAATTATCGCTGAGGTCCGCCGTCTGGAATCCGGCGGATCGCACACAGTTCAGCGTATTTAAGGTCGCCATGCCTGGTACTGCTGCATTCGGCGCACTGACTGACATCAGCGTGAAAGACTATACCTTAAGGCCGAATTGCTGCGGTGGTCTGGGAGTGAACATCAACTACGATAAGAACGGCATCAAGTTCACAGCGTCGGCAGTTTTATCGCTGAAAAATCCGCACATTGATGTAAGCCTCGATATCCTCCATGGGCTGAAAAATGCATTTGTGGATATCAGCGGCGTCGGTGGTTTGAAGGTCTCCATCAATGGGGGAAATAGTGGAGATGTGAAGAATCTCAACGCCATTATTCAACTGCCGCTGGACTTCTCGTATCCAATTCCCGTTCCCATTACAGGAATAGGTACGCCTTTCTCAGTGGTATTTCGCCAGAGCATCCGGGTTGGGACGATCTTTACCACCAAGGGAGCGACACTTGGGGCGGAGGGCGAATACCAATACACGGGCGCCATTAGGGCCGGCATCCGGCAAGAAAAACCGGTGGCAGAGGGTCTAAAAATGAGTGGGACAGTGACCGACCTCGCAGAGACCCTGAAAGGCAACGCCGGGGGCGTGAATGCATTGCTCCTCGCCTACGGCGCCAAAATCATTGTCGGCATCGGGGCCTTCAACTTTGTCGTGGGACCCTATGCGGCAGTCGACGCGTCCGTAGGAACGACCAGAGGCTCCGACCTGCAAGCCGCGGTCGTCGGCTACGTCTGCCACTCGGCCGATGTGAATCTTTGGATGGAAGTCGGTGTGGGCTATGCTCTGCCGCAAGTTGTGGTGAAAGCGATCAATGAGTTTTTGAGTCTATTCCACGTCAGTGAGATTTCCAGTACCTACAGCAAACCCATCGCATCGCTTCCCATCTACGAGGGCTCGAAGGCAATTCCTCCTACTTGCGGAAAGCCTTGATCGCGCATGATCTGTTTGACGCGGTCACGCGGGTTTGAAGATTTTCCGCTGTGACGTTCGTGACGCCAAACAGCAAACAAGACAAGGCCGACTACGTTCCGGCAGGCTGCAACAAATCGAAGGAGACGCCATGATCATCCGACTTGCCACGCTCACGGTCAGCCTGTTGGCGCTCTGTCTCGCGCACACCGCTCGCGCACAGGCTCCGCACCCAACGGTGCCACTGGTAGTGGGGCTTGCTGTTGTGGGATCAGTGCGCGAGCCGGCAGGCGACTACGAATCGGTGCGACGCGTGACCGCGATCTCGAGCGACCGCGTGGCGTTCACCATCACGGCCGACATACCCGGCGAGCCGGGCGAAGAGCCGACGCAGATCCAGGCTAGCCGGACCGTTCTGCTGGTGGATCTGAAAACAGCTCGGAAGCTGAAGCCTCGGATCTCGAGTGGCTGGAATGCCGAGGAGATCTATCCCGGCACGACCACCTCGCAGCTGTCGACCGCCGAACTCACCGAGCTGCGCGCGACCGGGCATACATCGCTGACGTTCATCGAGGATGGCACGGGTGGAATCAATGTATCAAGCGCGGCGTTCTTTGAGAAATTACTGATCGAACAAGGCGCCGGAGCGGTATCCGACAATTCGGCAAAAAAGGACGTGGCGCGTGCCGTCGCCATGGGAGGCGCGGAGTTTACGGTGGCCGGTACGATGACATCGGTCGAACCGGGGATCGTCCCCGTGCCGATCCTCGTCAACAACGCCGTCGTCGCCCTGGCCGCGCGACATATCCGCGGCAAGCTCACGGGCGACGACGGAGACAGAGACGCGGAGATGTACGTGCTCGACGATCTGGCGAATCCGCTGCTCCTGCAATTTCGCGTCGGCGAAGACTCGATGACGGTGGTCAGAATCGATTGGCCCGATGCGAACACGGTAACGACAATGGAGTCGGCGCTGGCCGCGCGGAAACCGGTGGACGTGTACGGGATCTATTTCGCTTACAACAGCGCGGAGATTCGACCGCAGTCGGACTCGACGCTCGACGCAATCGCGGCGATGATGAAGCGCGATCCGACATGGCAGCTCACCGTTACCGGCCATACCGACAACGTCGGCGGCGATTCCTCGAATCTTGCACTGTCGCAACGTCGTGCCGCATCGGTGAAGGCGGCCCTGGTGTCTCGCGGCATTAGCGCCGATCACCTGGCGACGGGTGGCTTGGGGGCCTCCGCGCCCAAGGCGACGAATGCGACGCTGGCGGGCAGGGCGCAGAACCGGCGCGTCGAGCTCTCGCGCCAGTAGCACTCGTGCAGCGGCAATTGCGCTTTGTCATCATCGCTAATATCCGACAGCCGCGCTCCTGAAGGCGGTCCGCAACTGCCGGCGGCGTTGCGCCGATCGCTGACTTAGGATCGAAAAGCAGAGCTCGCCAAACACACTCAGTTCACCGCCGCTACCGACATTAGAGTTTATTTCTGTGACGCTTCAAGTCCTTGGCACAGAGGAAGCAACGAGAACACTTATCTTGAATGGAAAAGGATCTCTCGTCCGAACGTCCGCAAAGGCGCTGCTTATTTCATTATCGCACGCGGGAAGTCGGTCGCTGCTTAGGAGTTTCGCGACCGCTGGCTACGCGATGGTTTTATGCGGATACGTGGAAAACGCCGTGCGCTGCGAAGATGGCGCTCGCATGAATGCAGCGGATCGCAAGGAATTATGTTAATTCGTTTGCAACGTCGCCAAGACATTCCCGTAGTTGGATGATTGCTTTTCTCTGAGTGCACGCCGAGAGTAGAGAAATAGCCCGATCCCGATAATCACGTTCGGTCGCTGGGAAAACATCTGAGCGGGGTGCGAGGAAATTCAATAAGTTGTGAGGCAGGTAATTTTGGTTTTGCTTAGCGCTTCAGCCGCAATTCAAAAGCATGTATCTCTCCACTCACACAAACGCTGAATCTGTGGCGTCTTGCGCCGTCGGCGCCGTCGGCGCCGTCGGCGACAGCGGAGCCTCTGCCGCGCTGCACGACCGAGACTGATTACTGTGATTACTGTAGGGCGCAGCGTTATAAATGAGACTAGACTCGGCGTTCGGTACTCTCTCACCCGGGGATGCAGGCATGCACAGCACGCTCGTCAGCGGTCAGGATCGAATTGTGGACCTCGACGTCCTTCAAGTACCGATTTACGCGCCATTTATCTGGTTGCGGGACGGTTGGCTCGCCATGCGACGGCACTGGGGAGCTAGCCTGGGTTACGGCGCGCTAATCGTGGCGCTGGGCTGGATCCTCCTGGCAGTTTGCGGCACGCATCCGTACTTCATCGCCGCAGCTATTTCCGGTTTTCTGCTGGTTGGCCCCCTGATGTCCGCGGGTCTGTGCGAGATGTCGCGACGCGATTCACTGGGTGAGTCGGCAAGCTTCGATGACTCGTTGGAGGGATTCGCACGAAACGCGCCCGCTCTGTTCAAGTTCGGTGTCATTCTTGCGATTTGTGCCGCTGCATGGTTCCTCATCTCAGCGCTGCTGCTCGGCACGGTGTTCCACATCGGCGCGCCCGACATGCGCGGCACTCTGTACAGCGGATTTCTCGATTCGACCAATCGATCGCAGGTCTTGGCCTATTTTGCGGTTGGTGGAGTGCTGGCAACCGCAGTATTCACGGTGTCCGTCGTCGCAATTCCACTGATCGTCGATCGGAAAGCCTCTGCCGGAGGAGCCATGCGCGCGAGCGTCAATGCAGCATTCCGTAACATACCTGCGATGATTCTCTGGAGCGGGATGATCTTAGCGCTGACGATTATCGGCTTTGCACCGTTGCTCTTGGGTCTGGTCATCATCGTGCCACTGTTGGGGCACGCGACGTGGTGTGCCTACCTCGACGTGATTCGCCAGTCACCCTCGTTTGTCCGCGTCAACAGCCGTTACAAAGAGCCACCGAAGGTATTGCGCAGTGATGCGAACGATTCGAGCAACCCAAACGACGTACGCGAGGGGCATCTCAGTAAAGTCAGAAAACTGACGCCGCAGCTCCGCTGACAGGCGCTTTGCGGCATCCCGACAAGGCTGTGGGACAATCAGATCCTGAGTCGGACAGGACAGCTTCTTAGCCTTGAGGTTCCCTTGATTTCGGTTGGTGCAACAGACGCAGTGCTTTGGGTGTCACGCCGCTGCTTCTGTATCCTCGATGTTTAAGCGATAGCCGACACCGGCTTCCGTGATCAGAAACCGTGGTTGATGCGGATCAATCTCCACCTTTTGACGCAATTGCTTGATATACGATCGTAGTCCGCGGGTATCGCCGATCCGGTCAGGACCCCAGACTTCCGAAATTAATTGGTCCTGAGTGACAACCATGCCCGCGCTTCGGGCAAGGCATTCGATCACCCGAAATTCAAGTGGCGTGAGGTGCACCGAATGTTCGGGACCAGCTGCGGTTCGCGTCGTGAGATCCACTGTAATTGGTCCGAATCGAAGAATCGGCAAATGCGTACCGACTCGCGCCGCGCGACGGACGGCTGCGCGAACCCGTGCAAGCAGTTCCGGTGCGCTGAAGGGCTTGGCGACATAGTCATCAGCGCCTCCATCCAACGCGGTGACCTTTGCGAGCTCCATTGTTCTGGCCGACAGGACGATAATAGGGACCGGTGAGAATTTGCGAATTTCTTGAATCACGTATTGTCCGTCGCAATCGGGTAGCCCGAGGTCCACAATCACCAAGTCAGGGCGGTGGCTGCGCGCCTCGATAATGCCGCGTGCGCCGTTTATAGCCTCAATTACACGATAGTTTTGCGTTCCAAGAAGGGTGCGCAAAATGCTGCGTATCCCCTCGTCATCCTCGACGATGAGTATCTGGTACATTGACTCCGTCATGGAGTGGGCTCCGTCGTGGGCAATGTGAAAACAAACCGAGCACCGCCGTCGGTGCGTTGCATCGCCGAGATCCTGCCTCCATGGGCGTTGACGATCGCGCGGCAGATCGCCAAGCCAAGCCCTGCGCCACCCGTATTGCTCTCATGCCGGCCGCGCTGAAACTTCGCAAAAAGTAGCTCTGGGTCACCCGCGGGTAGACCTGGTCCAAAGTCGTCAACGGAAACGCGGACAAATTCTGCGTCATTGTCTGCGGAAATGACGATGCGTGTACCAGCGGGTGTGTGCTTCGCTGCGTTCTCCAGTAAATTGCTGAACACTTGAGCGACAAAAGGCGCATCAACGTAGACAGCCGGAAGCTCCGCTGGCAAATTAACCTCAACAGGGTGATCAACGAGCCGAGGCTCGACGCGCGTGAGTGCGGATCCCACCAGATCATCTATGGTCTGCCAATCACGGCGCAATGCAACTTGGCCGGTCTCAAAACGCATCAGATCGAGAACGTTGGAAATGATTTCAGACATCTCATGAGCCTTGCTCTCAATCGATGCGGTCAAACGAGCGCGCGTCTCGGGTTCAAAGACAAGCGATACATCGTTGAGTGCGCTGCTCGCCCCCGCGATCACTGCCAGCGGCGTCCGAAGATCGTGAGAGATCGAAGCGAGCAGCGTGTTGCGCAAGCCTTCGGTCTCTGCCGTAATGCGAGACACTTCGGCCTCCTCAGCGAGGTCCGCTCGCTCAAGCGCAAGTGCAATCTGTGCGGCGAAGGTCTCCGCGAGATGGCGCTGTTCGGGTAACAAGAGTCGCCGCCGGTGGGTCGGTTCAATGGCCAAGACGCCAAGGGTATTCCCGCTACCTTTCAGCGGCAGATATTGCGCGAGGGCGGCCGGCAGCGTATCGGTACCCAGTCCCGCGGGCGCAGTGTGGTCGAACACCCATTGCGCGACCGACAAATCGCAGCTCAACAAAGATCCGGTAATCGGCGTGCTGCGCGGATGATGAAGTCGACCGTTGCTATCCGGGACCAGTATAACGGCCAGGCTAGCGAATGTTTCCGCGACATGTTTAACCGCCACGCGCGCGAGGTCCTCGACGCTGCGCGTCGCTGCCAGCTCGCGACTCATTCCATAAAGCAATGCCGTGCGTCGCTCCCGGGCACCGGAGACGCGCGTCTGGGCGCGCACATTGGCCACCAGGTTGGCGATAATCAGTGCGACCGTCAGCATGACTGCGAAAGTCACCACATACTGGAAATCGGCCACGGCTAAGGTGAAACGCGGAGGCACGAAGCAAAAATCGAATGCGATGATATTAACGACGGCCGCGAGACTCGCTGGCCCACGCCCGAGCCGCAATGCGGCGATCGTCGCTCCGAGCAAATACACCATCACGAGATTGGTTAATGCAAAATAGGGGTACATCACCGCGGCGAGCGCTGTGCAGGCCAGCGAGATCGCCACAGCGGCCCAATACCGGTTCCACCGGATTTCGACCGGCCCGTCGAGTTCGCGGCGCGGCGGCTCATTTCCGGATGGTCCGCGACGGGCAATGACTGATACGTCGAAGCCCGCGCCAGTCCGGACCAATTTGGTCGCGGTGGAGGGCCTCAATAGCGCTCGCAAGCCAAAGCGCTTCGGTTCGCCGACCACGATTCGAGTCACGTTTCGAACTCGTGCATATTCGGTCAACGCGGCGGAGGCCGAGGGGCCATCGAGGGTGACCGTCTGCGCACCGAGGGACTCCGCAAGGCGCAGCACATTGATGCGACGATTGCGAGCCTGTTCGCCAAGTTTGAGCATATTGGGTGTTTCAACCGAGACGACGAACCATTCGGCATCGAGGGCGTCCGCGAAGCGTTTGCCGACGCGCACGAGCTGTTCAGCCTGATCGTCGGGGGTCACGGCGACCAAAAACCGGTCGCGCGCCAACCAGGGCTTCGATGCGCGCTCCCGCCCCGAGTAAGCGCGCGCCGCAGCATCGACGCGGTCGGCGGTCCGGCGCAGCGCCATTTCGCGAAGTGCCAGCAAATTGGGCTCTTTGAAGTAACGTTCGGTCGCGGTGGTTACTTGCTCGGAGAGATAGACCTTACCAGCCTTCAATCGTGCGAGGAGATCCTTGGGCGATAAGTCAATGAGTTCGACCTCATCGGCTTCGTCGAATATCCGGTCCGGTACCGTCTCGTGTTGTCGAATTCCAGTGATGCTTGCGACCACATCGTTCAGGCTTTCCAGGTGTTGAACGTTGACTGTTGTCCAGACATTGATACCGGCTGCCAGCAGCTCCTCGATGTCCTGCCAGCGCTTGGCATGGCGCGGTTTGGGTTCACCTTCGATCAGATTGGAGTGAGCAAGCTCATCTACCAGCAGTATCGTGGGGGCGCGCAAGAGCGCCGCGTCAAGATCAAATTCGCGACGGGTTATGTTGCGGTATCTGACCTGCAGAAATGCGAGCTGCTCAAGGCCTTCCAGCAGTCGTTCGGTCTCGGCTCGCCCGTGCGGCTCGACGTAACCGACGACGATGTCCACACCGGCTGCGCGCGCGCTGCGCGCCGACTCGATCATCGAGTAAGTTTTTCCGACCCCGGCAGAAGCCCCAAAAAAGATCTTCAGTCGCCCGCACCGGTCGAGTGCGTCGTTCCGCTTGATTTCGGTCAGCAGCTCATCCGGATCGCGGCGATCAGTGTCACCCATTAATGAGCTTGGTCGAGCGCCAAATTGAGCTCTAAGACGTTGATCTGTGATTCGCCGAAGAGCCCGAGTAGCGGCCCGCGCCGATGCGAGGCGATGAGCGAGTTGACCGTAGTGAGTGGCAGGTTACGCGAGCGGGCTACGCGAGTGGCCTGATAATCGGCAGCGGCGGGACTGATATCGGGGTCCAGACCGCTGGCGGAGGCCGTCACCAACTCGACGGGAATCGGACTTTTATTGGTCGGATCGGCATCGCGCAAGGCTTTTGCGTTCGCGTTGACTTTGTCGATTAGCGCGGGGTTCAACGGACCTAAATTCGATCCCCCGGACGCTACGCCGTTATACCACTGCGGCGACGTCGCGGACGGGCGGCCCCAAAAATACTTTGGGTCGGAGAAGTTCTGTCCGATCAATCTAGATCCGATCACAGTATTTCCTCGGTGCAACAGACTCCCCGCCGCCTGGGAAGGAAATGCCAGCCTACTGATGCCGGTGATAATGAGCGGATAAATGAGCCCAAGACACACGGTCATCGCAAGGATGAGGCTTAAAGCAGGTCGCAAATAGCGGGTATACATACTCGATTTCCTCAGGCTAAGCCGGCTGCGCTCAGCGCCATATCAATCAGTTTGATTCCCGGAAAAGGGATGATAATCCCACCGAGCCCGTAGATAAGTAAATTACGGCGTAACAATGGACCAGCCCCCAGGGGTCGGTATTTCACGCCCTTGATAGCGAGTGGAATCAACATCACGATGATCAGAGCATTGAAGATGACCGCCGACAAGATGGCCGAGTTGGGCGTAGAAAGCCCCATGATGTTCAGCGCAGCAAGTTGCGGGTAAGTTGTCGCGAAGGCGGCGGGAATAATCGCAAAATACTTCGCAACATCGTTCGCAATGCTGAAGGTCGTCAGTGAGCCACGCGTCATTAACATCTGCTTGCCGGTTTCGACGATTTCGATCAATTTGGTCGGATTAGAATCCAGATCAACCATGTTGCCGGCCTCCTTGGCAGCCTGAGTGCCGGTATTCATCGCAACCGCGACATCTGCTTGTGCCAACGCCGGCGCATCGTTCGTCCCATCGCCGGTCATCGCCACCAACCGCCCCTCCGCTTGATGTTTGCGAATCAGTTTAAGCTTCGCCTCCGGTGTTGCTTCGGCTAGGTAGTCATCGACACCGGCTTCCGCGGCTATGGCGGCGGCCGTTAATTTATTGTCTCCGGTGATCATAATGGTCTTGATGCCCATATGTCGAAGGTCAGCGAAGCGCTCCTTAATGCCTCCCTTGACGATGTCTTTAAGTTCGACCACACCGAGTACGCGCGAGCCGTCCGAAACCACCAGCGGCGTGCTTCCTTTTCGCGCCACGCTCTCGACGATATCCGTGACGGCGCGAGGAAAGGATTGGCCCAATCCAGTGACTTGCTTCAAGATCGCGTCCGCTGCACCCTTGCGGATTTGGCGAGTCCCCAGATTGACTCCGCTCATGCGAGTCTGAGCGGAGAACGGGACGAATGTGGCATCAAGCGCTTTGATATCCCGCTCGCGCAGATTAAATTGCTTTTTAGCAAGAACCACAATGCTGCGTCCTTCCGGGGTTTCATCCGCAAGCGATGCAATTTGCGCAGCGTCCGCTAATTCCTCAACCTTGACATTCGGAGCCGGCAAAAACGCTGCCGCCTGCCGATTGCCTAAAGTAATCGTACCCGTCTTATCCAGCAGCAGAATGTCAACATCGCCGGCGGCTTCGACCGCTCGACCGGAGGTTGCAATGACATTGGCTTGCATCATGCGACTCATGCCCGCAACGCCGATGGCGGAGAGCAGACCACCGATCGTCGTCGGAATGAGACACACCAGCAGCGCCACAAGCGCCGTAATCGTGATGGGGGAGCCTAGCTTTGCTACTTCAACACTGAATAGCGAGAACGGTAGCAGCGTGACGATGACAATCAAGAATACTAACGTCAATGCCACGAGTAGGATCGTGAGCGCGATTTCGTTCGGCGTCTTTTGTCGCTTAGCGCTTTCCACCATCGAGATCATCCGATCAAGGAACGTCTCGCCTGGATTGACGGATACGCGAACGGTGATGAAGTCCGAGAGAACGCGCGTGCCGCCGGTAACCGAGGAAAAATCACCTCCCGATTCGCGGATGACCGGCGCTGATTCTCCGGTGATTGCGCTTTCGTCAACCGACGCCGCGCCCTCGATCACTTCCCCATCGACGGCAATGACATCACCCGCTTCGGCAAAGAATAGATCGCCTTTACGCAGATCCTCTGCCTTAACGCTAATCGTCTCTCGTCGTGTAAGCGTCGGATCGATCAGCTTTTTGGCGAGTACCGTCTGACGCATGTCGCGCAAAGCAGAGGCCTGCGCTCGGCTGCGTCCTTCGGCGAGCGCCTCGGCGAAGTTTGCAAACAACACCGTGAACGCGAGCCAAAGCGTTATCGCAAAAATGAACCCCGCCGGGGCTTCACCATGGCCGCCAACGGCCTGGCCGAACAGCAGGGCGGTGACGATCGTGCTGACATAAACCACGAACATCACCGGATTTCGCCATTGAACCCGAGGATCGAGCTTTTTTACCGCATCAAGCAACGCCGGGCCGAGGAGCTTGCGATCAAACAGGGCAAGTGGTGCACGTGACATGATTTTCTCAATGAGCTGAGGTGAGCACGAACTGCTCGACGACGGGGCCGAGCGCAAGCGCCGGTATGTAATTGAGGACCCCAATCAGCAAGATCGTGCCGATCAGCAGCGTAACGAATAAGGGCCCATGCGTGGGCATGGTCCCCTCTGTGACGGGTATGCGCTTCTTGGCCGCCAACGACCCCGCTACCGCCAGCGCAGCAACAATGGGCCAGTATCGACCGATCCACATGACCAGCCCAAGCGCGATGTTGTAGAAAGGCGTGTTGACGGAGAGTCCGCCGAAGGCGCTGCCGTTATTGTTACCGGCGGAGCTAAATGCGTACAGTATTTCGCTGAATCCATGAGCCCCAGGATTCGCAATGCCGGCGGTACCGGCGCTCGTCATGACGCCCACCGCAGTGCCCAGCAGGACGACAAAGGGTGTCGTCAATATAAAGATTGATGCCAGCTTCATTTCACGGGATTGAATCTTCTTGCCAAGATACTCGGGCGTGCGTCCAATCATGAGACCGGCAATAAAAACTCCGAGAACAGCGAAGATCAGAATCGTATAAATTCCGCTTCCCACTCCTCCAGGCACCATTTCGCCGAGCTGGATCAGAAACAGGGGCACAAAGCCGCCCATCGGCGTCATCGAATCGTGCCAGCCGTTGATGGCCCCGCACGATGTTGCCGTTGTTGCGGCTGCGAAGAACGCAGAGGCAGCGATTCCGAAACGCGTTTCCTTGCCTTCCATGTTGCCGCCCGACTGCATGGTAGTGCCGATGTGGTCAATTCCCTGCTTTTCGATCAGCGGGTTGCCCTGCTGTTCGCTATAGAAGGAAACTGCAGCCAGCGCCGAGAAGATGACGAGCATCGCAATCATAACTGCCCACCCCTGGCGTGTGTCTCCAACCATCTTGCCGAACGTATAGGTCAAGGCAAATGGAATTAACAATATCGCGACCATCTCGAGCAGGTTCGAGAGTGTTGTCGGATTCTCATAGGGATGCGCCGAGTTCGCGTTGAAAAAACCCCCGCCGTTCGTGCCGAGCTCCTTGATCGATTCCTGAGAGGCTACCGGGCCCATCGGTAGCGTCTGAGTTTGTGTGGTTACCGATTCTGTGACCGGATTACCGGCCTCATCCTTGATCGGGTTGCCGGATGCATCGGTCTTCGGATTATCGTAGGTCAGCTTCTCGACGGTCGTGACGTCCTGATACGCGGAGAAGTTTTGAATCACCCCCTGACCAGTCAGTACGACGGCGAGTACCGCTGACAACGGCAATAGCACGTAGATCGAGACGCGCGTCACATCGACCCAGAAATTACCAATGCCCTTCGCTGTATGCCTAGCAAAGCCGCGAATCAGCGCTATTGCCACTGCAATACCGGTCGCAGCGGAGAGAAAATTCTGGACGGCGAGACCTGCCATCTGCACCAGATAGCTCATCGTCGATTCGCCCGAATATCCTTGCCAATTGGTGTTGGTGATAAAACTAATCGCGGTGTTAAAAGAAGAATCTGCCGTCACCGCCGCCATCTTCTGCGGATTTAACGGTAACGATAACTGCAGGCGTTGTAATGCGTAGATAATCAGTGCGCCGATGAGGTTAAAGACAAGCAGCGCAATCGCATATTGCGACCAACTCATGTCATGACGCGAATCCACACCGCACAGACGGTAAAGCACGCGCTCAAACCCACCACCCAGGCGTACGGCGAAGTTAGGCTGGCCTTCCATGACAACGGCGATGTATCCCCCGAGGGGCTTAGCGCACAGGATGACGACGCCTAATATTAACGCGGCGAGAAGTTCAAATTTGATGAGGGGACTCATTTCAGAATCGCTCCGCTTTGACTAGCGCATACAGCAGGTAAGCAAATAGGAGCAGCGCAAGAAGCGCACTTAGCCAGTAAATGCCGCTCATGAGTCGTCTCCCATATGTTCGACCGCGATGACGAGGCCGACGGTTACGAAGAATAGGGCGAGGAGAATCACCAGATATAGTGCATCCACAGGCGTC
Organism: Pseudomonadota bacterium; assembly: GCA_030775645.1. Lineage (GTDB taxonomy): Bacteria > Pseudomonadota > Gammaproteobacteria > Steroidobacterales > Steroidobacteraceae > Bog-1198. The sequence goes on along the minus strand of JALYIT010000012.1, from coordinate 60,027 downwards.
AACCTCGGTATTGTTGGAATGCTGGCGATGATATCGAGCCGCGTGTGAGAAAGTTGTGAAAAAATGGGGTCGGCGCGCACCGCCACTCGGCGAGTTGATTAACACTACACTCGAACGATGAGCCACCGCAGGGCAACGGTGTTGCTAGAAATTTTCACACCTTTACGTCTTTCGTGCGCTGTTCGCACAGTGCAGCATTGCGGAAGTCGTCGCGTCATGCTGGAACGTCGGATAGCTCTCAGGGCATCGCCGATTCCATTGATGCAATCGATGACAGAGCTCGGGCGCGCCGCGGGCACGACTTAGACAGGGGACGGCGTTGTAGCAAGAGCCAATGATGCAACGATGTCGAATGTTCATCGAATTTCCCGAGGAATATAGAATCGTGAATACTAAGCAGAATGGATGGTTTACTGGAGCGCTGCTGCTCTTCGTCTCTGGAGCAGCGCTCGCGGAGGACCCGGCTGCCGCTCCTCCCAAGCTCCCGGGGCCTTCGTTCGCCGATGTGTCGTCGTCGTCGGGACTTAGTGCGAGTGGGTATATTGCTGCTTCGTTTTATCATTCGAACGGCTTGCCGGCAAATATCCACCAATTCGACGTCCAACACGACACGCTTCAGCTCGATCAGGCGGGACTACAAGTCGCTTATCAACCGAAAGCGGGATTCGGCGGCCTGCTGGATCTCATCGCGGGTGAAGATGCGCGCATTTTGCATGCCGCAGAAGACGGCCATGACAATTCCTTCGATGTGCGGCAGGCCTTCATGCAGTACTCCACGGGACCGGTGACCGTAATTGCAGGCAAATTTTTGACATTAGCCGGCGCTGAGGTGATCAATCCGACTGCGAACACCAATTTTTCCCGTTCGTTGCTTTTTTACGAGTCACAGCCCCTGACTCATACGGGTATCCGCGCGACTTATGCACTCAGTGACACGCTGAGCCTCATTGGGGGGGTCAATAACGGATGGAACATCACATCGACTTCGTACGGCTCCAAAACCGGCGAGGTAGGCATCGCCTGGACACCAAGCAAGCTATTCTCGCTGACGTCGCAGGCGTATTTCGGCAAGATTGAGGCGCTCGATGCGGAGAAGACTTTGATTGACGTGGTCGCCACTTATAACGTGACCTCGGCGTTGATCCTAATTTTGAATTTCGATTGGAATGAGCAGAAATTGAAATCCGGCACCCTGATGACTGCGACCTGGTATGGGTCAGCGCTATACGCCAATTATGCGATCGACGACAAATGGCGCGTATCGGCGCGCGCAGAGTATCTTGACGATAAGGATGCTTTCCTGAGCGGAACGCAACAGACCCTTAAAGAAGGCACGATTACGCTCGGTTATGCACCCGTGAAGAGCTTCGAGTTGAGAATGGAAGGCCGATACGACGCAGCCCAGAACCGGACCTTCTTCAGAAGCAAGGCGGCGCTTGCGGGCGCAGTGCCGGACTCTGCTAATTTGACAGGAATCGCGCTACAAGGCGTGTACAAATTTTGAACGCTGATGCGTCCGCAATCGGCGAGGTGGCCGGCGCCGCGGCCGGTACCTATGGACGTCATTAAAGTTGATGTGAAAGTTAGCCCGCGATTGATTCGGGACTCCTGATTTGACTTATCACCCTGCAAGCTGGGGAGCGAGTCGTAGGTCGCGCATTTGCTTTTGCTTTGGTCGAGCGATGCAAGCCATGCTATCGCCGTACCCGAACCGGCGCGCGCGCCATTGCAACTGGAGTTACTGCCAATGAACCGAAAAGTTACAGCGCTTTTCACTTCGAGCCTGCTCGCATTCGCGCCCGCAGGATTCGCCGCGGGTACACAGTACAGCATGAATCTTACCGGCGTCGGTAATGGCACGGTGGCGGCAGGCGTCTACGTCAGCCCTTACCAGGGGACTGTCCAAGGTAACGGCATCGACTACAGCGGGAACATGATTTGCGACGACTTCAACACGGAGTCGCATCTGAATACGCCGTGGAACGCCGTCATGACGTACGCCGGAGCGCTGAGCGGGACCGAGAAGTTCACTTCGGACGTGGTGTTCAACGGCAATACCTATTCTGCGCAGCAGTCCTACAATGCGGCCGGCTGGTTGGCGAATGGATTGCTGGCCAACCTCAACGATCCCACCATCCAAACCGATTATTCATTCGCGATTTGGAACATCTTCGATGGCCAGCTGACGGATCCAAAAGGCGGAGCACTGTCCTTGGAAAAATCGGCGTTTTCGGCAGTCGCAGACGGATACGTCGCTAGCAACGTGAGGGTCTTCACGCCTTCTCCTAGCAACGCCAGCCAGGAATTCCTCGTGGCCACGCCAGTCAGGGCGCCTGAAATCGACCCGGCGTCGGCGACCGCCGGCCTTACGCTGTTGTTGGGCGGAGCGGCCGTCGCGAGCAGCCGTCGCGCGAAGAATCATTCCTGATGCCGCCAATCGTCCGCGAGCAGCGGCTTAGGGCCCCAGCCCCAGCCAGATCGTATGGGGCGCGTACTCCGGTACATCCTGGCGATCTAACGCGCCGAGGAGATTGCCAAGGCGCGTGAATCCGACGATCAGTTCGTATTGCAGCGCGGTTTGGAATAGATCGCCGGCCAACACGATGGGAGATCGAATCCAAGTTTTGGCTTCCTGCCAATGATTCATGACCTCTTGCCGCTCGTCCTGAAATCCGTCCTGCGCGGTGCGGCCGCGCGCTTCATCCACAGCGTATTGGTAAGCGCGAGGAACTCCGACGCGGCGGAGCACGATCCCGGAAAGGCGTTTCTCGCTCCATTCGACTGTGCTCCAATCGATGCGCCCTAGCATCGTGCTGAATGCAGCATCGTCATGGTGATTTACAAACAACTGCTCAAAGACATCGAGCGGGCATTGGAGCCCTAGCGCCTGCGCTCGCGCGAAGTACTCCGTCGCGTCCAGCGAGTAGGCTTTCTGCACTGCGTTCCAAGTCAATGACATTGGGGCTGCCGCAGATTTTTCCGGAGCTATGGTATTAGGTGCCTCGGACATTAGAGCGGGGGTCTTTGCGAGGACCGCTCGCTTTTGAGGATACATTGGAGAGCCAGGTGTCGATTTTCGCTTCTCGGCCTCTTCCAAACGTCGTGCGCCTTCGAGTGCTTTTCGCCCAATCTCATCAATCGTGCCGTCGATGCTTACCAAGCCATCTCGGGGCTTGGTCGGTCTATCATCATGTGATTTCCGATGCGAGTCGTTGGTGCTGTTCATGGGCATTCCCCGAATAAACGGTGTCCGGAGAACACTATATACAGTAGTCGCGTCTCCTAATCACTGGATGGACGGACGCCGCAGACGGCGGCAACAATAAGAGCATGCCGGGCGAACTTCAGATTCAGAAACTGAGCGATGAGTTCGGCCAATATACTTTGGTACTAAAATGCGAGTGCGGGCACGCGCGTTATGCGAATCCTCATACTCTCGCGAAGCTCTGTGGAATGGGAGGCGCAATTGGAAGAAGTAGTCCGGCGATTACGCTGTTCGAAATGCGGCGAGAAGAAGTGTTCGTGGCGCGCCTATCCGCCTAGCAGGCCGGGGGCATTCGTCGCTACCAAGGTAGTCCGGAGCGAGCGCTTGTTTGAGCGTCAGCGGTCGTCTTGCGAACTTTGTTTAGGTTTCCTGCAAACGGAGAATTTAATGCCCACCGTTACGTGTCTTGACCTCACACATTTGTCAGACACCGCACGAATCAAGTTCGCCCTGCGCCGCGCTACGAATCTGGATCGGCCGTTTCTCTACCAATTGAAATGTCTAACCTTGCGACCTCTTATTGAGGTCATTTGGGGTTGGGATGAAGGATTCCAGCAGCTAGATTTTGCGCAACGATTTGCTGCCTACGAAATTTGCCGTCAGCATGCACAGCACATTACTTTGTAGTCAGTCCTGCATTTGTCGGCATGAGCTCGCGCAACGTGAGCACTTCCGCCGCCACGGCTGCCTTGATCGTCGGCTCGCGGTCCGGCGCAAACAGCGCGGAGTGCAACGATGGAAGCGTTGCCGTTGATTTCATCGCCGTGTCATATTTCATTTGTTCCACTGCGCCGATTCGCAGCATCAGCGTTGGCACTCCTGCACGCTGAAACGCGGAAAAATCTTCGCTCGCCATTTCGGGTGGTATGTCCTTCACTTGCGCGGGTCCCAATTCGCGCAGCAGGGTCGCCGCCACGCGTTGCGTCAGTGCCGGATCATTCATCAGCGCGTAACCGCGATTAGAACGCTCAATCAGCGGCTCGCGAGGCGCGTCTGCCGCTGCGGCCTCCGCTTTGGAAATGCGATCAATGGCGCTCAGCAGGTGTTCTCGCACTGGCTCAGTGAGCGAGCGAATGGTCAGCTCGAGCTTTACTTCGCTGGGGATGATGTTGCTCTTGGTACCTCCATGTATCGAGCCGACAGTGATCACGGCCGCATCGAAAGGTGAGGTTTCGCGCGAGACGATGGTTTGTAGCGACAAGACGGTGCGCGCGGCGATCACGATGGGGTCCACAGTGGTTTCCGGACGGGCACCATGGCCGCCTATACCGAAAATGGTGATTTTTACCGTATCAGTATTGCTTAACGACGGCCCGGCGTGATAACCGACCATGCCCGCGGGGTAGCGTGCATCATCGTGTACGGCGATCGCGTAATCAGGACGCGGAAAACGCGTCAACAATCCATCGGCCAGCATCGCCGCGGCGCCACCGCCCACCTCTTCGGCCGGCTGTCCAATCATCACCAGTGTGCCGCGCCATAGGCTGCGCGAACTTGCCATGATTCGTGCCGTGGCCATCCATGCGGCCATGTGAACGTCGTGCCCACAGGCGTGCATCACGCCTACGTCCACCCCGTTGTCGTCTTTCGTCCGCACTGTGCTTGCGTAAGGCAGCCCCGTCTTCTCTTCTACGGGCAACGCGTCCAATTCAGTTCTCAGTAGCACAACGGCGCCATTTCCGTTTTTTAAAACACCAACCACACCCGTGCCGCCGATTGCTGTGCTGACGTCGAACCCGAGCACGCGCAATCCCGCGGCAAGCTTGGTGGCAGTCTGCTGCTCGTGGCGCGATAGCTCCGGATGGCTATGCAGGTCGAAATACAGTGCTTCGGACTGCGGATAAACTGCATCGACCTCAGCTGTAATGGCGGTGCCGCCTTGTGCATTATCGCGAGCTGCGATCAGGAGGAACCATGCAAGCCAGAGATACTGGTGTTTCATACGACCCCTTAACGCAAATTTGCTCCGGCACCCGAAACTCCGCGCCATTGTATATTGCCGTGCGCTAGGTGCCTGGACCCGCTGTATGAACTGATGGCCTGGTGCGATCTGAGCATTAAAACTGAAACGGTAACGCATACTGCCCCCGGGTTGTGCTCCGGCGTGGTGCCCCGCAACGCCGCCATGCAACGGCGGTCTCGTGAATGACTGAAACGGGCACGTGTGAGCCGTTCACCGTCTTTTGCGCGCAAGCGGGTTTGTGGAGCGATACCTGTCAAATCTCGCTCCCGCCGCCGCAGGAGCGAAATCTCTCATCGCAAGAATGCGTTACTTATTGCTGACGCGCTCCATCCGCCGCCATTCTTCAGTTGACCCTACATTTGGATTCGCACTTGGATCATCCGTGCCCTTTACAACCCCTTGGGGATTCGACCAATAGTATTTGTTGGTTACGGGTAGCTCGAGCGGCTGGCTAGTTCCAAACGGATTCGCGTAGGTCTGGACTCCACCCAGATTTTCCCGTACTGCAAAGTTCTGCCGATCCTGGCTTGCGTTTCTATCATCAGTGACTTGCTGCCAATTTTTCTGCGACCAATCCCGATACTCCCGTGCAGCTTGAGCAAATGCTGTCGAATTTTGCAGATTCTGCTGCATGATTCCGCGCATTCCGAACGCGGCGCCATCGGTCGCCGAGATTTGCTCGGCCACCTGCGGAAGCCACTTTGAATATCCTTTCCATTCGTCGGCAACACTCAAAGCCGCGGTCATTGCCATAGTCGCCGTGTCATACGCCCGCGCGACCGATACTTTTGCCACGCCCAGGCAGGCGATTCCCCGCGCTGAATAGCTCACGTCAAATTCGTAGGCTTGTTGAAATCCCGTCACCGGTGTCGCCTGCCTAGGTTCACTTAACTGCAAGTTCTGCGGCTGCAGTGCCATCAACTTCTCATAGGCAAACTGCGCCGGTGAATAATTGGGTGCTATTCCAGAATTGCCCACCATCACGGTAATGGCTTTGTTGTCGGCTGCCGCAAGGGTGAGCGCAAACTGCCCGTCCTCACCGACGTGCCAATCCGTCGGAATTGCATAAGAGAAGAACCTGCCGCGCCCAATGCGCAACTCGGCGACCGGTCGCGCCGTATTTGCGCTGTCACGCTGCCGCGTAATGGGCTTGACTTGTACAAATTTCGCCTCCCCCGCACTCGCGCTTGCCGGTGTCCCCGACGAACAGCCAAACAAAGCCATCACCAGCAACGCCATCAATTGGACCTTCATTCTCCACATAATGCGTCCCCCTTCCACTTGAGAATCGGTTGAATCGTAAATGCTGTCGTTCAAAGGCGTTAGTCCGAGTACTTGAGTCAACGCTCTGTCAATATGCTGGATGCGCACGCTCTCCAAAATGGCAGGCTCGAGGTTCGTTGCGAATTATGTTGTAGCGAGTGGGATGCGGCAATCCCACGACGGCAAATCGGCTTGGAATCGAAAACGCCCGGCACTTCCCCGCACTGTGTACAGCATCATGTGCATGCTCCCCGAAGCGCTGAAGATCGCAAGAACCCAAATGGCGAGGAAGTAGACAACGCGCAAGCAGGAATTGGCTGCATATGACCATCGGATCAGCCGGTGAGATGCCAACCGTGATCGCGATGGCCCTACTTTAGGAAAGTGAGGTAACCGAACGCAAGGTGCGCTGGGATGCGAAAGTCGACGGAGCGCCGTTCTGCCCCTATTCGAAAGTGACGCGTTCCTTGAGATCGATGAATTCCTAAGACAGGTGAGCATGGACTACTATTGCCGAACGCGCTGTGGCCACGCATGCTTAAATTATTTGTCTGATACCGCAGAGGCGAGACCCGCCATGGAACAGGTCTCGATTCCGAACGGATCGAATTGCTACCGTAGTAAAAGCCTTTCAATCGAACGAGAGAATGTTGGAATGTTTTGCCGAGGAGCGCTGAACTCGACAATAAGGCAGCTCTACCGCACAAATCGTATTCATGCCTGTCTATTCAATTACTTACGAGACTGCAACCATGAAAATCGACACATATGGCCGCGTCTTGTTGCTAGCCTCAGTTGGCGCGGTGTTGGTCTTCACGCCATTGGCGCAGTCGGCGACGCAAGCGCTGGAACCGGTGGTTATTGGCGAGAAATTCCAGATCGAGTCCAAAGCCTTGGCGGAGACTCGGACCTACGTCGTTCACACCCCGGATTACTATAACAACGGGAAAGATGCCTTTCCGGTGCTGGTGCTGCAGGACGCGGAGAATAACTTCGCATATACGAGCGATGCGGTCCATTTGTTATCGGCGAATGGACGCATTCCAGCGATGATCGTCGTCGGCATCAATAATGCCGAGCGTACGCGCGACATGACGCCCACGAAACCGAAGGCGGGTTTTGGCGGCACACCGTGGACAGGGCCCGCTGGCGGAGCTGACAAATTCCTCTCCTTCATTGCCGACGAGCTTCTACCGACGATTGATCACAACTACCGAACCCGTCCTTATCGCGTGTTGATTGGTCATTCGCTCGGCGGCTTGTTCGCGGTTTACGCACTGTTGAACCGTCCAGAAGTTTTCCAAGGCTATATCATCATTAGTCCGTCGTTGTGGTGGGACGACCAAGTCTTGGTCAAGACGGCGCAGCCGTTTCTCGCAGCTCATCAGGATCTTCACGCCGATATTTACATGAGCATGGCGAATGAGGGTGACACGATGTTAGGCGGCGCGTGGAGTCCGCCGAGCTCGAAGAGGCCAAGCTGCCCAATGTGCGCTGGCAATTTAAGCGCTTCCCAGACGAGCACGGTACCATTGCCTATATAAGTACCTACGAGGGATTGCAGGGAATCTTCAAAGGGTATCGGATTGCGGATCCCATCGCTTTGGTCGATGAGGGAGGGCTGCCGGCTTTCGAACGGCACTATGCCCGGGTGTCTAAGCGCCTGGGATACACCCTTGCGGTACCCGCGCGAGCGTATGGCGACACCCTGACGGAACTGTTGAATCACGAACGCTTCGCTGAGGCCGAAGAGGTCGGTAAGAAAATGTTGGAGCAGGATCCAAAGAACACGTGGGCGCTGTCTGCGCTTGCGCAGATCGCGGGGAAGCAAAAAGACGATGCTCGGGCGATCGACTATCTGACGCGAGTGTTGCAACTCACTCCGGGCAATACTCGAGCACGGGGCCTGCTCGTAAATTACAAAGTGGATGTGGACAAGATTGTGCCAAGCGCAAAGCTCTCCGCCGAGGAATTGGCGCCCTACGTGGGCGAGTACCGCTTCAAAGATCAGCTGACAAAAGTCACCTATCAGAATGGCAATCTGATGGCTGCCAGCGCTTTCGGTAAATGTGAGATGCGCGCGCTGACGCAAACGAAGTTTTATTGCCTCGATATCGAGTTGGAGCTCCAGTTCAGCAAAGACAACCGCGGTCGCGTTGTCGGCATGGTGGCTGAGTGGCTGGATCACAGTGACGAGTATAAGAAGGTGAAAGGATAGTCATCACAAGCCGGCCATCGCACAGCGCAGCGCACTTGGAGAAGGGGTCGCCTTCAAGGGAGCCCCACCATAGGCGCATATCTCGCCCTGGCCCAATTATACTTTCAGGCTTTCCAAAAAGGAGATATCTTGGCCGCCGCCGAGCTCGCCCGGATTTTGGACAGAACGTGGGGAGGCGCGGAAATGGGTGGTGACCGAGATCGCTTGCAGAAGATACATGCCACTGTTCGAGCAACTTTTCGCTTCGAGCAGTAACAATGCACTTAGGAGCAAGCCGGCACCGAATGACCACCCGGCGGGGGGACGTCCTCAGTTTAGGGAGCATGGACTAATGAATCGAATTGCCGCATTGCTGTTGTGTGTAGTCGTGCCAGTATTTCAAAGTGCGTTCGCCATTGAATCGGGCGTGCCGACGCCTCCTGACAAACCCGCGAGCTCGTTGCCGTATACACCGGGGCTCGATGTGCAGGCGATGGACGCCTCTGCAAATGCGTGCGTTGATTTTTACCAGTACGCGTGCGGTGGCTGGGTCAACAAGAATCCGATTCCGGATGACCAGGCCAGTTGGAGCACTTACGGTAAAATGGCGAATGACAATGAACACTTCCTGTGGGGCATTCTCGACGGTCTCGCTGCGAGATCTTCTCGGCGCACTGCCACTCAGCAGCAAATTGGTGACTTCTTTGCCGCATGCATGGACGAAGCGGCCGCGGATAGGCTCGGCGTCGAGCCGATCCGGCATTATCTCGACTTAGTCGACCGCATGAAATCAACTCGTGATCTCCCGGCGACGTTGAGCAGATTGCAAATGGCCATCGGTGACCCGGGCCTATTCTTTCAGTTCACGTCGAACCAGGATTACGCAGATTCATCGCAGATGATCGCCTTTGCATCAGCGGGCGGTTTGGGTCTGCCGGACCGGGATTACTACACCAAGGAGGACGACAAATCAGCCGTCATTCGCCAACAGTATGCGGCTCATGTGGTGCGTATCTTCGTTCTGCTTGGCGACGGCCCCCAAGACGCGGCACGTGAGGCTGACGTGGTGATGAAGACGGAGTTGGCACTGGCGAAGGCCTCGCTGACCCGCGTTGAGCGGCGTGACCCCCACAACCTGTTTCACAAGGTTAACGCTGAAGGGATGCAGTCCCTGACGCCCGCCTTTGATTGGAACGCCTTTCTGCACCATTCCGGAGTGGCAGCTGCATCGAACACCTTTAATGTCACTGAGCCGGCATTTTATAAGGCGCTCGACACGCTCTGGCGCACAATGAGTATGGCGGACATAAAGGTCTATCTGCGCTGGCATGTTGCGCACGCAACCGCTCCGTATCTGTCGACCGGGTTCGTGACTGAGAACTTCGAGTTTTTCCGCAAGACCCTGCGTGGCGTACCACGGCAGCAACCACGATGGAAACGGTGCGTTCGGCTGGTCGATTATGATCTTGGCGAGGCGCTCGGGCAGGAGTTCGTGCGCCGCGTTTTCGGTCCCGAACTTAAAAAAAAGTCGCTTCACATGACTCGACAAATAGAGCAGGCCATGCAGGATGATCTCGAGCAGCTCGACTGGATGAGCGCCGAAACCAAAGCGAACGCGTTGGAGAAGCTGCGCGCCCTAACCAACAAAATCGGCTATCCGGACAAATGGCGCGACTATGGCGCGGTGCGCGTGCGGCGCGACGACTTCGTGGGGAACGTTGAACGTGCCACTTTGTTCGAATCACGCCGCCAACTCGCGAAGATTGGAAAACCTCTAGATCGCACCGAGTGGGGCATGACGCCGCCGACCGTCAATGCCTATTACGATCCGCAAATGAACGACATCAACTTTCCCGCGGGCGTGCTGCAACCGCCGTTGTATGATCCGAAGATGGACGATGCGCCCAACTATGGCAACACCGGTGGCACTATCGGTCATGAGTTGACGCACGGATTCGATGATGAAGGTCGCCAGTTCGATGCACACGGCAACCTGCATGACTGGTGGAAGGAAATGGACGCTAAGGAATTCACGAGCCGTGCACAGTGTGTCGTTGACCAGTATTCAAAGTACGCCATCATCGACGATATCAAGATCAATAGTAAACTTACGGAAGGCGAGGACATTGCCGATCTCGGAGGACTCGTGCTCGCGTGGATGGCGTGGAAAGCGGAGACCTCCCACGAGTCCTTGAAGTCGAGTGAGGCGCTCGCGCCGGAACAGCGCTTTTTTATCGGTTATGCACAGTGGGCATGCGAGAGCACCCGACCGCAGCAGTTACGCGTTCAGGCGCTCACTGATCCGCACTCACCCGGCAAGTATCGCGTGAATGGCGTGGTGATAAACATGCCGGAGTTCGCCAAGGCATTTTCTTGCAAGATCGGTCAACCCATGGTCAGTCCAAAGCCATGCCGCGTGTGGTAGCGATAGTGGCGAGCAGGCCGACATAGTCATCGTTATGCCACTCGGCCTTCGCCACCGATTGGAGAGGGCACTTTGCCGTCATTGCGCTCCCCAAACACAATGTGTATCAATGTTATGAACGCGCGCTCGACGATTTCGCCGCGAGAATCGATGTCGTTTGGATGCACTTCCGCAACCAAACAGAAGACACCGTCTCACGTGCGCTTGAGTTCCTCTTCCATTTGCCCCAATCGGTCTTTGCCAAAAAACATTTCGCTGCCAACAAAAAAGGTGGGAATGCCAAAAGCGCCACGCGCGGCGGCGGCATCCGTATTCGCAGCAAGTTCTGCTTTGATGTCAGGGCTCTTGCACAACTCTAGAATGGCCCTCGCATCCAGGCCCGCGGTTCCGAGCACCTTAGCCACCACCATCGGATCGTCCATTTTCTCGCCATCTTCCCACATCGCGCAGAGCGCGGATTTGAGGTATTGATCGCCAACGCTCAGTCGCCGGGCCGCCAGCAAGCCTCGCATAATTAGCAAAGTATTCACTGGAAAATGCGGATTGAAGCGAAACGCCTTGATGAGGTGCCGGGCGATAAATCGCTCAGTTTCCAGGCGTTCGTAGTCAAGTTTGCCCTTCACGTTACCAAAGGCAGTCATTGGCGCCTGATTGCCGGTGAGCTTAAACAGCCCCCCTAGTAAGCACGGGATTAGGGTGATCCTGGCTTGCGTGCGCTCTGCTATGGCAGGCAGTACCTGCCACGCGAGATAGGCGTTCGGACTTGCAAAATCGAATATGAAATCCACCGTCTTTCTCATGGGTTCCGTCACCAGCTCTCGCTCCAAGGGCGCAGATCCAATTCATGAGTCCACGCCGAACGCGGCTGCTGATGCAGCATTACGAAATTCGCGGCGATCTCATCCGGTTTGAGGATGCGGTTTTCCTTCAGCAAACTATCGACGTCGGCTCGATTGGAGCGCGTAAAAACTCCATCGATAGCGCCATCAACAACAATATGCGCCACATGGATGCCTCGGGGACCGAGTTCTCGCGCCGCACTTTGTGCGACGGCTCTCAAGCCAGCCTTCGCAGAAGCAAAAGCGGAGAATCCTTCTCGGCCCCGCATTGACGCCGTGGCGCCCGTGATCAGAATGGAGCCGCAGCCTCGTGGCAACATGACCCGCGCCGCTTCGCGCACGGTGAGGAAACCGGTAAAGCATGCCATTTCCCACACTTTGCTGAAGACCCTGGCCGTCGTTTCAGTAATCCCGAAGCGGACATTGGCGCCAATGTTGAAGACCACCACTTCGAGGGCTCCGATTTGTGACTCAATGCGATTAAATAGCCCGATCATGTCATCGTCGTTGCGAGCGTCAACCCCGAAAGCGTGAGCTTTGCCCCCTGCGCCGCGGATGGTGCTGGCCAAGCTCTCGAGTTGATCCAAGTTTCGGGCACGCCTGGTCACACACACGGGGTGACCATGCCGCGCGAAGGCACGGCCAATTGCGCCGCCCAACCCGTCTCCCGCTCCTACGATTAGGCACGCGCCCTTGTCAGTTTTGGTTTCGCTCACAAAGGTGCCGGCTCCCTAGATACACTCCTAGCCTGCGCATCATATCCAAACTCCGCGCCTCTCGTGTTATCGCTAAACGCAGGCCACACATCGCGGTGAAGAGAGACGTGCAGCGGGCTAGCCCGACCGCATGCTGTCGGGATTCTGGAATGTCTCGCCGATCAAGCGCGCCGAGCAGATTGGCCAGCCGCTTGAAGCCGACGATGAGCCGTATTGCAGTGCGGTTTGGAATAGGTCACCGGCCAACACAATGGGTGATCGAGTCCGAAGTTCGACTTGTTCATGGCAAACTTCCCGGATACCGAGTTACCAAGCGTTTCGACTGAGGGTAAGCGGCGTGAGTTCGAGCTAGCGCCCACGCCTTTTCCGCTCTTTTACCTATCCATATCGCAGAGCGGGCTGCATTGGATCGCGAACAAACCTTTTTTTGCACTACGGTGTCCGGCTTGACTAGAGGATTGCGTCTATTCAGTTAAGCTCTGCAAACTCGGACTTCTAACGTGGGGCCGAAAGAACGAAGCCTTGCCGCCGAGAATGTGGGTATGACAGCCCGCGTTGCCTCCGAGGCGCTTCATTTGTGACGTCATTCTGGGGAATGACAAGAGACACTGGATGGCCTTATGCTCAACTTCAAGGGTGCGCATCTCTTCTGGTAGAGGTCGCTTATGAAGCCGATGGCGGAATCATCGAAGATAAAGCTACAACAACGTACGGCTTGGTACGCGGCATCCGTTGTTCCGGGCAAGCCGTGTTGCATGGCCGTACTCGCATTTACTTCGACGCGCTGGCTGTGCGCCGAGGCGCCTCGTTTCCCGGTCCTAGGTTGCGACGCCAAAAATTGTGATTGCCGCTATAGCCATCATGCGGATCGGCGTGCCACGGATCGGCGGCGATACGACCGAGATGGCATGCCCTCCCGTCCTCAGGGTGTGGAGCACCGATCTTCGCGTCGTGGCCGGCGCGACTCGGATTTATGATTTTTACAGCGACAGATATCCGCTTCCTGACGGCAGCAGGTGCGGCTGCTGAATACTGGCTGGACGAATGGCGTGCGCGCGGCAACGATCGCAAGATGGCGGTCGAACTTCAAAATCCAGAAACCAAGCGATGAGTTCGGCCAGTACACGCTGGTCTTAAAATGCGAGTGTGCTCCTTGCGACCCCTGGGCGGCGGGCGATCTCATCGATGCTCACGCCGGCGAAGCCGCGTTCGAACAGCAGTTCGGATGTCGCGCTTAGGATGGGCGAACTGCGAGCTGAGCAAAGGCGGCGGCCAGGACAATTCTGCAGCAGCAAAAGATAAGCGCCGCATAACCCAGGCTCCAAACGTTATGGTTGTTGTCACGTGCCGCTGGGCGGTGCAAACAGCGCCTGATTAGAAGGAATTCGCGCGGCGAGTTCATCGCGAATGGATTCAGCGTTCCGCTGCAAGGCGGCTTTATCCGCGCCGTTTTTGTATGGGTAGACGACCGACAACGCCCCGATTTTGCGCCGCGAGGTGTCCATCATGGGGATTTCCACTTCGAAACGATTGCCGGCCTCGTTGACCTCGGTGTTGGGCTTGCCCGTGTTGATCACCGACAGATCGTCTTCGTCGGCCTTTTTGCCGATTCGACCGATATTCGAGGCCGCAATGACGTACCCGGATCCATCGGGCGCCGCGACGTGCATGGCCATGATTAAAACATCACGATGCGATTCTAGCGACGCATCCAACAGCTTCTGGGCCTCGGTGTCCGATCGATATTTCGGATCGAATGGATCGGGCTGCACGAGGTTGTCCACATTGGAAATTCGGCGAGAGATCTCATCGCGGACCTGCGCGGCCTCCTTCTGCAGGGGTGTGGCGTCCTGGCCTTTTTGATAGGGAAATACGACGCCGATCGCTCCGATGACGGATCCCGATACATCGAGCAGTGTTTGCTCGACCTCGTAGCGATCGCCGGTCTCATTGAGTTCTAATTTCGTTTCGCCGGAAGTGATCACATGCATGTCGTCTTCATCGGCTTTTTTGCCGATGCGGCCGATGTTGGAAGCGACAATCACATTGCTCTTCACTTGGGATGGTTGGGCATGCAATGCCAATATCACGACGCGCGGATGGCGTGCGAGAGCCCGATCGACCAAAGCCTGGGCATAAGTATGCGTCGGAACTGCCGTGTCGAACTGTGCCGGCTCCAGTAAGTTGGCCACGTGCGAAATTTTCTTGGCCAGGTCGTCGCGAATCGATTCGGCGCGCTTTTGCAGCGCAATCTTGTCCTCGCCCGGCTTATAGGCGAAGACAATGCCAAGTGCGCCAATGGGGCGCGAATTGGCATCGTGCATCACCAATTCTGCCTCGAATCGATCGCCGCTTTTATTCACTGCGAGGTTGGGTGCCCCGGTTCTAATCACCCTCAAGTCATCGGCATCGGCTGCCTTGCCGATCCGCCCGATGTTCGACGCAATGATGATGTTTCCCTTCTGCTTAGGGGGTGTCACGTGCATCGCCATCACCAGGACATCCGGGTATTTTTCGATCATCCGATCGACGAGTTCCTGCGCGTAGGTTTTCGTGGATGGTGCAGCATTCGAGATCGATGCGAGCGCGCAGTAAGTCAATATTAGAAATGTCCGCAAGATTCGATACTCCAATGATTGTTGTTGATTATCGAGGGGCGCCTTAGAACTTGATTCCCGCCGTCATATATACGAGGCGGCCGATCGGCGAGTACGAGGCCACGTCCGCGCGGTTGTCCGTGAAGGCCTGAGGCGATAGTGGCGGCAATCGGTTTGCGATATTGTTGACACCAATCGCCGCGCTCCAAGACTTGCCGATTCGGCCTAAGACCGAATCACCGGTATAGGCAAGACGAACGTCCCACGCGGCATAAGAGGCCACAGGGATCGCTTTCAAAGTGGTACTGGTGGCGTAAACGATGCCGCCGGCGCCGATATCCGTGACGGAGGAGGCATAGGTATTTGCGAGCGTCGCATCCCAATGCGCAATGCGCCAATTGAACGTCGTATAAAATCGGTACTTCGGCAAGGTACCCTGCACGCCGGTGCCGCCATTGGTGGCGAACCCCGCGTATTGATAGAACGCTTGATATGGCAGGGCCTGAAACTCGAAGGAGTCAAAAACCGTGCCTGCGGTATTGATCGCGAATGTGCCGAGCCTCGCTGTCGGCAATGTATAGCCGCCATTCAAAGCAAAGGTCTTCACCATCAATCCACCCAAGTTCTGGAAGCGATCGATGGCATACAGATTCGTCGCGTTGTTGGGATTGGCGCGAAGGAAAGCGCCGAGCTGCCCCGGCGTGGTGAACGCGGCCGCACCGGGCAATCCGGGGAAATTGCCCATGGCGACGTTACTCACGAATGGCGAGGCCGCACCCAGCTGATCGACGTTTTGCAAAATATTGGTGAATCCAATGCCGCCGGGAAACCCGCTCTGATGAATCGCGGAGAACTCGCCGGAGAGGACCAGACCCGGAACCTGTTTGGGTGTGAAGGTGAGGCTGATAGTGTGGGTCTGCGTCTTGCTGGGACGAATATTGGGATTGTTGCCGTCTTCGCCGTTAAACCCTGGATTCGCGATGCCGAAGACGCTTTGGATCACGGCGCTTCCCACTATGCGCGTGGCGGTGGGACCGCTTTCGGCAAACAGCGTCGGCGCGGTAAATGACTTCGAATAACTGCCGCGTATCGTGAGCGACTCGCTGATCGGCTGCCAACGAAAACTTAGCTTGGGAACGAAAGCACTCCCGGCATCGGTATAGCTTTCCTCGCGACCGGCAAATATCAGGTCCAGTGCATGAAAGGCGACGACATTCCAATCCGGACTGGTCACCGGAATTCGAACCTCGGCGTAGGCACCCTTCACGGTGCGGTTTTGGGCGTAGGCATCCGCAAACGTTCCGCCGATCCAGCGCTGCGCCGTCAGCCCCGTGTTGTTGCCGTTAGGATCGGTGGTCGCCGTCAGGCCTTCCTGGCGCCAACTAATTCCCAGCGCTACACCGGGCTCGCCCGCCGGCAATTTGAATAGGCTTCCCACGATGGACGCGTCAAAGGAATGCAGAAAACTCGATGTCTTGAGCAGTTCCTGGCCGTAGACGTTGGCCAAGGATGCGGGGTTCAAACCGGCGCCACGGGCGAAAGGATCCAACGCGGGCTGCAATACCAAAGCATTAGACGTGGAGAAACCCGAGTACACCTTGCTATACGCCCCGCCGACGACTGGATTGCCGTTCGCGTCGAAGCCACCGGCGATCGCCAGCGGTAAATTGGGTTTGTAAATGACACCCGATTGAGTCTGATCGAGCGTATTGCGGCTGTATACGTACGCCGCCTCCCAATTCCAGGTACTCGTAATGTTGCCGCGCAATCCTGCGGTAATTCTTGCCGCGTCGGCCGAATTATCGAACTGTTTTGGCAGATTCCAATCGGCGAAATTGACATTGGGAAATGCGGTGTTTAGCGGATTGAACGGCGCATTTTGCAGTACGGTCAACGTCCGCGTAATGGGCAGAAACTGAGTGAAACTGGTATTTCTCGAAAACTCTGCGTCGCCGAATGCGATCATGCGGCTCTGAATGATCTCATAGTTCAAATTCACGCTGACCGCTTTCTGCTCCGTTCCAAGCAGCAGCGTTTGGAATTGCGAGATATCGTAGGTATTTGCGATTGCGGCATTCGTCGATGAGAAGTATGTGCCGTTGGTAACCAGAGCGGCGAGCGACCCCGCCGTGGCATTAACGCCCGTGGGGTTCTTGGCGCTGGGCGTATTGAGTCCCGGAGCGAGAATAGCCGCAGTGGCGCCGCCGATGGTGCCTGGTACCACGGACACGCGCCCGATCAGCGGCGTCGAAAAGCTTCTGCGATTCTGATAAAGCGGGTCGGTCTTTGACCAGCTCCCCGACACCGTGGCATGCAAATCGTGCCAAGCCGTGCCGGCCGTGAAGTAGGCAGATCTTTCGCGGTAGTCTCCAGTTGCTTCGCCGTCGCGGATCCCGATATCCGCGCCTTCATAGTTAGACTTCAAAATGATGTTGACCACGCCGCCAATGGCATCGGAGCCGTAGATGGCGGAGGCTCCGTCAGCCAGCACTTCGATGTGGTCGATCGCTGAGGGAGGAATTTGATTAACGTCGACGAAGGCCTTCCCGCCAATCGCTGCAATGCCGCTGATCGCGACGCGGCGTCCATTCACCAACACCAGGGTGTCGAGGTTGTGCAGCTGCAATTGTGCGCCGCCGGCGGTGTTCTGATTGTTGTTATTGGCATTGCTATTGCCGGTATTGCCACGCCCCTGAAACGCCGGAACGGTTTTGCGAAGAATGTCGAGCACGTCGGTACTGACGCCTGCTTTTTCAATGGCTTCCGCATCGACGATCGTGACTTTTGCCGCGACTTTGTCGATAGGGGTAGGGATTCGAGAGCCCGTGACGACGATCTCCACAGGCTCCGCTGCCGGCGCCTCGGCAGTCGGATCAGCTGCCGTTTTCTCGTCGGCCGCGGTACTGAAGGCGATGTACGGGCTAGCTAAAACCAAGATAAAGCCCAGCGCCAGAGTTGGATAGGATGGACGATTCGCCACGTAACCCCCTTTTCCGTTTTCAAACCGTTCTTTTTATGCGCCGCTGACACTACAGCACCCACCTAAACCGAACCTGAATCCGCGGCGGGCGCTAAGGGGATGATGAATCGGCGTGGGCTTCGGGGGTTGCATCGGAAATCAAAGCCTTCGAGGGCCTGCTGCCGCTTGGCGTGCGCGGGTCAGCCAGATCGCAACCAAGGCCCACCGCGGCTGCGAGGGGAAGCTCAAGCACGCGCCATCGCCCGGTTTTCAGTCCGATGAATTAGATTAGTGACGAGGGCGGGCGTTGGACGCGCCCGTGGTCGTCGCCAAGCTGAAGGCCAGCGAAAGGCCCGCTGTGCGCATGTTCCGCGGGACGATTTCTGCCGACGGGCTGCCAAAAGAATTTGGACAGGCCTAAGCACAATGTGACGAGCAGGGCGCTGCCCTGAGATACCTTCAGCACTGTTTTTACCGAAGTAGGCGTATAAGCCGTGGTGGTGTAGAACGACGCCGTGGTCATGAGCACCATCGCGCCCCCGCTGACGACAATGCGTCATGCGTGTGCCGTTTCATTGGGCTCGCGCGCTGCCAATGCTAATGCAACTGCCGTAAGAGGCACGAAAACTCACTGCTTTATTCAGCCTCGATTCAGGTTCGATTAATTTTCAGCAGGTATGGTGTTTTCACGAACGCCAAACTCAACTATTGAATCCTGGGGGCCTAATCGTCATGAAAGCAATCCGATTCTCAATCGCCGTATCCTTCACGTTATTTTGCGTTGCCGATGGCGCGCACGCCGACAACCTACTGAATTGGAAGTCATCTGCCAGCGTTGAGATCCCAAATTCAAAGGGTAAATTCGACTTCTTGCGCGTCGATGCGGTGCATCACCGCCTGCTGGCTGCCCATGAAAACGACGGCACGGCGGACTATATCGACATGCAGAAAGGTGCATTGATCAAGCGCGTAAAAGTCGGTGGTGCGGTTGATACCGCGGTCGACGCGGATGCAAAATTCTATTACGTTAGCGTCCAGGAATCGCAGCGCATCGCAGTCGTGGATGCGGCGAGTCTGCAGGAGGTCAAGTCAATCAAGGTGCCGGGACCGACAGACGCAATCCTCTATGAGCCTAGAAATCATCTAATTTACGTCACCCACGACAATGGCGGCGATGTGTGGGTCATTGATCCTGCGAGTTCGCAAGTCGTCGCAACCATCGTGATTCCCGGCGTACCGGAATTCATGGTCTACGATCAGGATCAGGATCGCATCTACCTCAATATTAAGACCAAGGACAGCGTGGCAGTCATCGATCCGTCAAAAAACATGGTCATCGCGCAATGGTCGACGGCGTCGGCCGTGCAGCCCCACGGCTTGGCCATCGATGCGCCGAATCATCGCATTTTCGCGGCTGGCGGTAACGGCAAGCTGGCAGTCATCGATACCAAGACCGGGTCGTTGACGCAAGTCGTGGACATTGTCCCTAAGGTTGATCAAATTGCCTTCGACGCAGGCTCGGGTCTGTTGTACTGCGCCGGCGCGGAAAAAATGTCGGTACTGCGGGCCGATGGGGCGACGCTGACCTCTGTCGGTGAACTTGCCACTGCCGCAACCGCCCGCAATGTAGCGGTCGATCCGGCGACACGGGCCATTTGGACTACGTACACTGATGGAAAAAGTTCATTTGCCAAGTCTTGGGTGCCGCCGCAGCGATAACGCGGTACGATTCTGTTGAGCCGGTGTCAAACCAGCTCAATGCTCGGGGGGTGAGCTTACGAAAATACTCATCGTCGAAGATCAGCAGCGTATCGGGTTGTTCATCAGGCAAGCATTGCTGGAGCGATCCTACGTTGCGACGTGGGTTAGAACCTGTCGCGAGGCCAGTGACGCGCTGTGCGAGTCAAATCCGGACGCCATCATCCTCGACCTTGGTCTACCGGACGGAGACGGATTGAAGTTGCTGCAGCAGTGGCGGAAATCCGGCTTTAACGAGCCCGTGTTGATCTTGAGTGCCCGCGACGCGGTTCAAGACAGGATCAAGGGGCTCGATCTGGGCGCGGATGACTATCTTTCCAAGCCGTTCAGCGTGGAGGAACTGCTGGCCCGTTTACGCTCTCTGTTGCGACGCCAGTCCTCCGTCAAAGAAGCCATCCTTGAACACCGCGGCATCAAGCTGGACCTTATCGGCCGAACTGTTCATTTGGCTGGACATCCCGTTGATTTGACCAGCCGAGAATTTTCGTTGCTCGAAATGTTCATGCAAAATGCCGGCCGGACTTTAACGCGGCGGTTGATCTGCGAAAAATGTTGGTCTTCGCATTACGATGATGAGGCCAACCTCTTGGATGTTTACATGAGCAGGCTGCGAGCCAAGTTCGAGACAATTCCGGGCCCGCCGCTATTTAAAACACTGCGCGGCGTGGGCTACAAATTACTGTGAGATCCATCGGCGCCAGGCTCGCGTTCTGGTATGCCGTGTCGGCGATCCTGACTCTCATATGCCTTTTCGTTGCTGGATATTTCCTGCTACAGAATCATCTCATCAGGGGACTTGATCTTCTAAATCGAGCCCAATTTGAGCAGATCAAAGCTCATTTAGGGGATGACTATGCATCGCTCAATGCCGCGGTCATTGACGCGCGGATTCGCGAAACGACGAACTACGCCTCGGTACTTTTCTACATAACGATCGATGACCCAAAAGGTCCCGTGAGGCCGATCTTCTATTCGACCAATTTGCGCGGGCAGGAGATCCCCGACGTCAAGGGCCAGCGCGTGTACAACGCGCATATCGACAACATTGGCGAGTTGCGTGTTGCGGAATTCATTCTCGGCCCCTTCGATGTAACCATTGCAACACCTCTCAATAGCGTGCGCGAAGCCACAAGCGACTACCTCGAGATCTGCATCTGGCTGTTGTTAGTCATGGCGGCGGTCAGTGCAGCAATTGGCCGTGGATTGAGCCGCTTGGCCTTGCGTCCGGTCCGGCTGATTCGCGAGACAGCGTCGCATATCGGCTCCGACAATTTGGGCGAGCGTATACCGGTTGCCAAGGTGCGCGATGAAATGTCGGAGCTCGCGCAGCTCTTGAACCAGATGTTCGATCGATTGGAGAAGGCTTTCGACGAGATTCGGCGATTCACCGCTGAGGCCTCGCATGAATTGAAGACGCCCTTGTCCATGATTCGCTTGCAGGCTGAGCGCCTGCTTGAGAAAGGTGATCTTAGTGCGCGAACGAAGAGTCCGTGCATGTGCAACTGGAGGAAGTGTCCCGGCTCAGTCAAATCATCGAGGAGCTATTATTCCTCTCGCGCGCCGAAGCGCGAGAAATCGAACTCAACCTGCAGCAGCACGATCCTGAGCTTATCCTCTCCAACTTCGTGCAAGACGCACGCGTCTTGTTGGAACATGATGGCTTGCACTTCGAGCAGTCGCACGTAGGATCTGGAGTGATACTCGCCGAGCCGCGTTGGCTTCGACGTGTATTACTGAACATGCTCACCAACGCGCTAAAGGCTTCGCCAGCGCAGGGCAGCATCACGCTGTGTTCAAGGGTGGAACGGGGTGCTTGGCATGTTTCAATGGATGATCAAGGTAAGGGGGTGCCGAAGGAATTCCATGAGAAAATATTTGAACGATTCTTTCGCCTTCGATCGGGCCAGGAAAGCGACGAAATGGGTAGCGGATTGGGGCTCGCCATTTGCAAAAGCATCGTTAGCTTGCATCGCGGCAAAATGTGGGCCGAAAATGCGCCGAACTCGGCAGGATTGCGTGTCGTTTTCGTCATACCCACCGTTGTTAGTGAATAGAATCACTGTGGATCCCACTTAGTGGCAACGCTCTGCGCGGTGCGAAGGACTTGACTCAACCACTTATCGATCTCCCACTGCCGACGGACGGTCTGCGGAGGAGTGAATCACTTAAACCAACGCGGATATTTCTGCTCAGCGGAAACAGGAAATGCTATCGGGTATCACATCATGATAGGCATAATACTTGGTATGTCCACCAATGAACGATCGTTCAATAAGGCATTATAGTTAATCGCATTTGTCCGCAGCGAATGCGATTCGGAGAATCGCCTACTCAGCTGCATCACCCACGGGAGGGTTATGTTGGACCGCAGCTCAGGGATCCCGTCAGCCCATCATTGCGATTGCTAGCCACCCATAGAGTAAAAGAACTCTTCCCGAACAATCTTCCCGTTCATTATTGTGTAGAGACCAACCTCATCCATTTTCATGCGCTTGCCCGACGGCTTATTGGTGACATCGTACTGAAAACCAACGACAAATCTTTCGTCGTGCGGCCACGGACCCGTCACATTCGCGGAATGAATTTCATGATTGGCCATCCACCAATCACCCTTCGCTTTTACCGCAGCGAGCCCTGTCACTTCTCGCTGGGCGCCCGGCGCTGCGCCGGCCTCGATACTGACGACCTCATCTGCAAAAAGGGTATCGAGTGCTTCGCGATTTTTCCCTTCCTTACAAAGTGCTACCAACTTGTTGGCGATCTGCATGGTATCCATAATGCTCTCCTATCTGAACGAAAGAATGTGCTCTGCGAATTCTAAGGCAAATGTATGAACGATACAGGAATAGCGAGTTTCAGCGAGTAGGTGTGTCTTGCGCCGAACGTCACAGATCTCCTCGAGGACACGATAAGGAGTAGCCATTGACCCACCCGTCGCCGCGGGCGGTACAACGGTCTGCGTGCGTCCCGCCCCGCGCAGTGACGTTGACTTCCGATGCGATAGCCCGTTGGGCACGCCTACTATGACCCCTAACTCGTGCCTCCCCTTGATCTTCGGCGCTGTATCGCGCATGTTCGAACCCCTGTTCTAGTCTTCTACTAGAGCGCGGCGCAACAAAAGTCAAAGACGTAACGGCTCAAGGGGAATAAACGTGAATAAAACTCTCTCACTCATCATGCTAGCAGCGGTGTTGTTTGCCGGTCCTGCCTTTGCTGCAGATCCGATCGTCGGCACTTGGAAACTTGACATCGCGAAATCAAAGTTCAGCTCGGGCGCTGCGCTGACCGGTGGCACCCGTGTGTACAAGGAAGCCAATGGACTGTACACGCTGGACCAGAAGCTGACAGGCGCAGATGGCAAGGAGACATCGAACAAAGCGCAGTACCGCGACGGCCAGGAGGTAAAGCAGGCCGCGGGGGCCGCGGTGGATTCGACGCTCGCGAAGAAGATCGATGCGAACACCTGGGACTTCGATCTCAAGAAGGATGGTAAGGTTGTCGGTCAAGTGCATCGTGTCGTATCAGCGGACGGCAAGACGCTCACGATACACAATACGGGCATGCAGCTAAGCGGTGTGACGGGCGACGAGACGCTCGTGTTCGACCGGCAGTAGGGTCCGCGACGGTATGTGCGCACACGGACGTGCGCACCGATTAAGCCGCATCTACTCCCTCATCGGTTGGATCGGTGGCTTTTACGAACGCATGAGCTCGCTGCAATTGTTGGTCCCTGCACGCGATGACGACTTGTGGCAGATTTCGACCGAGCCAATCGGCTCAGTCATAAAACGCGGGTGACTTGCGCAGGCCACGGTTGGCGATAAAGTCGTGCTGAATCCACAGTGATGCGCCGGTCTTCTTCAAGAAATCCTCGATTTCGAGACGAGTGCGGCGGGTCTGATCCTTATCAAACTCAAACACGGGAAAGCGGTTCAGAGTCCTTTCCTGCGAAAAGTGGTACAGGTCTCCCGAGAGCAGAACCGGCCCGGTGTTCTTCAGGCGCACCAGCAGCATCTGGTGACCAGGTGTGTGCCCCGGTGCAAACTTGATTATCACGCTGTTGTCACCGAAGACGTCAAATTGGTCTGGTTCGATCAGAATCGTCTTGGCTGTTTTCAACTTAGCGTACGTGTCCGGTCGAGCAGTGCCGGGCGGACTTGCTGCAAACATGGCATTGCGCTCTTCGCGTCTGACGAGCCAGGTCGAATGAGTGAATGCATTGGCGTTGGCCGTGTGGTCGTAATGGTAATGAGATAAGGCGATGTATCGTAACTTCGATGGTGGGTAGCCAATCTCGCCCAGTTGTGAACCAAGGGCGCGCGTGAGAGTAATGTCACGAGACTGCCCGTCGGGCAGGGAAAGAGGGTGCACGATGCTTGTCCCGGTCGGCTGCCACTCCGAATCCGGCACAGCGCCCACATCCCAAATGAGTGCCCCCTTCGGGTGCACGATGAGGAAGCACGCCACCGCCAGTTCGGAGGTTTCAACCTCATCGCGCCGAAGCTCGTATCTCGCGGTGTCAGCGACATGAATTGCCCCGCAGTCAAGTACGTACAGCCGCGGCGAAGCAGGTGCTGTAAGCGCGCGTGAGGTAGCGCCAGCTCCCGATACTGTAATCAATAGAAGAAGCGCCGCGGGAACAGTTCTGGTCCAGGACCAGTCTTTGTTTGACATGACGCCCTCCTTGAGCGGTTACTACCGGCATCACCGTACCGCCATTGATGCGGCTCTGCAACGCGCAGCGCCGAATGAGGCGCGTAGTGGAGGCTCTGACGCGGACACTGAAAGGCATGCCCGAAGCGGAAGTTTACGTCTTCTTGTTGAGTATGAGGTCGCGTCATAGTGGACTGCTTCTTAGGCACCGGCGCAGACGCGAAGAGCCTCATGGGCCGCTTCATGTTATGGCTCTTCTTGATGCACGCCTTGTAACGGGATTCGCAACGGCAGGACTAGCCTGGCTTCCATACGAGATGATGGCTCGGCCAGACGTGTTCGAATATTTGCCAGCGCGATTTCGTAATCCCATGCGGCCGTCGTTCGTCGCCTCACGCCCGGCGTCCTTTTTTTATATTACACTCATGACATTACAAAGATCGCAATTCGCGGGGTATATCAATGCGCAAAGTAACGACTCTCGGACTTCTGGGGACCGGAGTCATCGGCGGCGGCTGGGCCGCACGAGCGCTGCATTTCGGGATCAATGTCATCGCCGCGGATGTCAAACCCGAGATGGAGGCATGGATGCGCGGCGCAGTGGAAAACGCCGAACCGGCTCTCGCGCGTCTCACCTCTTCTCCGTTGCCGCCAAAGGGCACGCTTTCCTTTACAACAGACCTGAAGTCCATGGCGGAAGGCGCCGATTTTATCCAAGAAAACGTTCCTGAAGAGTTGCCCTTGAAGCAGCGGATATTAGCCGAGGTGAGCCGCTACGCGGCAGCGGATGTTGTAATCGCATCCAGCACTTCGGGTCACACGCCGACCCTCTTGCAGCGGGATATGGTGGCGCCGGAGCGTTTCTTAGTCGCACACCCGTTCAATCCGGTCTATTTATTGCCCTTGGTGGAACTCGTCGGCGGGGAGAGAACCGCGTTCGCCGCCATTGAGGCTGCCGCGAGGTTTTTTACCTATATCGGCATGCACCCGCTTCGGGTGCGGCACGAAGTACCGGGGCATTTAACCGATCGCCTGCAGGAGGCGTTGTGGCGCGAGATTCTGCACCTCGTGAACGACGGCATTGCGACCACGGGCGAACTCGATGAATCCATCATTTACGGTCCCGGTTTGCGCTGGGCGGCGATGGGGACGAATCTCATCTACCACCTCGCCGGGGGCGAGAGCGGAATGCGGCATATGCTCGCGCAATTCGGACCGTGCCTGAAGTGGCCTTGGACCAAGCTCGAGGCCCCAGAGCTGAGCGAAACGTTGATCGACCGCATGGTCGAGGGCACCCAGGCGCAGGCAGCGGGCCGGTCGATCCGAGAACTCGAGCGCTTGCGGGACGATTCGCTGGTGGCGGTCCAACAAGTCCTGCGGCAAAACAACGTGGGCGCCGGCGCGACGCTGCGTGCTCTCGAGGAGCGTCTCTACAAAGATGCCGGTGCAGCCGCAACGGCAATTGCGGGTGAGCCGGGAAAGCCACTGCGGCTCGTGGAGACCATCGTGAGACCCGAATGGATTGACTACAACCGCCACATGACTGACTTTCGCTACGGCCAGGTCTTCGGTGATGCCATGGACGCCCTGTATCGACGGGTAGGAGCAGATGAAACCTACCGCGCGACCGGACGCATGTACTACTCCGTGGAGAGCCACATCAGGCACCTAGGTGAAGCCAAGGTTGGCGAAGCGATTTACGTCACGACGCAATTACTCGCCGTCGATGACAAGCGGCTGCATGCTTTTCATCGATTGCACCGCGGCCGCGATGAGGCACTCATTGCCACGGCGGAACAGCTTCACTTGCATGTCGACACCGTCCGGGCGAAGGCGATGGCGGTCGATCCCGGCGTTCGAGCCAAGCTGGATGCAATTCGACAAGCTCAGTCAGGACTGCCCAGGCCGCATGAGGCCGGTCGTTCAATTGGACCAGCGCGCCAGCGCAACGCCACGCTCGAAGCTTAACTGGACGCGCAAAGCCATGCCCAAAGTCGTCGACCATGCAAAGCGCCGCGATGAAATTGCCCAAGCGGCCTGTCAGGTGGTTGCGAAGTACGGTTTCGAACACGCCACCGCGGCTCGAATCGCACGCGCCGCCGGCTACACCACCGGCATGCTGGCGCACTATTTTGAGTCGAAGCAGGAAATCATACTCGCCGCATTGCGCTTGATTTTGCTTCGCATCGAGCAAAGGCTCACGCGCGAGCGAAACGGCCTCGAAGCGACTCTCTTGGATGTGCTGTCCGAAGCGCTCGCCATCGATGCGCAGCGGTTGGCGGAATGTGCCTTCTGGATGGCGTTTTGGGGGCAGGTATCCGCGGACAAGAAACTCAGGCGCCTGAACGTCTGGGTGCATCGCGAGTACCTGCGCCTATACGAGCGCTGCTTCGCCGAGCATTGGCCGGAATGGCGGCTTTGGCCGCCCGCCGTGCGCGATCAGGTTCTGCGATCGGTGATGACTTTCGTCAATGGCTTGACCGCCGGAGCCGTCACCAGTCCGCGCGACTGGCCGGCGCCCGCACAGGTTGAACAACTGCGCTTGCAATTGGATTTGCTGCGCCACTGGGCTAAAAAGCGCAAGCGCCGAGCTGGTTAACGGGAGCCGCTATGGAGTTTTCACTCACTGATGAACAGCAGCTGGTAATCAAAACGACGCGGGATTTCGTGCGCAACGAACTCTACCCCCACGAAAGGGAGGTGGAAGAAACCGGCGCCTTGCGAGCAGATCTGCAACGCGAGCTGAAGGCCAAAGCCATCGACGCCGGCTTGTACGCGGCAAACATGCCGACGGATGTGGGCGGCGCGGGATTGGACACCGTCACCTGGGTGCTCTACGAAAAAGAGCTAGGATCCGCTAACTACGCGCTTCACTACTCGTGCGTAGGGCGGCCCTCCAATATTCTGTTGGCCTGCGAGGGCGAGCAGCGGGAGCGGTATCTATTGCCGACGGTGCGCGGCGATCGAACCGAATGCCTGGCGATGACCGAGCCCAATGCTGGATCGGATCTGCGCAGCATGAAGACGCTCGCCGTCGAGGCGGGCGATGATTTCCTCATCAACGGCACGAAGCATTTCATCAGTCACGCCGACCATTCGGATTATGTGATCCTGTTCGCGGCAACGGGCGAGGAAACCTCTGCGCACGGCAACCGCAAGAAAATCACCGCGTTCCTGATCGACATGGGGCATCCGGGTTTTGAGGTGAGGCCCGGCTACAAAAATGTTTCGCATCGCGGCTATACCAATAGCATTCTTGAGTTCAACAATTGCCGCGTGCCCAAATCGTCAATCCTCGGCGAAATACACCGAGGATTCGAAGTTGCGAACAGGTGGCTCGGCGCGTCAAGGCTGCAAGTCGCCGCCACGTGCCTGGGGCGTGCCGAACGAGCGCTCGAGTTGTCCAAGCGTTGGGCTGTCGACCGCGTGCAGTTCGGACAGCAGATCGGTAAATTTCAGGGCGTGAGCTTCAAGTTGGCCGACATGGCGGTGGAACTGCGCGCCGCGGAGCTACTGGTCCTCGAAGCCGCCTGGAAGCGCGATAAAAAAATAGATACGGATATGGATATGGCGATCGCCAAACTCAAAGCCACTGAAATGCTCGCCATGGTTTCCGACGAGGCGCTGCAGATTCACGGCGGCATGGGTTTGATGAGCGACTTCCCGCTCGAAAGGATCTGGCGAGATGCGCGGATCGAGCGCATTTGGGACGGGACCAGCGAGGTACAGCGGCACATCATTTCCCGCGGCCTGCTGCGTCCCTTGGGAGGCTAGCGGCCGCTCCAGCGCGGACTGCGTTTTTCGCTGAAAGCACGCGTGCCTTCTTTGAGGTCTTCAGACCTGACCACGCGTTGCACCGCATCCAGCGCATCGTGCAGTTCGAAGGCCTCGTGCTCCGGGATCATCTCGGTATGGCGCAACAGTTGTTTGATTGCCGGAAACAACAGCGGCGGACCTGCGGCGAGTTGCCGCGCAATTTCGCGCGCCTTTTTCATTCCTTCGCCCTTGGGGACGACGTGATTGGCAAGCCCCCAGTGTTTGGCTTCGGCCGCAGCCATCCACCGCCCCGTCAATAAGAACTCCACGGCAACGTGGTAGGGAATGCGGCGCCGTAGTTTGATAGTAGCCGCATCGGCCAGCACTCCGACTTGTATCTCCGGCAGGGCGAACTGCGCATGCTCTTCCATCACGATGATATCGGTACCCAGGACCACCTCGAAGCCCCCGCCGCAAGCGATACCGTTGACTGCCGCTATGATGGGCTTGTTGAGATTCCTGGGATAATTCAATCCGCCGAAGCCACCCACGCCCCAGTCTTCATTGGACTTCTCGCCGGCCGCGGCAGCCTTCAAATCCCATCCGGGAGAGAAAAATCGCTCGCCAGCGCCTGTAATGATGGCGATCCGCAGAGCCGGATCGTCGCGAAAGGAGGTGAATACCTGGTTCAATCGGCGGCTGGCCTTCAAATCGATCGCGTTCGCCTTGGGCCGATCGATCGTGACTTCAAGAATAGCGCCCTCGGTGGCGGTGCGGATTCCATCGGACATGTAGCTTCCCCCATTAACTCGGTTTCTTGATCCGCATCATGGTATCAACTGCGACTGCACCTCGGCCCGCCGGGCGAACAATGAGGGGATTAACATCGAGTTCTAACAACCTTGACACGTTTGCAGCCGCGTAGCGCGCCACGCTCAAAACCGCCTCGATCAGCGCGTCCACATCAGCGGCTGCCTTGCCCCGATATCCGCCAAATAGTTTGGCAACGTCAAGCCGGCGGAGCCCCGCCGCGATCGTATCCTTAGTCCACGGTGGTAGCAGGCTGACGCTGTCCGCCATGATTTCAGCAAACACTCCGCCAGCCCCCAGAACCAGTACTTGGCCGAATTGAGGATCATTAATGATCCCGATCAGGATCTCGGCAACGCCATCGGTGAACATTTCCTCCACCAGTAGCATGGGGGATAGTTTCCCCAATCGCTCGGCCGCCGCTGCGGCCTCGGCCGCAGATCGAATGTTCAGTGCCACACCGCCCACTTCGGTCTTGTGCTCCAAATTCGCGGCCGCGGCCTTGATGACGACCGGAAACCCCAGTTCAGCTGCGGCCAGCGCGGCCGCGTGCGCCGGCACGATCTTGCCGCGCGGAATCGTCAACCCAAAAGCCGCGAGTTCCGTCTTTGCTTGCTGCTCACCAAGCGTGTGAACTTGTTGCGCTCCTGCCTTAGGCGAAGGCGGCAAATTCAATTCCACGATCGGGTTGGCGCGCCACGCTGTGCCGACGCCGCCTGCGAGCGCCAGGGCTTCGAGCGCCTCGCGTTGTCCCTGCAGCGGAGTAACACCGCCTGCAAAGCAGCGCTGGCGTACGCGCGGGCCGAGTGTTTCGGGCAGCGAGGCGATCAATGCGGCGCGCGTCGGCGCGTCGCGCGAGGCTTCGATGAATACGTCAATGACGGCGTCGAAAGAGGCGCTATCAGCCTTGTGCGACGGCGGGCAGTCGAGCATGAAACCCGCCGCGTCGTACCCAGCGTGCAGAACCTCGCAAAATACTCGCTTCAGCGCGGGCGGATCAAACCATAAGTACGTATGGATATCCAACGGATTGGCGATGGTGACGCGATCGGTCAAGAGCCCGCCCAGTGCGGCCGCAGGCGCGGGCGGGATGGTGGAGAATTCCAATGACAAGTCGCGCGATACGTCGGAGGTCATCGCCATGTCGCCGCCCGAGGCGCCCATGATCAGTACCTTGTTTCCGCCAAGCGGGCCGCCGACATGGAAGAGCTTCAGTGTCTCGCACAATGTTGCCAAGGTATCGCAACGGGCAATGCCGGCCTGCCGGCAGAAAGCCTCAAACACCTGGTCCGCGCCCGCGAGTGCGCCGGTGTGACTGCGCGTGGTGCGCGCAGCCGCCTCTGTGCGCCCGGATTTGATCGCCGCGATGGGCTTTCGCGCCATCCTCGCCAGGTCGGCGGCGCGCGCGAATTTCGCAGGATCTTTGATGCCCTCGAGATACAGGCCAAAAGCGGTCACACGCGGGTCTTCGCACAGAATCTCGATCAGATCCTCCACCGCCAGCCGTGTTTGATTGCCCACGGTGAACAAATAGCCGATCGGCAGCGATCGATCATTGAACATCAAAGTGAGCGCGATGGTCCCGCTTTGGCAGATCAATGCCACCCCGCGTTCTACGGCCCCACCCACGATTTGATCGGGCATCATGGCAACCCGATCGAAGAAATTGACGTAGCCGTAGCAGTTGGGGCCGAAGAAGGGCAGGGCGCCAGCGCTCTGTATCAACTGATCTGTCAAGCTTCGGCCGACATCAGAGCCGGTTTCAGAGAAGCCCGCGCTGAAACATACAAAGCCGCCGGCGCCACGCGATGCGAGGGTGCTCGCCACGCCGGGCACTTCATGATTCGGCACTGCGACGAAAGTCGCGTCCGGCGTAACGGGTAGCTCGCCGACGGAGCGGTAGTAGCTCATCGCTGCGGTCGAGCGCCTAGAAGGATGCACCCGCCAAATCGTGCCCGAGTAGCCAATCGCTGCGTTGCCTGCGGCGACGGCATCGGTCCATTTACCGGCACCGATCAAGGCGATGCTGCGCGGCGCGATCAATCGGCGTAAGTCCAGCGACGCCATGTCTTTATCGATGCTGCAGTTCGATCTTTCGCGACAGTGCACCCAATGCATCGCGCGCGTCGGGTGACAACTTGAGGGCGTGTAGTTTTTCCGTCACCGCATCCGGGAGCGGCGCACTGACGGGTGTCCTGCCCTGATGCACGTGCAGCAGCATCATGTCGGCAGTCGCAGCAGGAGCAGCCAGGCGGCTGCAGGCAAACCCGAAGGCGGCGTGAATTCTTTTCCGATCGACATCCAAGATGGAAGTGACGATCTTGAGATCGTCCGAATCCTTCACTTCGTGCAGGAAGTGAATATGCATTTCTAGTGTATACAGCGTGCAGCGGGTGCTTTCGCGATAGGCTGCATCCAGACCCAAATGATCCATCAAGCCGTCGACGGCGTAGCTTGCCGCCAGAGCGTAATAGGCGTCGCGCACATGTCCGTTGAAATCGATCCACTCCGGTTCGATATTAACGTGATAGACCGGAAGTTCCGTCATGTCGGCGAGCTCATTGTAGCTGCAGGCGCTCGCGCGCCTGGGCCGGGGTCAGCACTCGGGCACCGATGGCCTCAATGATGGTGCGGGCTTTCTCCACCAATTGAGCGTTGCTGGCGTAGACGCCCTTGCTCAAGTACAGATTATCCTCGAGCCCGACGCGCACGTTTCCGCCGAGCAGCACAGCCTGGGCCACCCAAGGCATTTGCATGCGGCTGATTGCAAACGCACCCCAATTGCAGTTGTCCGGCAATGCGTTGACCATGGCGAGCAGGTGTCCCACGTCCGCCGGCACGCCGTATGGAATGCCCATGCACAGCTGAATCATCGACGGAGCGATTAGCAATCCTTCCTTGATCATCTGTTTGACGAAGGACAGATTGCCTGTATCGAATACTTCCAATTCCGGCTTGACACCCAGATCCTTGCAAATGCCGGCCCCTTTGCGCAGGTAATTCGGCGTCGACACGTATGCGCGATTGCTGTCGCCGAAATTCAAGCTGCCGCAGTCCAGTGTCGCAATGTCCGGCCGGTACAAGCCTTCTTGGCAGAGGTCAATGACGTGGCGCATGCGATCCTCCTGGCTGACGAAGTCGCTGCCAGGGCCCGGCGTGCCTTTGAGGCCATCATCGGATACGACGATGTATCCGCCCATGCCGCAGGTCAGATTGACGATCACGTCGACCTTGCTCTCGCGGATGCGCTTGACGACCTCGCGGTAATGGCGGGTCTCCATGCTGAACTCGCCCGTTTCCGGTTCCCGAACATGGATGTGTACGATGGCCGCGCCGGCCTGCGCTGCGGCGATGGCCGTGGCGGCAATTTGCTCGGGTGTAATCGCGCAGTGCGGGCTCTTGGTCACCTTTGTGTCGTCACCGGTGACGGCGCAGGAAATAATGACGTCTTGATTCATACGCTCCTCTCCGCCAGATGACAAAGCCGTGCTTTTATTATCTTGATGATAATATTTAAACCGAGTGGGAGCAAACTTTGGCGGCGAGCCTGGGGGCGGCTCCACGCGTGTGGATGGCGACTGCGACCAACGAGGCCGATATCCGTTGACGAAGCCGGGTATTCACTATCTGATGGCTGGCTATGGGCCGCCAATTCATCGAGCAGCGATCGATTGATTATGTTCCGATTTCGGAACGCCATGGTAAGGTCTGGCATCTATGGCCGGTGTGGTTCTCCGGCGACGCGCATTTGGCGACTGTTGCCACCGGCGTAGTCGGGGTCGCCCTGGGAGGCAGCTTCGCCTGGATGGCCCTCGCCGTGGTTCTAGGGTGCGCATTTGGAACGTTTTTCATGGCGTTTCATTCCACCCAGGGCCCGCAGCTGGGCTTGCCGCAGATGATCCAATCCCGTCCGCAGTTCGGATATTTGGGCGCGTTGCTGGTGTGGGGCGTCGCGCTGATCGCCTACATCGGTTTCAACGCCTTCAACCAAATTCTTGCGGCCCAAACCGCGCACACCCTGTATGGCATTGATTCCAAGCGTGCCATCATGCTGGGCTTTACCGTGCTGTCGCTGGTCTTGGCGGTTATCGGCTACGACCTGATCCACATTGCGCAGCGCTGGACCGCCTATGTGCTGATCGCGGCACTAACGCTATTCACTGCGGCGGTGGTGGTTAAGGCGCCTCTGTCCCCGGCGCTGCTGAACTGGGGCGAATTCCACAAAGTGTCCTTTCTTGCGCAATTCTTCGCCGCTGCTTCCTATCAAGTCTCATGGTGCATATATGTGTCCGATTATTCTCGCTACTTGCCGCGCACGGTGGGCGTGAGTGCGTCATTTTGGTGGACGTATCTCGGTGCGTTTATCGGCGGCGCTTGGACCATGCTAGTTGGCACGGTCGCGGCTGCCGTAAACCCGAACATGGAACTCGCCACGGCGTTGCGTACAGTGGCTGACGGGGTAATTCCCGGCTTCGGCAAACCGCTATTGCTGTGCTTCCTGATTGGCCTGGTCACCGTCACTTCGATCAATTTTTACGGCGCCTCGCTCACGCTCTTGAGCGTCATCGGTTCCTTAAAGCCGAGCCGCCCGACGCTGACGAAACGCATGGCCACACTGGTGTTCGCCGCCATCGCCGCGACGGCGATTGCCATCGCCTCATCGCAAGATTTCGTGGAACAATTCGGCGCCTTCCTCGCCGTGCTGCTGTACTTGTTCACGCCTTGGACTGCGATCAACCTTGTCGATTTCTACTGGGTCCGCAAGGGGCACTATTCAGTCCGCGAAATCTTCAACGCTCATGGCATGTATGGGCGATGGAATTGGCGCGGACTGCTGGCGTACGGCGTCGGTTTCGTCGCAATGATTCCTTTCTTCAGCACGCCTCTGTATACAGGGCCTATAGCCGCAGCGCTCGGCGGCGCCGACATTGCAATGCTAGTTGGACTGCCCGTGTCCGCGTTGGTGTATGGTGTCGCGTGCCGCTCTCTTGACATCGACGAGGATCGGCTGCTGGCTCACACCGCTGATATCGGGCTGGATCCAGACACAACAGTCCACGCGGATTGACACGACAGAGAGGGCTCAGGCCGGCGCGTTGCCAGCCGTCAAGGCACGGAGCAATTCAGCCGTGGCTTTTCTGGCTCAAATCGGGTTTGGCATGGCTCGCGGCTGATTTGCTGGCGTGGTTTTTGCTGGCGCAGTTTGTGTTCGGCCATCCGTTTTATTCGTATCGCCGGTTTGCTGAGAGTTGCCAGGTTTTTGCACGTTGGGTTGAGCAATCGGTTGACTGGACATAAATCACTCCGTGGTTTTTCACAGCTCAAACCCTATCTTAAGACAGCGATCTAGCCTGTAGGCGGCGCGAACTATTGCCCGTAATCCAATAGGATAATCGGCGCTCCAGACCCTTGGGAATGTTTGACCTGGACATTTTGGAAGCCTAGGGCGCGAAGCCGGTCCGCAGCAAGCATCGCCGCGGCAGACCCGGCAGGTGTGGGTCCGAATCTTGTTGTCAACTCCCGGACAAAATCAAGCGAGATGTCGCCCCCGGCAACGGCCCGTTCGCGCAGCTGATGCCAACATGTCGCATCACACCCAACACTATCCTGATTCTCGCTAACTGTTACTCGCCCGCCTAATACCTCACCCGATCCTGAGCGCATTGCGCAGAGCGCACTGCATTGGCTCGGGACCAAAGTTTTTTTGGACTACGGTGTCCAGTTTGACTCGAGGGTTACGTCTACTCAGTTAAGCAGTTCTGGAAATTAGGCCTCCTGCATTGCCAAGCGGTGGGAACGCTTTGAGGTGATCGATGAACGCAGGGAGAGAACTCGATCATGACGAATTTTGCCATGTTGCTGATTTGTCTGATATCCGGAATGCTGCTTCGAATCAGTCGCCGAGTTCCTGAAAACGCTCACCTGTCTTTCAATGGCTTCATCATCCATATTGCCCTTCCAGCGCTAATTCTCGACAACATTCACGCAATACATCTGAATCTGGAACTCTTATGGCCCGTTTTAATGGCCTGTGGATCATGTTTGCCCTGAGCGCTGCGGTGTTCCGATTGCTGGGTCACCTGGCTAAGGTGTCGAGGCGCACTTCGGGTGCATTGATTATTACCGCGGGTCTTGCCAATACTTCATTCGTCGGGCTGCCGATGATCGAGACGTTTTATGGTGTAAAGGATCTATCCATCGGCATTCTCATCGATCAACTGGGAACCTACCTGGTTCTCAGTACCGCGGGCATCACGGTCGCCTGCATCTACTCGTCGGGCGCAGCGTCATATCGTGAGATTGCTCTGCGTATCGTGAAGTTCCCGCCGCTGATTGCGCTCGGCCTGGCCCTTTTCCTAAACGACGTCGTATATCCCAGCTGGATAACCGGCCTTCTCCATCGATTGGGTGATACGCTTGCGCCGTTAGCGCTCCTATCCGTGGGTCTGCAATTGCAGCTCGAAAACTTGCGCGGGAATCGCCTGTCGCTCGGCTTGGGTCTTGCCTTTAAGCTGGTGTTGGCCCCGCTGCTGCTGTCCCTCCTGTATGTTGGATTTCTTTCCCGGCACGGTGAGGCTACGCGTGTGACTTTATTTGAATCTGCCATGGGTCCACAGATTGGCGGGGCGATCGTGGCCATCCAATACGGACTCAATCCGCCGTTGGTTTCGTTGATGGTGGGGCTTGGTATTACGCTTTCCTTTCTAACGCTGCCGCTTTGGTATGTCTGCTTGGTCCGAATGTAGCGCACGCCGAAATGGCGGCCGGCGCCCTATGAGCATGCACACCACAGCGCCGAGATCCGCTGGTCCTGTCAAAGTAAAAAAGGCTGCGGATTCTCCGCCCAGTCTTCGCCGGGCGAATCCGATGATGATGACCGACCCAAAAGAACCCACCGATTTGGCCAACGCGGCCTAATCTAGGCAATTCCAGCAGCGGCTGATCGCCCTCGTAGCAGTTGTGATCTAGCTAGTCTGCCGACTCATCTCTTTCACCAAGCGATAGGTGTATTCGACGCTTTCATCGAACTCGCGCACGCCGATGCGCTCATCACGCCCATGGGCGCGGTTCTCGTCCTGGTCCATCCAGCGTCCGCCCAAATCGTACGTCGGCATGCCTGCGTTGGTGGTTTGCCGGGCATCGCCAAACCCGGTCGCCATTGTCGGCACAACTGGTACGCCAGGCCACATCGAGTCAACGACTCGTGTCAGTCGGGCAAAGAGTTTCGGGTCCGGTGGAGACTCACGGCCGACAATGGGCGGCGCGTCGAGCGTCACTCGGATCTTGGCATCGCTCAGAGTCGATGTCAGTTCGGATTGGATGTGCTCCGCTGTGTCGCCCGGCATCATCCGACACTGGATCGTCGCCTTGGCCCGCTGTGGGAGGGCATTTTCGGCGTGTCCGCCCGAAATCAGCGTCGCGACACAAGTCGTGCGCAGCTGCGCGTTGAGGCGCACGATCTGGCTTAACCGATCCGCCGCCGCGAGGTCAGGCGGATCGTTAGCGACCGCGCGCATATCGGCGCTTTGCGGACTGGCGTCCAAATCAGCGAACCGCTTGAAGCTCGCGCGCGTCGTCGCGGTCAACATCACCGGAAACTTATGGGCTTCAAGCCGAATCAAGCCCTCGGCCAATCGATAAATTGCATTGTCCGGGCCGGGCAAGGAGCCGTGTCCGCCGGGGCTGGTGGTCTCCAGCGTGTAGGTCACGTAGACCTTCTCGCTGGTGTTGACTCGGAACACATGCCGCTGACCATTCTTGTAGTCGCCGCCACCGCCGTCGAGACTCAGCACGAGACCCGCGTCGATTAGGCTGCGATGCTCTTTGAGCAGGAACGCGGGACCGTTCGCATCGCCGCCGGCCTCCTCGTCCGCCGTAAAAGCGGCGATGACGTCGCGATCGGGCACAAAATGCTCACGCTTTAGTCGTATCAGCGTCTCGAGCAATGCCGCATCGCCATCTTTCATGTCCATCGTTCCGCGTCCATAAAACCAGCCATCTTTCTCTGTGAGCTTAAACGGATCGACGGACCAGTCCTCTGCTTTTGCATCCACAACATCCAGGTGAGCGATGAATAGCACCGCCGTGCCAGATCCTTTTCCATGGTAGCGGACGACAACGTTGGCTTTGGCCGGTCGATCGGATGGCGCAATAACGACCACATCCGACGCTAAAAACCCTGCCCCTAGCAATCGCCGCTGAATCGCCTGAGCCGCCTCGGTCGAACCGCGCTGGTGGGTAGTATTCATCTCGACCAGTTCTTTAAAGATCTCGCGGCCAAGAGATTGATCGGTGGCTGGCGGAATTGGTCCGGATGTTGCGGCCCAGCCTAAGGCAGCCCAGCTAAATCCGGCAATAACGGCGCATGACAGAAGCACGTTTTTCATGGTTGATCTCACCCTAAATGTCTGTCGTTGTCAGGCTCGGCTTATCATACACATTCACTTCTTTTTCATCGGATTCACTGTCCGCGGTGCGTTGGCCGCTAACCGCCCGATAGCGGATGATCACTTGGTGCCGAGCCGGACGCGAACCTTTGCGCCATTACTTTGCGGTTGGTTCAGACCCATGGAATTGCCGCCACACCCAGTGGCCGCCAATTCGTTGCACCACGCCTGCCAACCGGTATGGCAACTTTTCCGTCGCGCCCTCAGACACAATTTCCTGTCCCTCGGCGAAGAACCAAATAATCTCGTGCTCTTGCTGGGCGCGAATGGTGTTCCATTCCCATGAATAGCGCCGGCTCCCCGCGTATATGCGCTCGAAAAAGGCCTTCAATTCCGTGCGTCCAACTGCGACCGCCCCAGACTCGGACCCGATGAGAATCGCATCCTCGGCGAACTCGGAGAGTACCCGCATGTCCTTCTCAAACAGCAAGCGATTGAAGCGTTGGAGTACCTCGCTCACCTGACGCCCGGCCGAATTAGCGGGTTCTCGATCAAGCTGGTTTATCGACTGAGCACTGGTCGCTTGGAATGGCATGGTTGTGATTACGATTGATACGAGAATTGCAATGAAGCCGCCCGCGAGCGTTGTCAGGCCAAGGACTTGTGGATACGGCTTTGAATTGTTTTCAGTCACTGAGTACCTTGCTCCAACTTTGGATCGCCTTGAGTCGCGGCTTGGGCCGGCAGCACCGGTGGTCACTTTTGGTGGTTTGTACCACCTGATTTCAGTTGACGGTCGTAATCCGCCGCATCGAAATGACCCTTGGATTCGGCGATGAGGCCATCAACGCCAAATCTCCACTCCTCATGCCCGCTGATACGTACTGCCTTCCCAGTGCCACCAGGACCCGTATTGGTCCCCGTTAGTGTCCAGTGATAGTCGATTTTTGCACCATCGACGCTGAGCCTATCCATATGTACGACGAGGTCTGGAAATGACGTCATGAAGCTCTGTGCGGCACTGGCGATTGCCGTTCGACCTATCGCGGAACTCCCGTTGTTGATCTTCAACGAACCTGCGGGGGAGAAAAACGCCGCGACGCTGGCTGCATTCTGACTGCACCAAGCTGACGTGTACTGGGTGGCAAATTCATTGAGCTCTGTGGGCTTCATACGTATCCTCTTCAATTGGCAGCGCAAATCGCGATCAGGACGAGCGCCATCTGGGTGGATGCAAGCGTGCCTCTCGACCGTCGTCTCACTGACGTTTTGACCATCCATTGGCGATTCACCGGATGCATGGCGCAGACCAGTATAGACCTCAATTAGAAGCGGAAATCCGAAGCCCGTCGCTCCAGCCAAATTGTGTGGTGGGCCGCCTTGGCAAGTGAGTCACCCCCTCTTCGCGGTGGCTTACGATAGCGGCGTTGCAGCATTTCGCAGATCAGCTGCAGCATTTCGCAGATCAAAAGAGTTGCACCGCCGCGGGAAGATAACTGCCCGCGGGCCCCTTGAAAAATCCACCGCCTTTGACGGCCTGCGCACATAGGCGTATAGCGATTTGTAACCGACAGCAGCGAAAACTGCCTCCGTCGCAGCCGAACCTTCACAGACCTCATTCGTAGTTGCCGGTTCGTGATCTCTAAGACTGTAAAAATCCAAGGGGAGAGAAATTATGTTCATTAAAAAGAGCTGGTTTGTCTCAGCAGCGTCAATTGTCTTCGGCTTCCTCGGCGTCTCTGCGGCGAATGCCGAAGATCCGGCCGGCGACGATGAGAATGGTTTAAAGCTCGTTGGCGTAATCCCAAATCCAGGACCGAATCCACTCGCCCGCGCTGACATCAGTTATGTCGATCGGCGCGGGGAGCGGTACTACCTTGCCGACGCGTCCAATTCTGCCGTTGACGTTTTTAATGCCGAGAACGGTTCTTTACTGGGGCGAATTACTGGTTTCAACGGAACGTCGACCGGGACGCTCAAGACCTGCGGCGCACGTGAAGGACAGGGTCCCAGCGGTGTCCTGGTGACGAACGACAAGAAGCTTTGGGTTACCGACTCCCCAGGCATCGTGAAAATATTCGACCTTGAGGATGCAGAGCCGCCCTTTACAACCGTGACTCCCATCGCGACCATCTCGACTGGTGCGATGTGCCGCGCCGACGAACTCGCATTCGATCCTAAGGATCACGTGGTAATCGTCGGACACCCCGAACTACTGACACTGGGGGGAGGCACGCCGTTTGTTACTTTGATCTCTTCGGTCCCGCCGTACGCTACTCACAACATTTACTTTCCCACTGCCGGTGGCATCGAGCAATCCGTATGGGACCGTGAATCACACCACTTCCTGCTTAATGTTCCAGGTGTGGGGGTCGCGGTCATCGATCCTAAGACTTTCACGGTTAAAACCTATCCAACGCCGGGTTGCTCCGGCACGGGTCTCGCGCTCGGCTCGCAACGGCACCTGCTCGTGGGTTGTGGGAACGGGCCGGCTCTCATTCTGAACGCCTCAGACCTCTACGCCACTCCCAAGATCATTCCCGAGGTCACCGGCTCCGATGAAGTCTGGTTCAATCCCGGCGACGATCGCTTCTACGCCACCTCTGGTTTCCTCCCGCCAGGACCACCGACTCTCGGCGTCATCGATGCAGCGACCAATACTCTTCTTGAAAGCGTGCAAACCGACTTTTTTTCACACTCGGTGGCCGCGTTCAGCGAGAACAATCATGTATTCGTTCCGATTCTCTGGAGGGGCGCCCCGTTTCAGTACGACGTGTGCCACGTGAAGTTTCCGGCGCTCCCGGCGCACCAGGGCTGCATCTTCGTTTTTTCGCGCCAGGAGTAAACGGAGAGACAAGAACAAAGGAATGGAAAAATCGTGGAGCGGTCCAATTCGGGCTCGACAGCTTCGCATACTGTTGCGGAATGGTGGTAAGCCCAAGGAAAGGGGGAAGCCGCGCTTGGCCTCCCCCGCGTCATCAAGCTTTTTCGAATTGGCTTATTCCAATGCTCCTTGCGGTGAACCAGGAAGTGGATTATCAAGGTACGGAAACGCGCTTAAAAACACATCATCCGGGTTGATCTTACCGCTCAGGTGCAGGTTTGATTCATCGGGGCCTGCCGCCCGGACGCCGTCGGTATAAGGCGCGCCCTTGTTCGGATCTTTCGTGTCGCTGCCGCAATTGCCAGCCACACCGCATAATGCGCCCTCGACGACCCGCAAGCTGATGTCCACGACATCATCATACGGCCGTCGGCCATTCGGGAAGCCCGCCATATCCCCACCAAGGACACCGAGGTCGTTCTGCTTTGCCGGCGGTGTGGGATCGATCGAGGTATTAAGGCGCATCATTTCCGATGGGTTTACATGCAGCGGCTGGTTGATACCCTTGACTCCCGTCAAGAACGCAGCAACTAAATCGTTGCGCGGAGTACCCGGCTCTTTGGCCGCATCGCCAAACAAAACGTGCAGCAGGACGGGTAGGGACGGATTGGTGACATAGTTCAGAAACTGCGCATCGTCCGCAGGCTTGCTTGCGTTGAATTTGTCTTTATCGGGGAGTCCGATGACGACTTCATTCACCAACGGCATTCCTAGGCGCGAGACTTGTCGTCCATGGCCTTCTTCCGAATCATCACCTTCGGAGTGGCTAAGCGAGGCCGTCGTCCATCCGCCGATAACGGGATCTTTGCCTTGAGTTAAGCAGCTAATTGGAACTTCTAGTGCAATCGAGGTAATGTTTTTGAGGGAAAGATCATTCTTTTTCGCATCGCGAGGACCGAGAGGATTCATGTTCACGAGATCGAAGATCTCGCCCACGTTGATAAAGAATCCTTCCTTGCGCTGTCCGACGAACACCCGGCCCGGCGTTGCACAGCCCGGAATCGCAATGTTGTAAATGAAATGCGAAGCATACTCCGGATAGTTCGGGATGGATTTGTGACCGATATTATCGGTGGGCTTATAGAAGGTGGTGCCACCTGATGCGTTGCCAATGGACTGGGCATCCTCAGTATTGCCGTTGCGGACGAGCTTGAGCGTGTAGCTCTGCACTACGTTCAAGT
The DNA here is from genome assembly GCA_030775645.1 of Pseudomonadota bacterium. GTDB lineage: Bacteria > Pseudomonadota > Gammaproteobacteria > Steroidobacterales > Steroidobacteraceae > Bog-1198. The sequence goes on along the minus strand of JALYIT010000012.1, from coordinate 18,374 downwards.
TCGTGCCCGCGACATCGACTGGACCTATGTTGATCACCGGCACTGGGGTCTTTTTGTCACCAGACGGAACCGCCAAATTTTTAGTCATATTCTTGAAGCGAAATTCAAACGACAAATCAGGTCGACCACTCCCATCATTGTCGACGTTAATGGCGTAAACAGCTTTTTCATCCATGTTGTAAAAATTAGGCCCGCCTTGAGGGTCTTGAAAAGGGATGTAATTAGCCAAAAACGTGACGTAATTGCTGCGGTTTGGTTCGTAGCTTCGAAACATGTAAAAGTCGGTGCCGTCAACCCGCGGGGAGCCCGCTATAGATGGGGCCTCGCGATGACTTGAGGCAACGGCAAGCAAGGGCAAGCAAGCGGACCCGAGAAAAACGAGTCCGGTCAGTGAGCGTGAGGTCATGAGAAATCCCCCTATTGATGGCAGTGGCAATGAGTTAAATGCGTAGCTTTCGAATACTAATACGTGCCGACATCGCCAATGGATGCAGCAAGACAAAAATAAATGATTGCAAGAATTACAAGTACAGAGGACACCATAAAATGTTGCGGCTGCTGCGCGAAAGGAATTGATCATGGAGACTCTCGCCACGCAGCCCGTCGGAATCAAATACTTCCATCGTGGGGGGATGCCTTGGCAAGACCGCGGTGATCCCGAAGTTGTCGGTTTACGACGCGAGGCCACGTTGGTGTCAAAACGGGTCTGGCTTGCTCGCTGGGAGCTCGGTGAGCACCTTCGGCAATTTAGTTGCCTACCGCCGCGATGGCCTGCCGACTACGCTATGGACCCGTTTCATAGGTGCAATCTGACGACCGCTGCGGCGTTGCGCCTCATGCCGCCAAGAGCTATTAGCGTTTAAGGTCCTAGCTCCAGTCAACCAACTCGCGCTGCACCACGTTAGGAAAATCTCCATGAAAGCACTCGTTTACCACGGTCCTAAGAATGTATCGGTTGATAAAGTGCCGGACGCTAAGCTTGAGAAGCTAACCGACGTGGTGATCAAGCTCACCACGACAAATATCTGTGGATCGGATCTTCATATGTATGAAGGCCGCACTGATGTCGAGAAGGGCAAGATTCTGGGTCATGAAAACCTTGGTGAGGTGGTTGAAGTAGGAAAGGCGGTTGATTCAGTCAAGAAAGGCGACAAGGTTGTATTGCCATTCAACATAGGCTGCGGGTTTTGCGCGAATTGCGAACGCGGGCTTTCCGGCTATTGCCTCACCTGCGCCGATCCAAAGGTAATGCCCGGCATGGCGGGGGCTGCGTTTGGGTTTGCAGGCATGGGCCCTTATTCCGGCGGCCAGGCAGAGTATCTGCGCGTGCCGTACGCCGACTATAACTGCCTGCAGCTACCAGAGGATGCGGACGAGAAAGAGAAGGACTATGTCATGTTGTCGGACATCTTTCCGACTGGATGGCATGCAACGCGCCTGGCAGACTTGAAACCGGGGGAATCGATCATCATTTTTGGGGCAGGCCCTGTCGGCTTGATGGCCGCCCTATCGGCACGAATTCAGGGCGCTAGCCAGATTTTCATTGTGGACGGCCAGCCCGATCGGTTGAAACTTGCCAAGGAAATAGGCGCGATGCCCATAAATGACACGGATGATAATGTGGGCGATCAAATTCGCGCGTTGACGAACGGACTTGGAGCCGACTGCGGGGCGGAGTGCGTCGGATATCAGTGCCACAATTCCCACGGAAAGGAAGTGCCCAACATCACCATGAATGCCCTCGTCGATGCAGTCAAGGCGACCGGTACGATCGGGGTTATCGGCGTCTTCGTTCCAAAAGATCCCGGGGCTGAAGACAATCTTGCAAAAAAAGGACAAATAGCTTTCGACTTTGGGAAGTTTTGGTTCAAGGGCCAGAAAATGGGCACCGGTCAGTGCAATGTCAAGGCGTACAACCGACGCCTTCGAGATCTGATTCACTTCGACAAGGCCGAACCCTCGCTGATCATTTCTCACGAACTGCCTCTGGACAAGGCACCCGAAGCGTACAAGCACTTCGATAATCGCGATAAGGGGTGGACAAAAGTAATTCTACATCCGCATGCGGCGTAATCACCGCCCTGACGCCATCAGCTGCTAGTGCCTCGTAGGAAGGCTCGCTGCGGCTAGGCTAATTCTTAAGTGTACGGTGCAGCGCGATGGAAATTTCTGACGGCTCGTATATGGGCATCGAACAGGCGCTTGCTGTGCAGGCGAAGGCAGCAGCGCGCTCGAGTTGAGGGTACTGAACTCTCTGATTCGGCAGTGCACCTTCGGCACGGTCCCACCACTCAATTTGCAAATAGTCCGACGGATAGCGCAAAGCGGCAGCATGGAGGGCCTGCGCGGCCGGGTCGCTCTTCGCGCCGACGACGGTGACGTGAATCGGCGAGCTGCTCACCTCGCGATCCGCGAGCAAAATCTCGGGGTGAAACGTTTCCGATTCGGCGTTGGCGTACGCGGCAAGGTATCGCATGGCGTGCCTCGCCATGGATCGATAGTGCAGATTTCCCGTGTAGTTGTATGCAAGGCTCGCGATCTCAACGACGCTCGCGTTCCCCTCCGGTGTACGGAACGCATGGCCAAAGACGCCCGGAGCGTTCGCAGCGCGGGGAGCGGCAATGTATCCCGCGTTAGCATGCCTTAGCGTTCGCTCTATAAAGTCCAGGGAATTCGTAGCGTCTTTTAGCCACTTCCGTTGGGCGGTCGATTGATACAAGGACAGGTACGCTTGCGACATCGAGAGGGAGTCATCCAGAAATGGTCCTCCGCGATCAACTGCGTCATGTCGATAACCGCCAGAGGAGCGCGAGCGGTTCTTGCTCACCCAATCGGCGGCGCGATCTGCCACCCTGATGGCTTCGCGATTGCCTGTCACATCGTAGTATCGGCAGAGTGCCCGAATGGCCCAAGCCGTTTCTCGGGTGTATTCGTGTGAGTCAATCCGTGGCAGGCCGAGCGCGCGGCGGCCCTCAACGTCCTTCGAATAGAATTCGTGGCCGCCAACCTTTGGGGAAACGTCGGCATCTTGGCTGACATAAAATCCGCCATCCCGCGCCTGTAGGTACTTAGTCAAGTATCCATACAAAGATTGGGCCGCGGTCAAGTAGCGGGGATCGGCCCAACGCGCGTACGCTTCACTGTACAAACGCAAATCGTCAGCCTGAAAGGATAAGAGCTTTTCGAAGTGCGGAGAACGCCAGTCGACGGCGTCCGAGTACTGATAGACCCCGCCCCAAATGGGGTCGACCAAATTGAGATTGGCGTCCAGCGTCTGTCGGGCTCGCCGGGCTGCAACTCCATCGCCTTCATCCGCCCGCAAGAAACTCAACTCCATTGACGGTGCATCCACGAATTTGTGCACCTCGCCCCACCCGCCGTTCCGATTGTCGTAAAGATCGTCGAACGCCTTCTCCAACGAGTGTTTCTGCGCCGTGCCGAGCGTAGTCTCGCGAGTCTGCTCTAAAGCGATGGGAGGATCGACCGAAGGACCGGGACTTGGATCATCCACGATGGCTTGCAGCAAGGAGGCGAATTGCGCGGGCGGAATATAGCCGCGTCGCTTCACTATCTCGCTCCCGTCGGCCGCCAGAACAATCGTCGCCGGCCAACCCCAATTTCCGTAGCGGCTGGAAAGTTCTGGGTCGCTATCCGCATCCACGCTCACGAATACGAAATGTTGCGCGATTAAGCCCTGCACCCGTGGATCCTGGTAGGTCGTCTCTTCCATGACGTGGCACCAGTGGCACCAAACTGCTTTGAGATCGAGCAGCACAAGTCGATCTCCCCGCTTCGCGTCCGCGAAGACTTCGTTTCCCCATTTTTGGTGCCACGGCGCACTCATCGCGGTGGATGCACATAGCAGCGAGGCCAGAGCACCTGCAAGGATAAGAAATCTAGGTTTTTGTGAACGCATGACCGTTTCGCCCGCGATTGAAGTCATATTGGTATTCGAGAACACCCGCCGGCCGGATGCGGATCGCAGTCCCTAGGAGGTCAGATATCGATTGGCCCACAGTTAAGGGATACCGTGTCTCCCAAAACAGCGTTCACTATCAGACATAATGAGAATTGTGGGAGTCTGCTCACGTCGTTTCGGGACTACGCGGGACAGCCACTTCAGTGGATTTGTAAGAGTATGTTTGCCCCAAATTACATTAGGACTTAAACCAATGAAAACAACGACCATTCTGGCGGGTTTGCTGGCACTGGGCTCTGCGGCCCCCATCACCAGTTATGCTGACCAAACCGACACAGATCGCAGTCATCCGGGAACCTTTATCAAGGATTCGGCTATTACCGCGAAGATCAAAACAAAGCTTGCTGCGGACCACATTACCAGTGCGGCTAAGATTCACGTCGATACCGATGCCGACGGTGTCGTTTGGCTTACCGGCACAGCTCACACCAAAGCGGAAGTCGACCGCGCCGGTCAGATCGCCCGCGACACCGAACATGTCGTATCAGTTAAAAATAAGGTGACGGTGAAAAAGGACGATTGATTCGGCTAGCGGCAAGCAAGTGGATCGCACGCGAACTCTTGATTTGTGACCGCAAGTCAGAGTTCGCGGCAACTTGTGTCGTCGGAATACTCAGAAATGCACTGCGGCGCTAGTAAGCCACGCGGGCGCATGGTCCAGCAGCCAGCTTTCGAGCGTCTTATCGAGCTTAGAAAAAATCAGCACGCTCACGACGAGCAACGCCACGCCGATCGCTTGGCGGCCGCGTTGCCCAGATAAAAGCAGCTTGCCGCGGATGCGTTGCAGGGTGGCCCGCGACACTGATCCGAGCGCCACTAACGGCGTTGCCGCGCCGACACCAAAGACAAACATGAGCAGCGCAATGGGGCCAAGATGCTGCCCTTGGCTCGCGACTGTCGTCGCGGCGCCAAGGGTCGGACCCACACATGGACTCCAAACGATTCCGAGCAACGATCCAACCACGAACTGCCCCGGAAGGCCGTCGAGCTTTACGTTGGACAGTACACGATGCCCAAATTGGCCGGCGCCCGCCGTCGCCGATGCGAATCTCGCCTGCAACGGTTGCGAAATAAGTAAGACACCAAAGAGGGCGAGCAGAACGGCGCCCGCCACGCGAAATACTTCGGGGTCCATACCGAGCGAGGCGCCGATAGTGGCAATGAAAATTCCCACCAGGCTGAATGTAACTGCAAGTCCTGCGCCCAAGGCCCAGACTCCGCCCCGGTGCGCATCCCCAGCGGAGGCTACGAGTACCGGGATCAGTGGCAGCACGCAGGGCGACAGTGTCGACAGGATTCCCGCCAGCAACGCCACGCCATACGTTCCGACCCCGAATGTCATCAGACAATTGCCTAGATACCATCACCGACGGCGGAGAGGACCGCTGCGAGACCCTCGCGTTGGGTCTCTCCGGTCGAGCGCTTACGCTCCTGCCCTTTGTTGAAAACGACGATGGTGCTCTGTCTGTTGACGCGAAGCTGCTGCCGAAGCGCAAGTTCCTTATCGAAGTCGGCAATGAACACGGTGACACCTTTGAATTTTGGCTCGCGGCTGAGCTCCTCCAGAATGGGCGCCTGAGCACGGCAAGTGGGGCACCAATCGGCATGAAAGACCACGGCCATCGGGGCGCCTGATTTCAACGCGGTGGCAAACGCGGTAGCGTCGTAAGGCACCTCGCTGGAGCGCGCGACAGGCGCGGCGATTGCTGCAACGAACAGTAGCAGCGTGATGGTCAATGAACGCATAACTGATCTCCTCAAAGGCAAAAATGGTGGGTTCCTAACATCATAGACCGCCGCGGCACGCCCTTTATTTCAGGAGCCGTATTCATGCACAGCAACCGTTGGCTTCGTGGTAGAGACGTTGGAAGATGAATTCATTGGTAAGATTGGCTATGACCGTGATTTGACACTCCTCCGTGAAACGCCCGCGTCTTACAGGTGAACCGCCTATAAATGCTGATATTCTTCCGGTTTTTGACTAACCTAATATTTATGAAATCAAATAAGAAACGCGTCCCGACTGTCAACGTGCGGGCGCGAACCCTGACCGAGCGGCGCAACGCCAAAATGGCTGCCTCGGCTCATGCCTATGTCAGAGGCAGCACAGTGCAGTTCTACAAATGGCTCGCCGAAGGCGCCGACCGGATCGTGCCAAAAGGCCCACCGGTGTGGATCTGCGGAGATTGCCACGTGGGTAATTTAGGGCCCCTCGCGGATTCGAAAGGGAAAATCCACATACAAATACGTGACTTAGATCAAACGGTGATCGGCAATCCCAATCATGACCTGATACGTTTGGCCCTGTCATTGAGTTCCGCAGCACGCGGATCTGATTTGCCTGGCGTGACGACCGCGCACATGCTCGAACATATGATGGAAGGCTATGAGCGCGCCCTGATCGCGCCTTCGCGACGCGGAGCGTCTGAGGTGAAACCTGAGTGTGTCCGCGTAGTGATGCGGCAAGCCATGAGTCGCACGTGGAAGCACTTAGCTAAGGAGCGACTGCGGGATCTTAAGCCCAACATTCCACGTGGTGAACGGTTCTGGCCTCTGTCTAAGGAGGAACACCGCGCGATTGACACGTTATTCGCCGAGGAATCTGTCCGACGCTTGGTGGTGTCGCTTAAATCGCGAGACGACGATTCAAAGATCGAGGTGTTGGATGCTGCCTACTGGATGAAGGGTTGCAGCTCGTTGGGACGTTTGCGCTTTGCGGCGCTTTTAGGTATCAGCAATGGGAAAAGCAAAGAGGATGATTTCTGCCTGATCGACATCAAGGAAGCGACCGCCGCGGCCGCGCCCCATGCCAAGCGTGCAAAAATTCCCTCAGATGACGCAAAACGTGTAGTGGAGGGAGCACGTAATCTCTCGCCCGCTTTGGGCGAGCGCATGATGCCGGCGCGGCTACTAGGGCGCTCGGTGTTTTTGCGGGAACTCATGCCGCAAGACCTGAAATTGGAAATAGACCAATTGACGCGCGAAGAAGCAGTCAGCGCCGCTCGGTATCTCGCCAGTGTGGTCGGTCGGGCACACGCCCGACAAATGGATGCAGCGACGCGACGTGAATTTAGATCTAGCTTGCGAAATCGGCGTTCGAAGAGACTCGATGCGCCATCGTGGCTCTGGTCGAGCGTGGTTGAACTTGCTGCGGCCCATGAAGCGGCGTATCTCGAACATTGCAGGGTGTACGCGCTCGCCTAAAGGAACTCACCCCTAATCACAGCTGCGACCTGATCGGCAAAATAACTGTTTCCGCAAACCTCTGAAGTAGCGACCGGTTACGCCAGTGATCTAGCGTAAAGGCGGTCGAACTGCACAGGTCGCGCTCGAACACTGCGCTCATTTGCGCGGCGAATTTCTCATCATAAATATTCAAGCTGGCTTCGTCATTTAATTCGAACGAGCGCATATCGAAATTGGTCGAGCCCACGGAGACTAAGTAACGATCGAACACCAACATCTTGCAATGAAGCATGGTGGGTTGGTACAGATAGATTTCGACGCCGCATTCAAGTAACGGTCCCCACTCGCGCTTCGACGCAATCTTGACCGTCAGAGAGTCGATATACTTGTCCGGCAGCAGAATCCGAATGCGGACACCGCGCTTCCGCGCTCCCATCAACTCACTGCTCATCAGATCGTCAGGCACAAAATAGGCCGCTTCGATATCGATCGAGCGCTCGGCGGCCGTTATGGCAGTGAGGTACATCAGGCGCATGCTGGCGCTCCCACCTTTCGGGGAGCTGATAAACATTTGCATATCCTGATCGCCGCAGCTGGGGATCGGCGGAAAGTATGAGTGCCCATGCAAGACGTTGCCAGTCGTCTTAATCCAGTTATCTAAGAATGCGGCCTGTATTTGCGCCACCACGGGTCCTTCGACTTTAAAATGCATGTCGCGACGATGTTGCGGATCCTGCGCGTGACCGAGCCATTCATCGGCGATCCCCACACCTCCCGTGAAACCCACCGAGCCATCGATAACAAGCACTTTGCGATGCGTGCGGTTATTCAGTTTACCCAAGTTGTACCAACGAACCGCGTGGTAGCGGACCACCTCAATTCCTGCCGCCATCATCCGGGCAACCAGTTCGGCAGGCATTTTTGAGGTGCCCACCCAATCGAGCATTACGTGGACGCGGATTCCGCTTTGAGCCCGTTCGATCAGCGCGACTGCGAATTCCTCGCCCACGACACCCGACCAGTAGACGAAAGTTTCGAAAGTTATTGTGGATCGGGCGCTGCGAATTGCGGCAAGCATGGCTGGGAAAATTTCATCGCCGTTCTGCAAAGCCAGAATCCGGTTGTTTGGCAAAATGGCCGGGCCCAGAAGTATGCCCATCTCGCGCCTGAGCTGCGGGTCCTCCACTCCAAAAAGGTGTTCGACCTTATGGTGTGGCTCTTTTTCCGGGGTCTTAAAATTCGCAACTATGAAGACGGCTACTAAGGTTGCGAATATGGACAGTGCGATGATGAGCAAAGTTTCCCCGCTTCTTTTTTTTATGTCGATAGGGAAGTCTATCTCAGGTTCTCGTTGAGTTGGCCCGCTACTTCGGCTTCTGTTAGCGCATCAAGCGAAAGCATCGGCCGGCTGCGGGTATTACGCTGTTGTTTTGAACGCGGAAGAATACTTTCAAACGCAAGAATACAGAGTCGCGACGTTAAATTAGGCGCTGATCCCCTTGCGAGTTGCAACGCGCTCCACCGCCTAACAGTCCGGGTAATGGCAAGCAGCTTGGTATTAGAACCACCGCCAAATGCCCGCGGCGATTCCTGCGAACGGCCTATGCGCATAAGTTGCAGCAAGCCAGATAAGCAGGCCTCCCGCGATCGCGTGTGCGCCAAATTGACCCAAATGCGCGGTTCCTTTGATGATGGCGGCAAAAGGCCAATAGCTCGTTTTCGCTTCCCAAGCGGACCATATCAGCGGTTGCAATTTTTCCTTTTTGCGATCCTGTAACGTCGCCCCGACTAAGGCGAGCACGATCACTGCCGATGCCAAAACGATGTTTGCTGCTACTGGGTAAACCAGAATATGGCACGCACCCCACAGCGCGAAACCCCACATCATCGGGTGCCGCGTCACCGCGAAGACTCCGCGCGCGGTCTCCGGAGCCTTCATCTTAGCTCCTGCGGATGGCAGCGCCGGGTTACGCGTCAGTGATCCCACAAACAGAATCGACGCCATCAGCATGATTACCGTCACCAAAATCCACAGCGCATCACCGACCGGCCACAGGGGCGCTGAGGCGGGCGTTGCTCGATAGGCTCCTACCATCCAGACCAGAGTACCTATCGCCGTAAGGGAATAAATAATAAGAAATACACGTTCCCCTACTGCATTAACCATTGGACCGCGAAGCGGATGCGACAGCAGAAAATGCGTCCCGACAAACGCAACGGCGGACAATAAAAGCGGAGTAATATCCGGCATTGAAGATCCTCGTAACGTCGATAGCGGCACTCAAAGTAACACACGCGAGAGATTACGCGCGGCGACTGTCGCGGCCGTAGGGCAATCTCAGGCAGCGCCGAGATCATCGCGGGGGCCGGCGTCGGCATCAAGAATCTTTCGGTGTCGCTGAAAGAGCGAACCCGTGTCAACGCCGGATAGAATCTTAAGTACGGTGACACAAAATTTCCCCAGCTCCGGATAAAGACGGCCTCGATCTGAAGTACGCGGCGGCTCCTCGCGCCACGGCATGAGTCAGGGCGCGCGATCGCAGGCAAGATCCTGATATTCCAACATCGTTCGGCCAATCGCTGCGGCAAACACAGGAGCAGCACGGCAAATCCTGGTCGCTTTGGGCCATGGAGAATGATCGAGGCCTAAATAGCTGCCGTTTAACAATTCCACTCACTTCCCCCAAAAGCTGTATATAATTACAGTATGGAGGTGGAGCGAAAACTTGCAATTCTGGCCGATGCAGCCAAGTACGACGCGTCGTGCGCGAGCAGTGGTGCGCCAAAGCGATACGCATCGCCCGGCAAGGGCATGGGGTCTACCACGGGGATGGGGATTTGCCACAGTTATACGCCCGATGGCCGCTGCGTTTCCTTACTTAAGATACTGCTGACCAATTTTTGCTTGTACGACTGCGTCTATTGCGTGAATCGGCGTTCAAGCGATGTTCCGCGCGCTCGCTTCAATGTCGAAGAGGTTGTAAATCTGACGCTTTCGTTTTATCGACGCAATTACATCGAAGGCCTTTTCTTGAGCTCCGGGATAATTCGTTCCGCCGACTACACCATGGAACAGCTCATCGAAGTTGCGCGCCAGCTGCGCCAGGAGCACCAGTTTGCCGGGTACATTCACTTGAAGACCATTCCTGAAGCGAGCAGTGAGTTGATCGAAACAGCAGGACGGTACGCCGACCGATTGAGCGTGAATATTGAGCTGCCTAGTAGCGAGGCACTTAAAAGCCTGGCGCCAGAGAAATCCGTTCAGTCCATCAAAAAATCCATGGCGTCGATACGCCTGAAGGTTGACGAAACAAAAGCCGGCGGGAAACGCGCGCCGCCATTTGCGCCCGCCGGGCAGAGCACTCAGATGATTGTCGGCGCGGAGCCGAGTTCGGATATCGAGATTCTAAGTACTGCAGTCACCTTGTACAGCTCTTATAATTTGAGGCGGGTGTATTATTCGGCCTTCAGTCCGATTCCCCACTCGTCATCGCGGCTGCCCAATCGGTCCCCCCCGCTGATGCGCGAGCACCGGCTCTATCAAGCGGACTGGTTACTTCGATTCTATGGATTTTCAGTGACCGAATTGGCTGATTCTCTGCCAAGCGGTGATTTGAGTCTTTCGCTCGACCCTAAAACCGCGTGGGCGCTTGCAAATCGAGCTCGATTTCCAGTCGATGTCAATACGGCAGCGCGGGAAGAGCTGTTGCGGGTGCCGGGTCTGGGCGTTCGCGTCATTGGGCGCATTCTATCCTCGCGTCGCCATCGGCGTCTGAGATGGCAAGACTTGAAATCGCTGGGCGCTACTCTGAAGCGAGCACGCCATTTCATTGTTGCTGCCGACTACTCACCCAAATCTGAAATTTCCGGTGAGCGGCTGAATACACAGATTTCGCAGGGCAGCCAGCAGTGTCTTTTTTAGCGAACAGTCAATCGAGATGACGAATTCTGAGATCGAAGGGTTCACATTCGAATCCTGGCGCCGAGCGGTCCGGCCGTGGCTTGCAGCTGGTCATAAGGCTGAAGGGCTATTGTGGCGGGACGGATCAGACCAAATCACTGCCGCATCTACGGATTGCGAGCGCGGCAACGCCCAACCCGCGGGGGCCACTTTATGCTTGCCGCGCGTACTCATGACGCTGTTACAAAATTTAGCGTGCTTTCGGCACCCGTCGCGTTGGGAATTCATGTATCGCCTCGCGTGGCGTGTGCTGTACGAGAATCCAGGCCTGCTTGCCGACCCTGCGGATCCTGATGTTGCGAATGCCACTACGATGGATCGAGCGGTGCGGCGCGATCTTCACAAAATGCATGCCTTCGTTCGCTTTCGCGAGATGGCTGCGGATGACGGAACTCTCTGCTATTTCGCATGGTTCGAGCCGCAGCACGAAATTTTGCGGCCAGGCGCGCTTTTTTTCGCGAAGCGATTTCCTAATATGTGCTGGACGATCGCAACGCCGGATGGCGCCGCTGCCTGGGACACCAAGGCAATAGATTTCGCGGCTTCACGGGCGCTCGCTGACCGGCCGCGCGAGGATAACAATGAGCATCTATGGCGAACTTATTACCGCTCGATTTGCAATGTGGCGCGGATCAACCCCAAAGCGATGCAACGCGAAATGCCCAAGCACTACTGGAACAATCTGCCGGAGGCGACCGAGATTGCGACCCTGATGCGCGACGGTGCTGCCCGATTTGCCGCTCGTCAAAAACAGGGCGATCACGAAAACTTCACCGTGGCAAAATCATTGCAGCGCTCATTGGCACAGGCACAGGTGTCCGCTGCGGGCATTCAGCTGTGTCGCGCTTGCGATCTTTGGAAGCATGCGACACAGGCGGTCGACGGCGAGGGGCCCAGATCAGCGCAAATCATGCTGGTCGGAGAGCAGCCAGGTGATGAAGAGGATCTACGTGGCAGGCCATTCATTGGTCCGGCGGGGAAGCTATTGGACGATGCACTTCAGGCTGCGGGCCTGCAACGTGGGGACATCTACATCACCAATGCGGTCAAGCATTTCAAATGGGAACCTCGCGGCAAGCGGCGCTTGCACAAGCGTCCCGGTGTACGCGAGATCCGCGCCTGTAATGTATGGTTGCGAAACGAAATCGACCTCGTTAGGCCGCTCGTCATCGTCGCCCTGGGTATGAGTGCGCTTACTGCCTTGCTCGGCTCCAGTAATACCATCGAAGCGGCGCGCGCAATGGATATGAATCTTCCGTCCGGTGGGCGATTGGTTGCGTCTTACCATCCCTCCAGTATTTTGCGTGCGGACGCCGAACGTGGTGCGAGGCTGCGAGAGGCGCTTGTTGAAGATCTGAGAAGAGCGTCGAGCTTTCTCTCAAGCCACCGCTGAGTTGGATTGCGATCATCGCCAATGGCCCTTTCCCGCGTCGTCTTGTACCTACTTGAGTTGCAGCCCCAGGGCACTGGCCACTTAGAGAATATCGCCTCAGGCTACCGCATGGTCCACAATGAATGAATCTCCGCCGTCGGCGGATATGGTAACGGCCACGCGGCGGGGGCTTTTCTGTAAGGCTGGGAATTTCTATATAGATCCCTGGCTGCCGGTCGAAACCGCTGTCATTACGCATGCGCATGGCGATCATTTGCGCGGAGGCAGCGCCCGCTACATTTGCAGTGACGCCGGGGAGGCCGTCACCCGGCAGCGGCTGTCCGGCGGTGCGTATCTTGAAACGATGCCCTACGGCGAGGCACGCAGCCTCGGTGGCGTCAGCGTTTCGTTGCATCCCGCCGGACATATCCTGGGCTCCGCGCAGGTGCGCATCGAGCACGATGGCGTAGTTTGGGTAGTCTCCGGTGACTACAAGCGGGACGCCGATCCCACTTGTGCGCCGTTTGAAGTCGTCTCCTGCGACACGTTCATTAGCGAAGCCACTTTCGCGCTGCCCGCGTACCGTTGGCCGGAAACACACCTGGTCGCGCGCGAGATTTTTGATTGGTGGCAAGCCAATAAGCGCGCCGGATTGGCGAGCATCCTTTACGCCTACGCGCTCGGTAAAGCCCAACGCGTGTTGGCTGAATTGACCCGCTTCACCAGCGAGCCTGTATTTGTGCACGGGGCGGTGGCTTCTATCGTCAATGCGTACCGGCAATGCGGGATCGAGATGTTGCCCACACTGCCCGCGACCGTCGCCGCGAAAGCCGATTATGCCGGCGCATTGATAGTGGCGCCGCCCAGTGCGGCGGGTTCTACGTGGATTAGGCGCTTCGGCGAGTCTAGTTCGGGCTTTTGCTCCGGTTGGATGCGAGTGCGCGGCGATCGGCGCCGCCGCGGATACGATCGCGGATTCGTTCTCTCCGACCACGCGGACTGGCCTAGCTTATTGCGCACGATTAGAGAAACGCGCGCCCAGCGGGTGCTACTGACTCATGGATACACCGATGCCTTGTGCCGCTTCCTTCAGGAGCAAGGCGTTGCGGCAACTGCGCTTCGAACCGAGTATGGCGGCGAGGAGTAATGCGCGAGTTCGCTGCGCTGTTTGACAGTCTCGACACGACCACGTCGACACGCTTGAAAATCGACGCGATGGTCGAGTACTTTCGCACTGCCAATGCGGCTGATGCGGCCTGGGCCCTCTATGTCCTCGTGGGTAGCCGCGTGAAGCAAAGCGTTCGGCCCGCATTGCTGCGTACGTGGCTCGGGGAAGAAGCGCATCTGCCGCCTTGGCTGGTCGAGGAAACTTACGCATCAATAGGTGACTTGGCCGAGACAATAGCGCTCTTGGTGGCGCCGGAAGGCGCGTCGGAAATGCGTGCAGCCGCTCCGCAGATATCGCTGGCCGATTGGTTCCACCAGCGAATTTTACCTTTAACCGATTTGACCAGCGAGGAGCAACGCCGACTGATCGTCGTTTGGTGGCATGAATTACCTTACCGCGAGTGCTTCCTGGTGACCAAGCTGTTGACGGGATCGCTGCGGGTCGGTGTGTCGCGGGCACTTGTGACGCGCGCGCTGGCGGAGCTTTTCGGGCATTCGCGCGCCGTGCTTGAGCGCGCTCTCATCGGCGCGTGGCAGCCCAGCGCGCAATTTTGGACTGCGCTCGTGCAGAATGAGAGCAGCACCTTAGCGAGCCATCCCTATCCATTTTATTTGGCTTCGTCGCTCGAGGCGGTTGAATCCTTGGGTGCGCGTGATGAGTGGCTGGCAGAGTGGAAGTGGGACGGCATACGCGGCCAAATCGTACGCAGAGCTGCCGAATGCACCCTGTGGTCTCGTGGCGAGGAAATTATCACGGACCGCTTTCCAGAAATCATCGCCGCGGCGAATGCTATTGAATCGGGCACCGTGATCGATGGCGAAATACTGGCCTGGGGGGAGAGCGGCGTGCTGCCATTTGCTCAGCTGCAGAAACGCATCGGCCGGCGCACTCTCTCAGCGCGGGTATTGAAGGATGTTCCCGCCCGTTTCGTCTGCTATGATTTGTTGGAATGGCAAGGAGAGGATTGGCGGCCCAAGCCTTTGCAGGAACGCAGGGCTCAGCTGAAAATGCTTCTCAGCTCGCTAACCCATAACACAATTTTGTTGTCGCCCGCCATCGGCGCGCCATCGTGGGCATTGCTCGCGGCAGAGCGCGATACTGCGCGAACTCGAGGCGTCGAAGGCTTGATGCTGAAGCACTGGCAATCCGTGTATGGAACCGGCCGTCAGCGCGGTGGGTGGTGGAAGTGGAAAATCGATCCCTACGTTTTTGACGGTGTGCTGTTGTATGCCGCACCCGGCCACGGACGCCGCTCGAACCTATACACCGATTACACTTTTGGCGTATGGGCCGGGGATACCTTGGTGCCCGTCGCCAAGGCCTATTCTGGACTCACTGACGAGGAGATCCGCCGCTTAGATAGGTGGATACGCGCCAATACGCGCGAGCGATTCGGGATGGTGCGGAGTGTCGAGTCCGCACATGTGTTCGAACTCGCTTTCGAGGGTATCGCGCGCTCGCCGCGTCATAAGTCGGGTATAGCCCTGCGATTTCCGCGTATCAAGCAGTGGCGATTGGATAAGCGCCCTCAAGAGGCTGACACGTTGGCCAACTTGCAGTCAATGCTGCCGGCACAACATTAGCGTGGACGCCCAGACCCAGCTGCGCCTCGATAGAGCGAGGCGATGGTTCGCCGAGCAGGGTCGTACGCCATTTGATTTTCAAGAAGAGATGTGGCGTGCGTATTGGCGCGGCGATTCTGGACTGCTGAACGCGGGAACCGGCACCGGCAAGACGCATGCGGCGTGGTTCGGCCCGCTGCTGGAATCGGAAGCGCGAGTGACGCCCCCTGGCATTCACGTCGTATGGGTGACGCCACTGCGCGCCTTGGCCCGGGATTTGGTGGTTGCTTTGCGCGAGCCATTAGCGGCCCTTCATTCGACATGGCGCGTGGAGGAAAGAACTGGCGATACCTCTTCGGCGCTGCGCGCCCGACAAATATCCAAGCCCCCGCAGGCGCTGGTTACGACGCCGGAGAGTCTGTCAGTGATGCTGAGCCGACCCGACATGCTGGCGGCGCTGAGCAGGGTACGGGTACTCATTGTTGATGAATGGCACGAGTTCTTGGGAACGAAGCGGGGGGTACAGTTAGAGTTGGTGGCCTCGCGGCTCCGAACACTGTCACCATCGTTATGTATTTGGGGCATGTCGGCGACGCTTCCGGACTTACCCGCGGCCATGCGCACGCTGCTCGGACCGTCGCGCCCGGGCACGCTGATCCGCGCTTCGCAGCCTAAGCATTACGATATTGCAGCCAGTATCCCAGCTGCGATCGTCCGCTTCCCTTGGGCAGGTCATCTCGGACTTTCGATGCTGCCAGAAGTCTTGTTGCGTATAGAGGCCGCTGGTACGACCTTGATTTTCACGAACACGCGCTCGCAAGCTGAATTATGGTTTCAGGCCATCATAACTGCTCGACTCGATTGGCTAACCCTCACCGCCCTGCATCACGGATCGATCGACATCAAAATTCGACGCCGTGTCGAAGAAGGGCTAAAAGACGGCAGCTTAAAGTGTGTGGTCTGCACCTCGTCGCTGGATTTAGGCGTTGACTTTCCGCCCGTCGATCAAGTCTTGCAAATGGGCAGTCCGAAAGGCGTTGCGAGACTTCTGCAACGCGCCGGACGCAGCGGTCATCAACCGGGGCAGGTCAGCCGCGTGACCATCGTCCCGACGCACGCCTTCGAGCTGTTGGAATGCGCAGCCGCGAGGCGGGCAGCGACCGCCATGCGACTCGAGCCGCGTAACGGCTTGCGCCTCTCGCTTGACGTTCTGGCGCAACATCTAGTGACGCTGGCCGCCGGCGGCGGATTCGACCCAGCCCAGGTCATGCTCGAAGCGCGCGCTACCCATGCTTTCGATGAGTTAACGCAGGAGCAATGGCAATGGACACTGGATTTTATCACGCGCGGCGGTTCTGCTTTACAAGGCTATCCTCAATTTCGCCGGGTGGTGCTGACCGAGTCGCGCTACGTGATCGCCGCGGAGGACATCGCCCGCCGGCATCGGCGCTCAATTGGCACCATCAGCAGCAATGCGTCGATGTCAGTGAAGTGGCTAAAGGGCGGAACGCTGGGATTTATTGAGGAGTCCTTTGTCGGCCGCCTCCGTCCCGGCGACGTTTTTGTGTTTGCTGGGCGTTCAGTGAAATTGGCGCGAGTTCGCGATTCCGTGGCCTATGTTCGTCTGTCGGCAAAAAGCAGCCGGTATGTGCCGCGTTGGCAGGGTGCACGATTACCAATTTCCACGACATTGGGACTCGGTGTGCTCGATCTACTGGCTGACTATGCCGCGGGACTGTCCGATCAGCCCGAAGTGCGCGCGCTCGACCCCTTGTTGCGCGTGCAAAGCGAATGGTCGGCAATACCAGGTCGCGATGAACTCTTGGTGGAATGCTACCAAACGCGCGAGGGTTTTCACTTGATGATGTATCCCTTCGCCGGTCGCGTCTTGAACGAAGGTGTGGCATCGCTGGCCGCCAGTCGCTTGGCACGCGAATCTCCAAGGACTTTCTCGATCGCCAGCACCGAATATGGATTCGAATTGTTGTGCGAAGAACCCTTCCCGGTCGAAGAATCGACGTTGCGGCGTATCCTGAGTGTCGAGGGTCTGCTGCCTGATTTGCTGATCAGTATCAATCTAACGGATTTGGCTCGCAGACAATTTCGCGACATCGCGCAAATAGCAGGTCTGGTTGATTCGGGGGCTCCTGGTAAACGCAAATCTTCGAAACAATTGCAGGTATCCAGCGGCCTTATGTTTGATGTGCTTGAGCGGCACGATGTAAGCAATTTGTTGCTCGATCAGGCGCGGCGGGAGGTTCTGGAAGCGCAGCTTGACTTTAGGGAGTTACGTACACTGCTGATCCGCTTGGGGCGGTTGCGAATCAGCGTGCAGCGACCGCGCCGGCTAACACCGCTTGGCTTTCCGATATGGGCGGATCGACTGCAAACTCAGACACTCTCGACAGAATCATGGCGAGTTCGAATAGAAAGAGAAGCTCGACGGCTGGAGAAATTGGCGACATGAGCGCCGAGACTTCGCTAACTGTTTGCGGTGAGAAGTTGCTGTTGCATCGCGATCGCGCGGTATTTTGGGCGCGGTGCCGCGCGGTAATCGTGGCGGATACTCATTTCGGCAAGAGCAGCGTTTTCAACCAACACGGAGTCGCCGTTCCCGCGGGGACAGATGAATTGGATCGCGCGAGATTGACACGTCTGTTGGATCAATTCGAGGGACGCCGCTTGATCATCCTCGGCGATTTCGTTCATGAGCCGCTCGCTCTGGATAGCCAAGAGGCGCACGATCTTGAGCGCTGGACCCGCTCGCTTGCCGGCATAAAAATCCAAGTGATTGCGGGCAACCATGATCGAGGTGTGTCGCGAGGCTGGCGCGGCTCCATCGAGTGGATTGCGGGTGACTATTTCGAGGCGCCTTTCCGCTTCGTCCATGATTGCATGCGCAGAGTATCGGCGGGCCGCGGCGCCTTTTCGCTGAGTGGACATCTGCACCCCGTGATAGCACTGAAAAGCCTGCGCAAGCGAAGCGCACGCGTGCCCGCTTTTTGGTTGCGCAAAAGCGGCCTGATACTGCCCTCTTTTGGATCGTTCACCGGCGGCTTTCTAATCGCGCCGAAGGAAGGAGAGCGCGTATTTGCAGTGAGCCCCGAAAGGGTTGTGCCCTTTCCCGTGCGTTAGCGCAAGGTGGG
>JALYIT010000011.1 GCA_030775645.1 Pseudomonadota bacterium | reverse complement strand
TCTTTGGGGGCGATTAAATTCGATGGCGACACAGGCCGCTGGTTCAGGGTGCACGTGCTGCTGCCATTCTTGGACTCCCATCTCAAAGACGGCGCGCCGAAAGCGGACATCGCCACGGTGACTGCCTTCGAAACCGGCGCCAATGAATGGCGCCGTTATGATCAATGGCCCCAGTCTTGTGCGAGCGGCTGCCCTCACAAGTCCGCAGCGTTGTATTTGACTTCCGGCGCCGCGCTATCGTTCGACAAACCACCGGCTGCGGCGGCAGCCTACGATGAGTTTGTTTCGGATCCGGCCAAGCCCGTCACGTACCGTCCTCGACCGATTCGACCCACCTATGCGTCCGACTCCACCTGGGGACGCTGGCTGGTCGACGACCAGCGCTTTGCATCGGATCGTACCGACGTGCTGACATATACCTCGGAGGTGCTAACCGCACCGCTGCGAATCGCGGGCCAACCGGTAGCGCACCTGTTTGCCTCCACCAGCGGAACCGATAGCGACTGGGTGGTGAAGCTCATCGATGTGTACCCGGATGAGGTACCAGGCAACGTGCAAATGGGAAGCTATCAGCTGCCCATCGCGATGGACATCCTGCGCGGACGCTACCGCGATGACCCCGCCAATCCTTCGGCGATTCCCGCCGGCAAGATTGTCGGATACAAGCTGAAATTGCCCAACGCCGACCATGTGTTCCTGAAGGGACACCGGATCATGGTGCAGGTGCAGTCGAGCTGGTTCCCGCTCTACGATCGCAACCCGCAGACCTACGTTCCCAATATTTTCTTCGCCAAGCCCGCCGAATATGTGAAGGCGACGCAGCGCGTGTTCCACAAACCGGATGCGGCGAGCTACATCGATTTGCCGGTCACACCATGAACTCGTAGCGAGACCGCATCAGCACCACCGCTCAGATTCGATTGCCGGCGCGGCATGTGGCCGCGGTGGCCGTTGGCAATGCGATCGAGTTTTATGACTTCGTCACCTATGCGTTCTTTGCGGCGCAAATCGGCCGCACCTTCTTTCCCTCCGATACCCCCGGTACCAGTTTGCTCGCCTCGCTCGCGACTTTCGGCGCCGGATTCTTAACACGGCCGCTGGGTGCATTCGTGCTGGGCCGCCTCGGCGATCGTGTCGGCCGGAAGCCGGCCATGATTACCTCATTCAGTTTGATCGGTGTGGGCGTGATCGGTTTGCCGTTGATACCCTCCTATGCTTCCATCGGCATGATCGCGCCCATTCTCGCGGTCGGCTTCAGGCTCATCCAAGGCTTTGCGCTTGGCGGAGAGGTGGGACCCAGCACTGCGTTTCTGATGGAGGCGGCGCCGCCGCTGCGACGCGGCTTGTACATCTCTCTTCAAGCCATGAGCGCGGATGCGGCGGTCATGATCGCGGGGTTGGTTGGGATCGGCCTCGCGGGCTCCCTGGACGCAGCGGCCCTCGACAGCTGGGGCTGGCGTGTTGCGCTGCTCGCCGGCGCGGTGATCATTCCGTTTGGCTTGATGTTGCGCCGGACGCTTGGCGAAACATTGGAACCGTTGCACGCGGCGGAAAATGTGCCGACGCTGCGCAATTACGGTCGCATAGCAGCCGCGGGATTGGCACTGCTGGCGGCGGCTACCACGACCAATTACTTGCTCAACTACATGACCACGTATGCCAATTCCACCCTCGGCATGCCCGCCGGCACCGCCCTTGGCGCCACTGCCGTAGTCGGTCTCTGCGGTGTCATATGCGATCCGCTCGGGGGTTGGCTTTCGGACCGGTTCGGCCGCAAACCAGTCATGATCATTCCTTGGATTTGCCTGGCGCTGGCCGTTTTTCCTTGTTTTGCACTGCTGGAGCGCGAGCGCAACGGTGCGGCGCTGTATGTTGCTTGCGTGGTGCTAACGTGCGCGTCGACCCTTTCGACCTCGACGTCGTTGGTGGCGATCACCGAAGCCCTCCCGCACCGAGTGCGCTCCGCCGCTCTTGGCATCTTGTATGCCGTGGCTATTTCCATCTTCGGCGGCTCCACGCAGTTCATCGTTGCCTGGCTCACGCGGCTGACGGGCAATCCGTTGACGCCCGCGTGGTACATGATCGGCGGCGTGCTAGTGGGCCTGCTGGCACTGGGCGTCATGCCGGAGACCGCGCCCATTAAAGTGGGACTTAAAGAATCTCAATCCGGCCGATCGAGCGGAGTGATGAGCAGCTAACGAAGCTGCGCAAGCGCATGTCTGACTTGCGGATGTGCCGTGAGCAACGATTCAAGCTCGGACATTCGCGCGAGCGCTGCCTTTTGCAGGTCCGCGGGCGCTGCCGCAAACGAGTCTTGCAGAACTGTGCCGTCGAGTTCGACCACCAGGGCCGCGAGCGTGGCCGCCTGCACCAAGTCCTTTTGCGCCTTGGCGGGAGAATGGATGCGGTGCGTGCTGGCATACAGCTTGTGCCAAATCATGCGCTCCGCACTCGGCAGGACTACCGGAATGCAGTGGCCGCCGGCCAAGACCGCAGCCTCACGAGTTTCCCTCAGCAAGTAGTCGTAGTGCGGAATGGTTTGAGCGTGCCACTCAAGCTCAGGCACCTCGATTGTTTCGCCGATAAGAGCCCCCGGCGCCAGCAGATCGATGCGCAATCCTTCTCTTCCCGGCAACTTTATTGACGTGGGCGGCTGAGTACTCGGCATCCCAGGAATAGAAGTAAACGGCAGGTGGGTTGCCTTGAGACTCTCGAGGAATGACAGTGGAGTAGCGAGTTTCAGATACCGGCCCCGCGCGATATCGATGTCTTGAGTGCGTGCCGCAGCAGTGATTGCGCCGTACTCATTCAGCCAGCTTACATAGGCCAAGGTGCCGACCAGAACGAGGCCCGCGGCGAACAGCTGCCGGTTATGCAGTTCGACCAGCACGCTCGCCACGCCCTTGTCTGAGACTTGAAACTGCAGCTTTCTGAGATTCACCACTTGTTGGTTCATCCATGCCGCGAACTCGATGCGGTCGAGCATGGCTCGATACGCGGCCTCGTTGGCCACGGATCCGACTAATTGCTCGGCTTGTTTTTTGGGAACCGGGTAATAAACGCGGTACCAATATTCATGGCCTGTGCCGTCGCGTTTGAAGATGCCGCCGGGCGAGCCGGCCAGCAGAGTCCCGGCCGCATTGGCCCTCTCCTTGAGCTCCGCGTACTGGGTACGAAAGACGAGCTCATGCGGGCGGTACAGGGAATGGGCGGTGGTCATTTTTTTACCCAATAATATTACGTTTCATTGGGTAATTTATAGCCTCAGTGACGCGTGTTGTCCAAAAATTCTCAATTTATTGTTTTTATTAGTAATTCTTTACCTTGGAAACCGAGCCTTATCCTACAGATGTCGCGTCATGGGAGGCCTCCCCAGACCAACCTCGTTCTCCAATCAGAGGTTTCGCCATCCGGGAGGGCGTTTTGCAAAAAACGCGGCAATGCCTTCGCCGGCATCTCCGAACTCGAGGTTGCGAGCCATTGCGCGGGCCGCAATCGCGTACGCAGATTCCAATCCCGAGTCGAGTTGCTCGTAAAAAGCCTTTTTCCCGAGGGCAATGACTGCGCCGCTGCGTGCCACGATGCGATCGGTAAATCGCAGGATCTCATCATCGAGGCTATCGGATGGAACGACGCGATTCACCAGCCCCCACTCGAGTGCCCTGGCGGCAGCGATCACATCGCCCGTCAGCAACATCTCCATCGAACGTTTGCGGCCGATGTTCCTCGCCACCCCAACGGCGGGCGTTGAACAAAACACCCCGATATTGATACCCGGCATCGCGAATTTTGCAGACTCATCCGCAACGGCCAAGTCGCACATGGAAACAAGCTGGCACCCGGCGGCCGTCGCGATACCGTGCACACGCGCGATAACCGGCTGCGGGAGTTGCGTTATCGTTACCATCAGCCGATTGCAGGATTCGAATAGCTCGGTAAGTCGAGCAACATCTCCTTTCAAGCGCTGCATTTCGCCTAAATCATGACCGGCGCAGAACCCCCGCCCCTCGCCGCGCAGCACGATCACTCGGATCGAGGAATCCTCTGCGATCTCATCGAGGGTAGCTTGCAGCGCTGTGATCATGGCTAGTGACAGCGGATTGAAGTGCTCGCCGCGATTCAGCGACAGCGTCATCGCTGCCCCGCTGCGCTGCCTTAAGACATACGGCTCGACTTTATCGCTCGCCGGCTTCGCACTCATGGTCGCTACCGTACCATAAACCCGAGCATTCAAAAGTCACGAGCGGGTCGCCGGACGCGCGCTGTGCGATGATTCGTCGAGTCGCTTGCCATACCATCGCAAGGGCGGGCTGTGGAGATCGCAGTGGCAAAAGGCCGAGACAGCGGAATGCCGCCGGTGAAATTGTGGGAGAGTTTCTTTGGCTCACCTGCCGATCTTTTCGACGCGCTGGGATGTCAAAGCGTACGCGGCGATGCGGTGGAATTCGGCTGCGGATACGGCACCTTCACCGTTGCTTTGGCTCCGCGGGTATCCGGCACCCTTTATGCATTGGACATCGATCCTACGATGGTCGGGGCAACCTCAGCCCGTTCGGCCCACGTGGGCGCGTGCAATATCATTGTCGAACAGCGCGACTTCGTGACCGCGGGAAGTGGGCGACCCGAGGGGTCGGTGAGCTTGGTCATGTTGTTCAACATTTTGCATATCGAAGACCCACTCGACCTGCTGTGCGAGGCTCATCGGATTCTTCGCGACGATGGTGTGGCAACCGTGATTCATTGGAAGCACGATATTCAAACACCACGTGGACCCCCAATTGCCATTCGCCCGTCGCCGGAACAGTGTCGAGACTGGGCCGAGCGGACTGGATTTCGCTGCCTACGCGTATCACGGCAGCTCCCAAATTCTCCGTGGCACTGGGGAATGTTGCTGCAGAAAAACGTCCCCTGCTCTTGACGCATTCGTGGGAAAGCCGCTCGGAAGACATTTTGGACGCCGGTCCGATCTAATGGAACGGCGCGCGTCCGATGTCAATCCTCAAGCCCAATTATTCGCAGATTCTTGAAGCGTGCGAAATCCTTGTCCGCTGTGAGCAATTGATCGATGCCGTGCTCGCGGCAAACCGCGGCGATTTGTGCGTCGAAGGCGAGATTTCCGCGTACGCCTGCCGACGTACATACCGAGTTAAACGTGGAGGCATAGTTAGGCGTCGGCAGCAGCAAGCGAACCGAAGGACTTAACATGAGCTGGGTGAGAAACCGTAAAGCGTCGGGTAATGGCGTCGGTGGGTCAAAAACCCTGAGGTGCGTTACCACACGAACGAATTCCGCCAAGCAAAATACCGGCAAGGCCCAGGGGGCTTCACCCTCGGCAATGACGGTTATTTTACCGAGCGCAATTTTATGTCGATTGGATTCGCGGCGATGCGCATAGATCAAGACATTCGTATCGAGCGCAATCACTCGCCCTCCATGAGATCGTACAAGGCATCGCGATCCGCAATGTCCACCGCCGGGGGGCGTCGGCCTTCGATGATCGGCAACTCGAGTTTGAACGGCTGCCGAGGAGTTGAAGTGGGCAACATCCTTGCGCGCAGGGCGTCTTCCACGAAGGTGCGTAAGCTGACCCCGGAGGCGGCGGCCTCGCGCTTGGCACGGCGCATCAACTTATCATCCATATCGAGCGTAGTCTTCATATGGCTAAACCATATCAAAGAGCCGTAAATACGGCAAGTTCTCGTAAACGAAGAAAAACCCTCACTAACTTTCGTCAGTGAGGGTTCGTTTTCATCAAATTAAGAGCCTGGCAGTGACCTACTTTCACATCGACAAAGTCGACACTAGCATCGGCGCAGAGCGTTTTCACTTCCGAGTTCGAAAAGGGATCGGGTGGTTCCCACTCGCTATGGCC
>JALYIT010000010.1 GCA_030775645.1 Pseudomonadota bacterium | reverse complement strand
CCTATGTGCAGCGTAACTTGGACATTGCGGCGGTAGAGGGCCGAGTCGTCACGATTTCTTTGCTAGGCGGCGCGCGCGCCGAGATCAACTTGGGCACGGTTTTAACGAAACGGCTCACGCTCACCGGTTCAACGCTACGATCTCGGACCGTGGCACAAAAAGCTGCAGTAGCTGAGGCGGTTCGCAAAAACGTTTGGCCACTGCTGGCATCGGGAAAGGTGCGACCGGTCATTTTTGCGACCTTTCCGCTGGCTCAGGCGAGCGAAGCACACCGGCTGATGGAGACTTCCAACCACATCGGCAAAATCGTACTGACAGTGCCATAGGTGCTGACTACAGGCACCAACCCTAGGCGCGAGTCTCATGCGCCGACGATGGTATTGATGCTTAGCCCTGCTTCAGCGCAAAACTGCGACGCGGGTAATTTCTTTCCGCCGTCATACCGCAGCCGGAATGCCTCGATCTGACCGCCCTGCGCTGAGATCTTGATGCTTTTCTCGGCAATCGCGGTGATGGAGCCTATCTTGCCCTCGACGTCGGAAAATCTCCGTGCGGAATGCTTTCGGCAATCAAAGAGCTGGAGCTTTTTGCCTCTAAATGTCGTCCACGCGCCGGGCGCTGGATCGCACCCGCGTATCAAGTTGTAGACCTGGTCGATGTGGCCATGCCAGTTGATATGCGCTTCCGGATCGCGGCACCAGCCCTCGTAACTTGCCAGAAATTCGTCTTGCGACACCGGCAGAGCCCGCTCGCTCCCCACAAGGTCGGCGGCTTCCAGCAATGCTGCGACGCCCATCGGAAAAAGCCGGCCGAAATATACCTGGCCCACCGTCTCGTCCGGACCGATGGGGGTTTCTTTCTGCAAAATGACGGGACCCTCGTCGAGCCCGTCAACGGGCCTGAAGATGCTCAAACCCGTGCCCGTGTCGCCCAATATAATCGGCCAGTTGATTGAACTGGGACCTCGGTAACGCGGCAGCAATGACGGGTGAAACTGAATAGTCCCCAGGCGTGGAATGCTGGCAAAATCCTGGGCCACGAACTGAAGTACAAAGGCGAGCACCGCGATGTCCACATTCAAGCCGCGCAATAGCTGGCGTGCCTCGGGAACCCTCAACGAGGGCAGCGCGAAGACCGGAAGTCCAAGTTGTTCGGCGGCGAGTCTCAGGGGATCTGCCGCCTCACCCGGCTTCTCCGGAGCGCAAAAAACGCCGGCAACGCTGTCGCCACGTTTCGCGAAGGCTTCCAATGCAGCCTTGCCGAAGTCCTTCTGGCCTACAATTGCGACACGCATGTTGCTCTCCTAATATCTGATATATCATCATTGAAATAAGCGTATAATAGGGTGCGATATTGAGATGCACGCCCGCGATGAGAATACTCGAAATTTTACTTTCCAGCGATTAGGCGACGTAGTCGTTTGATGGCAGCATGATCAATGCGTAATTAGGGGAGATTGCTGTGGCAGGTCGAAACTTCTTATTTGTCCCAGGCCCGACCAACGTTCCGGATCGCGTGCTTCGAGCCATGTCCGTGGCGTCGGCGGATCATAGGTCGCCGGACTTCCCGGAGCTTAGCAAAGCGTGCCTCAACGGCCTAAAACCCATCTTCAAGACCACCGCCGGTCATCCCTTTCTGTTCCCCTCCTCCGGGACCGGCTGCTGGGAAGCGGCACTGACTAATTGTCTCGATCCGGGCGCGAAAGTGCTGATCGCGCGATTCGGTCAGTTCAGTCATCTGTGGGCGGACATGTGTGTCCGGCTTGGGCTGGAGGTGGAAGTGCTGGAGACGCCCTGGGGTGACGGAGCGCCGGTCGAAGAATACTTGTCGAGGCTCGAATCGGATCGGCAGCATAAAATCAAGGCCGTCCTCGTGTGCCAGAACGAGACCGCAACGGGCGTGACCAGCGATATCCCCGCCATTCGCCAAGCCATGGACAGCGTCAAGCACCCTGCAATGTTGTTTGTCGACGCGGTCAGCGCGCTGGCGAGTATCGACTTTCGCATGGATGAATGGGGCGTCGATGTTTGCATCAGCGGCTCGCAGAAAGGGCTAATGCTCCCGGCCGGATTGGGCGTCACCTGCGTTAGTCCGAAAGCACTGGAATTGGCAAAGCATGCCAAGTCCAAACGTTGTTATTTCGATTATGGCGATATGGTCGCGGCTAATGCTTCAGGCTATTTTCCGTACACCCCGTCGTTTCAGATGTTGTGTGGGCTGCGCGAAGCGTTGAGCATGCTAGCCGAAGAAGGATTGGAAAATGTGTTTCGTCGACACAGCTATCTTGCAGGCGGAGCGCGTGCCGCCGTCCTGCAAGGATGGAAACTCAAGCTGTGCGCGAGCGCGCCGAAGTGGTATTCGGATACGGTCACGGCGGTCATGGTGCCGAACGGCATTGATGGCGCGGCGGTCATCGCCCGGGCGTACAAGCGCTACAATCTTTCCCTAGGCGCGGGTCTCTCGAAAGTCGCCGGAAAACTGTTCCGTATCGGCCATCTCGGGGATCTTAACGAGTGCATGCTGCTCGGCGCTATCGCCGGAAGCGAGTTGGCCATGCTCGATACGGGCATCAACATCGAGCCGGGCAGCGGTGCGGCGGCCGCTCAAGTCTATTGGCGCAAGAATTAGGAGATAGCGCATGCGCGCGGTATTTCTCGATCGCGCATCGTTGAAAGCCAACGTGCGCAAGTTGGCGTTTCCCGCCGACTACGTCGAGCACCCAAAAACAGATGCCAGCGAGATCGTAGCGCGCTTGGCGGGCGCCGAGATCGCCATCATCAACAAGGTACCGATGCGGGCGGCTACGTTGCGGCAGCTTCCGCAACTTAAAATGATCGCCGTGGCGGCCACCGGCTATGACGTCGTGGATATTGCCTACTGCAATGAGCACGGCATCGCGGTCGCCAATATTCGCAATTATGCGGTGCACACCGTACCTGAACATGCGTTCGCCATGATCCTTGCCCTCAGGCGCAACTTGCTGAGCTATCGGCAAGATGTAGAAGCAGGTGTGTGGAACCGGTCGGAGCAGTTTTGTTTTTTAACCCACGATATCGGCGACTTGCACGGAGCAACACTCGGCATCATCGGGGAAGGTGCGCTCGGCCAAGGCACCGCCGCAATTGGACGTGCATTCGGCATGCGCGTGCTATTTGCCGACCATGCACCTCCTAAAATGCCCGGGGTTAGCTTCACTCCGCTCGAAGAAGTGCTATCCCAGTCCGATGTAATCTCACTGCACTGCCCGCTTCTGCCGGAAACGCGCAATCTCATCGATATCGAGGCATTGCGTAAAATGAAGCGCAATGCGCTGCTCATCAATACGGCGCGAGGAGGATTGGTGGATGAAGCTGCCCTGATCCAAGCGCTCGATGAGAGATTGATCGCGGGCGCTGGTTTCGACGTTCTGACCGTCGAGCCGCCTAAGGACGGTCATCCGCTGCTCGACTTGCGGCGTCCGAATTTCATTCTGACACCGCATGTCGCGTGGGCCTCCGACGGCGCAATGCAATTTCTGGCCGACCAGCTCATCGACAATATCGACGCCTGGGCAGCGGGCAAACCGCAACACTTGGTAACAACCGCGGCTTGACGCCGGGCGCGGCTTGCTACAATCGCTCCACCAATGAAGAAGCTGTTATACCAGTTCGACACCGACGCGCTCCCTTCCGTCTTTGACAATGTTGTGGGCTATGACGGCGGCGCGGATCACATTACATCCTTTGGCGGAGTCACCGCCGAGAAGGTGGGCGGGCTGGTGGACGGCGCCATTTTTACGCGCTCGCCCAAGGAAAAGAAAAACACCGCGCTCTTTGTGGGCGGTTCGGACATGCTGAAGGGCGAAGCCATGCTCGGTGCGATCCGTGCGAAGTTCTTCGGCAAGTTTCGTGTCTCCGTTATGTTCGACTGCAACGGTTCAAATACCACGGCGTCGGCGGCAGTGGCGTGGCTGGCGCACGGCCGCAGCCTTCACGGCAAACGCGCCATTGTGCTTGCCGGATCAGGCCCGGTAGGTCAACGCGCTGCGGCGTTGCTGGCGCGAGAGGGCGCCCGGGTCGCCATTACGGGCCGCAAGCTCATTGTCGTGCAAGCAGCATGCAAAGCAATCAAATCGCGGTTTGCAATCGACGTCGAAGCGATCGAGGCGCCGACCGGTGCCGAACGCGCTGCCGCCATCAAGGACGCGCATATTGTCCTGGCAACCGGCGCAGCCGGTGTTTCCCTTCTGGATGCGAAGCAGTGGCAAGACAACCCGTCGTTGGAGCTGATCGCCGACGCCAATGCCTCGCCGCCCGCGGGGATCGAAGGGGTGGGAATGAGCGATCGCGGCACGAGCAGTCATGGCAAAATTCTGTTCGGGGCCTTAGGATTCGGTGCCCTCAAGCTCGCGCTGCATCGCGCCTGCATAGCACGCCTGTTCGAGCAGAATGATCTGGTTCTTGATGCCGAGGAAATCTACGGCATTGCCAAAACCATGGTAGGGACATGATCATTCAACAACCTGTCGGCACTTTTCTCGATGAGCTGGCAAGCGGCGCTCCGACGCCGGGCGGCGGCAGCGCAGCGGCCATCATGGGGGCAATGGGTGCGGCGTTGATATCCATGGTCTGCAACGTAACCCTAGGTAAGAAAGGCCACGAAGCAGCCGAAGCGGAAATGAAATCGGTGCGCGAGCAATCGGAGAAACTGCGCGCGGCTCTGACTTCCATGGTGGCCGACGACATTGCGGCCTTTGACGGATTGATGGCGGCATACAGACTGCCGAAGGCAACTGACGACGAGAAATCACTGCGTGCCGAAGCGATCCAAATAAGCCTGGCGGCGGCAACCGAAACGCCCCTGGCCTGCGCACGCGCCTGCGCCCAAGTCGTTGCCCTCGCGAAGCGCGCCGGTCGAACAGGCTATGCGGGTGTGGTGAGCGATGCCGGCGTGGGAGTGCTCGCGGCAAATACCGCGCTGCGCAGCGCGGCGCTCAATGTCTTCATCAATATTCCGTCCCTCAAGGATCGCAGCTTCGCAGCCGCGGCCGCCGCCGAAATAGATCAGTTACTCGATGATTGCGCACGCGAGAGTGAACTGGTGTTCGATCTCGTGCGCAGCCGGCTCGGATGAACCGCCCACCCCCTCGTCCGCGGGATTGCGGCGCCGTTGCTGCCGCTTCGGCGAGCGCTTTCCCGGCTTTACGAAAGTAGGTTTATTGCCAGTGCGCGGCTTCGTCTTGTTTCTGCCTGTAGATAGGTCTGACAAACATCAACAGGATAATGGCAGTCAGCGCTGCGCTGAATACCACGATGACGAGACTGTATCGGATCTTCGCCGGATCGTGAAATAGATGATCGTTGAGGAACGGCACCAGCGTCGGTCCAATCCCTAAACCCACGGCATTGACGACGAACAGGTACACGGCAGACACCTGGGCACGGTATTGATTCGGCGTCACTTGATTCACAGCCATGGGTCCCACGCCGTTGTACGCGTTGAAAGTAATGCCCGAGGCGGCAATGGCAACCCAAATCAACGGCACAGTCGGCATGAACGGAGGTAAGCAGCCCAGCAGCGCAATTCCGCACCCGGAGATCAATGCCACGACAATCGGCGCGTCCTTCAAGCCGCGCCGTGTTAGATAATCGCAGGCGAGTCCCGCCAGCAGCATGCCGCTCGAATTCATCACGATGATCGAGAGCCCCATCACCTTGCCTACCTG
>JALYIT010000009.1 GCA_030775645.1 Pseudomonadota bacterium | reverse complement strand
TGGGGATAGCCCTGATATGCACCGGGGTGGTCCTGGTGTCGAGAAGTACCGTATGAAGAAACCTTTCCTTCCCTTCACGCGTCCCTCGATCGATGAGCAAAGCATTGCCGCCGTCGCGGAGGTTTTCCGGTCGGGACAACTGGCGAGCGGCCCCAAAGTGGCGGCGTTTGAGGCCGCGCTGGCCGCATATCTCACCGGCAATCGCAAGGTACGGGTCATGACCTCGGCCACGGCCGGACTGGAGATGGCGCTGGAAGTGGCCGGTATTGGCCCCGGAGATGAGGTCATCGTACCGGCCATGAGCTTTGCGGCAAGCGCAAACGTGATTGCACGCTTGCGGGCAAAGCCGGTATTTGTCGATATCGACCTGTACACCCGCAACATCGATCTTGATCGTGTGCCGGCCGCGATCACGAAAAAAACCAAAGCCATCATGCCGGTGCATTTTGCGGGGTTGCCGGTGGATATGGACGTGCTCTACGGGCTGGCCGAGGAACACGGCTTACGGGTGGTGGAAGATGCCGCGCACGCCATCGGCTCTAAGTACAAGGGCAAGCCGATCGGCAGTTTTGGGGATTTGGTGGTATTTAGCTTTCACCCCAACAAAAATATGACCAGCATTGAAGGCGGTGCGATCAGCAGTGGCGATACACAAGCCGCTGAACTGTTCGAGCAGTATCGCTTTCACGGGATCAAGCGCAACGCGGCAGGGGAGGTCGATGTGATGTTTCCCGGAGCCAAGAGCAATCTTACGGATGTGGCCGCTCAAGTCGGCATCGATCAGCTGCGCCGCTTGGAAGGATTCAACGCTCGCCGGCTCATCCTGGCTCGCCGCTACTTCGAGGTCTTGCAGGGACTGGACGTGGCATTGCCGGCGCGCGGCGACGCCGGACATAGCTGGCACATGTTCCAGGTGCTGATCGATTTTGCCGCGCGCGGCATGACGCGCCCCGAATTCCAGAAACGCATGGCAGAGCGCGGGATCGGCATTGGCGTGCATTATCCGAGCATCCCCAGCCTTAAATTTTATCGCGAGGCCGGCTATCGCGACGAAGACACACCCATCGCCGCGAGAGTGGGGCGCGAGACGGTGACGCTGCCTCTGTTCCCTGCGATGACGGATGAGGACGTGGTGCGCGTGGTCGATGAGATGAAAGCGGTGCTGAAAAATGCGGTCGCGACCTCCACAGTGTAGACAAATTGTTTGCGAGCCCATAACGGATGGCGCAGACTAACGCCTGGGCTAATTCAGCTCCCAAGGAATTCTTATCATGAAGCGTTTAATGATTCTTGCCCTGGGGAGCGCGGCGCTCGCCGCGCCGTTGTACGCAGCACTCGCGCCCGGCGCTCAGGCACCGGTATTCACCACGCAGGCGACCCTCGCCGGCAAACCGTTCACATTTTCCTTGGCCGATGCGCTGAAGAGCGGTCCGGTAGTTCTTTATTTTTATCCGGCAGCCTTCACTCCGGGGTGTACGGTTGAAGCGCACAATTTCGCCGAGGCAACCGACAAATTCAAATCGCTGGGCGCGACTGTGATCGGCGTATCGCACGACGATATCGATAAGCTCAATAAGTTTTCCGTGAGCGAGTGCCGCAACAAGTTTGCCGTTGCGGCCGATCCGGACCAGAAAATCACCAAGCAATACGATGCGGTGCTGGCGGCCAAGCCCGAGTACGCAAATCGAACCTCCTACGTGATCGCGCCGAACGGCAAGATCATTTATGAATACACGGCAATGGATCCTGACAAGCACGTTGGAAACACCATGGCCGCGGTTGAAAAATGGAAGGCCGAGCATAAAGGCTGAACGCGAAAATGACCGGGCCGGTGAGCGGCCCGGTTTTCGATCTCTGCGGCGTCACTCAACGAATCCCCTCGAAGTGCACGCTTGCGCGCGGTCAGATGGCGCCTGGTAAGCGCTGCAAAGAACGAAGATGATGAAGACGAGAAACTGTCCACCAAACCGGGGCAGCTTTATCTCGACTCTGAGCGCTCCTCGGGCCGTGGCGGCTTTCGCGAAAGCTGACAAAGCGTGCGGTCTTTCGCAAGTTCGCTCATCTGCGCATCTTTCCGTCTAGAAAGGCGAATAAGTCGGACTCCCATATGCTCTCGCCGATATGAAGAAAGTCGTGCCCCTCTTCCACGGTTTCGCCGATGGGTGGATAGATCTTCAAGCGATGCGGCTGTCCGGCCAGTTCGCGGCGAGCGTCCAGCACCTTGCCTGACGAGAGGGAATAGTCGTTCTCGGCGTGAATGAAGAAGACTGGCGCCGCGATGTGGTCCACCGCGGCCAGGAGCCGTGCTCTCAATTCCGAAGACCGATCAAAGCTATAGCCGGCTGCGGAGAAAACCACGACCGCTCGCAGATCCGGCTCCGTTTCGGCCATGAGCAGCGTGAGCGAGCCGCCAAACGAGTGGCCGACCAGGGCGACTTTCCCCGCATCAACGTAGGGGCGTGCTCGAAGGAATGCGAGTGCAGCCCGCGCATCGGCCATCTCCCGGCCTTCCAGCAATTGTAATTGCAGCGCATTGCGCGCATCTTGCCCGTGCGCTGCGAATTCCTTGTTCATCAGGTCAACGGCGTTTTCCCCCTGATCAGTCGAGGGCCCGATACCGCGCCTATACACGTAGAGAAATACATAGCCATGGCGGGCGAAGACCGGACCGAGCGTCTCGGCATTGCGCTCGTACGGTCCGAGGCGCAGCAGCTCTTCGCCGGTTCGTCCGCTGCCGTGATTCAACTGAATGGCCGGAAACGGACCGCGGCCCCGCGGTCGCCATAGCATCGCGTGTAGAGTCGCCGAGCCACTGCGGATGACCACCGACTCAGGCCCGCCGGCCGTCTGGCCCCGGGCCGTCGCGAGCGTGAGCGCCAGAATGAGCGGCACCAAGACGAACGCATACGGTCTTGTCATTTGGCACTCCTTAATCTTTGGATAGCACGGCCAACCGAACGCGGTTCAGTGCCGCTGCTAATGCACGGACAGAGAGCGCCGTGCGTCTTGCGCGATTTGGGTGACAGGAGAGTTCCGGTCCGCAACTCGCGAATGGAGGCTCTAGGGTGTCCGTTTCCAGTTGTTGGGTGTCGCAGATTGGCCCGACTGCGCGCCCACCACTGGACACCTGCTCGGCCAGCCACGGAGCCCCGTCAAATGACTTATCACCGCGATCGCGGCCGATGCCATCGATGGAACATGGAAGCTCAACGTCGCAAAATCGAAGTTCAGCGGCCAACTGCGGAAAGTGACGGGTCCGGAAGCGCCGCCCGCAAGCCGACGTGCCAACTAGGATAAACTGAGGCGAAAGCAGAGCCAGCACAACAAGCATAGTACCGTTGACCGGTGCGGATCGCGTTCTTAGGGGATGAGATCTAAATGATGCGTGACTATCGCGGACGTACCTGTCCCCCCTTTGCGTTCTTCTTCATGCACGCCTGTACGGCGTGGCCAGTTGGTGTTGTCGGGCTCGCGTTGGGCAGCAGTCTCGTGAGAGCGGGAGTGCCAGTCCATCAGACTGCTGGAATGATCGCGGCGTCATCGCTCGCGTTTACGCTGGAGTTCGTTTGGGCACCGATGGTAGATGCCTCCTTGACGAGGCAGCTCTGGTACGTCGGTGGCTCGACGGTGATGTGCGCGTGCCTGGCTGCGCTGCTCCTCACCCCTTGGAACGCTGCGTCGGTTCCGCTCATGACGGTACTCGCGTTCTCCTCATCCTCGGGAGCGGCGATCGCGGCAGTCGCCGTCAAAGGCATCATGGCATACGATGTTCGCGCCGCACAGCTTGGCTCTGCTAGCGGCTATTACACCGCAGGCGGAACCTTCGCCAAAGCGATTGGGGGTGCCGGCACACTCTGGCTGCTGACGCATCTGTCCGGGCGGACAGTTGCCACGGCCCTTAGTGTTGGCGCCGCCGCGCTCGCTGGGACCGCGATCCTTCTTGCGTTGCCGAGACGGCCGGCGCCACTTCGCCAGCTTCCAACGGCACTGTTCTCGGCACTCGTTGACCTATGGAGCTTTATTCGCACGCCCAAGGGTGTCCTGATCGCCGTCCTTTGCGTGATCCCGTTCGGGGCGGGGACAGAAGCTGGTCTGATCGGGGCGATCGCCCATGAATGGGCGGTAAGCCCCGACCTACTGGCGTTATTCGGCGCTTTCGGGGCAGTTATTAGTATTGCGGGCGCAATTTTTGCCGGCTGGCTTGGCAGACGCATCAATCCTTGGACGGCTTACGTGCTTTTCGGGTGGGCGATGATCGCGGCGATGCTTGACTTTGCTTGGTCGCCACGCACAGCGACCTACTTCTTGGTGGTAGAACTCTTTTATCGCGCTCTGGCAACTGCCAGCTACGCGACTCTTCTTGGCATCGTAGTGACGGCAATCGGCAAGGGGGCGGCATCGACGAAAGCCGCAGCCCTATGGTCGCTAACAAATCTAGGGTTCGCTTACCCGACGTATGTTGAAGGCGCGGTACATGATCGCGTCGGGACCGTTGCCATGCTGTTGACAGATGCTGGGCTTGGAATAACCGGCTTTGGAGTGCTAATCGTCGCCGCCCGATTGTTGAAACTTCGCTTCAATGCGCTGGCGTCTCCCGAAACAACTGTGCTGGCAGGCAACTGAAGTATTAAGAATCCACTGCCCGAAGAAGACGCTCGCGAATGGCGGCTCGGGGTCCCCGATGCCATCACTCGCCAACGGCGGCAATTGCGAAGTCAATTTAACCCGGATCGCTTTCTGATGAGAGCTTGGTGGGCCACAACATATAGCTCTCGCGCAAGCGACGATGGGCGCCTCGCCCGTCGGCGTCCGACTCGTGTCGGACCCGATGCTGCCGAGTGCGAATGATCGGTTCGCAGAGACCAATCGAGCCGGTCCCGGTTGCGATCGGATGCGTGGGTGTTGTCACCCTGCTGCTTATTTTCCTGCAAGTTCCGTTAGCAGGATCTTCCAATGGGCAACATTGTCATCTAACGCTTTTACCGGCAGCCGCTCATCTTTGCCGTGGGCACGAAAATCGACTGGCACCACAACCCATGCGCCGTTGGCCCCATAAATAGGGATGCCTGCGACCCTGAATGGACGGGCATCGCTTGCCCCCGTCGACATTTCTGGTAAGACCGGCGCTCCCGGATGCAGCGTGTGGACCGCCTTGGAAAAAGCTGCGGTCACATCGGGTCGCAGGGGCGAGGACAGCGACGCGCTGTAGCTGTCATTGCGCGACACGATGACATCAGGGTCGGCCACGATGGCGGTCAAGTCTTTTTGGACATCATTGGGATCGACACCAGGGAAGATGCGACAATTGATCATCGCCGTCGCCACTTGCGGCAAAGCATTGTCGGCATGGCCGGCGAATAGCCGGGTTGGCACACAGCGCGTCCGGGTCAAGCCGACTTCGCTTTCATCGGCCTCAATGGTGTCGGCGGCGGCACCGTCCTTGGGGTTCGCCAGCCAGGCCCGCATCGCATCGCCGAGCGCGCCCTTCTCCTGTTTCTGCCTCTCGTCGAAATAGGCGCGCGTGGTTTCACTCAGCATGGGTTCAAAGCGGTGCGTCTCGATCTTGTCCAATGCATGGGCGAGGCTGTATATCGCATTGTCCTTGCGTGGCTTTGAGGAATGCCCGCCGCGGTTGCGAACTGTCAACGTATATCCGGCAAATGTCTTTTCCGCCGTTTGCATCAGGAAGCCGACTGGCCGCCCGTCAGGAAAGAATCCACCGCCGCCGCCATCCGCATTCAGACCATATTCGACATCGATGTCCTTCTTCCACTCGGTCGCGCCCTTGTCAGCACCGATGCCGTTGGTTTCCTCGTCCCCAGTAAAGAACACCACAATATCGCGCGTTGGCTTGAAACCAGCGGCTCGGAGGTCGAATATCGCCTGCGTGATGCCGACGATGCCATCCTTCATGTCGATGGTGCCGCGTCCATAATAGTAACCATCTTTTTCGGTCAGAGCGAATGGATCGCTGCTCCAGTCCTCGCGTTTGGCTTCCACCACATCCATGTGTCCCATCAACATGATCGGCTTGCCCCGAGCCTTGCCGGGCACGCGCCAGCGTACGATAAGCGCGGCGGTTTTATCGGTTACGTGACCGACGGGATCGGTGCTTTCGTAGGCGATCACCCGAACGTCGTCAGGCGGAAAACCGGCTGCCCTGTATTGATCGGCAAGATATTTCGCCAACGTCGGCACATTGCCGCGACCAAACACGGTCGGAGTATTGACGAGATGCTCGAACATGTCGTGCGCTGCCCGATGCCGGTCGGGCTCAAGTTTGGCGGCAGGCGTCGCTGCGGGCATCGCAGGCATGGCCCCTAACAAAGCGGCAGCAATCAAGAAGCTCAATTTGCTCATCATTCCTCTCCCGTTTTCACCCGAGCGATGGCATTGCGCCAACTACGCTTCGGTCTGGCCCTGCAGCAATCGTGACGCTCCGGTGTTTAATTCAAAGCGGTCATCGCGATAAGGATACAGCAACGCATTTGTGTGCGACGGAAATGTGGTTACCGGCCAGATTGTGTTGGTCGGCGATCCGGCGAGGCGTCATTCCGCTATTTGTCGGCAATCGATCTAAGCGCCGCTTGCGGTGTAATCTGACGGCTGGGCGTTTGAACGGCCGCTGCGCGACGGTCAGTTCTGCTCCGTGACTGACGGCGGTTTTGGCTTTGCGCAAGGACTCAGCGGACAAGGTAGTGCATCGGCGGGTGACAAAATTCCCAAGCGTGTTACGCGTGGAAATACGAGAATAGCCCTGCCACTGTTTATCAATCTAGCAGTAGGAGATAAGAAATTATGTGTCCATCAAATTCAGCACGCATGCTGATTCTCTATGCACTCTTTGCAGTGGTCGTTGCCAACGCGGCGGACTCGCACGCGCCCGCCGGCCTGGTAGGCACATGGCGCTTGGTGTCGTTCGAGGATGTCGAGAGCGGCCAAACAGTGCGTCGCTTCGGCGACAAGCCGCTCGGGCTTTTTGTTTACACCGGTGATGGGCACGTAGCCATTCAAATCGCCAATCCGTCGAACCCCGCGTGTGTTGCACCGGGCAAGACGTTTGGGCCCGGTAGAAAAGATGATCTGCCTGTCCCCATCTGCACCCCGGAACAGATGCAGGCCTTATTAAATGGTTACGTCGCATACTGGGGTACCTACACGGTCGATGCGGCAGCAGGTGTTGTGATTCATCATGTCAAAAGCGACATCAGCAACGGATACGCGGGTACCGACCAGCGCAGGCCGTTTCATCTCGACGGCGACCATTTGGTGATCGGCGACGGCAAGACCTGGAGCCGGGTGCTCGAAAGGGTGCACTAGTTTAACCTCAGCGACCCTTCGTCTGGAATAATCGCCTATGTTCCTAGAGGCAAATTTAGGTGACGCGCTCGTTCATGGTGCGCGACAGGCCCCACACCACGAAGGTCCCACCCATGACACGTCCTACAGGCAGCCCGCCGCCAAATCCCATACGGCGAAATCAACATGTTCAAATCTCGCATGATCGGCCCTTGCCAGATGAATGCATGCTGCACGAATCTTGTGACCCAAGAACTGCCGAGCACTGGGCAATGATTGGACGGCCGCGGTTGCAGTCGCTTATTGATGCGGCCTTGGCGTGAGCAGCTTGGCGATCAGAGATGTCCACCCCGACTGGTGTGACGCACCCACGCCGCGACCGGAGTCGCCATGAAAGTACTCGTAGAAGGGAATGCAATCTTGATAGTGTGGATCATGCTGCAGTTGCGGCTGGTGACGCAACACCGGGCGTTCGCCATGGGCATCCTTTAAGAAAATTCGCGACAGGCGATGCGAGAGTTCGGTGGCTACTTGATCGAGGGTCAAGAAATGCCCAGACCCTGTCGGGCATTCGACTTTGAAATCCTTGCCGTAATAATGATGAAATTTCTGCAGCGATTCGATGATCAGAAAGTTCAACGGAAACCAGATCGGTCCGCGCCAATTCGAGTTGCCGCCGAACTGCCGGGACACCGACTCGCCCGGGTCATAGTGCACGGACTCGTCGATATGGCCCACTTTCAACT
>JALYIT010000008.1 GCA_030775645.1 Pseudomonadota bacterium | reverse complement strand
TGAATAATTTGAGTAAGTCTTTCATAGATTAGGCCTCGCTCTCTAGTTCGATGTTGATGGCCAAGGAACGAATCTCCTTCACCAAGACATTGAACGATTCCGGCATGCCGGCTTTCATTTCGTGGTTGCCGTCGACAATCGCTTTGTACATCTGCGTACGTCCGTTCACGTCGTCCGATTTGACGGTGAGCATTTCCTGCAAGGTGTACGCGGCGCCGTAAGCCTCCAACGCCCACACTTCCATTTCGCCGAAGCGCTGACCGCCGAATTGCGCCTTGCCGCCCAGCGGCTGCTGGGTGACCAAGCTGTACGGTCCCGTGGAACGCGCGTGCATCTTGTCGTCGACCAAGTGGTTTAGCTTCAACATGTACATGTACCCGACGGTGACCGGCCGCTCGAATTGCTCGCCTGTGCGTCCGTCGTGCAACGTGGTCTGCCCCGAGGTCGGCAAGTCCGCCAGGGTGAGAAGGTTCTTGATTTCCTCCTCGCTGGCACCGTCGAACACCGGCGTCGCCATCGGCACGCCCTTCTTCAGGTTGCTGGCAAGCTCGATGACTTCAGCATCGCTCATCGACTTGATGTCTTCCTTCTGGCCGCCGGTCTCGTTGTAGACCTGCCCGAGGAATTTCCGCAGCTCCGCCACCGCGTGCTGCGCTTCCAACATCTTGCCGATCTTGGCACCGAGGCCCTTTGCCGCCCAGCCCAAATGAGTCTCGAGAATCTGGCCGATGTTCATGCGTGAAGGAACGCCCAAGGGGTTCAACACGATATCCACCGGCGTACCGTCGGCCATGTAGGGCATGTCTTCCACCGGAACGATGGAAGAAATCACACCCTTGTTGCCGTGGCGGCCGGCCATCTTGTCGCCCGGTTGTACGCGGCGTTTCACCGCCAAGTACACCTTGACCATTTTCAGCACGCCCGGGGCGAGATCATCGCCAGCGGTGATCTTTGCCTTCTTCTCTTCGAAACGCTTCTCGAACGCCTTGCGTTGACCTTTCAAACGCTCCGACACCGTTTCCAGCTGCGTGTTGGTCTCTTCTTCTTTGAAGCGGATTTCGAACCACTGCTCGCGCGGCAGGTCGGCCAAGTAGGCATCGTCGATCTGCGTACCAGATTTTATCTTCTTGGGTCCGGCTTCCGCGGCCTTACCTTCGATCATGCCGCGAACCCGCTGGAACAAATCGTCTTCCAGAATGCGCTGCTGATCGGCCAAGTCCTTGCGCACCCGCTCGAGCTCTGATTTCTCGATGGCGAGGGCGCGCGAATCCTTCTCCACCCCATCGCGGGTGAATACGCGCACGTCGATCACCGTGCCATCCATGCCGGGAGGCACGCGCAGCGAAGTGTCCTTCACGTCGGATGCCTTCTCGCCGAAGATCGCACGCAACAGCTTTTCTTCCGGCGTCAACTGTGTCTCGCCCTTCGGCGTGACCTTGCCCACCAGGATGTCGCCGGCTCGCACTTCGGCGCCGATGAAGGCGATTCCCGCCTCATCGAGCTTGGCCAATGCCGAATCCCCCACGTTGGGGATATCGGCGGTGATCTCTTCGGGGCCGAGCTTGGTATCGCGAGCGACGCAGGTCAGCTCTTCGATGTGAATGGTCGTGAACCGATCTTCTTCGACCACGCGCTCGGAGATCAGAATGGAGTCCTCGAAGTTGTAGCCGTTCCAAGGCATGAAGGCAACCAGCAGGTTCTGACCGAGCGCAAGCTCGCCCAGATCCGTTGAGGGACCGTCAGCCAGCACATCGCCGCGCTTGATTGAATCGCCCGCGTTGACCAGCGGCCGCTGGTTGATGCAGGTATTTTGGTTGGAACGCGTGTATTTGGTCAGCGAGTAAATGTCCACACCGGGTTCGCCGGCCGTCGTTTCATCATCATTGACACGAACCACAATGCGCGAGGCGTCGACCGAATCGACGCTGCCGCCGCGCCGCGCCACGACCGTGACGCCGGAGTCGATGGCGACCGCCCGTTCCATGCCGGTACCTACCAAGGGTGTTTCGGAACGCAAGGTCGGCACCGCCTGGCGCTGCATGTTCGAGCCCATGAGTGCACGGTTGGCATCGTCGTGCTCCAAGAATGGAATCAAGGATGCCGCCACCGAGACGATCTGTTTCGGCGAGACGTCCATGTAATGGATCTTGTCCGGCGCCGACAAAGTGAACTCGTTTTGCGTCCGGCAGGAGATCAAATCATCGGAGAACTCGCCCTTGTCGTTCAAGGTCGCGTTCGCCTGAGCGATCACGTACTGACCCTCCTCGATGGCCGACAAGTAGTCGATCTGATCGGTCACCTTGCCGTTCGCAACTCGCCGATACGGGGTCTCGAGGAACCCATAGTCATTGGTGCGTGCATACACGGCCAGGGAATTGATCAAGCCGATGTTCGGACCTTCCGGGGTTTCAATGGGGCACACCCGGCCGTAGTGCGTGGGATGCACGTCGCGAACTTCAAATCCGGCCCGC
Organism: Pseudomonadota bacterium; assembly: GCA_030775645.1. Taxonomy (GTDB): domain Bacteria; phylum Pseudomonadota; class Gammaproteobacteria; order Steroidobacterales; family Steroidobacteraceae; genus Bog-1198. The sequence goes on along the minus strand of JALYIT010000008.1, from coordinate 5,420 downwards.
TCGCGCGTCAAGCCGCCTGGGCCGAGCGCTGAGACGCGCCGTTTGTGCGTGACTTCCGACAGCGGATTGTTCTGGTCCATGAACTGGGACAGCTGCGAGGAACCGAAGAATTCCTTGACCGCGGCGGCCACCGGCTTCGCGTTGATCATTTCCTGCGGCATGATCGGCTCGCTTTCGGCGATCGTCAGACGCTCCTTGACGGCGCGTTCGACGCGAACCAAGCCGATGCGGAAGGCGTTCTCGGCCATTTCGCCGACGCTGCGCACGCGGCGGTTGCCCAAGTGATCGATGTCGTCCACATGCCCGTTGCCGTTGCGAATATCGATCAAGGTCTTCATGACTTCGATGATGTCTTCTTTGCTCAACACGCCCGAGCCGGTGATTTCCTCGCGGCCCACGCGGCGGTTGAATTTCATGCGGCCGACGGGCGACAAGTCGTAGCGCTCGCCGTTGAAGAACAAGTTCTGAAACAGGTTCTCCGCGGCATCCTTGGTCGGCGGCTCGCCGGGACGCATCATGCGGTAGATCTCCACCAAGGCCTCGAGGCGGGTCTTGGTCGGGTCGATGCGCAAAGTATCGGAGATGTACGGACCGCGGTCCAAATCGTTGACATACAACGTTTTGATTTGGGTAATGCCGTTCTCGATCAGTTTCGCGACGGTCGGCACGGTGAGAATTTCATTGGCCTTGGCCAGGATCTCGCCGGTTTCCGTGTTGACGATGTCATGCGCAAGAATCTTGCCTTGCACATATTCGGTGGGAACGGGCAGGCGCTTGACGCCGGCTTCTTCGAGTTCCTTCACGTGACGCGCGGTGATCCGGCGTCCCTCTTCAACGATAATTTTCTTGCCGACGCGGATTTCGAAGGCAGCCGTCTCGCCGCGCAAGCGCTGCGGGATGATCTCGAACTCGATCTCCTTCTTCGACAAATGAAACACGTTCTTCTCGAAGAAGATGTCGAGAATCTGCTCCTCGGTGTAGCCCAAAGCGCGCAGGATGATGGTCACGGGCAATTTGCGGCGTCGATCAATGCGCGCGAACACGCAGTCCTTCGGATCGAACTCGAAATCCAACCACGAGCCGCGGTACGGAATGATACGGGCGGAGAACAGCAGCTTGCCCGAGGAATGGGTCTTGCCGCGGTCGTGATCGAAGAACACACCCGGACTGCGATGCAACTGCGAGACGATGACGCGCTCAGTACCGTTGATGATGAAAGTGCCGTTGTCGGTCATGAGGGGCAGTTCACCCAAGTACACTTCTTGCTCACGCACGTCCTTGACGGGCTTCTTGGCTCCGCTGGCTTCCTTGTCGAGAACCACGAGACGCACCTTGACGCGCAATGGCGCGGCATAGGTAAGACCGCGGAGCTGGCACTCTTTGACGTCGAATACCGGCTCGCCCAAGCGGTAGCTCACGTACTCAAGCGTGGCATTCCCTGAATAGCTGGAAATGGGGAACACGCTGTCGAAAGCGGCGTGCAAGCCGATCTCATCGCGTTTTGATTCCGCAGTATCCGCCTGCAAGAATCGCCGGTACGAATCCAATTGGATTGCCAGCAGGTACGGCGTGCCGAGAATGCTCGGACGCTTACCAAAGTTCTTGCGAATGCGCTTCTTTTCGGTGAAAGAATAAGCCATGTGTAACCCTCAGGCGCTTCGCGCCACAATCAATGGGGTCGAAGCGACCCCGTCCGATCGAATCAAAATCAAAACGCAGCCGAGGATCGCCGCAAAAAATTCAGCGGCAACCCTCGAACTGCACGTATCGGCAATAATCACTACTTGATAGCAGCCTTGGCTCCGGCGTCCTCCAGCTTCTTCTTGATGGTCTCGGCATCCGCCTTCGGAATGCCTTCTTTGACGGTCGAAGGCGCGCCTTCGACCAGATCCTTCGCTTCCTTCAAGCCCAAGCCCGTGATCTCGCGGATGACCTTGATGACGCCTACTTTGTTGGCGCCGAACTCAGACATCGTCACGGTGAACTCGGTCTGCGCTTCGGCAGCCGGGGCCGCCGCACCACCACCGCCCGCCGCCACAGCGGCCACAGGAGCTGCCGCAGTGACGTTGAACTTCTTTTCCATGTCGGCGATCAGCTCGACCACTTCCATTACGGTCATCTTGGAAATTGAGTCGAGGATTTCGTCTTTAGTAACAGCCATTATCGTCTCCAAAAAGTAATATGGGTTTTGACCCGAATCAGGATTAATTAGTCGCTGCCTGCGCCGCACCGCTTTTCTTGGCTTCAAGAACAGCAGCCAGCGTGCGTACCAACTTCGAGTTGGGGGCAGCCAACGTACCAACGAACTTCGCGATCGGCGCCTTCAGTACACCCAACATCTGGGATAACGCCTGCGCGCGCGTGGGCAATGCAGCCACACGCTCGAGCGAATCGGCCTTGAGCAGCTGTCCGCCCAATGACACGATCGTCGTCACCAGTTTGTCATTGTCCTTAGAAAACGCCTTGACGATGCGGGCGGCGGCGCCTGGATCGTCGTTGGAGAATGCGAGAACAATGGGTCCCTTCAGCGCCGGAGAAATGCACTCGAAAGATGTGCCGGCTAAGGCCTTGCGCGCGAGCGTGTTCTTGACGATCCGCAGGTAGACCCCTTCCTTGCGCGCCCTGGCACGAAGATCGGTCATTTGCGTCACGGTCAAGCCACGGTTCTCTGCGCCTACGACGGACAGGGCTTTTGCCGCGACCGCGTTGACTTCTGCCACCACAACTTTCTTCTCTTCTAACTTGAGTGCCATCTTAGGTTCCCCTAAAGAGAAGCGTCACACATCGGATGCGAGCTGCACGTCTTGCATCCACCCTTTGAGTACTGCGTACTCATTGGTGCGACCTTCTCAGGCAATTCCTGATTCCGGTCCCACCATCTGCGCAGGCGGTCTTTAAGAGCCCCGAGGTTTTTGGTAAAGCCTCAGGCTCGCCTACGGTCTTCGACGGTGAGTGCGCGGCCCCGCGGCCCCGCAGCCCTCCATCAATTCGATCAATCAAATTTTGACCAGGCCCAAGCTCGCCTGATCGACCGTGACTCCAGGCCCCATGGTCGAGGAGAGGGTCATCTTTTTTAAGTACACACCCTTGGATGTTGCCGGCTTGATCTTCTGAAGATCGTTCACCAGCGCCAACAGGTTTTCCTTCAAGGCGTTCGGCTCGAAGTTCGCGCGTCCAATCTGTGCGTGCACGATGCCCGCCTTATCGGTGCGGTAGCGCACCTGGCCGGACTTGGCATTTTTCACAGCTTCAGCCACGTTCGGCGTCACCGTGCCGACTTTGGGGTTAGGCATGAGCCCGCGCGGCCCCAAAATCTGGCCGAGTTGCCCGACGATGCGCATGGCATCGGGGCTGGCGATCACCACGTCGAAATCGATCTGACCGGCTTTGACCTTTTCCGCCAGATCTTCAAAACCCACGATGTCGGCCCCGGCCGCTTTCGCGGCATCGGCGTTCTTGCCCTGGGTGAACACCGCCACGCGCACCGTCTTGCCCGTGCCGTGCGGCATGACCGTCGAGCCGCGGACCTGCTGATCCGACTTGGTGGCGTCGACACCTAGATTCACGGACACGTCCACTGATTCATTGAATTTCGCCGTCGCAAATTCCTTCACCAGTTTCAGTGCGTCGTCGATCGGATAAGACTTGCCCGGCGGCAACTTTTCCTTCCACGTCTTCGTTCGCTTCACTGCCGCGCCCATTTTAGAGTCCCTCCACGTCAACACCCATGCTGCGGGCGCTGCCGGCGATGGTGCGCACAGCCGCATCCAAATCACTCGCCGTCAGGTCAGGCATCTTCATCTTGGCGATGTCCTCGAGCTGCTTACGGGTTACCTTGCCGACTTTGGCCGTATTCGGTGTCGCACTGCCCTTGGGGATACCGAGAGCCTTCGCAATGAGCACTGACGCGGGCGGCGTCTTCATGATGAAGGTAAAGCTGCGGTCGCTGTACACCGTGATCACCACTGGGGTCGGTAAGCCTTTTTCCAAGGCCTGGGTCTGGGCATTGAAAGCCTTGCAGAACTCCATGATATTTACGCCCTGCTGACCCAACGCCGGACCGACCGGCGGACTGGGGTTGGCTTGGCCTGCAGGGATCTGCAGCTTGATATAGCCCGTGACTTTCTTCGCCATCGCTAAGACTCCTGTGGGTGCAAACGCCGTCCCTTCAGACAGCTCCCCTTGTCAATGCGCTTCGCGCAAACTTTCAACGGGGCGATGCGCCCCGACCGAAAAACTAACCCTTCTCAACCTGCGAGAAATCCAGCTCCACGGGCGTCGAGCGGCCGAGGATCTGCACCGCCACTTGCAGGCGGTTCTTCTCGTAATTGACTGACTCGACTACCCCATTGAAATCGTTGAAAGGGCCGTCGGTCACCCGCACCACTTCGCCGGGCTCGAACAACACCTTTGGCTTCGGCTTGTCCACGCCCTCTTCGACGCGGCGCAAAATCGACATCGCTTCCTTGTCGGTGATGGCAGCCGGCTTATCGCTGGTGCCGCCGATGAAGCCCAGCACCTTTGGCACTTCCTTCACGAGGTGCCAGGTGTCTTCATCCATTTCCATCTGCACCAGCACGTAGCCGGGGAAGAACTTGCGGTCCGACTTGCGCTTCTGGCCGTCGCGCATTTCGACCACTTCTTCGGTGGGCACGAGAATTTCGCCGAACTTAGCCTCTAGGCCGGCCCGCTTGACCCGCTCTTTCAGTGACTCCGAGACTTTATGCTCGAAGTTCGAGTAGGCGTGCACCACATACCATCGCAGGGACATAGAAGGCTCCGTGTTCGTCAACCGGTTGTGCCGCCCAGAAGGCGGGTCATCCAGGTAAGAACCCAGTCAAGGACGAAAAAGAAAAGGCCCATCAAGATCGCAAAACCAAAAACGATATAGGTGGTTCTGACCGTTTCAGTGCGGTCCGGCCACACCACCTTGCGCAGCTCCACGCGGGCCGCCTGAGCGAACTGCAGGAATTCCCGGCCGAAAGAACTCAGCCACATGAATCCCGCGCCCGCAGCAAGGCCGATGATGACCATGCCGATACGCAGCGGCAGGGGCCGTTCGTCGTACCAATAAAACGCCGCTATGCCACCGAGTATTGCGACGATCGACAATACGAGCAGGCCGTTATCCTTGGACGAGGAAACCGTGGGGGTTTGCACTTCAGCCATGTACTTACACTGTTCCTACAGACACTCATTAGTGGCAGGGCAGGAGGGAATCGAACCCCCAACCTGCGGTTTTGGAGACCGCCGCTCTGCCAATTGAGCTACTGCCCTAGTCATGCGCTTCGCGCAACAATTAACGGGGCCGATGCGATCCCGTCCTAAATCCGGTGGCGGAGTCTACGCTATAACCTTGGCCACCACACCTGCGCCGACGGTTTTACCGCCCTCACGGATGGCGAAGCGCAAGCCCTGCT
>JALYIT010000007.1 GCA_030775645.1 Pseudomonadota bacterium | reverse complement strand
TTAGCGGCCTTTTTCTTTGCTACCTTCTTCTTCGCCTTCTTTGCTTTCGCTGCCATGATAGAAACTCCGTTATCGGGTTAGTCCGGGGTCCGAGTATATACACGAATAATTAATTTACAAGCAATAGCTCGCGTGCCGGCCCGACAATGTGCTAGCGATGTGAGCAGCGTCACTCAAGGGTGAGGATGAAATCCCAATCCTTTTTTGCCACCGGCATTACCGATAAGCGGTTCCCACGGCGCAGCAAAACAAAATCCTGAAGCTTCTTTGCGGCGTGTGCGCGCAGTTCATCGAGCGTGATGATGCGACCGAACTTGCTCTCCAGCTTCACATCGACGGCGAACCAGGAAGGTGCCTCTTGGCGCGAGTCCGGATCGAAGTGATGATGCTTGCGGTCGAAGGCGGTCGGATCAGGATAGCCTCCTCGGGCGATGCTGACGATGCCTGCGATACCAGGCACCGCGCAGCTCGAATGATAGAAAAAGGCCAAATCGCCCTTCTTAATGGAGTCGCGCAGCATGTTGCGCGCCTGGTAATTGCGCACGCCATCCCAGGTGGTAGTTTGTTTCGCAACCTTGCCGAGATCATCGATGCTGAAGCTGCCGGGTTCTGATTTGAAGAGCCAATGGTTCATACGAAATGTTCCACTCCCGATTCGGTAGCCAACAAATCCAATCTTACGTCCCAACTTTCCGCGAAGTCCGCGTCGGTGCGCTGACAATCAAAGGCAAGGCCCACCAAATGCGGGCCATACAAATCGTTCGCCGACGCCGGAATGCCAGAGCGCGATCATAGTACCCGCCTCCCATGCCTAAGCGCCTTCCGCCGCTATCGACTCCCACCAAGGGTATGACGATGAGATCCAGCCATTGCGATAAGACGGGGGTGGCGCGCAAGCGTGGAATTGAAATTCCAAACACCCCCGGGCGGGTCTCGCCCTTCAGAGGATAGAAGCGCAGCCGGCAATGGCGACGATCAATGATGACGGGAACGAAAAGCTGCACCCGCCGCCGGCGCGCCGCGTCGATCAAGGCAGCGGTGTCCAATTCGCGATCGAAGGGCAGATAAAGCGCAACGCGTTTGCCCGCCCTGAACAATCGAAGCCGCATGAGTGCTCCGGCGGCTGCAGAGGAGAGATCCGCATGCCGGTTTGCGCTCAGGGAGCGGCGCTGAGTGCGCAATAGTTTACGAAGCGTCGCTTTCACTTGGAGGGAGATGGCGCTACCCGCATGTGCCGTTTTGGACCGTTGCTCCCGACCTGAGCAACAGGTGGGGCCGACTGCGGCACTTAAGGCTTTCCGCTTGGAGCGGACTTGCACAATGTTGCCAGCAAGCATTGGCCCCTGGGGTTTACAAAATTAGGGTCAGGAGGTAACCCGATCCGCATCGAACACCGCAGGCAGCGCCAAATTTAATCGTTGAGGAGGATCCTAAAAGTTTCGAGCCTCTAAAGCTCCAGCTGTTGACCCTTCTCCAAGGCCGACTCTACGCGCTCGCGCAGGATACGCAAGCGTCCGCCGACGTCCGAATCGAGATTGGTGTCACGATTGCGGAATCGAATCAATTCATTTGCCATGTTGAGCGCCGCGATGACAGCAATCCGATCCAGACCGACGACTTTTCCGCTATCTCGGATTTCACGCATTTTCATATTGAGGAATTCGGCGGAGTCCAGCAGATCAGATCGCTCTTCGATGGGACAAGTGATGTGATACTCCTTTTCGAGTATTCGAACGCTCACCCGGGCTTGACTATCGCTCATGCTTGCTCCATCGACTTCAGGCGGCCGATCATCGCCTCGACTCGTGCACGCACCTGCTCGTTTTTCTGCAGCAGCATCGCGCGTTCGGATGTCAGGGTGTCTTGACGTTGGCGCAACGCTCGATTTTCCTCTTTGATGTGACTTACGGTCACGATGAGGTCTTCCAAGCGCTTTTCCAAGCGCTTCAGTTCGAGTTCCACCGCAGACTTGGGATTGGCTTCGTTCATAGGGCCCCAATATAGAGCGCTCCATAGCGCAATGCAAAGGGCGGCTTATGCCCGTACTGCGGTATTATTAGCCTAATCATGATGTCGGATATTCGATTCAAGGATTTTGAAGATGCATTGACCGGCGCCGGCGGCTTGGCGGACGCCGCGGAAGCGCACGGTTCCCTGTGCGGGGCGTTATGTTCGGTGTCGCCGTATAAAATGCAGGACTGGGTTAACGAAATACTACCGGATGGAGCTGCGATATCTGACCAGTCTGCTGCCATTCTCGAACGGGTGTTTACCGCGACGGCCAGGTCCTTCGGCGAGCAAGGCATGGAATTCGAGCCCCTGTTGCCGGACGACGAGCAGCCTCTGAACGGCCGCGCCAACGCACTTGCATTATGGTGCACCGGTTTTCTATATGGATTGGGCGCCGGAAACATCTCCGATCTCGAGGCCTTGAGCGGCGACGTCGGCGAAATCGTTCGAGATTTCACCGAAATCTCGCGTGCCACCGGCGATGACGCGGAAGGGGACGAGTCCAACGAGCAGGCTTACGCTGAATTGGTCGAGTTCATCCGAGTCGCCGCACAGGTGGTGTTCGAAGAACTGCTCCCTCTTCGCAGGCAAGTGTATCCGGCGCAACAGCGGCTGCATTGAGCACAGGGTCCTACTCAATGGATCGAAGGGAGTTCGCACGCCGGCGGCGTCAGTTCATGCACATGATCGGCAGGGAGGCCATTGCGATTCTGCCCGCCGCGCCCGTGCGCCACCGCAATGGCGATATCGAATACGCGTACCGCCAGGACAGCCATTTTTATTATCTGAGCGGCTTTCCAGAGCCGGATGCCGTGGCGGTGCTGGTGCCCGGACGACCTACCGGGGAGTATCTGTTATTCGTTCGCGAGCATGATGCCTTGCGGGAGTGGTGGGACGGTGCCCGCGCGGGTACCGAAGGTGCGGTCGAGCGCTACGCAGCCGATGATGCTTTCCCGATCGAGGACATCGACGAAATACTGCCTGGATTGATGGAACAGCGCTCGCAGATATTCTATTCCATGGGCACGCACCCGGATTTTGACCCGCGTATCTTGAGCTGGGTAAACGGACTGCGGGTACAGTCGCGGCAGGGGACCGGCGGGCTGCAGGAATTCGTGGCTTTGAATCACGTGCTTGACGATATGCGGCTGTACAAAAGCCGTCCGGAACAAGCTAGCCTGCGGCGAGCCGCGCAGATTGCCATCGGCGCACATCGTCGCGCGATTCGCTTTGCGCGTCCCGGACGCATGGAGTACGAAGTCATGGCGGAGTTGCTGCACGAGTTCCGCTCGCACAACGCAGATCTCTCTTATCATCCCATCGTGGGCGGCGGTGCCAATGCTTGCGTCATGCATTACCGCGACAACGATCAGCAGCTGTGCGAGGGCGATCTGTTGCTGCTGGATGCAGGCTGTGAACATGACTACTACGCGTCGGATATCACCCGCACTTTTCCTGTCAGCGGCAAGTTCACCGCGGTGCAACGCGCCGTATACGAAGTCGTGCTCGAGGCGCAGCTGGCCGCCATCGACAAAGTTCGCGCGGGCAATCATTGGAATCAGCCTCATGAAGCCGCGGTACGGGTGGTCACGCAGGGTCTCGCCAAGTTAGGTTTGCTTAAGGGAGCAACTGCGAAACTGATCAAGGATCAGGCCTACCTGCCTTTTTTCAATCATCGCACCGGTCACTGGCTAGGCCTCGATGTGCACGATGTCGGGGACTACAAGGTGGGCGGTGAGTGGCGAGTGCTGGAACCGGGAATGGTGCTGACCGTCGAGCCCGGGATCTACATTCGGCCGTCAACGAAGATTCCCAAAGAGTTCTGGAACATTGGAATTCGAATTGAAGATGAGGTGCTGGTGACGAACAGCGCGCCGGAGGTGCTGACCGCTGCACTCGAGAAGACCCCAGAGGCGATCGAGTCGCTTCGATGAAATTCGATGTTGCCATCGTCGGAGGCGGCATGGTCGGCGCGACGTTGGCGGTAGCTTTGGCGCCATTGAAATTGCGCGTTGCCATCATCGAGGCCGTACCGCACAACGCGGCCGCCCAGCCCAGTTTCGACGAGCGCACGACCGCCCTTTCGAACGGCAGCCGCCGGATCTTGGAGACGCTGGATATTTGGCCCGCTGTAAGCGCGAACGCAACGCCCATACGTAAGATCCACGTATCGGAACAGGGCCGGTTCGGCTTTGCGCGAATCGACGCTGCAGAACAGGGCCTGGCGGCCATGGGATATGTCATACCCAACCGCGCATTGGGCAGCGCCCTATGGTCGCGCCTGCAGACCGGCCCTGGTCTTCAGGTGTATTGCCCGGCTGAAGTGTCGCGCCTGGCCGCAAACGAGGACTCAGTTACTGTCCACATAACTCAAGCGGCTGGCGAAACCTGCCTAGATGCCAAGTTGATCGTCGCGGCAGATGGCGCGAAATCGGCCGTCCGCGGCGCCTTTGGCATCGATGCCGAGGTGCGCGATTATTCGCAGACGGCGCTGATCACCACGATATTGCCGCAGCGCTTTCATGACAACGTGGCTTATGAGCGGTTCACTCCCAGCGGACCCTTGGCATTGCTGCCGCTTGATGGAGGGCGGTGCACCCTCGTGCTGACCCTGGTTAGCGAAGCTGCGAGGTTAGGCTTAGGCTGGTCGGACGAAGAATTTATCGCCGAAGCGCAGCGCCGCTTTGGATTTCGGCTCGGGCGGTTTTTGAAAGTCGGGCCCCGCCATGCCTATCCGCTGTCGCTCACCCGGTCGAGCCGAACCAGCGCCGGACGCTGCGTCATTATCGGCAACGCCGCACAAGGGCTGCACCCGGTTGCCGGCATGGGGTTCAATTTGGGTTTGCGCGATGTTGCGAGCCTCGCAGAACTCATCGCAGAACGAGCAGGACAAGTTGCGGATCCAGGCAACCCTGAGTTGCTGGCACAGTACGATGCCTGGCGCGCGGCGGATCGGAGCGGCGTCATTGGATTCACCGATGGGCTGGTCAGGATGTTTTCGAATCCTCTTTCCTCCGTTCGGGTGCTGCGCAATTTAGGGCTGTTGGCATTCGACCTGTTGCCTCCCGCCAAGGCTGCCTTGTCCCGCCTCAGCACCGGCGGCAGCGGACGAGTGCCTAAACTGGCGCGCGGCGTGGCGCTCGCATGAGCCGCACCCGGTCGAACGAGTTTGACGTGGTGATCGTCGGCGGCGGGGTACTCGGCCTCGTGATGGGGAACCTTTTGATGGCACGAAAGCTCTGCATCTCAGGCAGAGTGGCGGTCGTTGCCGACCAGCCCGCAGCCGTACCCCCCCTGGTTGCCGATTGGGATTTGCGCGTCTTTGCCATAAGCCGCGCATCTGAGCGGCTGCTCGCGATCTGCGGCATCTGGAACTCCCTGCCGCAAGCCCGCGTTTTCCCGTACGAACGCATGTGCGTCTGGGATGCCGACGGTAAGCCCCGGGGTGCAGGATCCCTCACCTTTGATTGCGCACAAATCGGCGAACCCAATCTCGGCCACATCATTGAGGGCCGCGCGCTGCAGTGGCAATGCTTACAGTCGGCCCGCGCTGCCGGTGTCGTATTCATCCAGGGCGCCGCGGCGTCAATCGCTGTCTGCGATGAGAATGTCACCCTCCATCTGAAGGACGGACGGGAATTACGCGGCGAGCTGTTGGTGGCGGCCGACGGGAGCGAATCGAAAGCTCGGCAGTTGTTGGAAATCAACACCGCAGGTCATGCCTACCATCAAGACGCCTTGGTGGGGCACGTGCGGACCTCACAGCCCCACGAGAATACGGCGTGGCAGCGCTTCTTGAGCACCGGCCCCTTGGCCTTCCTCCCGCTTGGCGACGGCCGTTCCTCGATCGTCTGGAGTGTCGCACGAGACCAGGCATCGCACTTACGCGCTATCGATCCCGAACGCTTCGGACAGGCCCTTACTGAGGCTAGCGGTGAGGTATTGGGGCGGTGCGAGCTTACTACTACGCTTGCAAGCTTTCCGTTGAAGCTGCAGTACGCAGTAGATTACGCGCGCCCCCGCGCGGTATTGCTGGGCGATGCCGCGCATGCCGTGCACCCCTTGGCGGGGCAAGGATTGAATCTGGGCCTGCTCGATTGTGCGGCGCTCGCGCAGGTGCTGGGAGATGCTCAAGGAGCGGCGCATTTCGGCGACTACAAGCATCTTCGGCGTTACGAGCGGTGGCGGCGCAGTGAAAACCTGGTGGCGGCAGCGGCGCTGGACGGACTGGAGCGGTTGTTTTCAAACAGCGACCCAAAGATCGCGGCCTTGCGCTCGGCGGGTTTGAGCGCCGTTGAAAAAATGCCGTTCATGAAACGCCGCTTCGCGCAGCGGGCCCTAGGTCTGGCGGGCGATGTTCCCGAGTTCTTGAAGGCGATCTAGCTTTGCTGCACAAATAAAATCGTTTATCGACAGCCCGCCGATGGAGTGGGTGGAATAGGTGACATCGCAGTGGTCGTAGCCCACCTCTAGGTCGGGATGGTGGTCCTCGATATTCGCCAGGTAGGCCACTGCGTTGACGAAGCTCATGGTCCGATAGAAGTCTTTGAACTTGAGGCATCGCTTGATGCTTTTGGCATCTTTCGCGATCTTCCAGTCCTTGTGCAACTGCTTGCCCAGCCGGTTGACCTCGGCGGGAGGCATGGGCTCGACTCCGCCTTCACATGGAGCGCAGTTTTTTTCGGCTAGGTCGGTCACGTCGAAATCCGCGCGTAGGTGCGCTCGATGTAGCGCTCCACCAGGTCCTGAAATTCCTCGGCGATTCGATCACCCTTGAGCGTGACGGTCTTTGCGCCATCTTCGTACACCGGCGCCACAGGGTGCTCCCCCGTGCCCGGCAAGCTGATGCCGATGTTCGCGTGCTTGCTCTCGCCCGGGCCATTGACGACGCAGCCCATGACGGCCACCGTCATGTCGGCGACGCCCTGGCGTTGTTTGCGCCATTCCGGCATGCGGTGACGTATGTGGCTTTGAATTTTCTGCGCCAACTCCTGAAAGTAAGTGCTGGTGGTGCGCCCGCAGCCAGGGCAGGCGATCACCATGGGCGTAAAAGCACGCAGCCCCATGGTCTGCAGAATCTCTTGGGCAACGATGACTTCCTGGGTGCGGTCGCCATTGGGTTCCGGCGTCAATGAGACGCGAATGGTGTCCCCGATGCCCTCCTGCAACAGCACGCCTATCGCGGCCGTAGAGGCCACGATGCCCTTGCTGCCCATGCCGGCCTCGGTTAGGCCTAGGTGCAAGGGGTAGGTGCAGCGTGCCGCCAGATTGCGGTATACGGCGATTAGGTCCTGCACGCCGCTGACTTTTGCGCTGATCACAATCATATTGGACCCGAGCCCCAGCACTTCCGCGCGCTTCGCACTGTCCAAAGCCGAAACGACGATGGCTTCACGCATCACGTCGATGGCGGCCAACGGCGTTGCCAGCTTCGAGTTCTCGTCCATCATGCGGGTGAGCAGGTCCTGATCGAGGCTGCCCCAGTTAACGCCGATGCGCACCGGCTTTTGATACCGGATCGCGGTTTCGATCATTTCGGCGAATTGCGGATCGCGTTTACTGCCCCGGCCCACATTACCGGGATTGATGCGCAGTTTGCCAAGTGCCTCGGCGCAGGCGGGGTGAGCTTTCAGCAGCTTGTGGCCATTGAAATGAAAGTCGCCAACCAGGGGAGTGGCGATGCTTTGGGCGTCCAGCCGCTCGCGGATATGAGGCACCGCGGCAGCGGACTCGTCGTTATTGACCGTGACCCTCACCAATTCGGAGCCTGCGCGCGCCAGCGCTTTGACCTGCGCCACAGTACCTTCGATGTCGGCCGTGTCAGTGTTGGTCATGGATTGCACGACGATGGGCGAGGTGCCGCCTATCGAGACTGAACCGACTTTTACAGTCAGAGAATGTCGACGAGATCTCATCCGGGCATTATACCCGGAGCGCCGGGCTGGGGCAGGCCGGTAGAAGGGAGCTACTGAATAACCTTGGGTAGCGGCGCAAACGGCCGGATGCCGAATTTCGGGTAGACCTCGCTCGGGTAGTAAACGGTGCCATCCTTGACCACCATCGTGATGGTTTTGATCGCTTTGAGATTTTTGATCGGATCGCCGGGTATCAAAAAGAAATCGGCCAATTTACCCTTCTCGATTGACCCCATTTGTTGTTCTTGGCTCACATAGCGAGCCGAATCAAAAGTTGCCCGCTTCAAGATTTCCGCCGGCGTCATTCCGGCGCGCTGATACAGCTCCAGCTCACGATGATAAGTGAAAGAGCCGCCCGTGTCGGTGCCGAATAAGATGAATATGCCGCGGGAATGCAGCATTCTTACCACGGCCACCAGCTTGTCGAAGGCCTGGCGATAAGCCAAGTCGTCACCGGGAGCGGAGGTGTCGGCCAGAGCCTTCATGGCATCGCGGCGCCACCCAATCGGCATGTGATCGATGTAGTCGACCGCGCCTGGCGGGATCTGCCCATCTCGCCGCTGCGTCAATTGTTCGTGAATGCCCAAGGTCGGATCGATGGCGATTTTTCGCTCCACCATGAGATCAATCGTGTGCTGCACCTTGGGGCTTTGCAAATCGAGGCTGGGCAGCCGCTTCAGCGCCGTGAGCCTGAACAGCGTTCGCGTATCCTCTCCCGGCTGCAGCACCCATCCCAGCGAGAACTGATTGATGTGGGTGATCTCATCGTAGCCGGCAAGAATCATGGCATCCGCGCTTGAGAATGCGGGGATATGTCCGGCAACTCGCATCCCCAACAGATGCGCTTCCTTGGCCATGGCAGGCACCCAATCGGGATTCATGCTGTTATAACTTTTGATTTGCCAGTAGTTGCGAGCGCCGTACCATCGCACCGCCTCCACTGCCTTCGCCTCGCTGTCGACCAGAATGCCATTGTTAGCGCTGAATGGACTCTTGCCCTCGATGAAGCCCGAACGGATGACATGGGGGCCTGCGATGATGCCGCTGTCGATCTGTTGGATGAGCTTATCGAGCACGGCATTGTCGTTGCCCATATCGCGTACCGTGGTGATCCCGGCCGCGACGTCCAGCAAGGCTTCACTTTGGCCCAAGTGCGAGTGCATCTCGTATAGGCCCGCGATCAACGTACCGCCGGCGCCCTCGATCGTCGTTTCACCCGGGGTCGCAGGGCTGTCGAGCGCTTCCACAGCAGCGATGGACTTGTCTCGGACCAGCACCGAGACCGGTTGCGTCAGTGACGATGTAAGCGGGTCGAACAGCCTCACGTTGCGGACGCGGATGGGTCCCGGATAGTGATGGGCGACCTCGTGCTCGATATTTACAAAGCGTTGGCTCGACCAGGCCGCCGCCATCTCGCGCAATCTCTTTTCTTCACCCTCATATCCTGCACGCACGAGAATGGACCTGGCATCGAGGTCGGCGAACAAGTTATTGTTGGCATCGAGCAGAACAGTCTCGGGATCCAGATCGATGCCGATCAACTCGTAGCGGGTGACCTCGAGCGGGCCCGAATTGCCTTGCACGGAGAACGTTTCGCCCTTCTCGAGGCGAACTTCGCCACCGGGTAGAGCCGGCAAGCGCTTGTCAGCCGTTCTTAGCAATGCACGCGCGTATAGTCCATTGGCCCAGGGACTGGCACTTTGCGCCAAGTAGATGCTGGGCGCGTGAATTGTCGAATGGCCTGTACCGGTGGAGTCCTGCCACTCGCCCCGGGCGCCCTTGCGAGTAAAGTGTTCTGCAATTTTGCTGCCGAACGTCGTGCTGCCAGTTACGCGCCACTCGGTAGGCAATCCTGACGCATCGAGCGCGACCGATTCCGCAATCGTAGGGCCGCGGCCGTTATTTTTTACATCGTAGTCGATGGTAGTTTTATTGCCTACGGTTTCGGCGCTTAGATGGCCGACATTTTTTTCTCCGGTGATAAAGACGTAGTTGTACGTGTCGCCCAGCGCCAAAGAGGGCAGGCTGAAAAGCAGCACGAGCGCGATTTTCGGTAAGGGCACGAGGGCTCGCTATGGTTTGAGAAATGTTTTATGCGCCAGCGGATTCTAAACGGAAATCCCTCCAGTGTTGATAACATGAGGAAATGAGTTCGCGGATCGTTTACTCGAGTGGTCTCGGCAGCTTGTGCCCCAATTGCCGACGCGCGGTGCGCGAGTGCGTTTGCCCGAAAGGTGTCCCGGGCGCCGCTAAGGTGGCTGCCGTGCGCGTCGCGCGCGAAGTAAAGGGCAGGGCTGGGAAGGGCGTCACCGCGATTACGGGTCTGCCATTGTCACTTGCCGATGTCGAAGCGCTGGCCACTAAGCTCAAGAAACGCTGTGGTTCGGGCGGCACAGTGCGCGAGGGCATCATCGAGATTCAGGGAGATCATCGCGACGTGATTGTCGCGGAACTGATAAAGATGGGTTGGCCCGCAAAAAAATCGGGCGGTTGAGGCGCAAGATATATTAGGTCTTAGCGCTTCATGTCCGAGAGGGTCTTCTGTATCATGCCGTGCATCGCGATAAGAGCTGTCTGGAGAGAGTCCTGACTCAAGGACCGCCGAAGGCGCAACCGCCCGGAAACGCTCAGGCACACGAACAGCAGACTCTGGCGGTCTCTGGAGAGCGGTCGCAACAGGCGATCCACCGAAGGGGAGCAACGCTTGGCATCAAGCGCGCAATCTCTCAGGTCTTAAGGACAGAGGGGCGAAGCACGATGGTGCACGCGTCTTTGTATTCGTTTGCCGCGAGGTTGCGATGGGTCTTAAGACTCCCCTTTACGATTCCCACCTGCAGCTGGGCGCAAAAATCGTCGACTTCGGCGGCTGGGATATGCCATTGCACTACGGTTCGCAGATCGAGGAGCATCATGCCGTGCGCAAAGATGCCGGCATGTTCGACGTGTCGCATATGTGCATCATCGACCTTACCGGCGGCCGCGTTCGGGAATTCTTGCGCTTCCTTTTGGCCAATGATGTCAGCCGCCTCACAACGTTCGGCAAGGCCCTTTACTCCTGCATGCTGCTGCCAAACGGCGGCGTGATCGACGATCTCATTGTGTATCTCATGTCGGAGACGTGGTACCGCATGGTTGTCAATGCTGGGACGCGGGACAAAGATTTGGCGTGGATACGCAAGCAAGCCGTCGATTTCGATGTCACCGTGGCCGAGCGCAAGGAACTGGCGATGATCGCCGTTCAAGGCCCGAACGCGCGGCGCAAGGCGGCGAATCTGCTCAACCCCGCGCAGCAAGCGGCCGTGCTCGAGTTGAAGTCTTTCGTCGGCGCTGCCTTCGGATCTTGGTTTATCGCACGTACCGGCTACACCGGCGAAGATGGTGTCGAGATCATGCTTCCCACGATGGAAGCCGCAGACTGTTGGCAGCGTTTGCTGGCGCAGGGCGTGAAACCCGCAGGACTAGGGGCCCGAGATACGCTCAGATTGGAAGCGGGTATGAATCTATATGGCAACGATATGGATGAAAATTATCATCCCTTGGAGTCCGGCCTCGCATGGACCGTGGCCTTCAATCCGGCAGACCGGGATTTCATTGGACGCGCAGCCTTGGAACGCGTGCAACGCGAGAGTGGAAAAGAACTGGTCGGTCTGCTGCTGGAGGACCGCGGTGTGCTGCGCGGGCATCAGAAAGTTCAGCTAACCGACGGCGCTTCCAACGGTCTTATCGGTGAAGTAACCAGCGGAACCTTTTCGCCCACTTTGAACCGTTCCATCGCCTTGGCACGGGTGCCAAAAACGTCGCAGCAGCGCGTGCAAGTGGACATACGCGGCAAATTGCACGCCGCACGCATCGTCAAACCGCCGTTCGTGCGCCATGGGAAACCACTGGTCGACATTCATTAGGAGAGCTGAATTTGAGCAACACTATACCGGCTGATCTTAAATACACAAAGAGTCACGAATGGGTGCGCCAGACACAAAACGGCGCACTGCAAATCGGCATCACCGACCATGCCCAAAGCGCGCTGGGCGATTTGGTATTCGTCGAGGTGCCGGATGTAGGCCGCGCTTTGGCCGCCGGTGAGACCTGCGCGGTCGTCGAGTCGGTTAAGGCGGCATCTGACGTCTATTGTCCTGTGGCGGGTAAAGTGGTTGCCAACAACACTGCACTATCGAGCAAGCCCGAGCTACTCAATGAAGATCCGTATGGGGCGGGATGGCTGTTTAGCCTGGAGGCGGACGGCTCTGCCAATTTGAAATCTCTGATGAGTGCGGCCGCCTACGAGTCTTTCTTGGCCGAAGAATCGAAGTAAAGGACGCGTATGGCATTTATCCCGCACACCGCCGAGGACATCGCGCGCATGTTGGGCGTAATCGGCGTGAACAGCATCGAAGATCTGTTCGACGAGATTCCCGCCGAGCTTCGCGCCGGCGCTCTGAGCTTGCCGCCGCCGCTTTCTGAAATGGAAATCGGTCGGCTCATGAGTGAGCGGGCCACGATTGATGGTCGGCAGTTGAACTTCATTGGCGCCGGCGCCTACGAGCATCATATTCCGGCGCCGGTCTGGGCCATTGCGACGCGCGGAGAATTTTATTCCGCCTACACGCCATACCAGGCTGAGGCGAGCCAGGGGAGCTTGCAGCTCGTTTATGAATACCAGTCCATGATGTGCGCGCTCACCGGCATGGAAGTGTCGAACGCATCCTTGTATGACGGAGCGTCTGCGCTCGCCGAGGCCTGTCTCATGGCGGTACGTTCCAATCGCAGCTCGAGTTCCCGAAGAATCCTGATGCCGCGTGCCGTCAATCCGACTTACGCACAGGTGGCTCGGGCCATTGCCGGCAACCAGGACATCAACTTTGTGCCGGTGGACTACGATAAATTTGCCGGTGTCACGCTGCTCGAGGCGCTCGAACCTTACAGCGCACAGGATTTCACAGCCTTGGTCGTTCAGCAGCCGAATTTCTTCGGTAGCCTCGAGGAAGTCGATGCCCTGACCGACTGGGCGCACGAAAACAAAATCATCTTGATTGCCGTCGTCAACCCGATCTCACTGGCGCTTCTGAAGCCGCCCGCAGAATGGGGAACCGAGATCGCAGGTGTGCGGGGTGCAGACATCGTCTGCGGGGAAGGGCAATCGCTCGGTGTGCCTCTGGCTTCGGGAGGACCTTACTTCGGCTTTATGGCGACCCGTATGCAGTACGTACGCCAGATGCCCGGCAGAATCGTCGGGCGCACCGTGGATACGGAAGGTCGCCCCGGTTTCAGCTTGACGCTGCAGGCACGTGAGCAGCACATCCGTCGCAGCAAAGCGACTTCCAACATCTGCACCAATCAGGGCTTGATGGTGACCGCAGCAACCATATATATGAGTCTGCTTGGCCCAAAAGGGTTGGAAGCCGTGGCGCAAGCCAGCATGCAGCGCACCGGGGAGCTGATCAGAGCCTTGAGTCAAGTCGCCGGTGTGAAACGAGCGTTCACCGCCCCTCACTTCCACGAAGCCGTGCTGTTGCTGGATCGCCCGGCCGCCGAGGTTCTTGCAGCTTTGTACCGCGAGGGGATTGTCGGCGGCTTGGACCTGAGCGAACGCTATCCGGAATTGGGGAGCGCATTGTTGGTATGCGCAACCGAAACCAAGCTTAGCGTCGACATCGACCGATACCGCGCGGCGCTGACCGATGCCATGAGCGCACCGCGAGCGCAGCTTAGGAAAACCGCCCCATGACTGAACTGAATTTGCGCGAACCGTTGATATTCGAGTTGAGCAAGCCCGGACGCGGCGCGGTAACGCAATTTCCGCCAAACGTCGCAGGCTCGGTTCGAGTACCCGAGCACCTGCGCCGCCGCAGCCTGCCGGCATTGCCTGAAGTATCGGAACTGCAGACGGTGCGCCACTTCACCCGTTTATCCCAGATGAACTTCTCCATAGACACGCATTTTTATCCGTTGGGTTCGTGCACCATGAAGTACAACCCCAAGGCCTGCAACACCTATGCGATGTTGCCGGAGTTCCTGGGGAGGCATCCATTGGGGCCGGAACCGCAGGGTTTTCTTGCCTGTATGTTCGAGTTGCAGGAGATGCTGCAGGAGATTACGGGCATGCAGGCGGTTAGTTTGACGCCTATGGCCGGCGCGCAGGGCGAATTTGCCGGCGTCGCGATGATCCGTGCATATCATCGTGCGCGCAATGACACAGGGCGCACCGAAATCATCGTGCCGCAGGCCGCGCACGGTACGAATCCTGCGACCGCAACCATGTGCGGCTATACGGTTAGAGAAATTCCCTGTGACGCCAATGGCGACGTGGATATCGAGGCGCTCAAGTCCGCTGTCAGCCCTGCCACCGCGGGCATCATGCTCACGAATCCTTCGACCTTGGGCGTCTTCGAACGCAAGATCGTGCAAATCGCGCGAACCGTGCACGATGCCGGCGGCCTGCTTTATTACGATGGCGCAAATCTAAACGCCATTCTCGGCAAGGTGCGCCCGGGGGATATGGGTTTTGACGTCATTCACATGAATTTGCACAAGACCTTCTCGACACCGCACGGCGGCGGCGGACCGGGCTCGGGCGCGGTTGGCGTAAGCGCCCGACTGAAGCCATTTCTGCCTCTTCCGATTGTCGGCAAAGAGAATGCGCGCTATCGATGGCTGACCGAGCGTGATTTGCCGAAATCCATCGGCCGCTTATCGGGCTTTATGGGCAACGCGGGCGTGAATTTGCGTGCCTACATCTATATGCGGCTGCTGGGCCGGCAAGGCATGGTGCGAGTTGCCGAATTTGCGGCGCTCAATGCCAATTATTTGATGAAACGGCTGCAGACAATCGGCTTCGAGGCGGCCTACCCTGAGCGTCGCGCAAGCCACGAGTTCATCATTACCTTGAAGCAAGAGAACAGGGCGTATCACGTTTCCGCCATGGATGTGGCCAAGCGCCTCCTGGACTACGGATTTCATGCGCCTACGACATATTTCCCGTTGCTGGTGCCGGAGTGCCTGCTGATCGAGCCCACGGAGACGGAAGCCAAGGAGGACCTCGACCGGTTCTGCGATGCAATGGCTTCAATTCGCGAAGAAATGCGGCACGATCCCGAGAAACTCGCCTCTGCCCCGCATACAATGCCGGTTCGACGATTGGACGATGTGCGCGCCGCGAAGCAGCTGGACCTGATTTGGAAGGGAATTGCTGCTTATTAGGAACCCTGTGGGTCCTAATCTTGTCCGATCCCGTTCACTGAACGAAATCTAACCCTAGGATCGGCATGCCCCGCATTTCGCTGTTCTTGTTCCTGCTTGTATTGTCCACTGCCCCCGCATTCAGCGCTGCGCCCGTCACTCCGGCACCGGGCATCCCCAGCACCCCGGCGAACTGGGCGCAGACCCTGGAAAGAATCGCCACCGGCGTGGTGACCATTCAGATCGATGCCGCTCGCGCATTCGATACCGAATGGAACACAACTGCCCAGGCCACCGGCTTCGTCATCGATGCCAAGCGGGGGCTGATCTTGACCAATCGGCACGTGGTCACGCCCGGGCCAGTAACCGCGCAGGCCATTTTCTTGAATCGCGAAGAGGTGCAGTTGTATCCAATTTATCGCGACCCCATCCACGATTTCGGCATCTATCATTACGATCCGGCCAAACTGCACTTCATTCAGCCGACCGAACTGCCGCTATATCCGCAAGGCGCGGTGATTGGCCGGGAAATCCGCGTGGTGGGCAATGATGCCGGCGAGCAGCTGTCGATCCTGGCGGGCACGCTGGCACGTTTGGACCGCGAAGCACCTGAATACGGCTACGGCAAGTACAACGACTTCAATACCTTTTATTTCCAAGCCGCTTCGGGTACCTCGGGCGGGTCTTCCGGTTCGCCGGTGATCGACATCGACGGCCGCGTCGTGGCGCTCAATGCCGGGGGAGCCACCGGCGCCGCCTCGAGTTTTTACTTGCCGCTCACTGCGGTGGTGCGCGCGCTGAAATATATCGGCGCCGGCAAGCCCGTGCCGCGGGGCACATTGGAGGCCGTTTTTAAGTACACGCCCTACGATGAGCTCAAGCGCCTCGGGCTGCATGCAGATACCGAGGCCGCCATGCGCAAGGCGTATCCCAAGTTGACCGGCATGCTGGTGGTCGAGGATGTGCAGCCGGGCTCGAGTGCCGACGGCGTTTTGGCTCCGGGGGATGTCTTGGTGGCCATCGACGGTAAGCCGATCCTGGAGTTTTTCTCGCTCGAAGAGGTGCTCGATAATCACGTCGGCGAACGGGTGAAAGTCGAAGTACAGCGCGGCAGCCAGGTAATGCAGCACGACCTGCAAGTGCAGTCCTTGAGCGCCATCACCCCGGACAAGTTTATTGAATTCGGCGAGGCGGTGGTGCATACCCTGTCCTATCAGCAGGCGCGCCATTTCAACGTGCCCATCAAGGGCGTTTACATCGCCAATCCGGGCTATGTATTCGGCGCCGCGGGCATCCCTCGGGCCGCCTTGATCAGCTCATTCAACGGCACGAAAGTCGATAATCTCGATGAGTTTGCCGCAGCGTTGGCCGAGCTTGCCGATGGGGCCAGAGTGCCGGTGCGCTACGTGACACTCGAAGATCCGCGGGCGGTGCAACTGAAAGTCATTCGTATGGATAGGCGCTGGTTTCCAGGGCGAGAATGCAAGCGCGACGATACGTTGGGAACCTGGCCGTGCATCACAATCAGTGCCGGGGCTTCGCCGGCCCCGCTCAAGCCCGCTTCAACGCAATTTTCCAAGACCGGCGATGCGCGCATCGATAGATTGGCGCTGACGCTCGTGCTGGTGAATTTCGACATGCCGTATTCAACCTCCGGCGTCACCGAAAAGAACTATCACGGCACCGGAGTGATCGTGGACGCGCAGCGCGGATTGGTGGCGATCGATCGCAACACCGTGCCGGTGGCGATGGGCGATGTGCGCATTACCTTTGCAGGGTCGATCCAGGTTCCCGGCAAAGTCGTGTTCATTCATCCACTGCACAATCTCGCGGTGGTCTCCTATGACCCGAAGTCCATCGGCACCACGCCGGTGCGTGCGGCGACATTGGTCAAGCGCCCATTGAGCGCCGGCGATGATGTTTGGGTTGTCGGTCAGCGTGCCGATTCCAAAATCCTCTCGCGGAAAACTCAGATCTCCAGTGTGGATGCGGTGTCATTTCCGCTGTCGCGCACGCTGCGCTTCCGCGATAGCAACTTAGAGGCGATAAGCCTGATCAATCCGCCGACTGACTACGACGGCGTGCTGGCCGATGAAAAAGGCGACGTGTTGGCCCTTTGGTCTAGTTTTGCATTTGAGTCGCAGCGAGAATTGGAGCAAATCAACCGCGGCATACCGGCTGATCTGGTCAGCGAAATGATCGGCGTGGTTGCCGATGGACGTCCGTTGTATTCCTTCGAAGCCGAATTCGACTTGCAGTCCCTGGCCGGTGCACGCGAGTTGGGCCTGCCGGATGCATGGGTGCGGCGCTTCGAAGAACACAATCCGCAGCGCCGCCAGGTGCTCGGAGTCAATCGACTGGTCGCCGGCTCGCCTGCCTCTTTGCTGCTTGAACCGGGAGATTTGCTGTTGGCCATCGATGGCAAAGTGGTGAATCGTTTCCGTGAAGTGGAGCGCGCCGTGCAGAGTCCGACGGTGAGCGTGACGGTATGGCGCGATGGCGCCGAAAAAACCCTACCCATGAAAACCGTGGCCTTGAACGGCCAGGGCATCGACCGAGTGCTGATCTGGGCAGGCGCCACCCTGCAGGCGCCGCATCGCGCCATGGCGGCTCAGCGCGGTATCGCGCCTTACGGCGTGTTCGTTTCGTTTTTCTTTTATGGATCCCCGGCGACGCATTACGGGTTGTATGCCGGCCGGCGTATCACAGAAGTCGACGGCCAACCAACGCCGGATCTCGATGCGTTTATCGTGGCGGTCAGCGGCAAGCCCGATCGTGCCTCCTTACGTCTGAAAACCATTAGCTGGAATGGGCAGACTGACGTCATCACCCTAAAGCTCGACAAGCACTACTGGCCCACCTACGAGCTTGATCGCCAGGAGGATGGGACGTGGACGCGCACCGCGCTCGACCCGCCGCAAGTCACGGCAGCGGTAAGGGCCCCCTGACCAGCGATTCGAGCCAGCGCGGCGTGCTGACTCGGAAGGCGCCAGCTCGTTGATGGTTTATGATATTGCATGATCGACGTTGCGTGCCGGCTAGATCTTGCCGAAATACTGGCGATTTACAACGAAGTTATCCGCAACTCCACCGCGGTGTACACGGAGTTCGAGTTGAGCCCGGATCGCGGCGAATCGTGGTTCGAGGCAAAACGTGCCGGCGGCTTTCCCTTCATAGTCTCGAAAGATGCATCAGGCATCACCGGCTTCGGCACCTTTGGGGAGTTTCGAGCACCACCGTGTTATCAGCATACGGTCGAACATAGCGTGCACGTGCGCAGGGACCGCCGTGGGCAAGGCGTCGGCCGACAGCTTGTCAGCGAACTCATGGCGCGAGCGGCCGCAATGCAGAAGCACATCATGATCGCGGGCATCGATGCCGACAATCTCGCCTCAATCAAGCTGCATCAAAGCCTGGGTTTCGTCAACGTGGGTCACTTCCATGAAGTCGGATTCAAATTTGGCCGGTGGCTCGACTTGGTGTTCTTAGAATGTCGCCTTCCGGCTACAAAGCTCTCGGCAACTGTAAAACAGGATTCCCCCAGGGATCCCGAAGGCGCCTGAAAGGCACCCTGAAAATCGAAGCGGCCTTGCTCGCATCTGAGTCTTGATATCATGAGCGTGTGGTAAGAGCTACACAGACAGATATCGAAGCGGCGGTCGAAGCGTTGCGCGCCGGGGAATTGGTCGTATTCCCGACCGAGACCGTTTACGGGCTCGGCGCAAACGCCTCCAACCCGGCAGCGGTGCGCAAGATATTCGAGGTCAAGGGGCGCCCGCCCGATCACCCGGTGATCGTGCACTTGGACGATCCGCGCTACCTGCATCGTTGGGTGTCTCATATGCCGTCGGTCGCACAGCAATTGGCTGATAAATTTTGGCCGGGCCCTCTGACGCTGATTCTGCCCAAGGCGGAGAACGTCAACGACATCGTCACGGGAGGCCAGGACAGCATCGGTATCCGTGTTCCCTCTCATCCGATGGCGCAGCAGCTGCTGAATGCCTTCGGGGGAGGCATTGCGGCGCCCTCCGCAAACCGCTACGGGCGCTTAAGTCCCACCAAGCCTGAGCACGTGCGGGATGAACTTGGCGATGCGGTCGGGGTCATTCTGGATGGGGGCGACTCGCCCATCGGGCTCGAATCCACCATTGTGTCCTGCTTGGATAACCAAGCAAGACTGCTGCGTCCCGGATTCATCACCCGTTCGCAACTCGAACAGGAGGTAGGGGCATTGGCCATCGGCGGGCCGGTTCCTCGCGCTCCCGGCGATCGGGCATTGCACTACGCGCCCGCGACGCCGCTTGAAATTGTGGATTCCGACGACCTCGAAGTGCGCGCCGGAGAGATCGTGGCGCGGGGAGTTAAGGTCGCCGTACTGGCCATGCGTCCGCCGCTGCATACCCGGCGGCACATGACCTGGATCAATGCCGGCAAAAAGCCGGACACTTACGCACATAACCTCTACAATCACCTGCGCACGCTCGATCGCGTGGGCTGCGTAAAAATTTTCGTTCAAAGGTTGCCTCAAGATGAGAAGTGGGCGGCGATTCTCGATCGCCTGCAGCGCGCCAGCGGCATGGGCGATGATTCCTTGGAGCTAAGCGTCGGCTAGCAGATGGAACTCGATCCCCAGCAAGATCCTTTCTCGCGAGAGGCAGTACGACATTTGGTGGCGCGTTACGGCTCCCCCTTATTCGTCATCGATGCCGAACGCGTGCGCCGGCAATACCGCCGGCTCGCGGCGGCGCTGCCGGGCGTCGATCTGCATTACGCATTGAAACCGTTGCCGCACGCATCGCTCATCAGCACGCTGGACGCAGAGGGTGCATTCTTCGATGTGGCGACCAACGGAGAGGTGGAACTGGTCCGCCGCTTGAAGGTTGCACCCGCGCGCTGCATACAAACTCACCCGATCAAGCGCGACAGCGACATTCGCACGGCGTTGAGCTTTGGAATTGGCCTTTTTGTCATCGACAATCCGGACGAGTTGCGCAAGTTCACCAAGTTTCGCACCCGCTGTTCGCTTCTGATCCGCGTTTCGTTTCGAAGTCCGGGAGCGCAGGTCGATCTTTCGCGAAAGTTTGGCTGTGATCCGGAAGCGGTCGCGGATCTTTTCCAGCTTGCTGCCGCCTTAGGCATTAAAGTCGACGGATTGTCCTTTCACACAGGCTCCCAAAATGCCGACTCAGCGATGATGGTCAGGGCGATCGATGTGTGCCGGGAATTGTTGCAGAACGCAGCGCAGGCAGGACATGCTGCTAACATTCTCGACATCGGCGGCGGATTTCCGGTGGATTACTTAAAAGCTGCCATGCCGATCGAAGAGTTCTGCGCGCCCTTGAAAGAGGCGCTGAGCAAATTGCCCGCCGGCATGCGAATCATCGCTGAACCGGGGCGCTATATCGCGGCTCCTGCGGCGATAGCGGTGTCTTCGGTCATGGGGCGCGCTTTGCGCGACGGCCGGTGGTGGTATTATCTGGATGACGGCGTCTACGGCAGCTACAGCGGCCAAATGTACGATCATTCCGTGTTTCCCGTCGAGGCACTCTCGTCGAACGCGGCGACTTTCGCATCGGTGCTTGCCGGACCCACCTGCGACAGTATCGATGTGATCCGCGAAAAAATCGAACTGCCCAAACTCGAGATCGGCGACTTGGTGCTCGGCCGCATGATGGGCGCCTACACTTGGGCGTCGGCTTCGGAATTTAATTTCTTCCCGCGGCCCACCGTGCTGGCGCTCGACCAAGGCCGGTTGCTGGCAGGGGATCCCTAGGTGATTTCTCGACGCCGCATGCTGGTGGCTACGGGCGCCTGGGCTGGCGCGGCGATATGCTCGCGCGCTCGGAGCGGCGCGGCCGGCCCCGGCTCCAAGCGCGTTGCATTACTCAACTTGCATACAGCCGAGCGATTGGATATCGAATACTTTCGCGATAACGCATATGTGAGCGATGCCCTGACCGCGATCGGCATATTGCTCCGAGATTTCCGCAATGGCGAAAAACACGCCGTTGATCCGAAGCTCCTCGACTACCTGGTCGATACAGCGGCGCATGTTGGCGCACCCGCAGCGTATAGCGTCATTTCGGGCTTTCGGTCGCCGAACAGCAATGAGCGGCTGCGTGCGCGCAGCAGCGGGGTGTCGAAACACAGCCTACACATGCAGGGGCGCGCCATCGATGTGCGCATGAGCGGAGTGGATTGTGCTGATCTCGCGGCTCACGCTTTGGAATTGAAGCGCGGAGGCGTCGGTTATTACCGCGCCTCGAATTTCGTGCACTTGGATACCGGCAGCTTTCGGACTTGGCACGGATAATGGCCGACCCGGGCGCGCATAAGCTGCGAAGGCTTTGGCCGCAATTGCTGTGCCCGCTCATCGTTGCCTGTTCATCATCATCGAACTCCAGCGGTTCCGTGCTCAGCGCTGTCCCCGCAAACCCAGCCGACCGGGGCGCGGCGCTGTACCAACAAAACTGCGCTCCTTGCCACCGAGAAAAAGGCGAGGGCGTACCCAATGTTTACCCGGGTCTCTCTGGATCTGCCGCGGTCCAAGGGCATCCGATTGAACTCGCGCAATGGGTTTTAAGCCAAAAGCGGCCTGCCACAATTCCAGCAGGCCGCTACCCGACACAGATGTTGCCGTTCGGTTGGATGAACGATCAAGATGCCGCCGCATTGCTCACCTATATTCGTTCAAACTTCGGTAACTCGGCACCCCCCATCGACGCCGCAATCATCGCAACGGCCCGGGAAAAATATGGCCATGACCGCCATTGATGATTTAGTGGAGCGCTGCCGCGCCGCGCGCTTGCCTTCAGCTATCGCCAAGTTGCCTTCCGGTTGGCTGGTCATGGGCGAGCGGCAGGTCCTGCCCGGCTACTGCCTGCTGCTGCCCGATCCCGTGGTGCCGCACCTGAACGCCTTACCGGCCCAGGCGCGCAGCGAATTTCTCGACGATATGGCGACCATCGGGGATGTACTGTTGGCCATCACCGCAGCCGCGCGCATCAATTACGCCATATTTGGGAACGTCGATCCGGCGCTGCATGCTCATATATTTCCCCGCGACAGTGCGGAGCCGGAAAGCACGCGCACCGCACAACCCTGGGCGCTCGACTGGAATGCCGCGCCGCTTTATTCCGATCCGCTGCACGGTGACTTCAAGCGCCGCGTGGGGGCTGAGATTCGCAAGCGCTACGCTTCTAGGTGACGACCCCTTCCAGGGCGAGCAATATTTGCTCGATCTTCGACACCGGTGCGGAACAGCTCATCCCGGTGCATAGGTAGGCCACCGTTTCGTTGCCGGCTCGCTTGGCCGCAAGTGTCGGCGGCAGCTCGGCGTCCTCCGGTATGGCAAAGATCATCCGGGTGGGCGCGTACACCCGGCTCAATTCCTGCGCCCATTGCTCGGCGCTGTCTTTTTCGCCACGAATGACCACGATTTGCATCGAGGACAAGAAATCCTCCAGCGCGCTCACCAGACTCATATGCGCCTGGGGGTGCTCCTGAAGCCCTGTCCATGCGGCCTTGAGTGTTCGCTCGGCCGCGTCGAGGTAGCGAAGGTCGCCCAGCAAAAAGCCGAGCCGGCATAGCAGGGCGGCCGCCACGCCGTTGCCCGAAGGGACTGATTCGTCGGCGAATGTCTTGCTGCGATGAATCAAGTGCTCATGGTCTTTGGCGGTGAAAAAAAAGCCGCCCGTGGAATCCTCGAATTGCTCGAGCATCACTCCTGCCAATTGGCGTGCAAAGACAAGATCGCTGCTGCGCCATCGGGTCTGCAGCAGCTCCAATAGGGCATCTGCCAGGAAGGCGTAGTCATCGAGGTAGGCAGGCAGGTGAGCACGGCCTTCCTTATAAGTTGCGAGCAAGCGGCCATCGCGCCACAAGTGCCGCTGCACGAGGTCTACGGCGGCGCACGCAGCGTCCGCCAAGTCGGGTCGCTTCAGGACTCGCGACGCAATGGCCAATGCCTTGATCAGCAGCGCATTCCAGGCGGTGAGTATTTTCTCGTCGCGAGCAGGCCAGACGCGCAAATTGCGCACTTTCAAAAGCTTCGCGCGCGAAGAAGCAATCAGTGATTGCACGGCGGCGGCGGAATCGCCTAGCTGGGCGGCGATATCATGAATGGACGCATAACTGTGCAGATGCCACTGGCCTTCAAAGTTGGCCGCACTGTCCAGGCCGAATCGGGCTGAAAACGCCGCGTATTCCTGCTTCGATAGCAGTGCTTGGATCTCACCCGGTGTCCAGACATAGAATTTTCCCTCTTGGCCTTCGGAATCTGCATCGAGACTGGAATAAAACCCGCCCTCGTGCGAGCGCATGTCGCGCAGTAGCCAATCGGCCGTCTCATTTGCAACCCGAGCGAACAGGACTTCGCCGGTTGCAAGATATGCGCGAGAATACTCGCAAAGCAGCTGCGCATTGTCGTAGAGCATTTTCTCGAAATGAGGAATCATCCAAGAACCATCGACGGAATAGCGCGTGAACCCTCCGCCAAGTTGGTCATAAAGACCGCCTTCCGCCATGCGCGTCAGCGTGAGAGTGCCCATGTAGAGCGCTTTCAGATCGGGTTTAGGGTTGCCGTGAGTGGCATGCCATTGCCGCAGACAGCGTTCGATGCTGCTCGGATGCGGGAATTTAGGAGCGCCGGTAAAGCCCCCGAAAGTGGCATCGAAGGAGCGCTCCAAGGCGGCGCGGGCGAGAATGAGCGGAGACCGGTCAAGCACTGCCCCCGCAGCAGGCGGCGGCACGAGGCTGGCGAGCGCGATTTGCAGTTGAGCAGTTTGAGCCGCGATCTGCGCACCTTGGGTGCGATAGTATTCAGCCACACGGCGTAAAATCTCGCTGAAGGCAGGCATTCCGTAACGAGCTTGCTTGGGGAAATAGGTGCCGCCGAAAAAAGGCTGCTGCGTGTCGGGGGACAGAAACATCGTCAACGGCCAGCCGCCGGAGCCGTGCGTCAGCATCTGTTGCGCGACCTGATAAATCTTGTCCAGGTCCGGACGTTCTTCACGATCGACTTTGATGTTGATGAATAAATCGTTCATCAAGGTTGCTATCGTTGAGTCCTCGAAGGACTCATGCGCCATTACGTGGCACCAATGGCAGGCCGAATATCCGATCGACAAGAGGATGGGCTTGTCCTCCTGTTTGGCGCGGGCCAAGGCGGTCCCCCCCCAGGGATACCAATCAACCGGATTGTCGGCGTGCTGTAAAAGGTACGGGCTGGTCTCGTCGGCGAGATGATTGCGCAGCATCTTTACGACCTTAGTCGGTTAGAATGACGTTTACCATAGCCGAAGTACTTTTCATGTCCGATTCCGGTAATGCGGCGCAACTGCCTGCGCTGCGTCTCAAGCGCAACGAAGATCGCCGACTGCAAGCCGGGCATCTTTGGATCTTCAGCAACGAGGTAGATACTGCGCAGTCGCCGCTGCCCAAATTCAAGGCCGGCGAGCTGGTGCGCGTTCTGACGCACAATGACCGGGCATTGGGTCTCGCCTACGTCAACCCAAATTCCTTGATTGCGGCGCGCATGCTGCAAACCTGGCGAATTCCGGATACGGCATGGCTGGCGGAGCGCATACGCGCAGCCTTGGCGCTGCGCGAACGGCTGTACCTCAAGCCCTACTACCGATTGGTATATGGTGAGTCCGATGGTCTGCCGGGGTTGGTGGTCGATCGCTACGGCTCGACTTGTGTGGTGCAAATTGGTACCGCGGGCATGGAGCGGCTCAAGGCGCAAATTCAAGAAGCCTTGATACAAGTGATTGGATGCGACTCGCTGCTTTTCAAAAATGACAGTTCTGCACGGGAGGTGGAGGGGTTGCCGGGCTATGTGGAGGCTTCGAAGGGTGCCTTCGATAAGCCTGCGGTGGTGCTGGAGGATGGTCTGGAGTTCCTGGCGCCGTTAGTGGCAGGACAGAAAACCGGCTGGTTTTTCGATCAAGCCGCAAATCGCCGCGACCTTGCGAAATATGTACGCCGGGGCGGCCGCGTTCTGGATGTCTTCAGTTATGTGGGAGCTTGGGGCGTGCGCGCCGCACATCAAGGTGCACGCGAGGTGACCTGCGTAGACAGTTCCGCGGCGGCCCTTGAATTGGCCGCTGCGAATGCCGAGCGCAATCGAGTCCAGATTGTCACCCGCAAGGGCGATGCCTTTACCGTCCTCGAAGATCTCTTCAGGGAAGGCGAGCGATTCGATGTCATCATCATCGACCCACCGGCATTCGCCAAGCGCAAGAAAGATCTGCCTAAAGCATTGGCGGCTTACAAACGTCTGAATCAGCTGGCCATCAAATTGACTGCAGACGAGGGCATTCTGGTTTCCTGTTCCTGCTCCTTTCACATCAGTGCGGGGGACTTACAGGACGCCATTGCCAAGGCAGCGCGGGGAGCAGATAAGCACCTGCAAATCCTGCAGATGGGCGGCCAGGCACCGGATCACCCCGTGCATCCTGCGATTCCTGAGACCCGATACTTGAAAGCCTATTTCTGTCGCATCAATGAAAGTTTAAAGTAGGCTCATGCTGGTCTATCCGCATATCAACCCTGTCGCCGTTTCCATCGGCCCCCTGCGCGTCCATTGGTACGGAATCATGTACCTGATCGGATTCGTCGGCGGCTGGTGGCTGGCCCGGCATCGCGCTCGCCGGCCGGGTTCGACGTGGAATCCATTGGAGATCGACGATCTCATTTTCTATTGCGCCATCGGGGTGATCTTGGGCGGCCGAGTGGGCTGGTGCCTTTTTTATGGCCATGATGTGATTGCCGAAAACTGGCTGAATGTTTTCCATATTTGGGACGGAGGCATGTCGTTCCACGGTGGTATGACCGGTGTTCTGGTCGCGTGCATCGTTTTTGCCCGCGTGAAGCATAAGAATGTCGCGGACGTGCTCGATTTCGTGGCGCCCCTGCCGGGCATCGGCTTATTTTTCGGCCGCCTCGGCAACTTCATCAATGGCGAGTTGTGGGGGAAGCCAACGGATTTGCCCTGGGGGTTCGGGGTCCCGGACGCTCAGGGTGTACTGATCTCTCGCCACCCATCGCAACTTTATGAGGCCACCCTTGAAGGCCTGGTGTTGTTCCTCGTTTTGTTGTGGTTTACCTCCAAGCCTCGGCCGCGCCTGGCGCCGACCGGTCTGTTTCTGCTGTTATACGGTTGGGGACGGTTCGTGGTGGAATGGGTTCGTTTGCCGGATGCAAATATCGGTTATCTGGTAGGCGACTGGTTGACCATGGGGATGCTGCTGACGACGCCCATGATCGTGGTCGGCGCCGCGTTCATGATTTATGCTTACCGCCGCAATGCGCCAACCGGCAACCTGCGTCCAGTGAGCCTCTGATGCGAGAGTACCTCGATTTCCTGCATCACATCCGTGAGCACGGCACTCCCAAGGAGGATAGGACCGGCACCGGCACTCTAAGCGTGTTCGGGTATCAAATGCGCTTCTGCCTCAGCGCCGGTTTCCCTCTGGTGACCACCAAGAGGCTGCACTTGCGCTCGATCATCTATGAGCTTCTGTGGTTTCTGCGGGGCGATACCAATGTCAAATTTCTGCACGACCATGATGTCAGCATTTGGGATGAGTGGGCGGATGAGAGCGGGGAGCTCGGGCCGATCTACGGCAAGCAGTGGAGAAGCTGGCCGACCTGCGATGGCCGGCAAATCGACCAGCTATCCCAGGTAGTCGAGCAGCTCAAAAGCAATCCCAACTCGCGGCGCATCATCGTCAGCGCTTGGAACGTAGGCGAATTGGACCGCATGGCGCTGCTGCCTTGCCACGCCCTATTTCAGTTCTACGTCGCGAAAGACCGGCTATCCTGCCAATTGTACCAGCGCAGCGCCGATGCGCTGCTGGGTGTGCCTTTCAATATCGCCTCTTATGCGCTACTCACCCACATGATCGCGCAGCAGTGCGATCTTTCCGTAGGCGACTTCGTGTGGACCGGCGGAGATTGCCATTTGTATTTGAACCATTTGCAGCAAGCCGATTTGCAGCTGTCGCGCACGCCCTTTCCCTTGCCGCAGCTTAAAGTACTGCGCAGAGCGCCGAGCTTGTTCGACTATACGTACGAAGATTTCGAAATAGTCGACTACCGTTATCATGCCGCCATCAAAGCACCGATCGCCGTATGAGAAAGGAACCGCGGCACCGAAAGCCTCTATTTGAGGTTCGTCACTCACGCATCCATGGCAAAGGCGTGTTCGCACTGCGGCGCATCCGCAAAGGCACGACCATCATCGAGTACCTCGGTGACCGGGTGACCCACGCACAAGCTGACGAACGCTATGCGGACAAGGATCCGAAGGACGGCCACACTTTTCTTTTCACGGTGGATGCGAGGACCGTGATCGATGCGGGCGTCGGCGGCAACGAGGCGCGCTTCGTGAACCATGGTTGTGATCCGAACTGCCAAACCGTCAATACCAATAAGCGAATATTCATTGAAGCCCTGCGCACCGTTCAAGCGGGCGAAGAACTCGCCTACGACTACCAGATCGGTCGCGACGATGAGGATCCCGCCGATGTCGATGCCATCTTCGCCTGCAGTTGCGGAGCGAAAAATTGCCGGGGCAGCATGCTGGAGGCGCCCAAGAAGCAGCGGAAAAAAATCGTAAAGCGAAAGCTCCAGGAAAAAGCGAAATCTCGGCGACGGGCCGCTGCGCCGAAACGCAAAGCGCTCCGCAAACGGCCGCGGTGAACGCAAGCGCTGACCTAAAAGCGTGCGGGATTTCGATTCGAGATCAATTTGTCTCGGCGCCTGAAGTTCTTTGCCTGCAAAAGTGCGCCAACGATCGGCAATCGCGCGGCGATTTCGCCGCAGCCCGCATAGGCAACCAAGCCAGTGCGCAACGCCGTGAAGAAGTCCGGGGCGATTTCACTTGCTGGTTGCGAGAGCCGTTGCATCGGGCAGAGAGAGCCCTGTTGGACCGCCTGGAGGATTTGCGCCTTGAATTGAACCGCGAGGCTTACCTGGGGCTGTTCGAGCTGGAACTTCACTACGCGCTCTACCCGCCGGGTGCCGGCTATGCGCAGCACGTGGATCAGCCGCACGGCACGATGCACCGCAAGGTTTCGGTGGTGCTCTATTTGAACGCGGATTGGGGACCTGCCGATGGCGGCGTGCTACGAATTTACGACGCAAACACCCAAATCTTGGACATTGAACCCCTCGGCGGCAGACTCGTGTGCTTTCTGACACCGGGACGCGAACACCAGGTTCTGCCCGCACGGCGCAACCGTTTAAGCATCAGCGGTTGGTTTCGCGGGCGCGAATGACATTCGCCGCATCTCGCAACAGCGAGCGCCACCCTTCCAAAAACTGCTCCGTCGGCGCCGCGCCAAGCACGACCTCAATGCGGCTGTCGCGGCGAAATGCACTGTCCTCAATCGCGATGCCTCGCCCATGGCTTTGCACCAGCCATGACGGTCCCAAACCGGTGCGAAACACGCCCTTCATTCGCCGCAACCAGCTCTGGTTGCTCTCCAGAAGCCAGGTAAGCCGCGGCTCCAAAACCGTGCGCGAAAAAACCAATTGCTGCGGAAGCAGCCACTGAACCGCCCACAACCCGAGCACTGACAGCCGTGTCTCGAGGCCCGTCAATCCTGCGATGTCGAATGCAGCGGAGACAGCCGCCTCGCCAGGCTCATGATTCGGCACCAACGAGAAGCGTGGAGCGCGCTCGAACTTTCTTAAACTCTCCTCCGGCAATGCCCCGTGACTTGAGGTACCAAGATAGGCCTTGGTGGGGTACTGCGCTGCTGCGATTTGCTCGAACGCTTGACGCTCTGCATCATGGGCCAAATCCGGCTTGGACAACAGCAGGGCATCCGCCGACTGGATCTGCGACCATTCAATCGGCGCGCGCGTCGCCAGGATCCGCGCGGTGTCCAGAGAATCGATCAGGCAAATCACGCTATCGAGCTCCAATGCCCGTTGCGACTCGTATGTTGCGAGTGTATCCATGATGTCCGCGGCGTGCCCGGCGCCGCTCGGTTCGATCAAAAGCCGAGCGGGTTTGAAATTGCGCAGAATGTCGCGCAACTGTTTGCCGAACTCCAGTTCTCCAACGCAGCACAAGCAGCCGCCGGCGACCAAGCGTACGTCGTAATTACCGCGCGCAGACTGCGCGACCTGGAGCGCATCGATGCCTGCGTCGGTAAATTCATTGAGGACGACAATCCACAATTCTTCCTCGGGCTTGTGGCTCATCAGCCAACGGATGGCGGTTGTTTTGCCGCTGCCAAAGCTACCGGTAATGACATGTACGCGTGTCATAAGTCTGTGTCAGAGCATTTTGGGGGAGAGCGAGCCTAACGGCGGGCCCCAGCATCGGGCAGCGTTATCGCCGCGCGCCTGCAAATCAGGCACGCAACAACCCTTTGTCAAACGAAGCTAAGTCAATTGGAGCCTTTGGGCTGATGGCATGAATGTTGCTGGGTCAGGTTACTGTATTATAGGTCGTCTTTATGCGTTTGCCGTCCCTTAAATTTTTGAAGACCTTTCAGGTCGCGGCCCGGCTGCAAAGCTTCAAGGCAGCAGCCGAAGAGTTATTCGTTACGCCGTCCGCCATAAGCCATCAAATCAAGGCGTTGGAGGAGCACCTCGGGGTGAGCCTTTTCCAGAGAGGCGTGCGGACCTTGACCCTGACCGACGCCGGGGCTCACTACCTTGAGCACATCAACGATATTTTTTCAAAGCTGGAATCGGTCACCGAGCAGCTCCAAGTTCGCTACGGCCGCACCATCATTCGCCTGAATGTCCCCTCATTCTTTGCGAACGAATTGTTGCTGCCGAGGCTTGCCTCTTTCTCGCAAGCTCGCGAAGAGACCGACATCCGTATCGAGACAACATTTTCTGCACCGAAAACCCATCCACCCGAAGCCGATTTGTCCATCGTGGTGGGAGCCGGTCCTTGGGACGGCTTGATCGTTCACGAGTTGTTCGCGCAAAGTTTCATCGCTGCGTGCTCTCCGGCGTTTCTGCTCGACAACCCGATCGACGATTATGACGATCTCAATGGCAAGACGCTGCTGCTGCATGAAGAGCGCCGCGAGGCGTGGGAGCGCTGGGCATCGGGGTTGGGAATCGAACCGATCAAACCAAACCGTTTGGTTCGGCTCGACACCATGTCGGCCGTGGTGCGAGCCGCGGAGCAGGGCGTGGGCATAGCCTTGGTGCCTTCTCGCTTGAGCGCAGATCGATTCAATGCCGGGGGTCTGGTGAAACTCTTCGATGCGGAACTAACCACCAACGAGAGCTACTTCTTGCTGCACAGGCCCGAGGATCGCGCGCGCGAGGACTTACAGGAATTGACGCAGTGGATCCTGAGCGAGTGCCGCGTCGCCTAAGTCGCTCGTTTTCTACACATGAGATAAATCCCGCGATACGAAACATTTTATCGTTTGTTCAGGTGATAAAGGCAGTCTAAGTTGCCACCGGGGTGTTGGTAATTTCCACAAGAGGAATACCACCGTGACAATTCGCAAGCTTCTCCTGGCTGCCGTATCAGTGGCAGCAGTGACTCCCGCCACCTCCAATGCAAGTCCGGAAAATGCCGCAATGAAAGCCTGTGCACAGGCGTTTGCGTCGAGTCTCGCGCCCGGATCCGCAGCGCCCAAATTCACCGTCAAGTATCACAGCGAATCGGGGAGCGTGCTGAGCTGGTTTTATGCAACCCATGATTACGCCTTCAACCTGCAGGCCAATGATGCGAAGACAGGCTTGATGCTGGCTCGAGCGAAGTGTTCCGCCGACACGCACGGTAAGATACTGGCACTGACGGCGGCGCCCGTGGACGAGTCTCCGGCGCTCGCGGCTGGATTTTAACAACCGGGATGAATAAAAAAGCCGGGTAGCGTTTGCCGCGCTACTGCGGCTGGCGGGCTGGTGCGCGCCAGCGTATAAGACGGTTTTCGTTTTCGGATGTACGGATGACGGACGCTGCGATGGAACTGGTGGTTGCGGCTGCGGAAAATGATGCTATCGGCCGCGCCGGTCGCTTACCCTGGTATTTGCCGGCGGACCTGCAGCACTTTAAGGCGCTGACCATCGGCCGCCCCATTCTCATGGGGCGCAAGACCTATCTTTCCATAGGTAAGGCGTTGCCGGGTCGGACCAACTGGGTGCTGAGCCGCTCCGCCGATTTCGCACCGGCCGATTGCAAAGTGGTTCGCAGACTGGAGGAGGCCCGTGCCGGCGCTTACTCTGAGTCACCTCTGATGGTGATCGGAGGTGCCGAGGTCTATGAATTGTGCCTGGCTTGGGCGCAGCGCATCCACCTGACGCTGGTGCATACCGAAGTGACCGACGCCGACACTTTTTTCCCCCACTGGCGCGGCGCGGACTGGCATGAGTCAAGCCGTGAGCGTTACGAACCGGATGCGAAGAATACCTACGCCTATAGCTTTATCACGCTCGAGCGTGCATCGACACCCTCATGATCGCAGCGGCGGCAGCTTGGAATTGATCAGCCGTTCTGCGCGCTTGAAATCCACATCCGCAAGCCCCCGTACGGCGCCTCGCGCGAGATCTGACAATATCTCTGCTTGAATCGACCCGCGCCGCTGCGCGGTCAGATACGGGATCTCGTGGTGAAACATCACCATGGAATAGCGCGGTATGAAGCGCCCTGGAAAACGCCGCTCCAGCTCCAACGACAAGGCTTGCTGCAGCTGAAATTGTGGGACCGCGACGCTTTCGCGCATCTCCAGATAATTCTCCTGCGCCATCGCCGCGATGGCGTCGGTGTTGGGTTTGCGGGCACTATCAAATTCCGAGAATGCCGCTTCCCAAGAGGCATGCCGGGCGACGCAGGCGTCGAATTCGATGCAGTCCTCGAAACAGCAGTTCATACCTTGGCCATGAAAAGGCACCATGGCGTGCGCCGCATCGCCGATCAGCATCGCCTGCTCGCCGACGTGCCAGGGGCTCGCAGAGACAGTGCCCAAGAAGCCAACGGGGTGAGCGCTGAACTCCGCGATCGCATCAGGCATCAGAGCCCGGGCATCGGGGAAATTCAGCGAAAGGAACTCGTCTATCGCTTTACCTTGCGTCAGCGCTTCGAAACTGATGGTTCCCCGTTTCGGCAGAAACAAGGTTGCGGTGAAGCTGCCGTCATCATTCGGCAGCGCGATGAGCATGTAATTGCCGCGCGGCCAGATGTGAAGCGCGTCTTTCGCCATCCGAAAACTGCCGGCCGGGCCTGCCGGGATGGACAACTCCTTGTAGCCATGTTCCAGATCCGACTCACTGGCTTGAATCAATTTGTGCGCGCGCATCTCCCGGCGCATCAGCGAGCCGGCGCCATCGGTTGCCAACATCGGCTGCATCGCAACGGCGAGGGTTTGACCCCGCCGCAGGTCGCGGATGAGCGCGGTTCCCGCCTCGAAATCAGCACCCTCGAATCGATGCTCGAAATGCAACTGGATTCCGGGAAGCTTTGCCGCGGCTTCAATCAGCGCCTGATTTAGCCGATGCCGGGACACGGAGTAGATCACCTCATTGTCCCCCTGACCGTAGGGCTGGAATGATGTTTCTCCCGAGGTATGATGAATAAGTCTGCCGCGCATGGGCAGCAGTGCAGAGCCGAGGGACTCAAACACGCCTGCTGCCCGCAGGGCATGAATCCCCCGGTCGGCCAGTGCCAAATTGATGGATCGACCGGATTCGGCGCGAGCGGCGCGCGGATCAGAACGCAACTCGTACAGAGCAATCTCACTTGCGCGCCGCTGCAGAAGAATGGCGAGAAGCGCCCCTGTGGGGCCCGCGCCGACGACGCGTATCACGAGAAACTCATGCGCTAATCGCTCGTGCCAATATTTCTACGGCGGCAGAGACATCGGCGAACGAGTTGTACAGCGGGATCGGTGCGAGACGCAGCACATCCGGTTCGCGCCAGTCGCCTACCACGCCTGCTTGAGTGAGCAGTGTTTGACAGCGCTTGGCCTCGGCGGCCGGGCGCGCGATGCGCAGGCTCAATTGACAGCCACGTTCGGCCGGTGAATCAGGCGTGATGACCTCCACAAGCTGCGGCAGACGCTGCTGGATGAGTTGCCGCATGAAGCCGGTAAGTGCAATTGATTTCTTGCGCAATGCAGGCATGCCGGCGCGATCAAAGATGTCCAAAGATGCCAGCAATGGAGCGGTGGAGAGGATTGGCGGGTTGCTAAGCTGCCAGCCTTGAGCGCCATCTATGGGGTCGAACTGCGGATCGTACAGAAATCGATCGGCCTTGTTGTGGCCCCACCACCCTGCGAAGCGCGGCAGCTTGAAATCGCGTGCATGCCGCTCATTCACGAAACATCCACCGACGGCGCCGGGCCCGGCATTGAGATATTTGTAACTGCACCACACTGCGAAGTCCGGCTTCCAATCATGCAAGCGCATTTCAATATTGCCAATGGCGTGGGCAAGATCGAGCCCGGTCATCGCACCGACCCGATGCGCCGCGGCAATCAGCGGCTGAAGATCAAAAGCCTGCCCGGTCAGATATTGAACGCCGGGCAACAGCACCAGCGCTAGACCAGATCCTTCGAGTGCAATGCGATCGATTACATCTTCGGTTCTCAAATTTCGCTCGCCGGCACGCGGTTCGATTTCGACCAGGCACTGCGGCGCAGCGAGACCGTGATATTCGAGCTGAGATACGACAGCGTAACGATCCGATGGAAATGCCGAACGCTCGATCAGTATTTTGTTGCGCGCTCCATCAGGGCGAAAAAAACTGACCATCATCAAATGCAAATTCACGGTCAAGGAGTTCATCGCCACAACTTCACTTTCCGCAGCACCAACTAGCTTAGCGAGGACAGGCGCCGCACGCTCGTGATACGGGATCCAGGGACGGACTGCATCGTGATGACCCAAGACACCTAGTCGCCGCCAATCGGCGAGCTCTTCTTCGACCATCGTTGCCGCCGCTTTCGGCTGCAACCCCAACGAATGGCCGCCGAAGTACAACAGCCTGCGGCCCTTGGAATCGCTGGGGTGATAAAACTCCGCGGCAAATTTTGCGAGAGGGTCGGCCGCATCCAACGCGGCCGCGGCCAAAGCGCCCGCGGAACCAAAGCTGAGATCCGGGGCGCTCAGTCCGGAGCCTGCATGACCGTGCCGCAAACTCTGCAGGTGCGATGTTGCCGGCTTGAATAGAACCGCGCGAAAATCTGCGGCAGTTGCGTTTCGATATCGTTCACCGCCACGCGTTCCATGAAAAGGCGGTTACCGCATTTTTCGCAATACCACGAAAAACCATCCAACTCCTGCGGCCCGCGGCGACGTTCCACGACGATACCCACGCTGCCGGCAGGTCTCTGCGGCGAGTGCGGAACCTCGGCCGGCAAGAGATACATGTCGCCTTGCCGAATGGGCACATTCTTCAATTGGCCCTCTTGCACCGTCTTCAGCACGATATCGCCCTCGATTTGGTAGAAAAGCTCATCGCTGGGATCGTGGTGAAAATCCTTGCGTGAATTCGGCCCCCCGACCGCCATGACGATAAAGGTGCCATCTTCGAAAAGTAACTTGTTACCTACCGGCGGCTTGAGCAAGCCTCGATTTTTTTCGATCCATCGGAGCAAGTTGAAAGGCGGGGCTGCGGCCATGGGCTCATTATAGCGCTAGCCATACTTCGGCAAACCGCAGGATACCTGCACCGGTTCGGCGTCCGGAACGTCCAGCCGCAAAGCGGTCAGGTGGTCGCCCCAGACGCAGCCCGTATCGAGCCCCGTGACATCAGCGTTGTTGAGAAATCCTAGGGTCGACCAGTGGCCGAAGATGATGCGCGATCCCCGCCATCGCGCCCCACGCGCCTCAAACCATGGAATCAGCGACTTGCTTTGCGCCTTCTTCGGAGACCCCTTGGCGCGCAAGGCCAAGCGGCCTTCGGCGTCCAAGTAGCGCAGCCTTGTAAGACAATTAGCGATAAATCGCAGCCGGTCCTCCCCTTGCAAAGCATCGTCCCAACGGTCGGGCTGATCGCCGTACAACCGATCGAAAAGCTTGACGGGATCCCGCCGCAAAGCCTTTTCCAACTCGTTCGCACAGTTCCGCGCCAAGGTCAGATCCCATTGAGGCGGCAGCCCCGCATGTACCATGCACAGCTTTAGGCTCGGGTCCTCGTGCATCATGGGGCGGCTGCAAAGCCACTCCAGAAGCACAGCGCGATCCGGAGCCGTAAGGACTTGGTCCAGCGTATCATCGTCGCGCAAACGTGCCCCGCCAAACGCCACGGCCAGAAGATGCAGATCGTGATTGCCAAGAATCACCGCTGCGGCATCGCCCAGCGCGCGGATCCTGCGTAGCACCTTAAGCGAGTCGGGCCCGCGGTTGACCAAGTCGCCGACGAACCAAATACAATCGCGATCCGGGGAAAATTTCAGAGCAGTTAACAGCGCACCGAGTTCCGCGTCGCAGCCTTGCACGTCGCCAACTGCATACAGGGCCATCAGGCACCCATTGGCTAGTGCAATACCCCGGGAATCGCCAGCCTGAAGGGCGCTATCGGCGCGTCGAACTCCTGGCCGTCGTCGGCAACCATTTGGTAGCTCCCCTGCATCGTGCCGACTGGAGTTTCGATGACCGCGCCGGTGGAGTAGCGAAACCCTTGGCCCGGTTTCAAATATGGTTGCTCGCCGACAACGCCGTCGCCGCGCGTCTCTTTAACATTCCCATTTGCGTCGGTAATAATCCAATGGCGCGTGAGCAAGCGTGCCGGAACTTGTCCCTCGTTGCGGATCGTGATCGTGCACGAGAACACGAAGCGCTTGTCGCGAGGATCGGATTGTTCCTCGATGTAGGAAGTCTCGACTTCTACCCGAATTCTTGGGTTCACAGGTTCGAGTGGCGGGCTCTGCATGGGTTTTCGTCAACCGTCGATGTGCTTAACTTTTGAGTATAACCGAGAGCGCTGCGCGGCGAGCAGGCCGAATTGTGCGGGCGTAAGCGCTTCCGGTCGAAGCTGCGAGTCGATGCCGCAGGATTCGATTTCATCGGGCGTGAGCATCCCCTTGAGCCCATTGCTCAAAATCTTGCGCCGGTGCGAAAAGGCCGCGGTAACCAGCGTGCGTAGGACACCAGCGTCGCCGATTTCGAATCGCGGCTTGGGCGTCGGGCGTAACCTTACAAC
The DNA here is from genome assembly GCA_030775645.1 of Pseudomonadota bacterium. GTDB lineage: Bacteria > Pseudomonadota > Gammaproteobacteria > Steroidobacterales > Steroidobacteraceae > Bog-1198. The sequence goes on along the minus strand of JALYIT010000007.1, from coordinate 41,427 downwards.
GGCCGACCACACCTTAGGACGAGGCTGAAAGGCCCCGGGTCCCACATCGAACAGCTTTTGGACTTCGGCGACCGCAGCGAGCATGACCGTCAAGCGGCCGTAGGTCTTGTTGGCGGGCTGCGCAGTCATTCGATCCACCACCTCTTTTTGCAGCATAAAATGCATGTCCGCAATCGCAGAGTGCTGCGCCAGAAGACGAAACAGCAGCGGTGTCGAAATGTTGTACGGCAGATTACCAACGATGCGCAGCGCCGCGCCGCCGGCACGCAATCGCTCGAAGTCCGTATCGAGCGCGTTTTCAACGTGGATGTGCAGCTCTCTGGTTGCGCGCGCGTCGCTCTGAAGCGAGCGCGCGAGATCCCGATCGATTTCAATGACGTCAAGGGCTTGAGCGCGTCGCAGAAGTTCCCAAGTCAGGGCACCGCGGCCTGGTCCGATTTCCACGATTCGCTCGCCGATCGCGGGCGATATTCCCTCGATGATCCGTCGAATCACGCCAGGATCGTGCAGAAAATGCTGACCGAAGCGCCTACGAACCGGCATGATCGCTGTGCGCACTGGCCAACTCAATGGCGAGGGACAACGCGGCGCTCAAGCTTCCGGTGTCGGCTTTCCCGGTTCGCGCCAGACTCAAAGCCGTTCCGTGATCCACGCTGGTGCGCAGAATAGGCAGGCCCAAAGTCATGTTAACGGCATGGCCGAATCCAACATGCTTGATAACCGGCAGCCCCTGGTCGTGATACATGGCCACTATGACGTCGACGGTGTCGAGGAAGCGTTTCGTGAACGCCGTGTCGGCCGGAATGGGTCCCTCTAACGCCAACCCTTCGGCTTTTAGTTCACGAATGACCGGCTCGATGATGTCCAGTTCCTCACGCCCTAAATGCCCAGCCTCACCCGCATGGGGATTGAGCCCCAGCACTGCGATGCGGGGCGGCTGCAGCGAGAAATGACGCTCAAGATCCATGTGCACGATGCGCAACGTCGCGCGCAGCCGATCTTTGGTGATGGCGCACGGTACATCGGCCAAGGCCAGGTGGGTGGTCACCAACGCCACGCGCAGCCGATCATTGACCAACAGCATCACCGGCATCGCCGCGCGCGTTCGCTCCGCCAGGTATTCGGTATGCCCGCTGAAAGCGTACCCGGCATCGAGCAATGTGCTCTTTTGCACCGGCGCGGTCACCATGGCTGCAAACTCGCCGTTCATGCAGCCATCGCAGGCACGATTCAGCATCGCAATGACATAGGCGGCGTTGCGTACGTCGAGCTGGCCGGCATGCACCTCGCAGGCGGTGGAGACATGCAAGACGTCCAGTTTGCCCGCGCGGTGCGGTTTCGCGGACCGGGTGCGATCGTAGCGATCGATTTGTAAGGGCAGTCCGAGGGCGGAGGCGGTGGCGGCGAGCAGCGAAGTGTCCCCGGCCACCACCAGGTCGGCTTGCCAATCCGTTTGCGCCAAGGCTACGCAGGCATCCGGCCCCACACCCGCGGGTTCCCCCGAGGTAATGACGATGCGAGGTATGTACACTACATCTTGGTTTCGACGAAGGCGTCGTCGCGCAATCGGCGCACCCACAACTCCGTCTCTTCGTCCGCTTTGCTTTCGCGGATTGCGGCAAATGCTTTCTGACGCTTTACATCATCGGTGCTGTCGTAAGTACGGCTGCCCAGCATCTGCACAATGTGCCACCCGTAACGGGTCTTGAAAGGCTCACTGATTTCATTTGCTTTAAGATCGGCGATCGCCTTATCGAATTCAGGCACGAAGGTACCCGGGCCGCTCCATCCCAAATCACCGCCATCCGGCGCGGATCCAGGGTCTTCCGAGGCGGTCGAAGCGATGCCGGCGAAATTTTCGCCCTTTTCAATACGATCGCGAAGCTTGGCGAGCTTTTGGCGCACAGTCTCATCATCGTCCAATTCATTCGGCTTCATGAGAATGTGCCGCACGTGTATCTGATTGATGATGACCGGCGCTTCCCCGCTGCGCCGTTCGTTGAGCTTCACGATGTGGTAGCCGCTCGGCGTGCGGACCGGTTCGCTGACCTCGCCGGGCTTCATTTTGCCGACCAGATCCAAAATGAACTGCGGCAGCTGAGTGCCTTTGCGCCAGCCCAGCTGGCCGCCGTCCAGGGCTGTTTGGCTATTTGAATTGGCAATGGCCAGTTGGCCGAAATCCTCACCCTTGCTCGCCCGCGAGGCCACATCGCGTGCCTTGTGCGAGATCTCCTCCAGCTGCTGAGGCGTGGCCGCGGCCGGCAGGGACAATAAGATGTGCGATACGTTGAATTCATCGTTCGAGGCGGCGTTTTCTTGGCGAGCGATATACTGTTCCAGCTCGTGCGGGGAAACATTGATGTGGGCGATCACATCGCGTTGCCGCAGCGTGCTCAAGGTCAGCTCCTTACGCATCGATTCGCGGTATTGCTTGTAATCCACGCCTTGCGCCTGAAGCGCGGTGGGCAGCTGATCGAACGGGATTTTATTTCGAGCGGCAATTTCCTGAAGCGCGCCGTTCAACTGTTCATCTGTGATGGTCAGGCCGACATGCTTCGCGCGCTGCAATTGAATTTCCTGCAGTACCAGGCGATCGAGCACCTGCTGCTGCAGCACGCTTTGAGAAGGTAGCTCCACCTTTTGGTCTTGCAGGCGCTTCTGAACCGATGACATTTGAACGTCCAACTCGCTCTTCAACACCAGTCCATCGTTAACGATGGCTGCAATGCGATCGAGCAGTTCGCCGTGAACACCGATGTCTCGAGTTTGCGCATGAGACGTGGACAGCAACAACATCTGCGCGATCAGCAACGCACAGAATTGGGCAACTTTATGCATGGTCAAAATCCTGGACTACCTGTTTATTGAATGTTCGGGTCGCGGGTCGAATACCCCCGAATCGACTGTTCTAGGAAGGAATCCTCACGCTTTCCGACCGAACTTAAGCCCGTGAGTTCCAATTGTAATGCATACGAGGTGTCCAGTGTGCCCCCCACCGTGGTCGTGCCCGGGCGGATGCTCAGGTAGCGGCGCTGCACTACCTGCAGCTTGTAGCAGCAACTTTTGTACTCTAAACCGGCCACTTGTTCGATAGTTTGGCGGTCTTGCAGCGAATAGACCCAACGTCCCACGGTATTCCAATGCTGCGCGATCGGCCAGGCAAAGGAGCCGTCCCACTGTTTAAGAATGCCCTCCTGAAAGCGATAGCCGATGTTGACTACCCGACCCGGATCGGGCCGATATTGCAACGAAATCTCGGATTTTTCCGTCTGCGAGGTATAAGGGTTCCATTGATAGTCGAGATTGACGCTCATGTGCTTGTAGCCGGTGAGGACCACTTCCGCGACGATGTCCGAGGCCGGAAATGCTGGGTTCTGTCCGAGAGCGAGCAATCGAGAGGGGCGCAAGAAACCGTAAGGGTATAGATACTGTCCCCTAACATATTGTCCCTGATAGGCCACCATGGATTGGCCGCCGGGTGCGATCAGGCTCCCCGGCACAGCCAATGGATTCACCACCGGGATGGTTCCGAGAGGCAGGCCATTGCTCGACAGCGAAGTCAGATTCTGCGCCAGGCCGACGCGCGGAATTGAAAAATAGCGAATCTGCCCCACGGTCGCGGACAAGTATTGGGTACCGGACACCGTATCAAAGAGCCGCGTAGTCAGGGCTAGGGCCACTTGATTGGCATCGCCGATGCGATCCGATCCAACGTATCGGTTGGTGCGAAACAGCTCGGTCAGATTAAGATCGGGCAAGCCGCTATCGAATATCGGAAGCTCGTCCTGATTTCGGTAGGGAACATAGCTGTAAACCAGCCGCGGCTCCAAAGTTTGGGTGCGCTGACCTTGAGGGCCTGCCTCACGCTGAAACACCAGTCCCGTGTCCAAGCGCGCATACGGCAGCGCACGCGACGGATCGCTCGGCCGGCCGAGCCCCGCATCGTGCAATGCGTACTGCGTGAAGTCGTAGCCGACGGCGGGCGCGAAGAAATATCCCGGTCCGCGACTCGACCAGCGAACTTCCGGTGCCAGGTTCAACCGCGCGCCGTTCGGTCCCACGCCACGCAGGAAGTTGACGGCTTCGCTGTCGAATACGAACTCGAAGTTGCTGTTCGCGATCGGATAGAGCGCGTTGGCCTGTACCCGGGGTACGCGCGAGTACGGGCGGTCCGCGGCGGCCACGCTAATGTCGATAGTCTGGAAGTTTTGCAGTTCGCCGCGGATCCGCCAGATGTCATCGTAGTACAGCACGTCCGCGCGGCGCTGCAAGAAGGTCACGCTGGTTTGCTCGGTTCCCACGGCAAAACTTTGAAAGTAGTTGCTGTCGCTGACGCTGGCAATGTCGGCATCGAACCGCATGCCGTGCTTGATTTCGGTTACATCGGTGTAGCGCAGGTAGTTGCGATTATCATGCAGCTGCTTGTCGTTCGGCAGGAACGTGGCATCGAGTTGACCGCGGGAATTCGCAGTCAAGTAGCGGAAATCCTCGCTCAATTGGACTCCTCGGGAGGTCAAAATTCCCGGCGTAACGGTCAAGTCATAGTTCGGCGCGAGATTGAAATAGTAAGGCACCTCGGCATCGAAGCCATTGCTGCCGGAATGCCCCAGGCTTGGGAACAGCACTCCGCTCTTGCGCTCATCGCCCAACGGAAATGAGATGTAAGGGGTGTAGAAAATCGGCACGTCCTTGAAGCGCATCGTCACATTGTGGGCGACACCCTCCTGCAGCTTGGTATCGATGTTGATGTGGGCTGCGCTCAAGCTCCAATCCTCATTGCCGACCGGGCAGCTGGTGTAGCGGACCTCATCGAGGATGACTTTGCCATTAGGCTGAATGTCGATGTCCTTGGCGAAGCCGCGGCCGTTGCGGTTCATCAATTGGAAAAACGCTTGGTCGAAATTTGCCCCTCCATCCTGCTCGTAGCTGCCGCTGGCGCTGCGCACGCGCAACTTCGGATCGAGGAAATCCACTTTGCCTTTCACGGTCACTTTGTCGGTATTGTAATCGTAGGCTACCGAGTCAGCGGTGACGCTGCGCTGATCTTGTCGCAGGCTCACCCGGCCGTTGAGCACTGCGGTGCCGTCTGCACCGAATAACGCGTCGTCGCTGTCGATATGAATACGATGATCGTCGGCTGGAATGTCCGCTGGACGGGAAAAGTCAAACTTTGGCGGGGCGGGGCATATATCCGCGGCTCGCGCAATGGCGCTTGCCAGGCAGAGATAGATGAATGCGCCCCGAACATGAGAAGCCGTGGACAAAATGCGTCGCCTTAGTCGGTATACTCAAAATCGCCGTATTTGCGGTTTGCGAATGGTCAAGCATGGATGTATCGGATGCAAGCGATTCCCGCCTCGCGCAGTTGACGGAATGGGTGGTTAACGACTTGGGCTTTGCGGGCAGCTCAATCGTGCCTGCGTCTGTGGACGCGAGTTTTCGCCGCTATTTCCGGGTGAAAAGCGGTTCCGACTCCTACATTGTGATGGATGCCCCGCCCGAGAAGGAGGATTCAGCACCTTTTCTGAAAGTGGCTCGTCTATTGGCAGGCATGAACCTCAATGTGCCCATCGTCTTGGCGCGGGACATCGACCGCGGGTTCCTTCTGATGTCGGACTTAGGCTTTCGCCAATACCTGGAAGAACTGCCTAAAGACGGCGCCGCGGACCGGCTTTACGCGGATGCGCTGAAATCGTTGAAAACCATGCAATCAGCCGATCCACAGGTTTCGCGCGAACTACCTCGCTATGACGACGGCATGCTGATGCGCGAAATGCAGCTCATGCCCGAATGGTTCTTGCGGCATCACCTGAAAATCGAGGCAGATGACGAAGAGCGATCCGTGCTCAATGAGATGTTCCTCAATTTGGCGCGGGCCGCAGCGGCGCAGCCCGCCGCGTTCGTGCATCGCGACTATCACTCGCGCAATCTATTGGTGACCATCGAGGACAATCCCGGAATTTTGGATTTTCAAGACGCGGTGTGGGGTCCGATAACCTACGATCTGGCCTCTCTTCTCAAGGATTGTTACATCTCGTGGCCGCGGTCGCGTGTGCGGGCATGGGTTTTGGAGTATCGCGAGCAGCTGCTCGAGTCCGGCATGTCGGTGGGCAGGGATGCGGCAGAATTCCTGCGCTGGTTTGATCTCATGGGCCTGCAACGGCATATCAAGGTGCTGGGCATTTTTGCACGGCTCTATTATCGTGATGGCAAATCGCAGTACCTCCACGACTTGCCGCGCGTGCTTGACTATGCGAGAGAAACTGCTTCTGCCTACGCAGAAGCGGCACCCTTGGCCCGTTTCATCGCCAAGCGCATCGATGTTCAGTTTCCGGACGCGCAACAGCGTGAGCTCGAGTGACTGGGACTTCGGCCGAGCGCCCGCAGGCGGCGATGATTCTGGCGGCGGGGCGCGGCGAACGCATGCGACCTCTGACCGACTCGACGCCCAAGCCTCTGCTCAAAGTGCGCGGCCAACCGCTCATCGAAAGGCACGTGATTCGGTTAGTGAGCGCCGGCACGAACCGCATTGTGATCAATCTGGCCTGGTTGGGCGCACGGATCCGCGATTTTTTGGGCGACGGCGCGCGCTATGGCGCCGCTATCACCTATAGCGAAGAGACTCCAAGCGCTCTGGAAACCGCGGGTGGCATTTTCCGAGCGTTGCCGCACCTGTCTCCCGGGCCCTTTACAGTGGTCAACGGGGACATCTTCACGGATTTTCCCTTTGAGACATTAGCGCTGGACGCCGAGTACGATGCGCATCTCGTGCTGGTCCCCAATCCAAGTTACCTGAAAGGCGATTTCGGGATTGAACCACGCGCGGGCAGAGGCGAAGCGCGCAGCGTGACCGCCGAACTGCATACATTTTCGGGCATAGCGGTGTACCGCAGCAGGCTTTTTAAAGATTGCATCGATGGCGTGTTTCCATTAAAGCCTCTGCTGGTGAGTTCGATCAACGCAGGCCGATGCTCCGCGCAGCTGTACCGCGGGCTTTGGGAAGACGTGGGGACCCCTGAGCGGTTGGCTGCGCTCAACGGAGAACGCTTGCCGGGGAGTGTTTAGCCGCCTGAAAGCCTGTCCGGAGTGCTGCGCCACGCTCTCGGGTACAATTGGGGCCATGTCCGATCTGAAAGATTCCTCCATTCACTCACCGCCACGCCTGGCGCGCAGCGGAGAGAAATATACGACCGCGCAAGGCTTTACAGCCATCAAGGACGGCGTCAAGCAGTCGCAGGCCCCCGGCGTCGCGGTGCGTAAACCCGCATGGCTGCGCGCTCCGCTGGCTACTGGCGAGGCCTTCGGCGCTGTAAGGCAAATTGTGCGCGCCCATCGCCTGAGCACAGTGTGCGAGGAAGCGAAGTGCCCGAACATCGGCGAATGCTGGAATGCGGGGACCGCCACCATCATGCTGATGGGCGCGGTCTGCACCCGCGCGTGCCGATTTTGCGCGGTGGACACCGGCAACCCGCGCGGCTGGCTGGATCGCGAGGAACCCGAAAACGTCGCCAAGTCCGTGGGGTTGATGCGGCTCAAGTATGTGGTTTTAACCTCCGTCAATCGCGATGATTTAAGCGACGGCGGCGCCGCACACTATGCCTCGGCGATTCGCGCCATCAAGCGCGTGCATCCCGGCACCGCGGTGGAGGCGCTGACGCCGGACTTTCAAGGCGTCTTCGCGGATGTGAAAACCGTGCTCGATTCCGGCTTGGACGTGTTCGCGCAAAACGTCGAGACGGTGCGGCGTCTAACCCATCCGGTTCGCGATGCGCGGGCAGGTTACGAGCAGACGATTGCTGTGCTGCGCGCGGCCAAGGTCTATAAGCCGCGGGTGCTGACCAAAACCAGCTTGATGCTGGGGTTGGGGGAAACGGATGCGGAAATTCGCGAAACCTTGAGCGACCTGCGCGCCGCGCAGGTGGACATCTTGACCTTGGGCCAATATTTGCGCCCGACACCGAATCATTTGCCCGTGCAGAGATACGTCACGCCGCAGCAATTCGATGCTTATCGCGCGTGGGCACTGGAACTCGGGTTTCTCGAGTGCGTATCGGGTCCCTTGGTGCGATCCAGCTATCGGGCCGAACAAGTTCTGGCACGCAACAATGCGGGCTTGAATAACTCGAGACTGGCCGCTGCTCCGGCGGCCGGCAGCTGACGATGGCCGCTGCGCCTCTGATTCGTCAGCTTAAGGTGGCTCCCTTCGAGCCGATTTGGCGTGCCATGCAAAAATTTACGGACGAGCGCCAGCCCGGAACGCGCGATGAAATTTGGTTCACCGAACATACTCCGGTATTCACGCTAGGCTTGAACGCCAGTCGCGAGCATCTGATTGCACCGGGCGACATTCCGGTGATACAGATCGATCGCGGCGGCCAGGTGACCTACCATGGGCCGGGCCAGTTGATGATTTATCCGCTGCTCGACTTGCGGCGTTTGAAATTGGGCGTTCGGGATCTGGTAATGGCGCTCGAAAACGCCGTGATCGCCTACACCGCCGCTTTGGGGCTCAACGCCGCAGGGTCTCGGAAGGCGCCCGGGGTATATGTGGCGGGCGCAAAACTTGCCAGCATCGGATTGCGCATTCGGCGTGGCTCGTGTTACCACGGCATGGCCCTGAATGTGTCGCTCGACCCGGAGCCGTTCGAGCGCATCAACGTGTGCGGCTATAAGAACTTGCGGGTCACGCGCCTCGCCGACCATGGCATCGAGGATGGGCTGGAAACCGTGGCTTGTGATCTAGCGCCGCATTTGCTGCGGCAACTGGGCTACAGGGCCATCAGCACGGATTTGCAAGCCGTCAATTCACGATAAATATCGTCGAGCTGCTCGCGGCTGGTCGCAAGCACGGTGTAGGTGAGCGCCAAAAAATTGCCATCCGAACTGGTGCGAGTTTTCACGCGCGAATCGTCGAGAGCTCCGGTGTGACGCTCGATGATGGCTTGCGTGAGGGCGCGCAGCTCGCTGCCTTGACGGCCCATCACCTTGATGGGAAATTCGCTGGGAAATTCCTGCGCCGTGCTGCCGCTCATAGTGCCGGTGTCTTGCCCAATTCGCGGATGTAATTCGCGAATGCACCGTTCAGTCGTTTGAACACGGGTCCGGGCGTGCCGCCGCCCACCGCTGCACCGTCCAGTTTGGTCACCGGGAGCACGCCGCGGCTGGAGAATGCCAGCCAAATCTCATCCGCGCCGCGCAAGGCTGATTCCGATATGGAAGCGCTGGTATTGGGAATGGACAATAGATCGGCCAGTTCAGTCACTACATCGCGCGTCGTTCCGGGCAGAATATGGTGGCCATTCGGCGGGGTGTGAATGGTCCCATCTCTCACGATATGAACCGTCGTCGAGGATCCTTCCGTCAGCTCGCCTCGCTCCAGCAAAATGGTTTCGAACGCGCCCACATCCGCCGCGAGCTTTTTCAGCAAAATATTGGCCAGCAAGGCGGTGGCTTTGATGTCTCGCCGCTCCCAGCGAATCTCTTTCGCAGTGATCGCGCCGACGCCGCCGTCGATCAGTGCAACCGGCAGTGGATCGAGCTCCGTAAAGTATGCGAACAGAGTCGGCTTGAGTCCTTCCGGCCAAGCATGATTGCGGCCCAATTCAGCGCCGCGGGTCACCTGCATATACAGAATGCCGTCGTAAGCGCAGTTTTGCGAAATCAATTCCTGGCACACGCGCGCCCAGTCGCCGTGGCTCATGGGCGGCGGCATGCGGATTGCGTCAAGGCTGCGATTCAGCCTGTCCAAGTGCTGGCGTAACCGAAATGGACGCGCTTCATAGACCGGCACCACTTCGTACACCGCGTCCCCAAAAAGAAAGGCACGATCGAAAGGTGAAACCTTGGCTTCCTCGAGCGGCAGGTAGTTGCCGTTCAAATAGCAAACAGGCAGCGGGCCGCTCACGCGAACCATAGGCGGATCGTGTCGATGAGGCGCCGCCACCAGCCCCCTGCGGGCACGGCGCTCAAAGGATGCAACGGCACACTGGCTAGAGGTTGGCCGCCGGCGAAAACTCGCAGCGTGCCGACCGCAGCGTCCGCGCTGAGCGGTGCGATGAGTTTCGGCTCGACGTCCATCGCCGTTTTGACATCGCTTTGGCCGCGCGCCACCGTAACGTATAGATCATTTTGGATGCCGATGTCCGCGGGCGACTTCGCTGCTTTCCACACGCGAGCCGTGGCGAGCACGGTGGCTCCCTTGACCACCAGCTTGGTCTCATAGAAAGAGAATCCGTATCCCAAGAGTGCCGCGCTCGCGTTCTCGCGCGCTTTCATGCTGCCCGACCCGAGCACCACCGAAACCAAGCGCATGCCGTCGCGGTGCGCAGAGGTCACGAGACAGTAGCCGGCCGAATCGGTGTGTCCCGTTTTCAACCCATCGACGCTCGGATCTTTCTCCAGCAGGCCGTTGCGGTTTTGCTGTTTGATGCCGTTATGCTCGAATTCGCGTATCGAATAATATTTATAGTACTGGGGAAAATCGCGAATCATCGCGTTGGCCAGCAGAGACATGTCGCGAGCGGTGGTGTAGTGCTGCGGCGAAGGAAGACCCGAGCTGTTCTCGAAGTGCGTACCCGTCATTCCTAAACGTGCGCCGTCGGAATTCATGAGCTGCGCAAACGTGTCCTCGGTTCCGGCAATGCGCTCCGCCAGAGCGATGGTAGCATCATTGCCGGATTGCACGATCATCCCCAAAATAAGGTCGTTAACCGACACAGGCTTGCCGAGTTCGATGAACGTGCGCGATCCTTCCGACCGCCAGGCATGCTCGCTAACCGTGACCAAATCTTCCAGCTTGAGCTTGCCTGCAGCCAGCTCCTTGAAAACAATATAGGCCGTCATCAATTTCGTGAGACTGGCGGGTTCCATGCGAGCCGTTGCTTCTTTCGCCGCCAGAACCTTGTTGGTCTGATAGTCGACGAGAATATAGGAGCGCGCGTCGACTGGCGGGGCGCTGGGAATCGGATTGGGGGGAAGGGCGGCAGACGCTGCCGGCGCCGGCGTGGAAGTGACTGCCGGCGTTGCCGCCCAACAAGTTGCGATGACCGCCATCCCCAACAGACCTGCGAACACTGAACGAAACATGGTTGATGCGTTACCTCGATAAAAGCCAATTAGTGTACGTTGGTTCGCAGCGCGGCAATAGATGATTGCTCGACGGTCAATCCAGCGCCAAGTGCGCATCGTTTATGCCGGCGCGTTCCAGCGCCGCGACTATGCGATCGAATTCGGGAACGCTGGGCACCGGCCCGATGCGTACTCGATACATCCTGCGCCCCGCGATTTCATTGTCGCGCACGAATATTTTGCCGTAACCGCCGCCGCGCAATTTTTCCATCAGGCGCTCGGCATTTTTCGGATCGCTGAAGGCGCCTGCTTGAATGAACAGTGCATTCGGGACCGCAACGGGCGCGGCCGTCTCCGCCGTGATCTGCGCGGCGGCTGCGGGAGCGTCGGGCGACGGCGGCATCTCAACATTGCGCACCTCGACCATTGCCGTGCCATTGCGCAGCATATCGAGCTTTGAGGCCGCGCTGTATGACAGGTCGATGATGCGATTACCGACGAATGGGCCGCGATCGTTGACGCGAACCACCACGTTGCGTCCGTTTTGGAGATTGGTGACGCGAACATAGGCGGGCAACGGGAGCGTCTTATGCGCAGCGCTCATGCCGTACATATCGTAGATTTCACCGCTGGAAGTGCGCACTTTATGGAAGCCCGGTCCGTACCAAGATGCAACCCCGCGCTCCAAATAGCCGACGCTCGATGACAAGACGAAATAGCGTTTGCCCAAGACATCGTAGAAGGGCGGATTACCCTTGCGTGAACGCGACTCGGTGCGCGGCAGCATCTCCGGCACGGATTCGGACCGAGGCTCGATTTGCGCCTCAGGGGCTGGAGTCGGAGTCGGGCGTTCCGGACGGTGCGGCGGACTGAAGCACGCCGCGACCCCGATGGCCACCGTGGCATAGAATGGAAAAGCAAGCGCGCGCGCCGGATTCACGGCGATGTCGCGGGCGTCGGGACGGCGGCGAGTTCCGTTGAGTCATGTACCAGCATGCGTTGCTTGACCGCGGTCGCGAGTTCGTAGACCGCCATGGCGTAAAGCGCGCTGTGGTTATACCGCGTAATTACGTAGAAGTTATTATATCCCACCCGCCAGTGCACACCGTCCGCTTCGTCGGCGGCCACCAAAATCGCGGGTGCCTCCGCAGGCAGCGGGCTCTCGAAGTTCACGCCCTTGGCGTTAAGCGAGCCCACCGTCTCGGAAAGAGCCAGTTTGCGGCCGTCCAAGTCCGCCACCTTTTCCGGTGCTACGGTGGCCTCGCCGAGGACCGGTTCCCCAGCGTTCCATCCATGTTCCTTCAAGTAGTTGCCGACGCTCGCGCAAACATCGGACCAATCACTCCACAAATCGATGCGGCCGTTGGCATCCGCGTCAATCGCATAGCGGCGATAATTTGAGGGCATGAATTGCGGCACCCCCATCGCGCCCGCATAGGAACCTTTGACGCTTTTAGCATCCAGACGCCCATCTCGCGTGAGCAACAGAAATTGCTCCAGTTCATCCCGAAAAAATTTACCGCGGGGTGGATATTCGAACGACAGCGTCACCAACGCGTCGAGCACGCGATAACTCCCCGTACGCCGTCCATAGAAAGTTTCCACGCCCAGAATGGCGGCCAGATATTCCGGTGCCACGCCGCTATGCACGCTGGCCTGATCGAGGGCCTGGCGGTGGGCAGTCCAAAATTCCACGCCTTCTTGAATACGCCGTTCGGTCACGAAAATAGGTCGATACTCATACCAGAGCTTGGCTTTTTCGGCAGGTCTGGCCATAGCCTCGACAATTGGCGGTTGAAACTCTGCGCCTCTCAAGAGCTTGCGCAAGGCGCGCTTCTTGAATCCGTAGCTGTCGACCATGTGGGAAATGAATTCCCTGACGTCAGTGCGTTTCGTATCGATGGCCGCGGCCGGTTCGATAGCGAGTGGCAACAGCCATGCCACGCACAGCAGGGACTTCAAGATGGACGGCTGGCGCATTCGATTACGATCCAATGAGTTTTCGATGGGAATGCAGCGACATGAGGATGCCAAACCCGGCGAGCAGAGTGACCATTGAAGTACCGCCGTAGCTGATCATCGGCAGCGGCACCCCCACCACGGGCAAAATGCCGCTGACCATGCCTGAGTTGACGAAAACGTAAACGAAAAAACTCAAGGCAATGGCTCCGCCGGTCAGCCGTGCAAAGGTCCCCTGCGCCTGCATCGCCAAATATAGCGCACGCCCGATCACGACGGCGTATAGCGACAAGATCAACAGTTGCCCGAGCAGGCCGAATTCCTCGCCGATGACGGCAAAGATAAAGTCGGTGGAGCGCTCCGGCAGAAATTCCAGCTGCGCCTGACTGCCGTTCATGTAGCCCTTGCCGAATACGCCGCCGGAACCGATGGCGATTTGCGACTGGATGATGTGGTAGCCGGCGCCGAGTCGATCCGTTTCGGGGTTCAAGAAGGTCAGAATGCGCTGGCGCTGATAATCGTGAATGAACCGCCAGGCGCCAAAGGCGGCACCACCGAGCAGCGGAATGGATATCAAAATCAGCCGCAATTGCAACCCGGCCAACAGCATCACGATGAGACCAGAGGCCGCAATCAGCAAGGCCGTGCCCAAGTCGGGCTGCGTGACAATCATCGCGGTGGGAATTGCGATCAAGACTCCCAATACAATCAGATCACGGAATGTCGGCGGCAAGGGCCGTTCGTGCATGTACCAGGCGCAAGCCATAGGTACCGCCAGCTTCATGATCTCGGAAGGCTGAAAGCGCATGAAGCCGATATCGAGCCAGCGCTGCGCACCCTTGCCGATATGGCCCGTGGCATCGACCACAACGAGCAGCAGCACTCCGAGCACATAGGCAACGGGCGCAAACATGCGCAAATATTGCGGCGTGGCGAACTTTGCCAGGGCCAGCATGGCCGTCACCGCGATGGCGATGTTCGCCAAGTGGTGTTGCACCATTTTCAAATTTTGTCCCGAGGCGCTGTATACGACCAGAATGCCTATGCCGACGATGAGGGACAATACGCCGGTGAGCGGCCCGTCCAAGCCCAAGGCGCGCAGCGTCCTGCCTCCCGCCGTGAGGGTTCGGCGTGCGCGCGACGGTGAGAATTCGTCGAAGATCATAGGTTAACGCTCATGCGCCTTGCCCATAACGCTGACCAGCAGCGGCCAGAGGAGGGCGCCGATGAAGGGCGCGAGCCAGCGGCTGAATGTTGTCACAGGATTTCCTGTGGCGCCATCGACCCAAAAAAGGACGAATTGATAACCCGTGAGCAGGGCAAAAATGGTCAGGCATTGCGACAGGACGGAAAATACGCGAATGCGCAGGCGCAAGTGCGTGGCCCAGGCGCCCATCAGGGTGAGCGCCAGAGCATGCTGCCCCAGCACTACGCCATGGATCACATCGAGGGCGAGGCCGGAGAAGAAAGCCAGCGACAGACCCCCGGCAGGCGGCGATTCAATGCACCAATAGAGTACTACCAACACTAAAAAATCCGGACGAAACGCATCGAGCACTGCGGGCAACGGCAACACCGCCAGGGCCAGGGCAATCAGGGCCGAAAGCGCCATCGGCAGCCGCCGGATTCGCGTTTCGCGCATCATTTCTTCGGCGCCGGGATGGCCTTAAGCGGCGGCAACAATTCCGCTGCCTGGGGCTTGAGCCATACGAACAGCAACTCTTTGGAGCGATCGAGGGCGGCGGCTGGCTTCACGTCCACATCGGCGAGCGACTGTGCCGGGTCGCGCTTGACTTCGGCGATGGTTCCTACCGGGTATCCGGCGGGAAATCCGCCGCCAAGGCCTGAGGTGACCAGCAAGTCTCCCGCAATTACATCCGCACTGGTGGGTAGATACGGCAGCTTCAACCGGTTCGATTCGCCCGTGCCCACGGCGATAGTGCGCAGGCCGTTGCGGTTGATCTGTACGGGAATGGCGTGCGCCGCATCGCTCACCAGGATGACTTCGCTGGTGAGCTGGCCCACCCGGGCCACCTGGCCGAAGACGCCGCCCGAATCGAGCACGGCTTGCCCCACGTAAATGCCATCGCCCGCGCCCTTGTCGACCAACACGCGCTCGCGGAAGGCGTCAAGATCCACATTCATCACATCGCCGATGACGAAGCGGTCCGTCACGCTTGCCGTATTCTCGCGCAATGCACGCAGCCGCTGCGTCTCCGCCTCCAATGCTTCATAGCGTTGTAGTCGAAACTGCGCCATGCGTAGCTCCGCCTCCAACTTGGCCTTGTCCGCACGCAATACATCGCGCGTGCTGACGCTGTCGCGAAACCAATTCCAGCCTTCGAAGGGCGAGGCGACGGCCACTTGTACCGGATAGGCGACGACGGAGAGCAGCCTTCGAATCTTGCCAAGATGGTCGTAGCGTTTATCAACGATGATCAGGGCCAAGGCCAGCAGGGAATACAGGACGCAGCGGAACAATAGTCCGGTGGTCCGACCCGAGGCGTCGGTACTACGAAAGGCGACCATGGGCGCACAGGCTCCTAGTCGCTTGCATTACTCCAGTCCGAAAATGCCGGGACCGTGTTCCTCGGTGAGCTCGAGGATACGACCGCCGCCGCGCGCCACGCACGTGAGGGGATCATCCGCTATCACCACCGGCAAGCCGGTTTCTTCCATAAGCAATTTGTCGACGTCGCGCAGCAATGCGCCACCGCCGGTGAGAACGATACCGCGCTCGGCCACATCGGCGCCGAGTTCCGGCGGCGTTTGTTCCAACGCTTGTTTGACCGCACCGACGATGCCTTGCAGGGGCTCTTGCAGCGCTTCCAGGATTTCGTTCGAATTGAGCGTGAAGCTGCGCGGCACGCCTTCCGACAAATTGCGGCCTTTGACTGAAATCTCGCGCACCGTCTGTCCTGGGTAAGCAGAGCCGATTTCCAGCTTGATGCGCTCCGCGGTCGCCTCGCCGATCAAAATACCGTAGTTGCGCCGCACGTAGTTGGTGATGGCTTCGTCAAATTTATCACCGCCAATGCGTACGCTCGCGGCATACACGATGCCGTTCAACGAAATGACCGCAACCTCGGAGGTACCGCCGCCGATGTCGAGCACCATGGAGCCGCGTGCCTCCTGAACGGGCAGGCCCGCGCCCACCGCGGCGGCCATAGGCTCAGGGACGATATCGACGCTGCGGGCGCCGGCACCCTCGGCTGACTCCTTGATCGCACGCCGCTCTACCTGGGTCGAACCGAAGGGCACGCACACCAGCACGCGGGGGCTGGGGCTGAGGAAGCGATTGCCGTGCACCTTCTTGATGAAATACTGCAGCATCTTTTCGGTGTAAGTGAAATCCGCAATCACCCCGTCCTTCATGGGCCGCACGGCGGTGATGTGGCCGGGGGTGCGGCCCAACATGTTCTTGGCTTCGACCCCGACTGCAACGATAATTTTGCCTCCACGGGTGGGCTCATCCTGCACTGCGACCACCGAGGGTTCGTTCAATACGATACCGCGCTCGCGCACGTAAATCAGCGTGTTTGCGGTTCCAAGATCGATTGAAAGGTCATTGGAGAAATAACCTCTAAGGCGTTTGAACATGGGGTATTTTCTTGGCTAAATGGGGTTGAAAAAAGATCGGCTAATGTAACAACCGACACGACATATCACAAGGCAACGTGTATCATTGCTCAGGCTTAAATTGCGTGAGTTGCCGCGCACTTTCAGCACACAAGCTATGAGCCTAACGCGTCACACAGTCGAAAAAATCGCGCACCTTGCGCGACTGTCCATCACTGAGGACGAGATGCCAGTGTACGTGTCCAGCCTGTCCAGGATTGTCGACTTCGTCGACGAATTGTCACGTGCCGAAACCGGCGGCGTTTTGCCAATGGCGCATCCGCTCGACGGACAGCAGCAGCGCATGCGCGACGATGAGGTGACGGAGACCGACCACCGTGAAAAGTACCAAGCCAACGCCCCGGCGGTCAGTGCGGGACTGTATGTGGTGCCGCGGGTGATCGAGTAACCTTGCGCTATCCTTGAGTGATGCTTCATAACCTCTTCATCGGCGAACTCGCCGAGCGCCTTGGCAAGCGACAGATTTCCAGCGTGGAACTGACTCGCCACTTTCTAGCGCGGATCGATCGCTTCAACCCGGCTCTCAACGCATTTATCACCCTCACGGCGGAGCGAGCGCTCGAGGACGCGGCGGCCGCCGATAGCCGGATAGCATCCGGTGAGAAAGGCCCATTGCTCGGCATCCCCCTCATTCATAAAGATATTTTCTGCACCGACGGTGTGAAAACCAGTTGCGGCTCACGCATGCTCGATAACTTTGTCGCGCCTTATGACGCGACGGTGGTCGCGCGCTTGAAGGCGGCGGGCACCGTGATGCTGGGCAAGTCCAACATGGACGAGTTCGCCATGGGTTCCTCCAACGAAACCAGTTATTACGGTCCGGTGAAGAATCCTTGGGATAACACCAAGGTCCCCGGCGGCTCCTCGGGGGGCTCTGCTGCAGCCACCGCGGCCCGCATGGCCCCTTTTGCCACCGGAACCGATACGGGCGGGTCGATTCGTCAGCCGGCGGCCTTGACGGGCGTCACGGGTCTCAAGCCCACGTACGGTCGGGTGTCGCGTTACGGCATGATTGCTTTTGCCTCGAGCCTCGACCAGGCCGGGGTCTTTGCGCGCAGCGCCGGCGATGCCGCTGCGGTTTTGCAAGTGATGGCGGGGTTCGATCCGCGGGATTCCACCAGCGTCGATGTACCCGTACCCGATTATTCGAAAGCCATAGACAAGCCGCTGAAAGGCTTGAAAATCGGTCTTTTGAGAGAGTTCTTCGACGGTTTGGAGCCGCGCAACGCAACTCTTATCGAGGAGGCCTTGAATATTTATACCGGGCTCGGTGCCGAGACGCGGGAGGTCAGCCTGCCGCACTTGCCATTGTCCGTACCCACCTACTATGTGGTTGCCCCGGCAGAGTGCTCTTCCAATCTCTCGCGTTTCGACGGCGTACGCTTCGGGTATCGCTGCTCGAATCCGCGAGATCTGATGGATCTTTACAAGCGTTCGCGAGGCGAGGGATTCGGCGCCGAGGTGAAACGGCGCATCATGACCGGCACGTATGTCTTGTCCGCGGGGTATTTCGATGCCTATTACTTGAAGGCGCAGAAAGCTCGCCGCTTGATCACGGACGATTTTCGTTCGGCCTTCGAGAAGGTGGATCTGGTGATTGGCCCCACGACGCCCACGCCGGCTTTCGAAATCGGCGCCAAGATGAACGACCCAGTGCTCATGTACCTGAACGATATTTACACCATCGGCGCGAACTTGGCGGGGCTTCCCGCCGTGTCGGTTCCCTGCGGTTTCGTCGAAGGTTTGCCGATGGGCTTGCAGCTGATCGGGCCGCATTTTGCCGAGGCGGCGCTCCTGAATGCCGCGCATCAATACCAGCGAGCCACGGATTGGCACCAGCACGCACCTCGCGGCTACGAATGATGAGCGATTGGGAAGTCGTCATCGGGCTGGAAATACACGCCCAGCTCGCCACAAAGTCGAAAGTCTTTTCAGCTTCTTCAACTGCGTACGGGGCGCCACCGAACACGCAGGCCAGTCTGGTGGACTTAGGCTTCCCCGGCACGCTGCCTGTGTTGAATGCACGCGCGGTGCAAATGGCGGTCAAATTCGGTTTGGCGATCGACGCTACGGTGGCGCGGCGCTCGGTATTTGCCCGCAAGAACTATTTTTATCCGGATCTGCCGAAAGGGTATCAGATCAGCCAGTATGAGTTGCCTGTGGTGGCACGCGGTTCACTCCGGGTCATGCTCGAGGACGGTTCGGTGAAGACCGTGGGCATTACTCGCGCTCATCTGGAGGAAGATGCGGGCAAATCGTTGCACGAGGGATTGGCCAATGCCACCGGCATCGATTTGAATCGGGCGGGTACTCCGCTGCTCGAGATCGTCTCAGAGCCCGACATGCGTTCGGCCAAGGAAGCCGTGGCGTACATGAAAAAGGTCCACACTCTGGTCCGTTACCTGGAAATCTGCGACGGCAATATGCAGGAGGGTTCGTTCCGTTGCGATGCCAACGTCTCAGTGCGGCCGAAGGGCCAAGACAGCTTTGGCACGCGCGCAGAAATCAAGAATCTCAACTCGTTTCGATTCGTTGAGAAAGCCATCCAGTATGAAGTAGCGCGGCAGGTCGAGATCATCGAAAGCGGCGGCAAGGTCGTGCAGGAAACTCGGCTATACGATTCCGACAAGGACGAGACGCGTCCGATGCGCTCCAAGGAGGAAGCCAATGATTATCGATATTTCCCGGATCCTGACCTGCTACCGGTGGAGATCGACGAGCCGTTTATCGAGGGGGTCCGCGCGAGCCTGCCGGAACTGCCCGACCAGAAGGCAGCGCGCTTCGCGCGGGACTTTGCGCTCTCGGCGTATGATGCCGGCGTGTTGAGCGCCAGCCGCGAACTCGGCGCCTACTTCGAAGCGGTGGTTGCAGGTGTTGGTCCCAGCCATGCCAAGCTTGCTGCAAATTGGGTAATGGGTGAATTGTCGAGCGCGCTCAATCGCGACAATGCCGACATTCAAATCTCAAAGGTAAATCCGCTGCAGTTGACCGGACTGCTGAATCGAATTGTGGATGAAACGATCTCGGGCAAAATCGCCAAGGAAGTGTTTGAAGCGATGTGGTCTGAGGGAGAAACGGCCGACGAGGTCATCGAGGCGCGATCCCTAAGGCAAATCACCGATTCGAATGCCATCGAGAAGGTGATCGATGCCATAATCTCCGCGAACCCGAAGCAACTCGCGGACTACCGGTCGGGCAAGGACAAGCTTTTTGGATTCTTCGTCGGGGAAGCGATGAAGGCCACGGGTGGCAAGGCAAATCCCGCGCAGCTCAATGAGCTGTTGAAACTCAAGCTGGGCGGCGGCGGAAATGCATGACCGCGACGTGCTGCATCGATTTTTGTTCGAGCGCTACCCGATCCGCGGACATCTAGTCCACGTGGACGCGGCCTGGCGCGCGCTGATTGAACATGGCCGCTACCCAGACACCATTCGCGAGACGTTGGGAGAAGCCGTGGTGGCTTCCCTGTTGCTGGCGGCCACGATCAAATTCGAAGGAGTCTTATCTTTGCAGTTGCAGGGCGATGGGCCGGTACATTTGTTGCTGGCCCAGTGCACCAGCGGCTTAGGGGTAAGAGGCCTGGCCCGATATCGTGACCTGAACATCACCGATGAATTCAGAATCCGCGATCTCATCGGTGCCGGAAATCTTACCGTCACCTTGGAGACCGACGACGGTGCGCAGCGCTACCAGGGTATCGTGCCCATCGAGGGCGAGCGCTTGGCAGACTCGCTGCAAGCGTACTTCAAGAATTCCGAGCAGTTGCCGACTCGGCTCTGGCTGCACGCGGATGCGCAAGGCGCCTCCGGCATGCTGCTGCAGAAACTACCCGGAACGAGTTCCGTGTCGGCGGCGGATGCAGCAGCGATCGAGGATGGCTGGCGCCGGGTGCAATTGATCGGCGAAACATTGACGCCCGAAGAATTGCGGACGCTCGCGGATGCGGAGATTTTGCAGCGGCTGTTCAACGAGGACGATTTGCGCTTGTTCGAACCATCGCCGGTCTTTTTCCGTTGCCGTTGTTCCCGAAAGCGCGTGGCCGGCATGCTGCAGGGGCTGGGCGAAGCGGAAACACGCTCGGTGATCGCGGAACGCGGCAAAGTTGAGGTTCATTGCGACTTCTGCAATCGCGCCTACCTCTTCGATGCCGTCGATGTCGCTCAATTGTTCAAATCCGCGCCCGCCGCCGACAGCGGCAGTTCCGTGCACTAAAACCGTTGCCCGCCTACAGCGTCGACACGCCAGCGAATTCCGTCAGGCTTTGGGTCCGAGTCAATGCAATGAACTCGCGTATGTAGGCGGCTTCCGCGCCCGTCGTTGCGGCATACAATTCGCAGCGAAGTCCGGATTGACCGATGGGACGCGAGACGACGTAGCCACGCTCGATATAATTGCCTACTGTCCAAGAAGGCAGGGCGGCAATGCCGCGGCCGCTCGCCACCAATTGCAGAATGGCCACTGTCAGCTCGGCGGTGCGCCGCTTCGGGTTGATCTTCGCCGGCGTAAGGCAGTGTTTCATGACATCGAGCATTTCGTCGGGCACAGGATAGGTGATCAGTGTTTCCGCGGCGAAATCGGCGGCCTCCAGCCACGGTTTGGCAGCCAGCCGATGGCGGGGACTCATGAGCGCCACACTTTCATATCGAAACAGAGGGCTGAAAGCGATGGTGGGCAGCGGCACCTGCCGATCGTGAATGATGGCCAGTTCTGCCTCGCCTTGAAGGAGCAGCGGCAACGGATTCATCAAGAACCCGGAGATGATGTCCAATTCGACCTCCGGCCAGAGGGTCCGATAGGCATCCATCGCCGGCATGAGCCAGTCGAAACAGTTGTGACATTGAACGGCAATTCTTAACGGACCGGCGCGACCTTGCGCCAATCGCGCTACATCGCGGCCTGCTTCGGCCATCTGCGGCAGCACCATCCGTGCCAGGGCCAGCAGCCTCTGGCCAATGGCCGTGAACCTTAAAGGTCGTACATTTTTCTCGACCAGCGAGGCGCCGTAGTGGCTCTCCAGGGCCTTCAACTGGTGTGAAAGGGCGGATTGCGTCAGAAACAGGCGCGCTGCCGCTTTTGATAGGCTGCCGCATTCGGCCAGCGCCAGCAAAGTCTCCAGGTGGCGGATTTCCAGGGCGGTTGATGACATGAACCTAATTCATTGCCGGTATTAGAATAATGAACTTGAGTCAAATCCTAGGCTCTAGCAAGCTTCATGTCGAGGTAGTCCCTTTTAGGGTACGCATATGTCAGTTCCGACAGTCTCGTTCGAATTTTTTCCGCCGGCCGAAGAGGCGATGGCGGGGCAGCTTTGGCAGGCAATTCAAAGACTTGCGCCACTGCAGCCCAGCTTTGTTTCCGTAACTTACGGCGCGGATGGTTCCACGCGTACCCGAACCCACGAGTGCGTTATGCGGATTTTGCGGGAAACCACCCTGCGTGTGGCGCCGCATCTGACCTGCGTGGCGGCTTCGCGCGCGCAGGTGTTGGGCATTGCTGAGCAGTATTGGAGCGCGGGAGTGCGTCATTTGGTCGCGCTGCGTGGCGACGCGCCTGCCGGCCAATTGAGCGCTGAGGGCCGTTATTGTCCCCACCCCGATGGGTTTCCTTACGCGTCCGATCTTGTTCAGGGACTTCGCCAAGTGGGAAGCTTCGATGTGTCGGTCGCCGCATATCCTGAGGGCCATCCAGAATCGGGCGGCGTGGACGCTGATCTTGAGAATTTGAAACGCAAGATCGATGCGGGTGCGAACCGCGCAATTACGCAGTTCGTGTTTGATACCGATTTTTTCCTGCGCTATCGTGACCGATGCGCCGCGGAAGGCATCCGGGCGAGCATCGTGCCGGGAATATTGCCCATCACTCGCTTTCCGCAGCTGCTGCGCATGGCCCAGCGTTGCGGAGCCTCCGTGCCCGATTGGCTGCACAGCCGGTTCGACGGCCTCGAGGACGACCCGGATACGCGCCGCATGATTGCGGCGAATGTGGCCATCGAGCAGGTGCAGCGGCTGCGCCAGCATGGGGTTAACGAGTTTCATTTCTATACGTTGAATCGGGCCGAACTCACGTATGCGATCTGCCATGCGCTCGATTTGCGCCCCGGCGTACAAGAAGCGCGCGTAGCGTGATGACGCCACCATCTCAAACTGGCGCCTTCGCGGCGCTGCTCAGACGGCGCTTGGTGATTTTCGACGGCGCCATGGGCACGATGATTCAGCGACACCGTTTCAGCGAAGAGCAATTTCGCGGCGAGCGATTCAAGCAATGGCGCAGCGATCTGCGCGGCAACAATGACTTGCTGAGCTTGACGCAGCCGCAAATCATCGCCGACATTCATCGCGAGTATTTGCATGCCGGCGCCGACGTCATTTCCACCAATACCTTCAATTCCACGGCCGTTTCGCAAGCCGATTACGGCATGCAATCATTGGTCGGTGAATTGAATCTCGAAGCCGCGCGCCTCGCACGCCAAGTGGCGGACGAAGTCAGCGCTTCATCGGGCGTCAAGCGCTTCGTCGCCGGAGCGCTGGGTCCGACCAACCGCACAGCATCCTTGTCCCCGGACGTCAACGATCCGGGATTTCGCAATGTCAGTTTCGACGAATTGGTCGCCGCCTATTCGGACGTGACCCGCGCGCTGATCAGCGGCGGCGTCGACATGATCCTGATCGAGACGGTGTTCGATACCTTAAACGCCAAAGCGGCACTTTTTGCGGTGCGTCAAGTGTTCGATGAAATCGGAACAGAGCTGCCGATCATTGTCTCCGGCACCATCACCGACGCCTCGGGCCGCACCTTGTCGGGTCAGACGACCGAGGCGTTCTGGAATTCGATACGGCATGCAAAGCCTCTGGTAGTTGGATTGAATTGTGCGCTGGGCGGCAAGCAGTTACGGCCCTATATCGAAGAGCTCTCGCGCATTGCGGACACCTATGTGTGCGCCTATCCCAATGCCGGGCTCCCCAATGCCTTTGGCGAATACGACGAGACTGCGGGCGAGACGGCAGAGACGCTGCGGGAATTTGCCGCGAGCGGATTTCTAAACATGCTGGGCGGCTGCTGCGGAACGACGCCGGACCACATTCGCTCCATGGTGCGCGCCGTGTCCGGTATCGCGCCGCGGGAAATTCCCACGCTGGAATCGGCCTGCCGGTTGAGCGGTTTGGAGCCTTTGACCATCGATGCCAAGAGCTTGTTCGTCAACGTGGGCGAGCGCACGAACGTGACCGGGTCGGCGAAGTTCCGCAAGCTTATCGAGGCAGGCGATTACGGCGCGGCGGTTGACGTGGCGCGCCAGCAAGTCGCGAACGGCGCACAGATGATCGATGTGAACATGGACGAGGGCATGCTCGACTCGCAAGCGGCCATGGTGAAATTCTTAAGTTTGATCGCCGGCGAGCCGGATATCGCGCGCGTCCCCGTGATGATCGACTCATCAAAGTGGTCGGTGATCGAAGCGGGCTTGAAATGCGTGCAGGGCAAGGGCATTGTCAACTCCATCAGCCTCAAGGAGGGAGAAGAGGCTTTTTTAGTGCACGCGCGGCTGTGCCTAAGATACGGCGCCGCCGTGGTGGTAATGGCCTTCGATGAGAAAGGACAAGCCGATACCATCGATCGGAAAGTGGCGATCTGCGAACGCGCCTACCGCATCCTGACCGAACGAATTCAGTTTCCGGCCGAAGACATCATCTTCGACCCGAATATCTTTGCCGTGGCCACGGGTATCGAGGAACACAACCGCTACAGCCTCGACTTCATCGAGGCAGCCGCTATCATCAAGCAGCGCATGCCCGCCGTGCACATCAGCGGCGGTGTCAGCAACGTGTCATTCTCGTTCCGCGGCAACGAACGGGTGCGCGAAGCGATGCACTCGGTATTTCTATACCATGCCATCCGCGCCGGTCTCACCATGGGTATCGTCAACGCCGGCCAGCTTGCGATCTACGAGGACATCGATGTGGAACTGCGGGAGCGGGTGGAAGACGTCATCCTTGCGCGCCGGGACGATGCCACGGAGCGGCTTTTGGAAATCGCTGAACGTTTCAAGGGTGGGGCGAGCGCCAAGCGAGGCGATGACCTTGAATGGCGCAAGCTCACCGTCGAGGACCGACTGCAGCATGCGCTGATCAAGGGACTCGACGAGTTTGTCATGGAAGATACCGAAGAGGCGCGCCTCAAGGCCAAACGGCCGCTTGATGTCATCGAAGGCCCACTGATGGACGGCATGAACATCGTCGGCGATCTGTTCGGCGCCGGAAAAATGTTTCTGCCGCAAGTGGTCAAATCCGCGCGCGTCATGAAGAAGGCCGTTTCGGTGTTGATTCCCTATATCGAACGGGAAAAGTCCGGAGCAAGCCGCTCGAACGGCAAAGTGGTCATTGCCACGGTCAAGGGCGATGTTCACGACATCGGCAAGAACATTGTGGGCGTGGTCTTGCAGTGTAATAATTTTGAAGTCGTCGATTTGGGCGTGATGGTTTCCTGCGAAAAGATCCTGGAAGCGGCAACCCGCGAAGGCGCAAATCTCATCGGCTTATCGGGTCTGATCACTCCTTCGCTCGATGAGATGGTCCACGTTGCCAAGGAGATGCAACGTCTCGGCTACAAGCAGCCTCTCCTGATTGGTGGCGCCACCACGTCGCCGGCGCACACCGCCGTGAAGATCGATCCTCAATACCAGGGTGCGGTGATCTACGTAAAGGATGCGTCGCGTTCAGTCGGCGTCTGCCAGCAGTTGGTGACCAAGAATACGTACGATGCCTATGTAGCCAACATTAAAGCCGAAAACGAGCACCGTCGCGAGCAGCACCGCACCAAAAGCGCAAAGGCACCGCAGTTATCGCTGCCACAAGCGCGTGCCAAGAAGTATAAGGTCGACTGGCTGGATTACACGCCACCGGTCCCGACATTCTTGGGACTCAAAGTTTTCGATGACTATCCGCTCGACGAATTGGTGCCGTACATCGATTGGATGCCGTTCTTCAACGCATGGGAGTTCGCCGGCAAGTTCCCCGACATTCTCACCGATGGGCGGGTGGGCGAGGCCGCGAGCAGCCTGTACGCCGATGCGCGGCGCATGCTGGAGAAGCTGATCGGCGAGAAATGGCTGAAAGCGCGCGCCGTCATCGGCTTCTTTCCCGCCAATAGCGTGGCCGATGATGATATTCACGTATTCAGCGATGACACGCGGCAGGCCATCCAGCTGCGTCTGCACAATCTGCGGCAGCAAAAATCCAAACCCCAGGATCAAGCTCAATTGTGCTTGAGCGATTTCATCGCGCCGGCATCTACGGGGCGCGCTGATTATATCGGCGCCTTTGCGGTGACCGCGGGTATTGGCATCGATGCGCATGTGGCCCGATTCGAGGCGCAGCACGATGACTACAGCAGCATCATGCTCAAGGCGTTGGCGGATCGGTTGGCCGAAGCGCTGGCAGAACGCCTGCATGAGCGCGTGCGCCGTGAATTCTGGGGCTACGCAGGCCACGAAGACCTCGACAATAGAGGTCTGATCCGTGAGGAATATCAAGGGATACGCCCGGCTCCCGGATATCCGGCCTGCCCAGACCACACCGAGAAGGCGCTATTGTGGCGGCTTGTGGATGCGGATCGCACGGCAGGCATTCACCTGACCGAATCGTTTGCGATGTTCCCCACCGCAGCAGTCAGTGGATTTTACTTCTCCCATCCGAAAGCTCACTATTTCGGCGTCGGAAAGATCGGCCGAGACCAGGTCGCAAGCTATGCGCAACGCAAGGGGTTTACCGTGAGCGAGGCTGAACGCTGGCTCTCGCCGATCTTGGGATACGATCCCGACGCGCGAGACGCGGCCAATGCCGCCTAGCGCATCGCGAGGTGCGTTCGTCACCGGTGGCACGGGATTTGTCGGTCTCAACCTGGTCAAGGAGCTGATGATTCGCGGCTGGGACGTGACGGCTCTGCACCGCCCGTCCTCGGACCTTGCGCTACTGAAGCGCTTTCGTCCCAAGCTCGCAGTCGGTGCGCTCAACGATCCTAATTCGCTGATGGCTGCGCTTCCTCAAGGCACGGACACGATCTTTCATGTGGCGGGCAACACCAACATGTGGCGCGGCGGAAATCTTCAGCAGACACGCGACAATGTCGAAGGTACACAGAATGTAGTCGATGCGGCGCTCGCCAAGGGCGTAAGGCGGCTGATCGTAACCTCCTCGATTTCGGCGTACGGACCGGTTGAGGGTGAGATCACGGAGGAAACACCGAGCCTCGCGGAGAACTCGCGCGGCAACTACCAAAGAACCAAGTGGATGGCTCAAGAGATCGCGCGCGCCGCAGTCGGCCGCGGGCTTGAGGTAGTGATCATGCAGCCGGGTGCGATTATCGGTCCCTACGATATCGGGACCTGGTCCCGCTTGTTCTTCATGATTCGCGACGGCAAGCTGCGCGGTGTCCCGCCCTCGTCGCTGACCTTCGCGCATGTACGAGAAGTGGTTGGTGCGCACATCAGCGCGGCGGATAAGGGCCGGAACGGCGGTTGCTACCTACTGGCGGGCGAAAATAAAACCATGATGCAATTAGTGCAGGAGATCTCCACGCTGCTTGGCAAGCCCGTGCCCAAGCAAACTTCCTTGAGTACGCTGCGGATTATCGCAGTATTGGGCGATATCGCCAGCCGGTTCACCGGTAAGCAGCCGCCCATCACCCCGGAAATGACCGATGCATTCGCCCGCAACGTGAGCACCGCCGCCGTAAAGGCTCAGCGTGAACTCGGTTATCGAGTCGTCGCGCTGAAGGACATGGTGAAGGATTGTTACGACTGGTTGGTCGCGGAAGGCCGTCTCTAGGCTGCTAGGGGGTTGCCGCCTTCAGAATTTCGTCTGCAAGCGCGGCATAGTCGCCGTTGAAATGATGACCACCTTTGACTTTCACGATTTTGAATTTCGCCGGTTCGAGCTTCGGGCACAACGAGTCAAGCTCATCTTCCCCGTAGATGCACAGTACCGGTACGCCGGTTATGCGATTCACTTCTGGGAGCGTCGGTGGGCCCGAGGTGTCGTCGGAGATCCAGTTGCTCACATGGAATTCAAACAGTGCGTGCTCGGACATGCCGAGAATCGCCATCAACGCCACCTGCGCCTTGGTGGCCGGGGGCAAGCGAGTGACGGCGAAAGGCAGCACGTCCGCACCCTGCGAGTAGCCGATCAGGAGTGCACGCTTCTTGCCGAAGCGGTTTGAGTAGTAGCGGATCATCCGGTCCGTATCGGCTGCCAGCCCGCCCGGGGTGCGCGCAGTCCAGTAGTAGCGCAGGGAGTCGAGCCCGACGACAGGGATCCCCCTGGCGCTCAACGCGGCTGCGATGTCTTGATCCAACCCGGCCCACCCACCATCGCCGGACATGAGGATGGCGAACGTATCTGAAGGTACAGCGCCCGGTTGCGCGGGCACTTCGATGACCGGCAGATCGCCGAGAGCGGCGGGCGCAGCCGGCAGGGCGCGGGCAGAGCTAACCGCGGCCAGCTTTGCGAACGCCGCGCTGACCGAGTTAGGCGCGACTTCGGGAAGAACGGCCAGCGCAGCTCCATGCACCTGTGAGACAAACTCGCGGACCTGCTCGTTAGGACAGGCGTTCTTGGGCGTGGTAAGGACAAGCCAGGGATTTCTCAAGTTTTTGCTGGGCAACAGATGCACAGCGGAGCCACGAGTACTGCGCGTAAACTCGAGTCCGGAGCCTTTGCACAGCGGTTTGCTCAAGTTCAAGGTCGGACAGAATCCCAAGCTCACGGCGCTGGCAAACGTATCTTTAGGTGCCTGCGCGAGCACCGCGTAGGCCATGGCGCCCCCGCCTCCAGTCGCAACTAACATGGGCGGTATATACGTGGAATTGTGCAGGTAGGCTTGAACGAAGTGACTCAAATTTTCCAGATCGCCATCGGGGAACACGCATTGCCCAGCATCGGCTTCGAGAACCGCCTTGAACTTCGCCAGATCGATACCGACGATGATGGCTCCTTGCTGCGAGAGCAATTCGGCCAGCGCGTCGGCGCTGCGGTCCCAGCCTTGATCGCCCGACAACACGAATGCAAAGCTGCTGGCGGGTGCGGAAGGAGCGTAGACCGGAAAATCCTTGAATCGGCCGTGGCTCAGGTGCGTCGGACTTGCCGCAGCAAGGCCGCTGAACATGGCCAGAGCCGCCAAGATAAACGGAATTTTCATCGCTTGGTCACACTTGATACGCAAAATAGTCACAGATGAAAATAATCGATCTCGTCTATGTAAACGCCGGGGGCGGCCACCGCTCCGCGGCTACCGCCCTCGATATGGCAATCGGAGAACAGGGCAGAGACTGGCAAGTCAGACTGGTCAATTTGTTCGAAATTCTCGATCCGCAAGACATGTTTCGCCGGGTCACCGGGGTGAAACCCGAAGACTACTACAACGTGCGCCTGGCACGAGGGTGGACTTTGGGGCTCGCGCAGGAACTGCGAATCCTGCAGGTACTGATACGGCTGACGCATAAAGCACTGGTCAGTCACCTGCGCCGCCACTGGCAGGAGAGCCAACCCGATCTGGTGGTGTCGCTGATCCCGAACTTCAACCGCGCCATGTATCAAGCCTTGAGCCTAGCCCGTCCCGGTGTTCCCTATGCGACTGTGCTCACGGACCTCGCCGATTTTCCGCCGCACTTTTGGATAGAACCACGTCAGGCGCAGCATCTGATTTGCGGAACGCCTCTCGCAGCCGCGCAAGCGCGCGCGACGGCCGGCACATTCTCGCAGATTCACGAGACCTCTGGGATGATCATCAGTCCCAATTTTTACCGTGATATCAAGCTCGACCGCTCAACTGAGATGCGAAAATTACAGCTCGATCCGCAGCGGCCAACGGGTCTTGTGATGTTCGGCGGCCATGGATCGCGCGCCATGCGGGGAATTGCCAAGCGCTTGGACAAAGTGCAGCTGATTCTGGTATGCGGACACAATGCAGATCTGGCCGCGCAGCTGCGAGCCATGCGCGCCTCCGCACCGCGCGTGGTGGTGGAGTTCACTTCCAAGATCAGCTACTACATGCAACTCAGCGATTTTTTCATCGGCAAACCCGGGCCGGGCAGCATCAGCGAGGCCGTGCAACAGGGTCTGCCGGTCATCGTGGTACGCAACGCCTGGACCATGCCGCAGGAGCGCTACAACACGCAGTGGGTGGTGGAAAACGGCGCGGGCATTGTGCTCGATTCGTTCAAAACCATCGATGCGGGCGTTGCCGAGGTCATAGCGGATCTGGATGGATATCGCCAAAGCGTCAACCGCATCCAAAATCGCGCGGTGTTCGAGATACCCGACATTCTCGAATCCATCCTAACGGCGCCGCCCCGGGTTGGCATCGATCTCATCCAGCATTTCCGCGCCGCCGAGCGCTTGCATCTGTCGTAAAATCCAATCGCGCCGACTTTGCACGTAGGCGGACGGGGCTGCCGCCGATAACAGCCGTGGATTGGGCAAAACGGCGGCGAGCACGGCCGAATCGTTGCGAGAAAGCTTGGCCGCGGTGGTGTGAAAGTAGCGCTGTGCGGCTGCCTCGGCGCCGTACGTGCCTCGGCCGAACTCTGCGATGTTCAAATAAACCTCCAGAATGCGCCGCTTCGGCCAACACGCCTCGATCAGCAGGGTGAAGTACGCCTCCATAGCCTTGCGAACATAACTGCGTCCGGACCATAGGAACAGATTCTTGGCGACCTGTTGACTGATGGTGCTCGCGCCGTGGACGCGATGGCTGTGTTGATTGAGTTCATAAGCCTTCTCGATCGCCTCGACATCGAAGCCCCAGTGCTCCGGAAACTTTTGATCTTCGGAAGCGACCACGGCGAGCGGCAGGTCAGCGGAGATGTGATTCAAATCCGCCCACTGACGGCGTGCTGAGTAGCTGCGGTCGCCTTTGGTCCAGGCGGCGATCTGGGACTCGGCCATAAACGCCGTGTAAGGTGGATTGACCCAGCGCAAAAGAACGACCGAGAAGAGCGTCGCCAAAATGAAGAATACAATCAAACCCAGCAGCGTCCAGACCAACCTGACGAAAAATGATTTTTTCTGCGCCACGCCCGCTATTTAGCCGCTCGCTTTACGCTCTTCATGACAACGGGTTCCACGGGAACATCGTCGAATCCTTTCTTTCGGCCAGTTTCGACAGCCGCTATCTTGTCGACCACGTCCATGCCTTCGGTGACTCGAGCAAACACCGCATAGCCGAAATTGCCGCGCGAATGATCGAGAAAATCGTTGTCCTTCAAATTGACGAAAAACTGCGAGGTTGCGCTGTTGATGTCATTGGTGCGCGCCATCGATAGCGTACCGCGCTTGTTCTTCAAGCCATTGTCGGCCTCGTTCTTGACGGGCGGCTTGGTTTTCTTCTGGGTCATATCTTCCGTGAATCCGCCGCCTTGGATGACGAATCCTGGAACGATGCGGTGAAAAATGGTGCCATCGAAAAATCCCTCATCGATGTAGCGGGTAAAATTGGCGACCGATTCGGGCGCTTCCTTCTCTAGTAGCTCTATGGTGAAGTCGCCGAGGGTGGTTTCGAAGCGGATCATGGGATATTCCTAGTGTTGTGTGTGAGTGCCCAGCGTGATGCGGGGCTTGCCTGAGAAATCTGAAAACGTAGTTACCGATGTAAAGCCGTGCTGCGCCAACAAATCGGAGACGGCGGGCGCTTGCGTAGCGCCATGCTCCAACACGAGCCAGCCGCTCGCATGAAGGTGGAGCGGCGCTTGAGCGATGATCGCCCTCAGGGAGTTGAGACCGCTCGGACCCGCCGTCAAGGCCATCACAGGTTCCGCCGCTAGGCCGGCAAGCGCCCGATCTCCTTCGGCGATATAGGGTGGGTTGCTCACGATCAAATGAAATCGCTCGCCCGGTACGGCGCCGAACCAGTTGCCCAATCGCCACTTTATACGGGGCAGCTTAAGGGCTGTGGAATTTTGCACCGCTACTTCAAGCGCTTGTGGAGACAGGTCGACCGCCGTGATGTCCCAGCATGAGCGCTCGGAGGCCAGGCTCAGGGCAATCGCGCCGCTGCCGGTACCCAAATCGAGAACGGACGCAGGGGCGTTCTCAGGCATGACCTGCAACGCATGTTGTACTAGAGACTCGGTCTCCGGCCGCGGCACCAGCACATCGGGCGTCAAAATGAGCGGCAATGACCAAAATTCGCGGGCCCCGGTGAGGTAGGCGATCGGCACGCCGCGCACGCGCTGGTCTAGCAAGTCCGCGTAGACCCTTTCATCAGTGGCATCGAGCAGCCGTGCATCGTGTGCGATCAAGGACGAGCGTGAGAGCCCGAGTACCTTTCCGAGCAGCAGTTCCGCGTCCAGGCGCGGTGAGTCGCTGTAAGCACGCAATGCACGCGCGGCACTTGCCAAGATTTGCGCAATAGTTGCCACGGCGTTCAATCGACCTGGTGCGCCAGCTCTTCGGCCTGGTGTTCCTGATTGAGGGCCCGAATCAGTTCCTCGAGGTTGCCTTTCATCACATCGTCGAGCTTGTAGAGCGTCAGATTGATGCGATGATCCGTGACGCGGCCTTGCGGAAAATTATAAGTGCGTATGCGCTCCGATCGATCCCCGGAGCCTACCTGGAGCTTGCGCGATTGGGCTTGGGCGCTCTGTTGTTTCTCGCGCTCAGAGGCCAACAGTTTCGCTTTCAGCAGCGACATGGCTCGAGATCGATTCTTGTGTTGCGAACGCTCGTCCTGGCATTCCACAACGATGCCGCTGGGAAGATGTGTGATGCGAATGGCGGAGTCGGTCTTGTTCACATGCTGACCGCCGGCTCCGGAGGAGCGGTAGGTGTCAATGCGCAAATCTGCGGGGTTCACTTCGACTGCTTCGACTTCCTCCAATTCCGGCAGAATCGCTACCGTGCAAGCCGAGGTATGGATGCGCCCTTGCGCTTCGGTTGCGGGCACCCGCTGCACGCGATGCGTGCCGGACTCGAATTTGAGCAAGGAATAGGCGCCGCGGCCGATGATGCGGCTGATGATTTCCTTGTACCCACCATGCTCGCCGGGACTTTCGCTCAAGACCTCGACCCCCCAGCCCTTGGATTCGGCGTAGCGGGCGTACATCCGGAACAAATCGCCGGCGAAGATTGCGGCTTCATCACCGCCTGTGCCGGCGCGAACTTCCAGAAAAATGTTGCTGTCATCATGCGGATCTTTTGGAACCAAAAGACGCTGCAGTTCGAGTTCTTCGCCCAATATGCGCGGATTGAGCTCAGCCAGCTCCTCCTCGCCCATGGCACTGATGTCCGGATCCTTATCGGCGGCCAATTCCTTGGCCGTCGCCGCCTCGCCTTCGAGCGCCAGGAAGTGCCGATAGCGCCCGACCAAATCCTCCAACCGCGAGTATTCCATCGAGAGTTCGCGGAATTGATTCTGCTTGGAAATGACGCCGGCGTCGGACAGCAGACGGCTGATTTCCTCGAAGCGCTCGTCGAGTTTTTCCAGCTTGCGCCGGATGGAGTCTTTCATGTGGCCGCGAATTATAGCGGCCTTGGGTTAATGGCGGTCGCGTTCTGCCGTCAAAAGCCTCGTAATGGCTTCCGCCAGCGCCAAATCAGCCAACTCGGAGGCTCGGCGCAGGGCCTGCGTGGGGCCGTGAAGTAGCCGATTCGTGAGCGTATTGGCTAAATATTCGATCACTTCGTCCGGGGATTTGCCGGCCGCCAACAGGCGCCTTGCCTGCTCTAGGGACTGATTTCGAATTCCATCGGCCTGCTGGCGAAGGACGCGGATGGCCGGACCAGCGTCCTGGGCGCGCGACTCGCTTAGAAATCGGGTCACTTCCTCAGTTATCAGCTGCCGCGCGCCGCCGGCGGCTAACTCCCGTTGCTGAATATTTTCATCCACCAGTTGTTGCAAATCATCGATGGAAAACAGGTAGATGTCTTCTAATTCACCCACCGAAGCTTCGATATCGCGCGGCACGGCGAGATCCACCATGAAAATTGGCCGACGACGCCTAGCGCGAATTGCCGCTTCCACAGCCCGTTTCGTGATGATTGGATCAGGGCTGGCTGTGCAACTAATAACGATGTCCGCTGCAGCCAATTCTTTGTCCAAGTCCCCCAGCCCAACGGCGTGTGCGTTCAGTTCGTTTGCCAGCGCTTGCGCGCGGGCAAAAGTGCGATTGGCAATCACCATCCGCTTGATACCGCTGCTCGCAAAATGCCGCGCGGTCAGCGCATTCATGTCACCGGCGCCGACTATCAATGCGCTATGGACGCCCAAATCCTCAAACACGCGGCGCGCCAGACTTACCGTTGCGGAGGCCAACGAAACGGCGTTCGCGCCGATACGCGTCTCCGAGCGTACGCGTTTTGCCGCGGAAAAGGCTGCTTGAAACAGCTTGTTCAGGGCGGGGCCGGTACTGCCGTTTTCCTGCGCGATGCGATAGGCTTCTTTCAGCTGACCGAGGATTTGAACCTCGCCGAGGACCATGGAATCGAGTCCGGAAGCCACGCTGAAGGCGTGTTCCACCGCGCGCGACTCCTGGTGTATATACAGACTGGCGGCGAGATCGAGATTATTCCCATGATGCTGTTCCAGCCACCGCGACAGCTCTGCTCCGCTGGCCGAACCAGACCAGTACACTTCGGTGCGGTTGCAGGTGGACAGGATCACCACTTCTGCAATGCCGTCCTGCCCGCGCAGCGCGCGTAATGCGGCGACCAGCCGCTCCTCGCTGAACGCCACCTTTTCGCGCAACGCAACCGGTGCGGTTTTATGGTTGATACCGAGGATGTTGAATGCCATGGAAACGCTTGGAACCTAAGTCTTTAGGGATTCTGGTGTATGACGCAGTGCTAGAGCAAGGATGAATCCGCGGCATCAGGTTATTCATTTCGCTATAGTGCGGCCGTGTTCTCGTTTTCAAACCTTACCAGGGGCTGCCTCGGGCTTGCCGTGCTCGCCTCATGCGCCTGTGCAGGCCTGAGTCCTCGACCCGCCGCGCCTGCGCCGCAGTCATTTTATACGGTCACGGGTGAGATAGCGCTGGCTCGGCAGGAGCCGCGGGTGGCCGCGCTCCAGTATGCGGCTGCGGCCGCCCACGAGACCGACCCTGCGATCTTGCAACGCGCGGCCGAAGTCTCGGCCGAGACGCTGCAGCCGTCACTGATGGCGGAAGTTGCTGCGCGCTGGCTTTCCCTGAGCCCGAGATCGCTGGATGCGCAACGTGCCGCCGCGCGGGCCGCCTTCGCTCTTTACAAGCTCGATGAGGCTGCCGCTCACTATCGAATCATTCTGCAGAATTCATCTGTCGGCATCGATGCAGAATTCGCAGGCGTGGAAAGCGATTTAGGGTCGGACGAGAACGTCTTTGGCGCGCATCAGCTCGCGGATCGATTGGCCTCGTACTTCCCAAAATCTTCCTCCGCATTGCGGATCCAAGGACTCGCGGCGTTGCGGGCTGATGACCCGGCAGCGGCGGTACGAGACTTGACGGGCGCGCTCGCCATCGATACAGCGAGCCTGGGCGACACGCCGCGAGTCGAGAGAAAGGATTTGGCGCAGGCGCTATTGCGCGCGCGAATCTTGGCCGGCGATGTCGAGGAGCCGCTTCGCGCCGCCCAAGCGCAGCTCAAGGAAGTGGATTCCCCTGCAAATCGACTCAACTATGCAGCACTTCTCATGACCGCACAGCGTTGGCCCGAAGCGGCCGAGCAGCTGGATATCCTTTCGCGCACGCCCGAATCTACCGCGGTAGCGTTGCGCTTATCGGGGCTTCTGGAATTTCAGCAACGCCATTTCGACGCGTCATCGGCCAAATTCAGGCAGTTGCTGAAGACCGGCAAGTTCGGCGACGAGGCGTTTTACTATCTGGGATTGATTGCCGACCGGAATGGCGATGCAGAGCGCGCGCTGCGCTTCTATGCCCAAGTGCAAAACGGCGAGAATGTCGTGCCGGCTTTGTTGCGTGCCGCGAACCTGCTGCGCTCGCGTGGCGCCCCGGCGGCGGCCGACGAATTGCTCGACCGGTTGATGGAGGATGAGCCGCATCGGGCTCCTGAAATCCTCACGGCTCGAGCGCGCATGTATGCGCAATCCAGCGATCTGCCGAAGGCCTTCGCGGTACTGGAAAAAGGCACCATGCAGTACCCGGACAGCGTGTCCTTGCACTATGCCACCGCTTCCGTTTACGAGGAGCAAGGACGAGTTTCCGCCGCCTTGCGTGAATTGATGCGTGTGGTCAAGGCGCGGCCTGACGACCCGGCGGCGTTGAATGCCCTGGGATTTACGCTGGCCGATCACGCCAAAAATCTGTCGCGAGCTCGCAAACTGATCGAGCGCGCGCATGCGGCCGCGCCGAAGAATGCGGCAATCCTGGATAGCCTAGGGTGGGTGCTGTTTCGGCAACGCCGCGCATCCGAAGCATTGCCGTATTTGAAAACAGCGTATATGGATGATCACGACGGGGATATCGCCGCCCATTTGGGCGAAGTTTTATGGCAGCTGGGCCGCCGGGAGGAAGCGCGGCGAATCTGGTCTGAAGCCATCGCGCTTGACGCGGACAATCATCTGCTGAAGTCCACGCGCCATCGATTGACCGCGGCAGACTGATCGATTTATGCGTCGTGTGATTGTTTGGGTATTTTTTTCGGCGCTCGCCGGATGCGTAACCACCAGACCCGCGCCGCCGCCTTCCTCCTGGGACCAGCGAGTCATCGAGTTGCAGAGGGCGGAGGGCTGGCAACTAGACGGCCGCGCCGCCGTGGTGTATGGGACGCAAGGGTGGCAGGCCGCGCTCCACTGGCGCCAGTCCGGGATGTTCGCCGAAGTAAACCTTTCCGGGCCTTTCGGCATTGGGGCGCTGGTGCTCAAGCAAGGTCCTGACGGTCTTTCATTGAACGGCGCGCCGCCGAGCG
The DNA here is from genome assembly GCA_030775645.1 of Pseudomonadota bacterium. GTDB lineage: Bacteria > Pseudomonadota > Gammaproteobacteria > Steroidobacterales > Steroidobacteraceae > Bog-1198. The sequence goes on along the minus strand of JALYIT010000007.1, from coordinate 4,870 downwards.
ACGCCGTGATGGCGCAGCTGCAGGACAAGCTGGGCTTCGTCTTGCCGTTCGACAATTTGCGCTACTGGCTGCTCGGAATTCCGAATCCCGCCGCGGCCTTCGAGTTATCCCGCAACGAACAGGACCGCGCAAGGACGCTCAATCAAGCTGGGTGGAACATCGTTTACGATCGATACACGCAAGTGCAAGGTGATTTGGTGCCGGCGCGGTTAAGCTTAAGCCGCGAGGACGTGCGGGTGCGAATCATCATCGATCATTGGGACGGGCCGAAATGAACTCGGCGGCGTGGCTTGCTCCAGCGAAGTTGAATTTGTTCTTGCATATCCTGGGGCGGCGGCCCGATGGCTATCACGAACTGCAGACCTGTTTTCAGTTCGTCGATTTGTCCGACGAAATCACCATCGAAGTGCGCAACGATGGCCAGATCCGGCGTACGTTGGATATTCCCGGTGTTCCCGAGGATGCGGATCTTTGTATTCGTGCCGCGCGAGCTTTAAAAGACGCCAGCGGCGTGAGGTTGGGCGCGGAAATCCGCCTGCTCAAACGCATCCCCATTGGCGGTGGCATGGGGGGCGGAAGCTCGGACGCAGCGACTTGTCTGGTGGCGCTAAACCGCTTGTGGGGCCTGGATTGGACCGCTGAGAAGCTTGCCGCGCTGGGCCTTAAGTTAGGTGCCGATGTTCCCGTATTCGTCCATGGCCGGGCTGCCTTCGCCGAAGGGGTGGGCGAACGGCTGACGCCTTTATACCCGCCGCTGGCCCCGGCCGAGCCTAACTATCTGATTATAAAGCCAAATGTCTGTGTGAGCACCGCGGCAGTGTTTCAAGATCCTGAATTGACAAGGAATTCTGCGCCCATCACAATTCACGGTTTCCTGGCGTGCGGTGGAAGCAACGATTGCCTAAGCGTGGTGCGACGCCGTTATCCTGAAGTCGCACGTGCCCTTGATTGGCTGTCGCTCTTTGGTTCCGCGCGCCTGACCGGCACTGGGGCCTGCGTTTTTTTGGCTTGTGAGACTAGGGAGCTTGGGCAGGAGATCATGCGCAAGTTGCCGCCGGGGTTTGCCGGCTTTCTGACTCGCGGACTGAATGACTCTCCCTTGCTTGAAGGATTGCGGACCGGCTAAAGCGGTCGTCGTTTTGTTTTGCAAGTTGGGGTGTCGCCAAGCGGTAAGGCAGCGGGTTTTGATCCCGCCATACGGAGGTTCGAATCCTTCCACCCCAGCCACTTTGAGCAAGGTTGATGTCGCAAAATAATGGTTTCGGTTCGTTGTCGATCGCCTTGTTCACGGGCAGCGCCAATCCTGCTCTTGCGCAAGAGATTACCCGGCATTTGCACGTGCCATTAGGCAGAGCGGATGTGGACCGATTCAGTGATGGCGAAGTGAGCGTCGAACTGAGGGAAAACGTCCGCGGCCGGGATGTATTCCTCTTGCAGCCGACTTGCCCGCCCGCAGAGAACTTGATGGAGCTGCTGATGATGACCGATGCCTGCCGGCGGGCATCTGCGAAGCGAATCACGGCGGTCGTGCCTTATTTCGGCTACGCAAGGCAGGATCGGCGGCCGCGCGCCACGCGAGTTGCCATCACCGCGAAGCTGGTGGCTAACATGCTCACCGGGGCGGGCCTGGACCGATTGCTGACGATTGATTTGCATGCAGATCAGATCCAGGGCTTTTTTGATATTCCGGTTGACAACGTATATGCCTCGCCGGTGCTGCTCGGAGAAGTCTGGAAGCAAAAGTACGAAAACATGATCGTGGTGTCCCCCGATGTGGGCGGTGTGGTTCGGGCACGAGCACTGGCGAAGCGGCTGGACGATGCTGACCTGGCCATTATCGACAAACGCCGACCGCGGCCGAATGAGTCAAAGGTGATGAACATCATTGGCGAAGTTGAAGGCAAGACCTGCGTGTTGGTCGATGACATGGTTGATACGGCCGGCACTTTGTGCCAGGCGGCGCGGGCCCTGAAAGAGGAGGGGGCGCTGAAGGTAGTGGCCTATATTACCCACCCCGTCTTGTCCGGTCAGGCGATCGAACGCATTTCGAACTCGGTTCTGGATGAGTTGGTGGTGACCGATACGATTCCGCTGTCGGAAGCCGGAATGGCATGTCCGCGGATACGCCAGCTGAGTGTGGCGGGCTTGTTGGCGGAAACCATCCGCCGGATCAGCGATGAGGAGTCGGTGAGCTCGCTGTATATTGATTAATTTCTCGACTAGGTCGGTGCCCTTGCAATTGGTCGCGATGCAAGGGTGCTGTGTTTGTGATGCAACTGGAGAAGATTATGAAAACCTCTTTCGAACTCATTGCCGAGTTCCGCGAGACGCAAGGCAAAGGTGCGAGCCGCCGCCTGCGTCACGACGGAAAAGTGCCGGCAATTCTCTATGGCGGCCATGCTGCCGCCAGGACTCTGACGCTTAGCCATCAGAAGCTTCTGATCATGCTCGACAACGAGCGATTTTACTCGACCATACTCAATTTGAAGGTGGGCGATCAGACGCAGGCGGCCATCCTCAAGGACGTGCAACGGCATCCTTTCAAGAATGCAATTGTGCACGTCGATTTCCAACGCGTCGAAGAGAACGAGAAGATCCGCATCAGCATTCCCTTGCATTTCACGGGCGCGGCGGTTTCTCCCGGGGTCAAGTCGCAGGGCGGTATCGTCTCGCACATGCGAAATGAGGCTGAAGTATCTTGTCTGCCGAAGGATTTGCCGGAATTCATCGAGGTCGATATTTCCGGGCTGTCGCTGAACGAGAGCATCCACCTCTCGCAACTCAAGATTCCAGAGGGCGTTGTGCTCGTAGAGTTGGCCAAGGAAGATGCAGCGGTCGTGGCTATCCATAGTCCGCGTGCCGAGGAGCCCGAGCCTACTGCGGCAGCGGCAGCGGTACCCGGTGCGGCGGCGGAAGGTGCGGCAGCAGCTGCACCGGCGGCGGCGGGAGCGGCCGGAGCGGATGCGGCGAAAAAAGCCGAACCTGCGAAGAAAGAGGATGCCAAGAAGGAACCGGCAAAGAAAGACGCCAAGAAATAGCTTTCCTAAGCGTTGTATCGAGGGCCGTCGCTTGACGGCCCTTATTTTTTCAAGGGTTCGGGTGTCGACCTCATGGCTGCTTTACCGTTGCGCATCATTGTTGGCTTGGGCAATCCAGGCCCGGAACATCAGGTGACTCGCCACAATGCGGGTTTCTGGTTCGTGGACCTGCTTGCCCGGCGCCATGGCGGGGATTTCCGCGATTATCGAAAATTTTCCGGCGAAACGGCCAAGATCAATATCGACAGCCAAGAGATCGTGCTTCTTAAGCCGACCACTTATATGAACCGCAGCGGCCTGTCGATCCGGCAGCTCAGCGATTTCTACAAGATTTCGGCCAAAGATATTTTGGTCGCGCACGATGAACTCGACTTGCCGGTCGGCGGCGTGCGTTTGAAGCAAGGTGGTGGTCACGGCGGTCACAACGGTCTGCGCGACACCATCGCGCATATCGGGGAAGAATTCTGGCGTATGCGCTTAGGCATCGGCCATCCCGGCAACAAAGCCGAGGTCATCGATTATGTGCTGACGCGCGCGCCGCGCGGCGAAGAGGATCTGATACTAGAGGCGGTCGGAACTGCGGTGGATTGCGTTCCGCTGCTGCTGGACCAAGGCGCTGAGCGCGCCATGACGCGTTTGCACAGCCGTGCAGGAAAAGTTTAATGCCCATTCGTTGCGGAATCGTCGGTTTACCCAATGTCGGCAAATCCACGCTGTTCAACGCGCTGACGCGCGCGCAGATTGCGGCGGAAAATTATCCTTTTTGCACCATCGATCCGAACGTGGGCGTTGTGGCTGTACCGGATCCGCGGCTCGAGAAGCTCAGCGCCATTGTGCATCCAGAACGGATACTTCCGACCACTGTTGAGTTCGTTGACATCGCCGGCTTGGTCGCCGGCGCATCAAAGGGCGAGGGCCTGGGCAACAAGTTTCTGGCGCACATTCGCGAAGTCGATGCGATTGCTCATGTGGTGCGATGTTTCGAGAACGACGACATCATTCATGTCGCTGGGAAGATCGATCCGGCCAGCGACATTGAAGTGATCAACACGGAATTGGCCTTGGCGGACTTGGATAGCGTCGATCGTGCGTACCAGAAAGCGCTCAAGGCCGCAAAGGCAGCGGACAAGGACGCCGTCAAATTTCGCGATCTGCTGGAAAAAGTACGGATCCAGTTAAATCAAGCAAAAGCGGTGAGGCTGCTCAAGCTAGATGCCAACGAGCACGCGTTGTTGCGCGACTTGCATTTGCTCACCGATAAGCCAGTTATGTATGTAGCGAACGTCGACGAAGGCGGTTTTACCGATAATCCTCGGCTCGATCGCGTGCGCGAGATCGCGAAATCCGAAGGGGCCATCGTCGTGCCGATTTGCGCGGCTATCGAGTCGGAGATCGCGCAACTTGAAGAGGCCGACCGCGCGGAGTTTCTCGCGGAGCTGAAACTGGACGAGCCCGGGCTCAATCGAGTGATTCGCGGCGGGTATTCTCTATTGGGGCTGCAGACCTATTTCACCGCGGGTGTCAAAGAAGTGCGTGCGTGGACCGTGCATGCAGGCGCGACTGCCCCGCAGGCAGCCGGAGTGATTCACACCGATTTCGAGCGAGGATTCATACGCGCCGAGGTCATTGCCTACGATGACTTCATCGCCTTCAAGGGCGAGTCCGGTGCCAAGGAGGCGGGCAAGTTGCGATTGGAAGGCAAGGAGTACATCGTGAAGGAAGGCGACGTAATGCACTTTCGCTTCAACGTTTAATACCAATAGGCCGCGCTCCGATCGGCGATCGATCTAGTCGGGCATGTCGCGGTGCGACATGCCCGTCCTAGCGTTGAC
>JALYIT010000006.1 GCA_030775645.1 Pseudomonadota bacterium | reverse complement strand
GGCCCGCCAGGACGCGTGCTCGATAGTTCCATGCGTCGCCTTGCCCAGAGGCGCCCACCAAGCCATCCACGTCGAGGCCCTGATAATCCTTTTTTAGGATGATGTTCACCGCGCCGGCGATGGCATCAGCGCCGTAGATCGGCGCGCCTCCGACCGAAATCGCATCGACGTGGTCGATCAATTTTGTGGGAATGACGTTCAAGTCGACTTGGCTTCCTGGACCGCCGATCGAACTGTTCGAACCACTGTTGTTCAAGCTCGACGTGTTCGAAGACACGAAACGTCGGCCGTTGACCAGCGTCAGCGTGCGCTGCGAACCCAAGCCGTAAAGGTCCACGAAACTCTGTGCAATGCCAAACCCCGCTTGTGTATTGGCAGCGCTCGATGGGGGTGTTCCGAAGGCGGGCAATTCGCTCAAGGCCTGCCCTACATCGAGATAGCCCCGTTGATCGAAGGTTTTCGAATCCACAGTCGCGGTCGGTTCCAGGTTGTCGAATTCAGGTCGCGCGATGCGCGAACCCGTGACCACCACTTCTTGCAAACTGGCGTCATCGGGGGCGGCTTTAGGCGTAACTTGCGCATGCGCGCCCATCCCAAGCGTCAAAAGGCAGGGCAGCGCGATCCCTCGGCGCCACGCAGGCAGACCTGTGGTAGTCATTGGTATTCATCCCCCGGAGCGTTATATTGGGCATCGGTATCTGAGATATATCAAACCCGATGCGAATAAGTAACAAATTCATCAAGTACTGTAAAGAAGCTGCAACGAAATAATCGCGTTACCGTCCACCTCTAGAACGGCGCAGCGCAAATTGCACCCGTTTTCTCGTACCCTGAGGGAGAACTCATGAATCGTCGAGGCTTTTTTACAACAGCAGGAGCCCTATCGCTCGCCGCAGCAGTAGGGAAACTGAGCGCCGCCGAGCCTCCGTTTGATCCCAGCGAGCAATCCATCGTTTCTTTGCAGCGCGCGCAGGCCTCAGGCGGCGCGACTTCGGAAACTTTGACGGCAGCGTACCTGCACCGCATTGCGCGCTTCGACCAGCACGGCCCGGAATATCGCTCCGTTCTCGCGGTGAACCCCGCGGCCCTTGAGGATGCGCGCGGCGCTGATCTGGAACGCAAATCCGGGAAAATGCGTGGTCCGCTGCACGGCATTCCCATCATCGTCAAAGACAATATCGAGACCCGCGATCCGATTGCGACAACTGCAGGGTCCTACGCGCTCGCCCGATCCTTGAGGCCCGCGGACGCACCGTTGGTTGCGCGATTACGCGCGGCGGGAGCAATTATTTTGGGCAAGGCGAACTTGAGCGAATGGGCGAACTTCCGATCGACTCGCTCATGCAGCGGCTGGAGCGGTGTGGGCGGCCAGGTGGGCAATGCCTACAATCCTGCGCGCAATCCTTCAGGCTCGAGCGCCGGCTCGGGCGTTGCGGCTGCGGCAAGTTTTTGTGCCGCGGCCATCGGCACAGAGACCAACGGCTCCATCCTTTCCCCGGCATCGATCAACGGGTTGGTGGGCTTCAAACCCACCTTAGGCGTGGTCAGCGGTAAGGGCGTGGTTCCAATCTCGCCCCTGCAGGACACCGCCGGCCCGATGTGCCGCACAGTCGGGGACGCCGCGATTCTCGCATCCGTGATCGCTGAGCGCCCCCTGGGCTTCGGCACGCACGGCAACGATATCGAGGCGTTCCGCCTGCGCGGTGTACGCATCGGCGCCATGCCCGTGCCGCCCGGCGCGCATCCGGATACCGCTCGGCTGTTTGCCGATGCGCGAGCCGCGCTCGAACGAGAAGGCGCGGTTATCGTGGACTTGAAACAGCCGAAAGAATTAGACGAGATGGGGGATCCTCAGTTTGAAGCATTGCTCTATGAGTTCAAGGATTCGATCAATGCTTATTTGTCGACGCTCGATCCTTCGCAAGTCGCTTGCAAGTCGCTCACCGATTTGATCGCCTTTAACCGTGCGCATTCGGATCAGGAGCTGATTGTATTCGGTCAGGAAATTTTTGAGATGGCGGATGCGAAGGGGCCCTTGAGCGACGCTGCCTACCAAAAGGCGCGTGCGACCCTGACTCGGACAGCCGACGTGGAGGGTCTCGCGGCGCTGTTGGCTCAGCAAGGTGTGGAAGTGCTTTTGGGACCGAGCAACGGGCCTGCCGACCTGATCGACCCGGTGTGGGGCGATCACCGCGGCGGCGGATCATCCGCCATCGCCAGCGCCGCTGCGATTGCCGGCTATCCCAGCCTGACGGTGCCCGCGGGGCTGATCAGCGGTCTGCCCGTGGGCATCACCCTGGTAACCGGCCGCAATCACGACGGCTTGCTGCTGCAAGTTGCGCGCGCCTATGAACGCGCGGCCAACGCACGGGTGCCGCCGCATCTTCTCGCCTAGCAGCCCCTGCCCTCGACGGAAAGATCTTCTGCGCCAAAGACGGATTGGGATGGCAACTCGCAGCCAACTGGTACCGGTCAATCCCGCGGGATTGGCGCCGCGAGAGCGCCTCAACGGCGCAAGTAGGCGTCGGTACCGTTCAGCCAATCTTGACGGGGCGGATTGAACACATCGACGTCAAGCGTGTCTTCCAGCGCCACAGCGCGATGCTCCAAATTCGAGGGGATGACCAGCACCTCGCCGGCGCGAACCGTGAGTTCCTGACCACCTGTTGGCCCAAGCCAAAAATGCAGTGCGCCCTCGAGAATATAGGTGATCTGCTCGTTTTCATGCGAATGCTGCGGCACTTCATCGCCCTTTTTTAAGTGCACGTGAGCAATCATCATGCGCTCGCCGGTGATTAGTTTGCGCGTGATACCGCCCTTGAGCGGCTCGGCCCGCAAGTCGTTCCATCGATAATGTTCGGCGCGTGTCGGTGTGCTAGCGCCCGCCGCTGTGCCGACACTGCTTGGTACTGTACTCATCGAAGGCCCTCCCCGAAGAACAGGCGCAGATTACCACGACTAGCCGACGGCCTCGATTTCCACCAGCAAATCCTCGCGGCAAATATCGGCTTGCAGAAACACCATGCCGGGCACGGTGCCCAGCTCCTCAGCCACCGCGGCCTTGACGGCGGGAAGATCCGAAGCGTTGCGCACGTATACTTTTAGCATCAGGTCCTGCGTGGAGTATCGCGGCGCGCCGACGATGCGATTTGCCTCGGCCACGAGCGCATTGATATTGACCAGGGTCTCGCGCGTCTGCGCCTGGACATTGCCGCAGTGAATGCTTTCGTGACCCACGATGCTGGCGGTGCCAGAAATGAATAACTTGCTGCGGGCCGGCTCACCCCAGACACAGGCGCGCGAAAAAATCGGACTGTGCCGGCCGAATTTGGGCGGGTAGTGATAAGCGCTGGTTTGACGCGGATTCTCGATCATCCTTGGCGCGCTGCGCGCGGCGAGAAAATAAATGGACAGCGGGCTGCCGGCGGGGGAGCCCAGGGCGCTGGCGGCGGGCACCGTTCCCATCGTGGCGCGGCCGCACTTGCGGAATGCCATCTGACGTGCCGCGTTGAAGTGCCGGTAACGCTCTTCGCCGTCAGCTTGCCCGTTGATCTGTGGAAGAAAATTCCAGATTCGAAGCAGATGCCGGTGTTGGGTAATTTCAAGTACGTCAAAAATCTCTTGGTAGGCAAGTTCGGTTGCGCGCATCAGCGCGTCCGCTTCACCGCGCGCCCCGGTGGCCTGCTCGCTGAGTGTCAAAGAACCAAACAGTAAATCATCGGAATGACGGTAACGAATGCGAGCATGCGCCGATTCGCCGCTCGACAATGATATGTGCGGTCCGGCGACTCGCCACACCTCGACTCGATCGTCGGCGCCCAAGCTCGGAGTCATGCTGGCAGCCATCGGTACACGGGGACGATTAATCGTGGGTAGCTTCTCGAATCCCACCACGCCCAAAACGCCCTGCCACCACGAGCTTGGCTGGGTCGCCGCGTACGCGGAAGTTGCATACTCGAGCTGAAGATCGCCCGTGCGAGCCAGGGAACAGGCTGTAATACTCATGAAGCGGCAGTCTATCCTGGCTCTCGCAATGCAGGGTAGCGGGCTGGGACGCCAGGATTAGAAGGCGACGTAAGGTCCGGTTCCCACAGAGGTTTTCATTAATTCCACGGCCACGGCGACGCGCTTGCCGTAGAAAAATGCCAGCCCATAATCGAAGCTCGCAGGGTCCGGATTGGTGCCCCCGAGATCCGGGAACACACTGAAAGTGTTATTGGCCAACATGGTCTGCGTGTTGCCGATATCGAAAGTCAAGTTGTTCACCATCACACCGTTAACACCCTGGATGCTGAGTCCCAAAGTCAGGGTGTTGGTAGGACAGTAGAAGGTCGTGAGCCCCGTGGCGGTGCATTTCGGAATGGTGCTGTCGGTGAAGTAAATACCGTTCGAGCCGCTATCGATAAAGCTCTTCGTCAATGCCATGCCCTTGTAGGTCATCGTCAGCTGTGCGTTTGTATTCACGGTCAGCACCGTTTGCGTGCCGGACTGATTATTCGACTGCGTGTCGATACCAAAAATCAGCGAACCGCTCAACGTCGTGGTGCCCGCCGCCGGGGCAGTGGGTAGAACAAGAATGACACCGTTCTTATTGGCGGCAAAGCGTGTCACCGGATTGGGCATTTGCATGCTGGTCGCCACCGTCGTTTCCGAGCAGGCGGTGCCCGCGCATGAGTAGTAGAGCCCGTGCATGACCGTGGCGCAGTCCCCGCAATCCAATTCGAAAGGACCTACACCTAAGATGCCATTGGCACCGAAAGTGGCAACCGTATTTTGTTGGACTCCTCCCGTGGCCGAACAGGCGGCAGGCACAGTAGTGAATTTGGAGTCGCCAATAATCTGCACCGGTACCGATTTCGCACTCTCACCCGCAATCTTGATATCCGCCGAAGCAATGGGGCCCCAGCTGTAGCCGTCCACAAATTGCGTGCACTCGGCCAGCGAATTGCCATTTGTCAAGGTTTGAACGGGAAGCGACAGCGTTAAAACCGGCGCCAAAATGCGCAATCCATAGGACCCGGTGTCGACTTGGATGTGATCGATGGTTTGGCAGTTCGAACTGCCGGGCACGCATACCGTAACCGAGGTGAACACCGTATTCACACTGTTGTTCGAGGGTCCCCCATCGACTGTTACGGCGGCTACATTGGTTACGGCCGGCGGCGGAGTGGGCATGGGCGTACCACCGCCGCCACCACCGCCGCCGCCACAGGAAATTGCCGCCAAGCAGAGGGCGAGGCTAAGGCCGCTACGGAGCGCGCGCATCAATGCAAATCTCCGAGACTGACACCATTGGGAATGGCGCCGGCCAAAAAGGCCCGTCCCGACAACGCGCGCATGTGGCCGCTGCCCTCGACGATCAAGTCGCCTTGCTGAATCTGCATGTGCTTGCGATCGACAATTTTCGATCTGGGCGCCGCTACATAAACATCGAAGTACCGGCCAAGGGCCTGGCGTAGATCCGGCTTGCTGCTCCCTTGCCACGCTATCGCAAATACTTTCCCATCCGCCCCAACGTACTCGCGCAACAAGGTGCCCGAAGGAAGCTGAATTTCATGAACACGATAGCTTAAGTTCGTTTGAGAAGATTTGATCGATGCGCGCAGCTGCACCGCATCGCTTTGCACGGTCGCCTCAGGCTCGCCCAAGGTCGCGAAGGCCGTGCAAGGCAGCAATGCGGCGGCCAACACCACAGCTAAAAATCCGGGGGTTTTTGAATCGGCGCATTGGATTATTCGCATGGTCATCCTGCATTCATTGGAAGGGCGCGGCAGCATTTGGTTCAGTCGCGTCGACTAACTCACATCAATTAACTCACGTCGATTAACTCACGTCGATTAACTTACGTCGATTTAATCAGCCAATGTCGGTTATCGGCGACATTACTCCTTCACGGGAGGCTTAAGACGGGCTTGGCCTTGATAGGCCACCATCCATCCTGGATATTCCGGCGGCAAGGCACTGAGCTCATCCAGATGCTTCAATTCTGCATGGTCGAGCCGTACCCGGGTAGAAGCGACATTGTCGCGCAACTGATCCATGGATTTTGCGCCGATGATGACAGTCGTCACGAATGGCTTGGCCAGAAGCCAGGCAAGCGCGATCTGCGCAACCGATACTTGCCGCGAGGCGGCGATGGTGCGCATAGCATCGACGCACTTGAAGGCCCGCGCCTTGTCGACCAAGGGAAAATCGAAGGCGCCGCGGCGCGCGCCCGCCGGACCCTTATCCTCGGCGCTGCCGTACTTGCCGCTGAGCAAGCCGCCCGCTAAAGGACTCCACACCATCAGGCCTAGGTTTTGATCTTGCATCAGGGGCACAACTTCGCGCTCCAAATCGCGTCCGGCGATGGTGTAGTAAGCCTGAACGCTGATGAACTTGGCCATATGCAATCGATCCGAGACCGCCAAGGATTTCATGATCTGCCACGCCGCCATATTGCATAGGCCGATGTACCGCAGCCTGCCCGATCGGACCAGGTCGTTGAGTGCGGACAGCGATTCCTCGAAGGGCGTCAGCGGGTCGAAGCCGTGCAGTTGATATAAATCGATGTAGTCCAATTGCAGACGTTTCAGGCTCGCGTCCACTTGAGTAAACAAGTGATGCCGCGACTGCCCGCGCCCGTTGGGCGATTCATCCACGGAGCCCGTGGCCTTCGTGGCCACGATGAGTTGATCGCGCTGCACACCCAGCGATTTTAGCGCCTGTCCCAGCAACGTTTCGGACTTGCCGTTGGCGTACACATTGGCCGTGTCGATAAAGTTGATTCCGGCATCAACGGCAAACTTGACCTGTTCGTTGACGGCGTCCTGCTGCAGGTTGCCGATCGATTCCCAAATACCCTGACTGCCACCATATGTCATGGTGCCCAAGCATAATTCCGAAACATACAAGCCAGTTGACCCCAGTAAGCGATATCGCACGCCGCACCCCGATGTTCAAATTGCAAACAATAGTTTAGAGACGCAGCTTACAATGAATCTGCGGGGCTTAAGCGTGACAGCCCAGGCCCCAGGCCGCCACACTCCTCTTAATGCGAAATTGACAAGGCACGGACGCGCAAGGATTGTAAAATTTGCCGGAAGAAGGATCGTAAATCGTGAAGAGACTGGCCGTAATCATGGTTGGCGCAGCAGCGGGCCTGCTGTCGGGTTGTCCCATTATCGGCGGAACCAAATACACCGTCGGCGGCACGATGACCGGACTGCGCGGCAGCGGTCTGGTGCTTGAGCTCAACGGCGGCGGCGACTTGAGCTTCAGCGGCAATGGTGGTTTTGTCTTTGGCACGCGCCTCGACAATCACGCAGCCTATACGGTAGCCGTCAAAACCCAACCTGTGAATCCATCGCAGACCTGCGCAGTTCGTAACGGTTCCGGGACTATCAATGGGAACAGCTTCAGCAACGTCATCGTCGCCTGTACCGCAACCAGCCGCTTTGCTTACGTGGCCAATGAATTGTCAAACACCGTGACCGCCTATGCCATCAATTCGGCGAGCGGTGCCTTGGTGACGTCGAGCGCCTCACCCTACGCAGCAAACGGCACGGCACCCGCAGCACTGACGATCGATCCCAACGGCCAGTTCCTTTATGTGGCTAACAGTGGGACGAACAACTTGTCGATTTTCTCAATCGACAACGCCACCGGAAATTTGACGCCGTTCGGCTTCTCAACGTCAACGGGAAGCGGACCTGCGGCTGTGGCCGTCGACCCCACGGATCACTATTTGTATGTAGCCAATCAGCAGTCAAACACCGTGTCAGCCTATGCCATCAAGCAGGGCGCGCTGACAGCCGTCTTAGGCTCACCTTATGCAGTCGGTCAGGCACCGGCGTCGTTGGCCGTCGACCCGAACGGGAATTTTCTGTTCGTCACCAACTTCGCCGGCAACTCCGTGTCGATTTTCTCGATCGACCAGGCCAACGGGATGTTGAGCGCGATTGCAGGCGCTCCCTTCGCCACCGGTGCTGGGCCACAGTCGATCGCGATCGACCCCACCAAGGCGTTCGCTTTTGTCGCCGACGAAGCGGCTAACAGCGTATCGGCGTATGCACTCAACCCATCGACCGGCGCATTGACACCGGTGCCCGGCTCGCCGTTCGCGGTGGGAGGTAATCCGCAATCACTGGTGGTGGATCCGGCTGGCCGTTACGTGTTTGCCGCCAATATCGCAGCGAATCAGGTGGCAACGTATTCCATCACCCCGGCCTCGGGTGCATTGACTTTCGTGTCCGCCACGGATGCCGGACTGCTACCGACGGCCATGGCGATCGACCCATCTGGGCAATTTTTGTACGCCGCGAATTTCAACTCCAACACGGTGTCGGCGTACACCGTCTCCGCGTCGGGTGCACTTGCGCGCGTACCCGGCTCGCCCTTCGCAACCTTCTTACAACCGCGAAGCATCGCTATCTATTGATCGGCAGGGCCCTGGCTAGCCGCGGCGATTCACAAAGAGGATGATTGATGAGCATTCACGATGTCACGGCTGGCAAGCACATTCCGCAAGAATTCAATGTCATCATAGAGATCCCGATGGCATCGGATCCCATTAAATTCGAGGTGGACAAAGAGACCGGCGCGCTGTTCGTCGATCGATTTATGATGACTTCGATGCACTATCCGGGCAACTACGGTTACGTGCCGCGCACGCTGGCCGATGATGGCGATCCAATCGATGTGCTGGTGCATACCCCGTTTCCGCTGCCGCCCGGCGTGGTGGTGCGCTGCCGAGCGCTGGGTGTACTGCGCATGGACGATGAGGCGGGCGGAGATGCCAAGCTGCTGGCGGTACCCACCGATGATATTTGTCCTCTGTTTGTGAATTGGAAAAACATCGCCGACGTGCCCGATATCCGGCTGCGGCAAATTCAGCATTTCTTCGAGCATTACAAGGATCTTGAAGCGGGCAAGTGGGTCAAGGTGATTGGCTGGTTGGGCGTGGAAGCTGCACACGCGGAGATATTGGATGGCATCAAGCGTCGCGAGGAAGAACAAAAAACGCGGATTTAAGCTGCGATGATCGAAAGCAATCGGGGACTGCTGATCGCGGCCGGCGGTATCGCCTTGTCGCTGGCTGCGACTTTGCTTGCATACCGCACGCCGGCTGCGTTGGGACCCGACGCGCCTCCTGCGGTATTTTCTGCCTCTCGCGCGCAGGCGATCTTGAAGGACCTAGTTGGCGATGACGTGCCGCACCCCATGGGCAGCGCTGCGAATTCAAAAGTTCGCGAGCTCGTGGTGAAGCGACTGACTGCACTCGGGTACACCGTCGAGCTTCAGGCCGGGCTCGCTTGCAGCACTTTCGCCACTTGCGGGAATCCCACGAACATCATCGCAACCTATGGCGGCGATATCGTGGGCGGCGATGCGGTGTTGCTCGCAGCGCATTACGACTCGGTTGCCGCGGGCCCCGGTGCCTCGGACGATGGTGTCGGGGTCGCAGCCCTGCTGGAGATCGCGCGCATCCTGACGGTGACACCGACGCGCCGCCATCCTGTTGTGCTTCTGGTGACCGACGGAGAAGAGGCAGGATTGCTGGGAGCGCAGCTCTTCACCCGCGAGCACCGGCTGGCTAAAAAAATCATTGCTGCGGTGAATATGGATGCGCGTGGCGTGTCCGGTCCGAGCCTCATGTTCGAGACCGGAACGGCCAATGCGTGGCTAATGCGTTTATATGCGAGGGCCGTACGCGAACCGGTCACCAACTCGTTCACCTACTTGGTCTACAAAACCTTGCCGAACAGTACGGACTTCACGATCTTCAAGTCCGCGTCGTATCAAGGATTCAATCTCGCCTTCATCGGCGACGTCGCCCACTACCACACGCCGCTCGATACTTGGAGCAACGCATCTACCAGCACTATTCAGCATCAGGGCGATAATGCCTTGGGCGCGCTAAATTCACTGGCCGACGCGCCGGATTTGCCGCAAATCGCGCAGGAGTCCAAGCCGAAGGATTCGGTATTCTTCGATGTCTTCGCGCACCGAGTGATCATCTGGCCGATGATTCTGGTATTTCCGGCATCGCTGGTGGCCTTCATCGTCTTGCTCGGAGCGGCGGTTCTGTTGTGTCGGCGTGGGAGGCTGAATGCGAAAAGTCTAGGCTTTGGGGTTCTCGCGGGGCTGGTGAATATGACGATGAGCGGGATCTTAAGCCTGTGCGTGATGCTGCTGCTGCGAAGCGCGGGCAGGTTGCCGCCGGTTGGCGCTCCTTCTTGGATTGCGCACCCGCAGGCATTGCACATGGGATTCACAGCCTTGAGCGTGTTGAGTGCCGCCGCCACCGCCGCCTGGTTCGTAAAACGTGCAGGCTTTTGGGGCTTTTGGTTCGGCAGCAGCTTAATTCTAGCGCTTCTCGCGTTGGCCACGTCGGCGCTCGTACCGGCGGCGAGTTATTTGCTGGTGATGACGGCCGTGACAGCGGCGCTCGCTTCGCTGCCCGCCCTGCGGTACATCGCGCAAGGGCACGAACCGTCTCTCGTGGCAACCGATTTTGCGGTTCTAGCGCCAGGGCTCGTGATGTTCACGACTCTGCTGCCGCTCTTGCTGCTGCTATACGCGGCGCTGGGCGCCATCGCGTGGCCCATAACCAGCGTCGCGCTCGCGATGAACGCTTGCTTTTTCGTGCCGCTATTGACGAATGCCACCTCGGGCGCGCGACGAATCGTCGCATCGCTGGCGGCATTGGCTGCTTTCCTCGCCATCTCAGTCACGTTGCTGCTGCCGAGTTATTCTCCTGAGTGGCCGCAGCGGATCAACATCGAGTATTGGTTTGATGCGGACCAGGGCGAATCCCATTGGTGGGCACAAGCCGCAGCCGGGCACCTGCCCGATGCGATGACGCGAGGGGGGAAATTTGAGCGGACCGCGCGCTCACGTTTCGAGGGCACCGCGGCAATGGGATTTTTTGCTGATGCGCCCCGCCTCCCCCTGGCAGCTCCCGAGCTTCAGCAAATCTCCGCCACACTCGGGCCGCGATCACATTTCGATGTTTTGGTGCGCTCGGCGCGAGGTGCACCTACCGCCTTCGTGGTTTTTCCAGCGAGCGCGGACATCCAGACTATCAATGTAAGCACGCCAGCAGGTCCCCTGTTGGTGAAGCTGCGGAAATTGCGCAGCGGGGCCACCATCTTCCTCATCGCCGCGCTCCCCGCCGAGGGAATGCAATTTGGCATTGATACAGCTGCGGTCTCTATGTCAGTGCGGGTGTTTGACCAAAGTTACGGGCTGCCGGAGGAACTGCCCGATGGGAAAAATCTGCAACGAGCCCGGCCGCGGAACGCGACCAGCTCGCAAGATGGCGACGTAACGGTGGTGCAGCGCACCGTACGTTTCGATCTTGCGGCCGGCCGCTGAACGCCCGCATTAACCGGATTTCGCGCTTGCGGCGTGCACTGCCGCGAGCCGCTGATTGTGAATTTTGTTAACTGCTCCGGCGATCGCCTCCTCCCGGCATTTGATCACGACGGGGTTGACCAGTCGGCTGCTGCTGGCGGTAGGGCAAACCTGTTCCGCCGCTCGGGCCAACCGGCGATACAGCGCCTTGGCGCCGCTGTCGGACTGGAGCGCATCGGCGTAATAGTGAACAACGAGCGTGGGCACATCATCGACCGGGGCCGCAGCGGAAGCGGGTGTGGCCAGCGCGACGCCGGTGGAAGCCAGCGCGGCCAGACTACCCACCAACAATTTGGCAGTGAATGGACTCATGACATCTCTCCTTGAGGTGTGAATTGGGCACGTGTATGAGACGCCAGCCGAGGCCCCTTGGTGAGTAGCCGCCTGTCGAGTTCGTCCCCGATTGCCACGATTTCGTCCCGCGAGGCCTAAGGACAGCCGCAAATCACGGGCACTTGCGGTAGGCTTGACCAATGATCGGTTCAGGTGTGGCTCAATCCTCGCGACGGTTTGCCGGCGGGTTAACTCAGGCGCAGTTTCTAGGAATAGTCTGCCTGTTCTGGGTCTATGTGACCGTGTCGAATCTGTTGTATGGCTACAGCATGGGCGTCGGCATCGCGCACATGACCAACGTGACCGTGTTCGCAACCCCCGATACGCGGCTGGTGCAACACATCTTTTTGCTGCCGATGTTGCTGGTGTCTTTTTGGGCCTCGCTTAAAGTTCAGTGGCGCCCCATCCTGATCGCAGTTCCATTGCAGCTCATTCTGGGCACCGTCTTTTCTGCCATGGCCTATCCGGTGATGATCCTGGCCCAGGTCATCATAGGCATGGACCAGCAAGAAAACGTCATGGCGCACGCGGCCACCATGTGGACCGACCCTTACTGGCTTTCGCTATGGCTCGCGAGCTTCGTGAGCTTTTTACCTGCGTACGGTTTTGGGCTCGCCCTGGTAACGGGTCTTGCCTTATACACGCGCTTTCGGGATTCGGAATTGCGGCTATCGGCATTGGAGCGCGAGTGGAGCGCCGCGCGCCTGGCGGCGTTGCGCATGCAGCTCTCACCGCATACCCTGTTCAATCTGTTGCACACCATCCGCGGACATATCGAATGGGATCCAAAAGCCGCGCAGTCGATGGTGGTGCAGCTCGCCGATTTGCTGCGGCGCCTGCTCAATGCCGGCGAGCGGGATTTTTCTCGGCTCACCGAAGAACTGCAGTTTGCAAAACTCTATCTGGAGCTTCAGCAACGACGCTTCGCCGACCGACTGGTCGTGATATTGCCGAATCCCGCTGAGATCCCTGCCGTGTGGGTGCCGAGCTTGATCATGCAGCCGCTGATCGAGAATGCGGTGGTGCATGGCATGGCAGGCCATCAGGGAGTCGTGACCGTGCGGGTGACGGCCAGTCTCGCGAATGAAACCTTGCAGCTGCGCGTGACCAACTCCATATCTCTGGACCGTGCCGCGGGAGCGGATGGTATCGGCCTCAAAAACGTGCGCGAACGCATGGCGGTGCAGTTCGAAGGCCGCGCGTCGCTGATAGCCGGGGCTCACGACGCCGAATGGGTCAGCGAAATCAGCATGCCGGCGCTGCGCGAGTCTCCGCCCGTGATACGCGAGGCGGCGGCCGGCGACAAATTGCAGACCACGACGCTTGTCAGCACATGATGGACGTCATCATCGTCGACGACGAAGCCGCGGGCCGTCGCACCTTGCGGGAATATTGCGAAGCGGAAACGGACCTGCGGGTGGTCGGCGAATTCGGCGACGGCAAGGCTGCGCTGGCGGCCATCCGTACAATGCCGCCGCACTTGCTGTTCTTGGACATCCAAATGGATCCGCTGAACGGTATCGATCTGGCGCGAGCGTTGGAGCCGACGCAGATGCCCTCGCTCGTGTTCGTCACCGCTTATGATGCTTACGCGCTCGAAGCCTTCGAGGTGTGCGCTGTCGACTATCTGCTCAAACCTTTCGATCATGAACGGTTCCGCAAAACCTTGGCCCGCGTCCGGCCGCGCCATCTGATTACCGGCGCGGAGGAACGCCAAGCCCTGCTGGCCGGTTTGCTCGCGCAGCTCGAGCGTGGCGCGCGGCCCTTAGGTGAGGAAAAGCCGCGCCTGCTCGCCGAGTTCAACGGTCACTTGCACGTTATCGACGTTACCAAAGTGGAAATGATCGAAGCGGATCGCAACTACGTCATCATTCGCGTCGGCAAGGACAACTTTCATGCCCGCAGCACCCTGCAGCAAGCCGAACTGGCGCTGCGCTCGCAGCCCATGCTGCGCATCAGCCGCTCCTGCCTCGTAAACTTGAATTACGTCAAAGAAGTGAACCGCACTCTGCGGGGCGATTTTATCTTGGTATTGGCGGGGGGTGCCACGGTGACCAGCAGCGAAGGATTCCGCGGCAAGGTCAAGGAATACTTGAGCACGCTGCGGATCTCCTCTTCTTCGTGAAAAGCATCAAAGCAGTTCGTCCGGTGCGAAGGGCGAGAGGATCTTCAGCCAAACCCGCTCAGTGACGCTGGTTCCCGGATCGGTGTGCCAAATCTTTTGCGCATCGCCTTCCCCGGTCACCCATTCGACGCGGCCATTCTTGTCCAGCTGCAGCCGGTAGCTGCCGTCCGTGCTGATGTCATCCAGGAGACCGGTTACCTGATGCGCGATTTCAGTGCTGCTGATTACAAGTCCAAGCTCGCTGTTGGTATGTCTGGACCTGTCGTCCATGTTGAGCGATCCAATAAACACGATGTGCTCGTCGATCACCAACGCTTTGGCGTGAAGACTGGCATTGGAGCTGCGAAACGGATGGAAGCGAGGGCGCTTCTGGCCGAGTTTCGGGCGCATCTCGCGCAGATCCACCCCCAGCTTGAGCAGCGCCGCGCGGTATCGGGCATAACCGATATCCACCAGGGGCGAATCCGTGGAAGCCAAGGAATTGGTGAGTACGCGCACATGCACGCCTTGCGCTACCAGGTCGCGGAACAGCGCAACGCCTTCTTTTCCCGGCACGAAATACGCGGAAATGATGACGAGTTCCTTTTTCGCGGATTTCATCAGGGCAGTGATTTTATTCGCGATGGTGACCTCTTCGTCCGGGGAGGTCTCGCTGGCAATCTTTGCGGGCTGGTCCGCGAGCACGCTGGCAGGAACCCATGTGAGCTTGACGGCGTGTGCTTCGAGTTCGCGGGCGAGCCAGCGGGCGCCGGTACTTGTTTCCGGCTCAACCAGCGGCGCAGAGGCCGCCTCCTCGGTATCCACCCCGGAGGAAAGCGCCGCGATCGGAATGGCATACTTGCTGTTCCAGAACGCGTCGAACGATGCCGACAGGGCCGGCACGATCGGCCCGCCCGCCACCACGTCCAGATCGACGAAGTTATTGTGCGGATCCAAGGTGAAATATTGATCGCCGATGTTGCGCCCGCCGGTGATGGCGAGCGCGTCATCCGCAACAAACAGCTTGTTGTGCATCCGGTGATTGATTCGCGGGATATCCGAGGCCGAAGCGATGAAGCGGGTCCAGTTCGAGAATCGTGCCGCGCTGAAGGGATTGAAGATCCGCACCTCGACGTGTTTGTGAGCTGCCCAGTTCCTGAAGCCGCGGTCCTGGCCCGCGGTGTTGAAATCATCGACCAGCACCCGTACCCGTACGCCGCGATCGGCTGCCATGCGCACATGATGCATCAGCGTGCGCGCGGATTCGTCCTGATGAATGATGTAGTACTGAATGTCGAGGCTGCGCTCGGCATGATCGGCGAGGGCGATGAGGCTGGCCAAGGCCTCATCGCCCGAAGAGAGCAGGCGAATGCCGGAAAGATTCTTGCCGACTTGTGCGGTGGCGACGATACGCCCGAGGGTGGTCGTTTCGGGATGCTCAAAAGCCACCGAAGGCGTTTTCTGCACATGCCGCGGCAGGCCGGCGCAGCCTGCCAACACCAGAAGCGCGGCCGTCAATACAGGCAACAGCCGGCGCAGCGAGATTTCGCTTCGCTCCGTCACCCAGGCAAGGCAGGTTTTACGCATCCAGGCATCATATCAGGCACACTTTGCGACCATGCAGACACCGCGCCGCATCCGCAGCTTCGTTTTGAGGGCGGGCCGAACGACGGCGGCGCAGGAGCGTGCGCTCGATGAACTATGGCCCCTCTACGGCATCGATTCGAGCGAGGCCACGCTCGACCTCGCCGCTGTTTTCGGTCGTATGGCGCCGCGCTGCCTGGAAATTGGTTTCGGCGCCGGGGAAGTGATTGGGAGTCTGGCGGAGAACAATCCCGATATCGACTACTTGGGCGTCGAGGTGCACCGATCAGGGGTGGGACGACTGCTGCTGCGGGCCCATCAAAGCCAATTGCATAACTTGCGGGTCATTTGTCAGGACGCCGTGGATGTCTTGCGTAATCGAATCGCAGATCAGTCCCTCGACGAGGTGTTGGTTTTCTTTCCGGATCCTTGGCACAAGAAACGGCACCACAAGCGCCGCTTGGTCGAACCCGCTTTCGTGGCCCTCGTGGCGGCCAAGTTGCGCAGCGGCGGAACCTTGAGGTTAGCGACGGATTGGCAGAACTACGCGGAACAGATGTTGGCGGTTTGCAATGCGAATCCGGCACTTGAGTCCATGAGCGCGAATTTGACTTTCGTAGCGCGCCCGGAATTCAGGCCGCCCACGCGCTTCGAGCGGCGCGGTGAGCGCTTGGGCCACGGCGTGTGGGACTTATGTTATCTAAGACGCTAGAAAGCTGCCTCGAATCCCGTCGATGATGAACTGAACGGCAAGTGCTGCGAGTATCACGCCGGATAATCGACTCATGACATTGGCGCCTGTGACCCCGAAGACCTTCATCAGGCGAGGTGTTGCCAGCATCAGCACCCAGCAGACCAGCATCACCGCAAAAACCACGCCCAAGAAGGCAACGAATCGCAGGGGTTTCCCCCACAATTCACCTGAGGTCAGCAAAATGGTGGCCAGCGCCCCGGGCCCTGCGATGAAGGGGAAGGCCAGTGGAAACACCGATATGTCGTCGCGCGTCTTGGCCTCTTCTTTCTCGGGCATGGTCGATTTGGTGCCGGAGGTGCGCGCGAAAACCATTTCGAGGGCGATCAGAAACAGCAGGGTGCCGCCGGCGATACGGAAGGAACTCAACGATATCCCCATGATATCGAGAAACTTCGCGCCGACCAGCGCGAAAAGAACACAGATGATCAATGCGATTGCCGCCGCTTTACCGGCCATTCTTTTCTTGTAGCGGTCGCTCGCCCCTTCCGTCAGGCCCGCGAATAGTGGAATCAAAGAAATGGGCTCTACCACGACAAAGAAGACCACGAAAAATTTGATGAGCTGTTCGAACATGTAATGTTGCTGCGCGGAAAAATTACATATTGCGCGAAAAGCTCATTGGGAGAACAATGGACTCGAGCATAGCAGACGGAGACGCCGATGAATGTTATCAGGCCGATCGTAGGCGAGTGGTATCGGGGGCATACCAATGAGCTCTTTGAGGTGGTCGCCATCGATCATCAGGACGAGACCATCGAAATTCAATATTTTGACGGCACTGTCGCGGAGATGGATTTCGAATCTTGGAACGAGCATCTGCGGGATGATCTCATTGAGGCCGCGGGCGCGCCGGAAGACTGGTCGGGCGCCATCGATGTCGAAGCCGAAGACTTGGGCCGCGAGTTCGAGGACAACGCCAGGACGGCGTGGTCCAATCCACTCGATCGTTCACTTCGCCGCTGAACATTACGCCACCGCGCTCAGCGCTTTGTGTCGGCGCCGTCTCGCGCCTCCAACTCTTTCAACGGACGGCGCAGCATCACCAGCAAAATGATCCCCGGGGCTGCGGTTATGCAAGTCACGACGAAGAAATTTGCCCATCCAATGCTGGATACCACCATCCCGGCGATGGCGCCGGTGGTTACTCGCGGAATAGAGGCCATTGCTGAAAGGATTGCGTACTGCGTGGCGCTGAAGTTCGGATTGCAAAGCGACATGAGAAACCCGACGAAAGCTGCCTGACCCATGCCGCCGATACCGGTATCGAGCGTGGTAGCCAGTGCCATTAACCATAACTTTTTACCGGCCAGCGCCAGCCACATATACATGAGATTCGTCAGCGACTGGCCTATGCCGAAAACCAGCAGCGAGCGAAACATGCCCCAGCGCATGTAGACCAAACCACCTACGGTTACGCCGACGATGGTCGATACCGTCATGTTGCCCTTGCCGAAGATGCTGAGTTCGTCCAGCGAAAATCCCACACCCCTCAACATGAACGCGCTGTACAAGCTCAAGGCAAAGGCATCGCCGAGTTTGTAGAGCACCACCAGCAACAAAAAACCCCAAGCGCCTTTGCGGCTGACCAAGTCCCGCAGCGGATGCCATACCGCGTCGGCCAAAGTCTTTGGCGGTGATCCGGGGGTCAGCGGTTCCGGTGCCCACAATGTTCCGAGCATCGTGGCCGCCATGATCAGTGCAATGATCAGAAAGGCGAGGTGCCAGCTTGTGTGAGCGGCGATCAACACCAGCACGGAACTCGCCAGTATCGCGGCCGTGCGGTAGCCGAAGGCAGCAGCGGCGGCGGCCAGTCCGCGTTCGCTCGGCGGAATGGTGTCCACACGGTAAGCATCGATCACGATGTCCTGCGAGGCGGAGAGAAATGCCACGACCAGTGCAATGCCGGCCAACACATACGGCGCTCCGGTGGGATCGCTGAAGCCCATCACGCCGATGGCCACCGCAAGCAGGGCTTGATAGATCACGATCCATCCGCGGCGCCTGCCCAAGATGGGCGGCATGAATCGATCGAGCAGGGGCGCCCATAAAAACTTAAATATATAGGGCAACGCGACCAGGGAAAAAAGGCCGATGGTCTTGATGTTGAGCCCGGTCGAAGCCAACCATGCCTGCAGCGCGAACCCGGAGAGATTGAAGGGCAGCCCGGAGGCAAAGCTCATCAGCAGGACGGCCACAATGCGCTTATCGCCCAGCGCCTGCCGGAGTGTGGGTCGGGTTTGCGTCAAACGGGGGCGGGAATCGTGACGATGTGCATCGCGCACGATAATATCAGTCCCATGATCCTGGCGTACCAAAGTGAATTCATCGACTTGTGCGTGCAGCTAGGCGTCTTACGGTTCGGCAGCTTCACATTGAAATCCGGGCGGGAGAGCCCCTACTTTTTTAATGCCGGTCTCTTTAACACCGGCGCCGCTATCGGCGCGGTGGGTCATGCCTATGCGGCCGCCCTGGCCGCCTCGGACTTGAAGTTCGACATGTTGTTCGGTCCGGCCTACAAGGGCATCCCGCTGGTCACTATTACCGCCGCGGCGTTGGCGGAACGCCACGAGCTCAATGTGCCCTTTGCGTTCAATCGCAAGGAAGCCAAGGATCACGGCGAAGGCGGGAACACGGTCGGCAGCCCCTTAAAGGGACGCGTCCTGATCGTCGATGATGTGATTACCGCGGGAACTGCAATTCGCGAGTCCATCCATCTGATCGAAGCGGCCGGAGCCACGCCGGCGGGGGTATTGCTGGCGCTGGATCGCCAGGAACGCGCTCCCGCAAGCGACTTTTCGGCCGTGCAGGAAGTGCGAAATAAGTATCAGATACCGGTGATTTCCGTGGTTAATCTATCGGACCTCATGCACCATGTATCCCGATCGGGCGAGGCCAGGGATCTGGCTAGCATGAGACTGTATCGGGAGCGCTATGGGCTCGCAGACTGAGGAATTTGCCCTAGAAAAGGCCGCCCGCTCCGCTCACAATGGCGGCCGCTCCATCAGGAGGTTAAGTTCTTGAAGAATGTCGCTTTGATCCTCTGTCTATTCGCGTTGCTCGTCTCCGGCTTTGCCGCGGGCGCCCCTGCGCGCGGCCCCGGCCGCTCGGACGACGGCCGCGTTCTTTATAAATGGGTGGATGCCCAGGGCGTCACCCACTATGGCGATCAGATACCGCCGGAATACGCCTCGAAAGAACAGCACATCTTGAACTCGAAGGGCTATGAGATAAACCACATCGAGGCGCAAAAGACACCTGATCAGGTGGCCGCCGATGAGAAGAAGCGGCTCTCTGCGGAACAGAGTCAGCTGCGCGACAAGAATTTGCTGAGCACCTTTGCGTCGGTGCAAGAGATTGAGCGCCTGCGTGACCAGCGCGTGCAACTGGTGGCGGACCAAATCAGGGTGACGAATTCGTTTCTCGATACCCTGACCGGCAAAATGAAGAAGATGCGCGCCGACAGCCAGCGATTTAAACCCTACAGCAGCGATCCCAAGGCTCCGCCCATGCCCGACCAGATGGCCGAAGATTTGGTTCGTCTCACCACGGATATGCGCACGCAACAACAAAACTTGCAGCAGAAGCGCGCCGAGGAGGCCTCGATGGGCATTCAGTTCGAAAGCGACATCGACCGCTTCAAAGAGTTGAAGCACATTCAATGACGCCAAAGACGCGAGTCTTGCTCGGGGTGACGGGCGGCATCGCGGCTTACAAAAGCCCGGATCTGGTGCGGCGGCTGATGGAACGCGGCGCCGACGTACAGGTGGTGATGACGGCGGCCGCGCAGCGATTCGTTTCGCCCATGACTTTCCAGGCCGTATCCGGCCGTCCTACCCGCAGTGATTTGTGGGATGCCGCAGCGGAAGCGGCCATGGGCCACATCGAGCTGGCGCGCTGGGCGCAAATCGTGCTGGTCGCACCGGCAAGCGCGGATTTCATCGCGCGACTTGCGGGCGGCCGGGCGGACGACCTTTTGTGCACCCTGTGCATGGCAACCGAAGCACCGGTCATGGTGGCGCCAGCAATGAACCGCGTTATGTGGTCGAACAAGGCCACGCAGGCCAATGTGGCAACACTGGCGGGGCGCGGAATTCGAATCCTTGGGCCCGGATCAGGAAACCAGGCCTGCGGGGAAATCGGTGCGGGCCGCATGCTGGAACCGACCCACCTCGCCGAAGTCATGCTTGCACCCCCGACCAATGCCGGTCTTCTGGCGGGCTTGAACGTTTTGATCACCGCCGGTCCCACACGCGAGCGTCTCGATCCAGTGCGCTATCTGACAAACCGAAGCTCGGGGAAAATGGGCTTTGCGGTAGCCGAGGCTGCCCGAGAAGCCGGCGCTCACGTCACCTTGGTTGCGGGTCCGGTCCAATTGCAGACTCCCTTAGGCATCACGCGCATCAATGTGGAAAGCGCGCGCGAGATGTACGCCGCCGTGCACCGGCAAGTGGGCGATGCCGATATATTTATCGCCGCCGCGGCCGTCGCCGATTTTCAACCTGTGACCGTGGCGAAGCAAAAGATCAAAAAACAAGGCGGACACGTAAAACTGGAGCTCGAGCCCGCGCCCGACATCATCAAGTCGGTGGCAGACATGGCAAAGCATCCGTTTGTCGTCGGATTCGCCGCCGAAACCAACGATGTCGAGGACAATGCGCGCATCAAGCTGAAGCGCAAAAAGCTCGACATGATCGCCGCCAACCACGTCGGCGACGGAATCGCATTCGACTGCGAGGACAATGCGCTGACGGTGATTTGGCCCGGCGGCAAAATGGAAGTGGCGCGCGGACCAAAGCTCGATGTGGCGCGCGAGCTGATTGCCATCATCGCGAAGCGCTTGCCGCCGCCGGACGGCAGCCCGCGGCGCGGAGCACGAAAACGCAGAAGCTTGGCTGCTCTGCCGCGCGATCGTGTGCGCGGCCGCCGCCCGCGCCGGGTATAGGAGCTCTTGATGCAGCGGACCGTCAAGCTGCGGATCTTGGATCCGCGTATCGGACGCGAATACCCCTTACCCGCATACGCGACCGCAGGGTCGGCGGGCATGGATTTGCGCGCCTGTCTCGGTGCGCCGCTGATCCTGCAGCCGGGCGGGGCCGAACTCATCGCCACCGGAATCTCGATCCATATCGCGGACCCTGCTCTTGCCGCCATGCTGCTGCCGCGCTCAGGCCTAGGTCACAAGAACGGAATTGTGCTCGGCAATCTGGTCGGCCTCATCGACTCGGATTATCAGGGGCCGCTGATGGTATCGGTTTGGAATCGCGGCACGCAGAGCTTCACGATCAACCCCGGCGATCGCATCGCGCAGATGGTGATCGTACCGGTGGTGCAGGTCGCCTTCGAAGTGGTCGAGGATTTTTCGGCCACTGCTCGGGGCACGGGCGGGTTTGGCAGCTCGGGACAGTGCTGAGCCGCATTTTGCCCCCTTTGGCTGTGAAATGGCGCTCGTGAATTGGTGCGCCGATGCGCATGCTGTCGCATGGCGATTCGGGATTGGCCCAGTGATGAACGGCCGCGCGAGAAGTTGCTCGAGAAAGGTGCCGCCGCACTCTCGGATGCCGAGCTATTGGCGATTTTGCTGCGCACCGGAACCGCGGGTCATTCGGCGCTCGATCTGGCGCGCAATGTGCTCAAGAGCTTTCAATCGCTTCGCAAGCTCATCGCGTCCGACCGGCAGCGATTTTGCGCAGAGCCTGGCTTAGGACCCGCTCGATATGCGGAGCTGCAGGCGTCGGTCGAGATAGCCAGGCGGCAACTGTCGGAGACCCTGCGCGCCGGCCCATCGCTCTCAAGCCCGCGGGCCACCCGCGACTTTCTCTCCGCGCGCCTGCGCGATCTGGAGCACGAGGTCTTTTGCTGTATTTATCTCGATAAACGCCATCGGCTGATTCAGTTCGAAGAATTGTTCCGCGGCACCATCGACGGCGCAAGCGTGCATCCGCGAGAGATTGTTAAACTCGCCCTGCAACGAAATTCCGCCGCGGTGATCATTGCCCACAATCATCCCAGCGGCGTGGCAGAGCCCTCGCAAGCGGACGAGTTCATTACCCAGCGCGTCAAGGAGGCCCTCGCGCTGGTGGACATTCGCTTGCTGGATCACATCATTGTGGGCGACGGCACGTGCGTGTCGCTGGCGGAGCGAGGACTTCTCTGAAATGGCGAGTAGATGCGACTTACGCCCAGTGCCGTTGTTTTAAGCATTATGCAACCATTCGCTCTGAATCACGTTAGCTCGCCGGGGCGCTGGACTTTTCTCCGCGAAACGCGGCGCGGGTCTCCGCGGCACCGCGCTTGGCCGCCGTGGCCACTTCATGTGCGACCGCTTTGGAGGCAATCGCAACGCGATGCGCTCCTTCTTTGAAGGCCACGCCCACGGTTTTGGCATCGCGTTTGAGGGTTGTTGCGAAACTACTGTCGTGAGCGGATTTGACTGCGGTTGACGGAGAAGCCCCTGCTGCCCCCGCGAAGCGCAGGGGCGCAGCCAACACGATTACCGCGACAAGCAATCCAACCACAAAGGCGCGTATCGAAGAATGAGGCATATCAGTCGTGGTCGTGGCGTTCTTGTCCATGATCGTGATGATCTTCCCGGTCCCGGTGGTCGTGCTTACCGTGGTCATGATCACGCCCATGGTCATCTTCCTGCCCGCGGTACTCATCATGCCCGCGATCGCGTCGATCGTAGCCCGGTTCGTATTCCTCCGATCGGACAAAATACACGGGCCGATTGCACGCATTGTATTCATGACAGTACTTGCGCCAGTTTCTCGCATGCCCAGGTGGTACGTGCAAATAGATTACCGGCGGAGGCGCAGCTTGACGTTCAATAATCATTGGCTGTGCGTAGACGAGCGGCGGAGGACCTTCATTGCCGATGCGTACCTGACCGTAAACGCCGGGGGCAACCTGCCCCGAGAGTATGACGTTTATATTCAGTCCGTCAGCGTGGCAGACTCCGATTGTTGCCAGCAACGCAGCGACGAGCGCGACAGTGCGCATACTCATTCTCCCTTTAAATCGAAGCAACCACGATAGACGGTTCTGGCGGCCGGCAACAAGTGATTGTCGGCGTGTTGTGATCAAGTACCGTTTTTTCCTATTCGAATAGCGGCAAAGCGGTCACTTCTTCGGGCGGTACGCCCTCCACGGGCAAACCTGCTTTCACCCAAGCGCGCAAGCCCCCTTCAATCACTGTGACCCGCACGCTCTTATCGAGCAGCATTTTCTGCAGCTCACGCGCTACCCGCGTGCTGGTGGCTTGGCGCGCGCAGGTGCAGTACACGAATACCGTGCCGCTGGCGGGGAGATCCTTCGAGCGGCGCAGGGCGTTGGGGTCTAGGCGCCGCGATCCTTGAATCCGAGTGGCCTTCGGATCGAAGTAGCCGTGGCTTCGTACGTCATACACCGCAGCCCCAGAGGCCATCTGACGCGCCGCCTCGACTGGGCCGGCAAGCGGAACGACGCTTGATGCGTGGCCCTTAGCCCACAGCACCGCGCGAAACAACAAATATCCGACCACCAGTGCGAGCACAACCCAACCCACTACACGGCCCGCCGAATCATATCCTCGCGTCACCACATCGAGTGCACCGCTGAAAATGTATCCGACAATGAAATACGAGCCGAGGTAAAGCACAGCGCCCGCCAGGTCCAAACGCAAGAAAGTGAAGAAACGCATGTTCATGCTACCGGCGAGCGGCGGCGCCATGGTATTGATGCCCGGAATGAATTTCGCGATGACAAGAAGCTTGCGGCCGCGCCGGTAGAACGAATCGGCCGAGCGCAATATGCAGGCTTCCGGATTGAGGGAAATGCGGCAAAGAATGCCGAGCAGCCACCAGCCGGTGTAGCGTCCAAGCAGAAACATCAACGTATCGCCGGCGAGCATCGCCAACAGCGCGATGCCGAAGACGTACTGAGGTTGCAAGACACCTCGTGCGGCCGCGCCGCCCGCGATCAGCAGCGCCAGGGCTGCCGGCACGGGTATGCCGATCGCCTCCAGAAAGACGATCGCGGCCAGGAGCGCATAACCGTGTTGCGCGAGCGCGGCGTTCAGCGATCCCATGTGCGCGTCTCCTTCAGTGCGAAGCTAAGCTATAGGCCTTTTTATAGGATCGGTACCATTCCAACGTTTGCTTATCGGCGGGTAGGTGTTCTGCCAGAAACCGCAGTTCGTCCAGCATCTTCTCGGCGCGGGAAGTATTCAGATACAGATCGACGAGCCGCCAGCGATACGCCAAGTTCTCGGGCGCGAGCGCCGAAGCCTTTTCATAGAGCTCAAGAGCGCGCGTCAGCCAGTTCATTTCAAACAAATATAATTCGGCCAATTCCGCATAGTTGGCTGCTACCTCAGGCGCGTCTCGAATCCTCGCTTCAGCGCTGTGCGCTGCCTCCTCGAGACTAAACGGGTACGCGGGCGCAAGCGGCGTTCGCACATGCCCACCATAAATGGCGCTTTGCATATTCGGCCCATGCGCCGCTTGCAGGCCGCTGAGAAACGGATTGTCGGCGAATTTGACGAAGAAATTCACGTTGTCCTCGAAACGATGAAAATACGTCCATGATTTGGCTTCATCCACGTACCAAAGATTGTCGGTCCCTCGTCGCAACACGATCGGCAAATTGGATTGACCGGTACCCGGCACGGCCAGAGCAAAATTATCGGCGAACAGAACCTTGGAAACGCCTGCGCGGGTCAGGGACTCGCTGACTCGTCGTTGTTGTTCCTCGTTGCGCGGCACGATGAGACGGAAAATTTGACTGCCCTCGGTAAGCAACGGCAATCGCGGATCGCCCACGCCGGCCGCCAGCGAGGCGAGATAGCGCCTCAGTGACTCTTGCGGATCGGGCGAGGCCGCGAAGGCGGTCAAGCGCGCATTCGGCAACTTGAGCATGGCGCCGCGATAATCTTCCAATGTGCGGCGGTACCCCTTCGCGAGTGAGCCGGCGCCGCCGGAGAGGAACACCGTGTTCGACCATTGCGGTGCCCCTCCGCCCTCGTTTTTGGATCCCATACCGCGAAGATTCGTGGTGATGATGAGTTCGGTAATGAAGTCTTGGGGAACCTCAGAGAGCATATAGGTCTTTGCCGCCTCTTCCAGCCGATTGCAGTAGGCGTCGGGAATGTCGCCCTCAAGCGCATAAGAAACTTCGATTTTGAGGAGATTCTCCTGCACGGAATACACATAGAGGATGCCTCTGCCATTGCGCCGGGCGCCAATGCGCATGCTCGTCATCATTTCCGCCGCCATCTCTTCAATGGACTTCGAAGGCGGCAGCGATTTCAAGATCACAAGGCCATTCTCGATGCCTGACTTCTCCTCGGCGATTTTGAGGCTCATACGAAAGGCGAGATCGAAATCGTGTTGATCCGTGTCGTTGATGAGCACGTACGCCGGCCGCTCGGGGGCATGGGCGTGAAGCCACGCGAAGCCGCCCGCAAGCGCGCTGAGCATCGCGCCGCAGGCCAATAGGCTGGGTCGCACCACAGGCCTCAGAAATTGCCGAAAACCGCGGTCTTCTTGCGGTCTGTGGAATAGTTGACCAAGAACGGGTCCGTCGAGGAAGGATTGAGGCCCAGAATGGAACGATCCGCACCCTTGTTCTTGAGCACGACCACCGGGGTCTCCTGTCCGCCGAACAAGCGGAAAATCCCTGCCGCCTCGTTGTGCGTGTCGTTCAGCACGACGAACGGATATTCGCTTTCAGCGGGCGAGTACAGCCCGAGCACCAGACGGTTTCGGCCCTTCGTATCGTAGAAGAACAGAGCGGGGCCCCCGTCCGGCGACATTGCTAGCTCGGCGCGCGCGCGGCCTGTCGCATCAACCAGGCGGATTCTGCTCGCCAATACGACGTCCTGCGGTGCGGCGGCCGACGCCCGCGGTATCACGGAGTTAAGGCCAAAATGCCCTATAAAGACCGCTCCCACAATACCCCCGAGAAACCCCAACGCCATTCCTGCCATGTTGGTCTTGTTCAAGATGACTCGCTCCGGTAAGTATTCAGGGCTGCTCGAAGTTACACTCCTCAAGGGGGACGATGCGTGTCTTGTTCCAGATTTTGTGACCAAGATACAAAATGATGACCGTAGGTATGAGCAAATAGTCGGTCACGAAGTCGAACCAGGAAAACACCGGCGTCTGGAACACACCGATGTTGGCGCCGAACAGCACCACCAAGAATAAGATCAACGCAAGCCAAGGCCCGTAGGGATAGAACTTGGACTTGAATTTCAAATCATCCAGGCTTCGGCCCTGAGCAACCCAGGCTTTGCGAAAGCGCAGATGACAGATCGCAATGCCCAACCAGATGAGAAATCCGCTCAAGCTCGAGGCGTTGTACAGCAATTGATAGATTTTCTTGTCCCCCACCACGGTGGAGAAGAAGGCCAGGGCACTGACCAAACCCGTGGCCAAAAGCGCTGCCACGGGAACTCCGCGGCGGTTCAGTACGCCGAACAGCCGCGGCGCCTTGCGGCTGTGCGCCATGGCATGCAGCATCCGCGAGGCCACATACATAGATGAGTTCCCGCAGGACAACACCGAGGACAAAATCACCGCGTTCATGACATTCGCAGCGTAATAGCCGAACTGCGGCAGCTGCTGCAAAACCATCGTGAAGGGCGAATACGCGATATGGGCTTCATCCGCATTGAGCAGGTTCGGATTGTTGTAGCCGATCAACGTGCCGGCAACGAAGATCGCGCCGATATAGAACAGCAAAATGCGCCAGAACACCGTTCGAATTGCCTTCGGCACATTTCGCGTGGGATCTTCGGTTTCCGCGGCAGCGAGGCCTACGCCTTCGGTGCCCTGGAAAGAAAAGCCCGCGACCAGGAACACCGTGAGCATCGAGGTGAAGCCGCCAACGAAGGGCGCGTGCGTGCCGGTCTTGGGATCGTTCAAAGTCCAGTTGTGGAAACCGCTGCTGTGGTTACCGACCATGCCGAAGATCATCAACAATCCGACGGCAACGAAAATGATCACGGTGATCACTTTGATGCCCGCGAACCAATACTCGGCTTCCGCATACGCCCTGACCGACAACAAATTCAAGGATAGCAAGACAGCAAAAAAGCCCATGGCCCAAAGCGTCGAATTCGCATGCGGGAACCAGAATTGCACGATAAGGGCGCCGGCGACCAGCTCCGCCGCCAGCGTGACGGCCCAGCTGAACCAATAGTTCCAGCCGACGGCAAACCCAAGCGACGGATCGACGAAGCGTTCTGCATACGCCTCGAATGAGCCGGGAATAGGCAACTGGGTGGTCATTTCACCGAGCGACTGCATCATGCAGTACACCGCGAGTCCCATGACGGAGTACGCGAGCAACGCCCCGCCGGGCCCGGCCTGTGCGATGGCGGCACCGCTGGCGAAAAACAGGCCGGTGCCGATTGCGCCGCCGATGGCAATCATGCTCAGTTGCCGGGGACCGATGGCGCGTTTCAGGTGGCGTGGTTCACCTAGGTCCATGGAATGAGTTCCTGTTTTTTCTGACATGGCGCTATCTTGGGGCATAAAGCGTGCCTGTGTCCGCTGGAGCAGCTTGAGGACAATATTTATGCCGTGCGGCAGTCAAGACGGTTCAGGGAATCTGTCCAAGATGCGGGTCGCCGTCCGGACGTTCGAGAAACTCAGCAATGGCGAGGTTCACCAGCTCCGGCCGCATTTGAAACGTGCCGTGACCGGTGCCGGGAATTACGATGAGCTGGGCGTGCGGCAAGCTCCTGAAGATCTCGGTGGTCTCTTGGAGCGAGGTGAAATCGTGATCGCCCGCCATGACGAGCACCAGCGCAGTAATTTTCGAAAGCTCGGCCGGCTCGATTACAATCGACTGGCTCCATAACAAATAGCACTTCGCCACCATCGTCAGCCAGTGATCGGCACCGTCCGGGCTGACGGCAGCGTAGTCGGTTACAAAATACTGCGGCAAAGAAGCCGCCACCTCTTGCAGCTTCTTGGCCTGTTGATCGGCGGTCCAGTGTTTGCGCGCCTCCAACTCGGCCGGCGGCAGGCCCCTTAAGTTCGCCCCCGAAATGACAACTCTTCGCACGAGATCCGGATGTCCCCTGGCCAGCCACAAGGCAATGTCCCCTCCATCGCTATGCCCCACCACATCGACGGGCCCTACTTTAAGCTTGCGGATGAGAGCGGCAGTGTCATCGGCCATCTGCTGGTAGGAGAGCTGCCAGGGACCATCCGGGCTGTGGCCATGGCCGCGTTGATCGATGCCGATCACCATGTGACGCGCGGCGAAGTAGTCCCTCTGATTGGTGAAATTATTATCGAAGTACAGCAGCCCTCCGTGCAGGAAAAGAATCGGCGTGCCCCGGCCCAATGTTTCGGTGTAGAGCTTGGCGCCGTTAACTTCATAGAATTGGCGCGTGACATTCGGACTTTCCGCAAATCCGGGCCGCGCAACGAGGCTGAAAGCAAAAAAGAGCAGCGCCCGGGACCGAATCATTCTTCCGCGGCCGTGTTCAGTTTCATGGGGACGCTCTCCCTCAAACGAGTGGGTAAGCTCTTAAAGGCGTTCGCGTAAGTATGCACTTGTTGGCCGGCGGTTAGTTAGGCCGCGGTAGCCGCTTGGCGTATGATTCGTTCATGTCGAGTGCTATACAAGACGCAACGCCCGATGAAAACGCCCGCTACAAGCGGGTGATCCGCAGCGCCGAGGAATTGTTCAAGAAATTGGGTTTTCGCGCTGTCACCATGGAACTGGTCGCGCGCGAAGCCAACGTCGCGAAGGCCACGCTATATAGCTATTTCAAGAATAAGGACGAGCTGTACATGGCTGTCTGTGCGCGCATGGCACAGATTCTGCGAGGGTCTGTACAGCAAGCCCTTGCGATACCTGACGTGTCGTTGGATGCGCGTTTGGCGGAAGCCGTCGTCGCAAAGCATCGCCCGGTGTGCAACTTGGTCAAGGCATCCCCGCACGCCGCGGAATTGTTTTCGTACACGCACAGCATGGCCGGGGAAATGTTTGCGAATCTTGATCTCGAGATCCTCGAGGCGCTGCGCGCGGCAATGGCCGAGGATGCGGAACTCGCGCCGAACGCCGCGCAACTCGCACGCGCGCTCTATTTTGGCGCCGCAGCACTCGGGAGCCGAACCGAAACCCTGGCGCAAATGGAGAGCGAGGTGGGCGCCTTCGCCCGCGCGCACATAGCAGGAGCCCGCGCCCTAGTACGCGCTGGATAGACTGCCAGAGTATTTCCTCCCTGAGTGTCAGATCCCTGTCTAAACATCCATGTTGACAAACCATACGATAGGGTTACGATTCGTATGTATCGTATGGTGACCAAATGGAGATGGACATGGACACGAACCTCGCCCGCATCGCTCTGCTAGTAATTGTTTGTCTTGCCGACGGGATATTTCTCCTCAAAGCCGCCCCTGCCTTAGCGGCCGACATCGTCGCGGATGTGGCACCGCCGCCGCTTCGCAGCGAGGTTATCGGACACCCCCGTGACGGTTATGTTTGGGCGCCCGGACACTGGCAATGGAGCGGCCAATCGTATCGTTGGGTCAGCGGCGAATGGATAGTCGCGCATGGCAAGGCCCATTGGATTCCCGACCAATGGGAACAAATGGGTTCCCAGTGGCATTACCTTCGCGGCCACTGGGAACACTAGCCTCCGCACCCATCTAAGATTGATTTGAAGCCATGGTAACCGCCGCGAGCGCGATGGCGTTGTTGGCTGCATGCAGTACAAATGAGGGTCGCAAAGAATTAAAGCGCAGGACCGTTAACGAGGTCACCAGACCCAAAATTACCCGGTAAACCAACTGCGCCCAACCCGAGGCGCCGCTACGAACGCTCACGCCATGAGCCAAGCCGAATAACAGCGCGCCGGCGAGTACGGCAGCCCACACCGGCATGTTTTGCTTGAGCCAATCCAAGAGCAGTCCCCGAAACATCAGTTCTTCGGCAAAGGGTCCGACAAGGATTACCACCAGGAACTGCAGCGGCAAACTGAAAAGGTCTGAGGTCAGGTACGCGGGAATGGGTATGGACTGCATCTGCACACCGGCCCGCACCAAGATTTGGACAATGGCACTGAAAGACAGCACCAGGCCGACCGGCGCCGCTGCACTCGCCCACAGGACTTTCGGTTCAACGGGCCTGAAACGGGAGGTCAAGCTGCCCCAATCCGCGTCGAAAGAGAACAATTCATAGCCGGCTATCCAGCACAGCGCATTCGCAGCAATCGAGGCCATGACGGTCGCCGTTAGGGATGCATTGAAGGCGTGAAAGAGCAGATAAATGACGAACTGTGCGGCGAACCCGAGTACGAACAGCCAGGCGATTTTGCTAAACCTGATCCGTGGCGGCAATGTGGTCCCTTGTTTCATACTATGGGGCTATTGTTATCCACTTCGCATGAGCCTACGGCAACCCATTGAATTGCACGCCTTAATTGGCCAAGGCCTTGCCGCGGCAGGGCGACCCTGGTATAAAACGCGGCTCTTCTAAAGCTCATCTATTCAAAGGTTTAGCCATGTCGCGAGTTTGCCAAGTCACGGGCAAAGGCCCCAAAACCGGTAATACGGTTTCGCATGCGAACAATCGCAAGCGCCGCCGCTTTCTGCCCAATTTGCATACCCACCGATTCTGGCTGGAGTCCGAGAAGCGTTTCGTCAGCCTGCGGGTCAGCACCCGCGGCTTGCGCACCATCGAAAAGCGCGGCGTCGATGTGGTGGTCGCGGATCTGCGGGCCAAGGGCATCCAGGTTTAAGGAGCTTTCATGCGCGACAAAATCAAATTGGTTTCATCCGCCGGCACCGGTCACTACTACACGACCACCAAGAACAAGCGCCTGCACCCGGACAAACTGGAAACAAAGAAATTTGATCCAGTGGTGCGCAAGCACGTGTCTTACAAAGAATCCAAGATCAAGTAGTTCGGCTACTGCCCGAGCTTCCTGAAGTCGAAACCACCCGGGCGGGCATTGCACCCGCTCTCGTGGGCTACCGCATCGTCGATATGATCGTGCGCGAGCGGCGACTGCGTTGGCCGATCGTAGCGACCTTGGAAGCCGCGGTTCGCAACCAGCGCATCCGTGCCGTAGATCGGCGCGCCAAGTACTTGCTCATCCGTCTCGACAGCGGCACCCTCATCGTCCATCTTGGGATGTCGGGCAGCTTGCGACTGGCCGGCGCCGCCACGCGGCTGAAACCGCATGACCACTGGGATTTAGTGTTGGACAGCGGAATGATTTTGCGCTTTCACGATCCGAGGCGCTTTGGCAGTCTGCACTTCACCAATGAGGATGCTGAGCAGCATGCGCTGTTGAGGAAATTGGCGCCCGAGCCTTTGAGCGATGAGTTCAACGGCGACTACCTGTATAAGGCAACGCGAAAGCGCGCGGTCGCCATCAAGCAGCTCATCATGAACTCGCAAATCGTGGTGGGGGTCGGCAACATCTATGCGAGCGAGGCTTTGTTTCGCGCGGGCGTCGCACCGCGCCGCGCCGCGCGCCGAATTTCAAAGGACGAAGCCGCCAAATTGGCCAAGTCCATCAAGAAGGTGCTCAAAGCAGCCATCAAAATCGGCGGCACCACTTTGCGCGATTACGTCAATGCGGATGGCGCGCCTGGTTATTTTCGGCAGAAATTATTCGTGTATGAGCGCGCCGCCCAAGCTTGCCGCGTGTGTAAATCGCCGGTTAAACAATTTACCCAAGGTCAGCGTTCAACCTATTGGTGTGCAGTCTGCCAACACTGAAGCAGCGCAGCTCGCCGGGATCGCCTAGTAGACCAGTCCCTCACCCTCGCCGCGCGGATCCGATGCCGCTTCGACTTTTCCCGTCACGAAGTCCCAGGTGACGACTTGCATGTTGCCCCACTGCCTTCCCGCTACTTTGAGCTTGTGACCCATGGCCTGAAGCTTCGAGATCTCGCTGTCGTTCAATGCGCCCTGCTCGTAGGAAACTTCGTCCGGCAAGTACTGATGATGGTAGTGCGGGTACTTGACGATATCTTCAGCGTTCATGCCGTCCAAATAATTCAACGTTCCCAGCAGCACTTGGCTGATGATGGTGCTTCCGCCGGGCGAGCCGATGACCATCATACCCTTCGGCGTTTCGACGAAGGTGGGAGACATGCTCGACAGCGGGCGCTTGTTGGGTGCGATCGAATTGGCCGTGTTACCGATGAGTCCGAAGGCATTGGGTCTGCCGGCCTTGGTGGAAAAATCATCCATTTCGTCATTGAGCAGCACGCCGGTTCCCGCCGGCATGTAACCACTGCCGAAGAATAGATTCACGGTGATGGTGACGGCCGCGCGATTTCCGGCGGAGTCGAGCACGGAAA
This sequence comes from Pseudomonadota bacterium, assembly GCA_030775645.1. Taxonomy (GTDB): domain Bacteria; phylum Pseudomonadota; class Gammaproteobacteria; order Steroidobacterales; family Steroidobacteraceae; genus Bog-1198. The sequence continues at coordinate 42,051 of JALYIT010000006.1, read as the reverse complement.
AATGCGTGGTGTTCATGCCCTTCGGCTCCGATTCGATGCCTGGCAACATATCGGAAGGCATGGCCTTATCGGCTCGGATACTCGTGCGCTGGCCCGCCGCGTAGTCGACGCTCATCAATTGGGCGAGCGGCATCTTGATGAAATCCGGATCCCCCAGATAAATGGCGCGATCTCGATATGCCCGCTGCATCGCCTCGACGATCAGGTGCTTGCGGGTGGTGGAATCCACCCCGGCCAAATCGAAGCCGGCAAGAATGTTGAGCGAATCCAGGATCGCAATGCCGCCCGACGAGGGCGGTGGCGCCGTGACGATGCGCGCACCGTGATATTCCGCGATTAGCGGTTTGCGCTCGACCACGCGATACGCCCTTAAGTCCTCCAGAGTCCAGATGCCGCCGCCTGCGCGCACACCGGAGACCAACTTCGCCGCCACCGGCCCCTCGTAAAATCCCTTCGCACCCTGATTGGCGATGGCTTGCAGCGTGCTGGCCAAATCCGGCTGTCGAATGATGGCCCCGACCTCCGGCACGTTGCCGTCGAGAGTTAAAAACGCCTTCGCGGCATCAGGCGATTGGGCAAGTACATCGCGCTTGACCTTGATGCCGAACTGCAGCCGCGCATATAGCGGGAATCCTTCGCGTGCCAGGCGAATCGCCGGCTGCAGGCTCTGCTTGAGGGGCAACTTGCCGTATTTGCGGGCCATATATTCGAAGGCCGCGGGCTCACCGGGAATGGCCGCCGAGATTGGACCATTGGTCGAGCCGTTGGCAATATCATTGCCATCCTTAGCCACGTACATGTCGCGCGACGCGGCGCCGGGCGCTTTTTCACGCGCGTCCACCATGGTTTCCAAACCGTCCGACTGCCGATGCAGCAGAAAAAACCCGCCGCCCCCGAGGCCAGAGCTGCTGGGTTCCACCACCGCCAGCGCCGCGGCGACCGCCACCGCTGCGTCGAACGCGTTACCGCCGGCGGCCAGGATTTGTTGCCCAGCCTGACTCGCGAGGGGATAGGCGCTCGCGATGGCGCCCGGGTGCGCGACTGCCGGACGGGCAACGACGTTGTCGGCGCGCGCCGGTGCTGCGATCCACGCCGCCGCAATCGCAATCATCCAGGCCGCTTTGGAGACTGGCTTACCCAAAGACATATCGAGACGATTCAAAGCTTGCGATGCCGTTTTAATTCGGTCTCCACAATGGGATTCACGAACTCGGAAACATTGCCGCCCAGTACCGCAATTTCCCGCACGAGCGTGGATGAAATGAATGTGTATTGTTCCTGCGGGGTCATGAATACCGATTCTATTTCAGGTGTGAGATGCCGGCTCATGTTAGCCAGCTGAAATTCAAATTCGAAGTCGGAGACGGCGCGCAACCCGCGCACAATCACCGACAGCCCGTTTTGGCGCGCGAAATCGGTGGTGAGACCCACGTAGCCCTTCACTTCGACATTATGCACGTCGGAAAGTACCCGCCGGCACATCTCGACTCTCTGTTCCAAGCTAAACATCGGCGCCTTGTTGGGATTGGCAGCAACTGCCACCACGACGCGATCAAAGATCGAGGCTGCGCGGCGCACCAGGTCGGTGTGACCATTGGTAATGGGGTCGAAGGTCCCTGGGTAGACGGCATTTCTTTTGTGCATTGCTAATTCCGCCCGTTGAAGCGCGCCAAATGATACCCCACCTCGCCCGCGGACTTCGATTTGAGCAATTCCCAGTGAGCGGGCAAGACCGGAAGGCCCGCCGACCGCTCGTTCTCCAAATAGACCAAGCTGCCTACCGCCAGCCACTGCCCGGAATCCAGCATGGGGACGTATTCCGCCAGGGCGTTCGTGCCGAACGGGGGATCCAGAAAAACAATATCGAAGGCTTTCGGGGGCGTGCGCAAAAACCGCGCGGCGCCCATTTCCATGACCCTTCCCTTGCTCTCGCCCCCTAGACGGACCAATTGCTCCTGCACGGTGCGCGCGGCCGCGGGAAATTGTTCGACGAAGACAACCTCGGAGGCGCCTCGGGATAGGGCCTCGAGGCCCAATGCACCGGAACCGGCGAACAAATCCAAGCAGCGAGTGTCGGCAATCAAATGCTGCAGCCAATTGAACAAGGTTTCGCGCACTCGGTCCGGTGTCGGACGCAGGGCCGGCAGGTCGGGGAAATGGATGCGCCGGCCGCGCCACGCGCCGGCAATGATGCGCACCGAATTGCGGCCTGACGGCGCGGGTAAATCCATCTTGGTAGCCACTGCCGGTATCATACCTGTCTGATGAGCAATGAAGCCGACAAGCCAGCAGTGCAAGGATTTTTCAAACGCCTGCGCGCTAAGTTAAATCAAGGCCCCGCCTGGCTGACGACGGATATCAAGGAGCTGTTGCCTGGGCGTAAGATCGACGCGGAAATCCTGGACGATCTTGAGACCCGGCTGATCATGGCCGATGTGGGGGTCGAAGCCTCCTCGAGGATACTCGAGGAGCTGCGCAGGCGCGTCGCGCGCAAGGAACTGAACGATGTGGATGCGCTGCTCAAGGCATTGCAGGAAGCAATGACCCAAATCTTAAAGCCGGTCGAACAGGCGCTCGTCGTGGGCGCAACTTCAAAACCCTTCGTGATTCTGGTGGTCGGCATCAATGGTGCCGGCAAGACCACCACGATCGGCAAGCTGGCCCACCGCCTGCTCGCGGAAGGCATGAGCGTGATGTTGGCGGCGGGCGATACGTTTCGCGCCGCCGCGCGCGAGCAGCTCGAGATTTGGGCAGAACGCAACAACGTTCCCATCGTCGCTCAGCAATCAGGGGCCGAGCCCGCCGCCGTCATTTTTGATGCCTTGAAGGCAGCCAAAGCCCGCAATATCGACGTGCTGATCGCCGATACCGCGGGCCGGCTGCACACTCAGACTCATCTCATGGACGAGCTCAAGAAAGTGAAACGCGTGCTCGCGCGCTTGGATTCCACAGCGCCCCACGAGGTGCTGCTGGTGCTCGACGGCACCATCGGCCAAAACGCCGTGGCGCAGGCGGAGGAATTCAACAAGGGGTTGGGCGTGACGGGTTTGGTCATCACCAAATTGGACGGCACCGCCAAGGGCGGCGTGGTGCTCGCCATCGCGCAGCGACTGAATATTCCCATCCGCTTTATCGGCGTCGGGGAACAGTCCGAGGATTTCGGTGTGTTCAACGCCTCGGATTTTGTGTCGGCATTGCTTAAATCGGAACCGCGCGACGCGGCTGCATGATTCGCTTCGATCAGGTCCAAAAGCGCTATCCAAATGGACGCGAGGCGTTGAGCGGCGTGACGTTCACTATCGAGCGCGGCGCACTGACTTTTTTGACGGGACATTCGGGCGCCGGCAAGAGCAGCATCCTGAAGCTCATTGCTTTGATCGAGCGCCCGACCCGCGGCCAAGTGATCGTGAACAGCCAGAGCACTGCCGGCGTGAAGGCGCGCGCCATCCCGCAGTTCCGCCGGCAAATCGGCGTGGTTTTCCAGGATCACAAGCTGTTGCATGATCGGCCGGTTGCAGACAACGTCGGGCTGCCGCTGGTCATCGCCGGAGTGTCCCGGCGCGAGATAGACAAGCGCGTGAGGGCTGCGTTGGATCAAGTCGGCCTGCTCGGCAAGGAGAAGTCCCGGCCATTGGAACTCTCAACCGGAGAGCAGCAGCGCGTAGGCATCGCGCGGGCGGTGGTGGCGAAACCTGCTCTGCTCATTGCGGATGAACCCACGGGGAATCTCGATCCTCAGCTAGCGCTCGAAATCATGCAGTTATTCAAGCGCTTCAGCGAGGTAGGCGTCACGGTGGTCGTGGCCAGCCACGATGTGCATCTCATCGATCAAGTGGGTGCTCGGCGAATCGTGCTCACCGAAGGCCGCGTCGTAGGCGAAGCCTCATGAGCGTCGGCGCTTACTTCAGCCGCCACGCGCAAGTGCTGGTCGGCTCGTTGGGCCGGATCATGCATCAGCCCGTTGCCTCCCTGATGACCATGGGCGTCATCGCCGTGGCCTTGGCGCTGCCGCTGTTCTTGAGCTTACTGCTGCAAAATGCGCGCATTGCCGCCGGCAATTTAACCGAGGCTTACGACTTGTCGGTGTACTTGCACAAAAAGGCCGTCAGCGGGCGCGCGCAATCCCTCGCCAAGCAACTGCAGGCGCGCGGGGATGTCGCGGCGGTGCGCATCATCAGCGCGGAGCAGGCGCTCGCGGACTTTCGCAACGATTCCGGATTCGGCAAGGCGCTCGATGCCTTGGGGGGCGAGAATCCGCTGCCCGACACGCTGGTGGTGACGCCGAGCTTGTCGGCAAGCACGCCGCAAGGGACCGAGACTCTAAAGAAAGCCATCGCCGAAATGAACGATGTTCAAACGGTGCAAATCGATACCGACTGGGTCAAGCGGCTGCACGCCATACTTAATTTGCTAAGGCGGGTGGTGCTCTTGGCGGGGGTTCTTTTGGGCGTGGGTATCGTGCTTATCGTCAGCAATACCATCCGGCTGGATATTCTGAACCGCCGCGCCGAGATCGAGGTCATGAAACTCGTGGGCGCTTCCGATGGCTTCGCGAGACGGCCCTTCCTTTACAGCGGTGTCTGGTATGGCTTGGGCGGGGGCGTGTTGGCGCTGGTCCTGGTCGGCGTGGCCTCGGCGGTGCTCGCTCGCCCGGTCGCGCACCTCGCCTTTTTGTACCACAGCGACTTTCGTTTGAAGGGCCTGAAAATCCTCGCAGGGGTAGGCGTTCTAGGCCTTGCCCTGGCCCTATCCTGGGTGGGATCTTGGCTGGCGGCCACACGCCATATCCGAGCAATCGAACCGTTATAACTATATGTTTTTAATAGCTTTGTGGACCTCAGAACTCCCGTCAAAATTAGCACTCTAAGCTCTGGAGTGCTATTATGAGCCCATGGTTTTTAGGGCGAGACTTTGGATTTGGAGGTAGGTATTAATGACTGCTGCTTTGGTCGCTAAACAAACAGGAATGGTGTTCGCGGGCCCCGTCGGGAGCCTCGACTCTTACATAGACCGCGTGTCTCAGATTCCGGTCCTATCGAAGGACGATGAAATCGCCCTGGCGGTGAAATTTCGTTCCGAGGAGGATTTGGACGCTGCTAGGCAACTCGTGCTCTCGCACCTGCGATTCGTGGTGCACATTGCACGCGGATACTTAGGCTACGGTCTGCCCATGGGCGACCTGGTGCAAGAGGGCAACGTGGGCCTCATGAAGGCGGTCAAACGCTTCGACCCCAACGTGGGCGTGCGCCTGGTGTCCTTCGCCGTGCATTGGATCCGCGCGGAGATCCACGAATATGTTTTGCGTAATTGGCGCCTAGTGAAGGTCGCCACCACCAAGTCGCAGCGCAAATTGTTCTTCAACCTGCGCAAGATGAAGAAGAATCTGGCTTGGTTGTCTGAAGCCGAGACCGCCGCGGTTGCCCGCGACCTAGGTGTCGATGTCGCCGACGTGCGGGAGATGGAACAACGATTGTCCGCTCGCGACATGTCCTTTGACCCGACGCCAGAGAGCGACGAGGAAGAGGCTTACTCGCCCGCCATGTATCTGCCGGCCAACAACGCCGATCCTGCGATCGAAGTGGAACAGGCCGAGTGGGAGGAAGACTCGACCGATCGATTGAGCATGGCGTTGGAAAAACTGGACGAGCGTTCACGCAGTATTTTGAAGCGTCGCTGGATGACTGACGACAAGGCGACGCTGCACGAGCTGGCCGATGAATACGGCATCTCCGCGGAACGCGTTCGACAAGTGGAATCCAATGCGATCAGCAAGCTCAAGGGCCTGATGGCCGCGGCCTAAAACGGCTAGGTCTTTGGCTTGATGTTCGCTTCAAGAGCGGCTTCAGTTGTTGTATGGTTGAGCCGTCGAGCGCGCGGCGGCTCCACCGGCCCCAAGTGCGAACAAATGATTCCAGCGACGCTGTAGAGCGATCGTCCCGCTGCTCATCGGTTTCTTTGATTTCTATACCGGATTTCGCGTCGGCAACCTTCGCAGCAAACATAAAACGCTGGTCTGCTCATCGACCACCCGAACAGGGATTACCGAAATGCGCGCAGTGCTGTTGTATGCATCGATAATGCTGGCGGGATGCGCTGGGCAGGGCTCGCACGCAGCTTTCACCTCGCGATCGGGAGCGGCGCCCGTAACGGCCGATATTGAGGCTCAACGACTATTGGCGGCCAAGAATCTCAACTTGAAAGTCGTAAATAAAGACGGCCAGGAACTTTTCTGCCGGGCAAATCTGGTCACTGGTTCGCACATCCAACGAGACACACGCTGCTTTACCGCTGAGCAGGTCGAGAGGATGCAGTATCAGGCGCAGCGCGACTTCGAACAATCCTCACTCAGGCAGGGGATGCAGTCTCCGCCAAAGATGCAGTAATGGCAGTAGCGCCTCAAATGCCGGCGCGCTCGTAAGCTACCGCCTCTCGAAAAACGTTAGCATGCAATTCTGCCGTGCGCCCCCGCGTTGCGGCATATCCGCCGGCGAGCACAACCGCCAAAGGCACGCCCCGGCGGCGCACCGCATCGATGACGAACCGATCCCGCTGACGAATTCCCGCCTCAGTCAGCGCCAGCTTGCCGTAGCGGTCGCCCGCCGCGACATCCACGCCGGCAAGATAAAACGCGATGTCGGGCGTCGAGCGCTCGAGCACGGCGGGCAAATGCCGTCCGAGTTCCTCGAGATATTCGGCATCACCGACGCCGTCGCGCAGCGGCACATCCAAATTCGAGCGCATTTTTTTTAACGGGTAATTGCGTTCGCCGTGCATTGAGAACGTGAAGATCTCGTCTGAGCTTTCAAAAATTGCGGCAGTGCCGTTGCCTTGATGCACGTCGAGATCGATGATAACCGCACGACAAATTGCGCCCTCGGCACGAAGTTGCGCCACCGCTATTGCCACATCGTTGATGACGCAAAATCCTTCACCGTGATCGGCAAACGCATGATGCGTGCCGCCCGCGAGATTGGCGGCCAGACCCTCGTCAAGTGCGGTGCGCGCCGCCAACAGCGTTCCCGCAGAGGCCATTCGAGATCGCCTCCAAAGCGCCTCTGACCAGGGCAGGCCCAGCCGCCGCGTCTCCGTTGGCGAGAGGCTCGAGGTCGCCAGCTTCGACAAGTACTCGCGGGTGTGCACCAATTCAAGGGTCGCCGCATCGAGCGGCTTGGGCTCGAGAATGTCGCCGGGCGCTATGGTCCCTTCGGCTAGCAGCAACGACTTGAGCAAGGGATACTTGCTCATCGGAAATGGGTGGCCGGGCGGCAGCTCGACCTCGTACATTGAGCTGTAGCAGCACTTCATGATCGCGCGGTAAGTATAGCGTCCTAAACGTTGCGCATCTCGTGCTGCGCTCGGCGCCCCAAACCGGCGCGCTCTAAATGTTCGATGGTCGCATTCTTCCCGCGAAGGATCGTCGCTGGCTCGTGTCGCCGTTTTCGAGCCGCTCGATCTTGGCCATGATGCGGGCTTTCAACGCTTCCGCCCGCTCCATGCGGTCATACGCCTTGGCAAGCGTGAATTCATTTGGTTTCGACATGGCAGCGAGTTCCTGCAGTTGCGCACGCGCGGCGCTGCCTGCCTCGTACGCCTCGCGCCACTCCGATTCCAGGGCACTTATTTGGCTGTCAACGTCCGATTCGACTCTGCACATGGTTGCTCTCCGGGCACGAGGAAATGCTCGGATCATGCCTCGGTCATATGACAATTCGCGGACGGCCAGGCGAATAATTACGGCAATCAACGGCACGCGCACGCGCCAGCCAGGAGTTGGTGAGGGCCAACCTGTCGGGAACTTCTGTATCGCTCATGAGATTTTTTGCAGAAAGATCGCCCGTAGCTCGCCAGGTTTTTCTGCAGCCTGCGCCACGGCGAACTCCATAATTCGTTTACATCGTTCATCCTGGCTTCCGCCTAAGCAGCTTGGCCGACGGGCAGCGCCAACGGCACCGGCAGGGCTTGCTCGCGCAGTCCGGGCCAATCAATCAGTCGCAATTGACCATTCATGTCTTCGACCAGAGACGTGCAGCTTTCCACCCAATCGCCGTCGTTGCAGTAGAGGATTCCATCGATCTCGCGTATCTCGGCGTGGTGAATGTGGCCGCATACCACGGTATCCACGCCGCGCTTGCGCGCGGCTTGGGCGACAGACTCTTCGAAGCTCCCAATGTATTGGACAGCGGTTTTCGCCTTGTGCTTCAGATAAGAAGACAAGGACCAATGCGGCATGTCAAATTTGCGCCTGATCCAATTGATGTACGGGTTTGCAGCCAGTAAAACGTCGTAAATATTGCTACCAAGTTTCGCCAGCCAGGGACTGCACTTCACCACACTGTCGAATTCATCGCCATGCAACACCAGCATTCGTCGTCCGTCCGCACCGTGGTGAATGTACTCGCGATGGATTTCAAGATTTCCGAAGACCGCGCCGTCAAATTCACGAAAGACTTCGTCATGATTGCCGGGGACGAAAATCACCTTGGTGCCGCGCTTCGCCTTTCCTAAAATGGTTCGAAGCACATTATTGTGCGACTGCGGCCAGAACATGCTTTTTTGCATGCTCCACACGTCGATGATGTCGCCTACCAAGAACAAGGTATCCATTTCGACCCGATGCAGAAAATCCAGCAGTAACTCGGCGCTGCAGCCTTTGAAACCCAGATGGATATCCGAGATGAAAACCGTTCTCAAGCGCATCGGCGAGGGGGCATTACGCTCCAGCATGTCTCGTCTCCTTAGTCTTGGGACGAGTATTAGGATGTGGATATGGTGTTACTAATGCATGACTTAGCGAAGAAGATTTACTTACAAAAAAAGGGGTTAGCCGTGGAACGTCGCGTGAAACACTAGAAATGTGACCTAGTCTGCACGAATCGGTAGCCGAAACCGCGTACCGTTTGTATGCAGCCTTCATAGCCTGGCTTTGACAAGATCTTGCGCAAACGTTGCACATTGACGTCTACAGTTCGCTCGTCGATGTCCGCGTCGCCGGCCCAGACCTGGGCGAGCAGTTGCGTGCGATTAAAGGTCCTGCCCGGATGGGACATCAAGAATTCCAGAAGTCGATATTCGGCCCCTCGGATTTTCAACACAGTGCCCCGCGCAAGGACCCGATTGCTGGACGTGTTAAGAGTCAATCGGTCGAAAGTCAGTGCATCACTGGCCATATCGCACGCCCGAGATCGTAAAACTGCTTGAATGCGGGCAACCGCTTCGCGCACTGAAAAGGGCCGAGCAATATAGTCATCAGCGCCCATGTTCAATCCGAGCACAACATCGTGCTCGCCCGCGCGATCGGACAAGATGATCAATCTCAAAGGCTGCTCGAGCCGTGTTCGACGCACGGACTCGATCAATTGAGCAGCGGGAAGATCGGGCAGATCCCAGTCCACGATGAGCAACCGGGGAGGCCGTTCCTCAACACATACTACGGCCGAGGGTCCGTCGGTGATGGCGAGCACGGCGAAACCGGCCGCCATTAATTGATGACGTAGCGGCTCAACCGTCGCCAAGTCCCGATCGACGATCAAGATTTGCTTTTGATTTTCGGCCGCAAGCATCGCATCAACATTAGAGTCGCCGAGGATGACACCAATGTGACGATGCTGATCAGAGTCAGCGCTCCGAAGTCACCTGGTTCACGGCCCGAACTGAAACAGTCGAATAGCCGCGCAGAACCTCCGGCCTGCGAGACCGATTTGCTGCATTGTCCGGCGCATTCGCGCCATCATTGCCGGCTGCATTCCAGGCCGCGAGTAAAAGCCCCAGCGCCAGCCAATTCAGGGACGCTTCGCAGCGCAAGCTCCAGATCGTCGTGGGCGAGCGGTTTCGACTGAAAGTGTTATTCGACTGGATCGCCTGCGACATCGGTTGCGCCTTGCGTTTGGTACGAAGCCAGTGTCGCGGGCGAAAGTCCCCATTCGGTGATGGGAAAAAGACAAATTGCAGGTCAATTCTGGCGAATGATGGCATCGCTTCGCGGGGCCGAGTGGGTATATTCCAGCTATCATCCTCAGAATGAAGAAGCAGATCGCCATCGTCGAGGATGAGCCGGCTTTGCGAGAGAACTACGCGGCGCACCTTGCGCGGCACGGCTATTCGATCAAGACTTACGGCAATCGCCCGGCAGCAATGCAGGCGTTCCACATCCGCCTGCCCGATCTGGCCATCATTGATATCTCGCTCGAGGACGAGGCTGAAGGCGGTTTTGACTTGTGCCGTGATCTGCGCGCGCTATCGGCCGAACTGCCGATCATTTTTCTTACCGCCCGGGACAGCGAACTCGATGCGGTGTCGGGATTGCGGCTGGGTGCCGATGACTTTCTCACCAAAGACGTGAGCCTGCCGCATTTAGCCGCGCGGGTTGCGGCCTTGTTTAGGCGCATCGATGCGCTCAGGCGCCCGGACAATGCCGCCGAGATCGTACGGCGCGGCGCACTCTCGATTGACGGGGAAAAGATGCAAACCTCCTGGAACGGCTCACCGGTGATTCTCTCCTTGACGGAGTTTTGGATCGTGCATGCACTGGCGCGCAATCCCGGGCATGTCAAGAATCGCCAGCAATTAATGGACGCCGCGAACGTGGTGTTGGACGACAATACGATTACCTCCCACATAAAACGGGTGCGCCGCAAGTTTCAGCAGGTCGACGGGGCATTCGATGCCATCCAGACCGTGTACGGAATGGGCTATCGCTGGGTCGAGTGAGCATTCGGCTGCAATTGCTGATTGTGGCGCTCAGCACGTTGGTGCTGCCATGGGCGGGTTGCCAGTATGCGCGCGAACTTGAGGCGGCCTTGCGCACCTCCCAGGAGGAGACTCTGCTCGCAAGCGCCGGCACCATCGCCAATGCGCTGTCGGCACAGCCTCAACGCGTGTTCCGCGATCCAGGCGATGCGTTCAGGTTTTCGGCCGCCGCTGGCGATTTATATGTCTATCCGCTGATCACGCAGCCCTTGCTCGATGGCTATCGGGATGATTGGGATATTCCAGCAGAACCCACACGCCTGCCGACCACAACAGGGTACCGCGCCCGCCTCCAGGCGGGGTCCACCGAGCGTTACCTCTACCTATATCTCGAAGTCGACGATACCCATTTCGACCCTCAGCCCAACACTCTCAGACCCGACCAGGATCGGTTCGATCGCGTCAATTTGACTCTGCAAGGACCCGATGGGCGCGCGGCATATTTTTTTGGCACTACTGCCCCAGGATTGATCGCCGCGCAAAGCGTCGTTAAAGACCAGGATGGCGTGATCCACGTCGTGACGGAACCCCGGATACAGGCCTTTTGGCTGCAGACGGCAGCGGGTTATCACTTGGAAGCCCGCCTACCTTTGAGCTTTGTAGGGCGGCAACTTTGGATCGAAGCGATCGACGGTCGCGGTAACGCCAGATCGGGCACGGCGCCGGACGAGGCTCAGGGCGGCCGCCTGTTTTTTCCCACCGCGGGTTTGAATTCGCTGCTTGAGACCTACGTGCGCAATGGCACTCGCGCCACCGTCATCGATACCAATGCGCTGAAGCTCGGGACCGCCGGCGATATTGCCGCCAACTCTTCCAGCAGCGGTGACCGGACGGAGCCCGTCTGGTATCGATTTTTTCTAAGGCCAGACACCTCTCAAATGCCCACCCTGGCCTCATCGCCCGATCGCTTCAACGGCGACAGCGTAGCCGCAGCGCTCGATGGGCATCCGGACGCAAAATGGATGCTCGCCGGCCGCCGCCGCGACTTGCTGCTCATGGCCGCCGCCCCGATCATGATCGATGGCCAGGTGCGCGGCGCCGTGGTGTTGGAGCAAGCGGCGGATCTGCTATTGGCCATGCGCGACCGCGCACTATCGCGCCTATTTAATCTCACCTTGATCGCCACCGCCTCCGCGGTCATCATCATGCTTGCATTTGCCACATGGATCAGTGTACGCATTGGCCGCCTGCGCGCTGCTGCCGATTCGGCCGTGAGCAGCGACGGGAAAATCCAGCTGCAAATGCCGGAGTCGCGCAGCGCGGACGAAATCGGCGCCTTGTCGCGCGGATTCGAGCGTCTGCTGGCGCGGCTGAATGAGCACACTCAATACCTGCGCACCCTGGGTGGAAAGCTATCGCATGAATTGCGCACGCCCCTCACCATCGTGCGTTCCTCTTTGGACAATCTTGAATCGGAAGGCTTGCGCGATGACCAGCTCCGCTATATCACGCGGGCTCGCGAAGGCACACAGCGGCTGCAATCCATCTTGAGCGCGCTCGGCGCTGCGGCGCGCGTTGAGGAAAGCATCAAGCAATCGGAACGCGTGAATTTCGATTTACGCGATTTGCTGATATCGGCGGTATCTGCGTACCGTGACGGCTTTCCCTCAAGCCGTTTTGCCATAGAATTGCCGGAAAATGCTTGCTTCGCGCGCGGCGCGCCGGACCTCATGGTCCAACTGCTCGACAAGCTCATCGAGAATGCCGTCGATTTTTGCCCGCCGGACGGTACGATCACGCTGCGCCTGGAACGGGCGCCGGCTGACTATATCTTGCAAGTCATCAACGATGGGCCGCTAATCCCGGAGACGCTCATGGGCCGGCTGTTCGAATCCCTGTTCGAGCAGCGCCAAGGCGGCGATGACAAGCCGCACTTCGGTTTAGGGCTGTACATTGTCAGGCTCGTCGCAGAATTTCACGGCGGCACCGCGCGCACCGCCAATCGGGACGACGGCCGCGGGGTCGTATTCACCATTACGCTGCCGTTGATCTGACTGCCGCAGATCGTCTAACTGTTGATCCGGGCGCGGGGGAGGGGATGCTCAAGGGCAAATTGCCGTTGCGGGGCAGGCCTTCGTGCGACAGCAGCCATTCCTTGCGCTCGATACCTCCGCCGAACCCTGTCAACGAGCCGTCAGCGCCGATCACTCGATGACAGGGGACGATGATGGCAATGGGATTGCGGCCATTCGCCAGGCCCACGGCGCGGGAGCCATTGGGATTGCCCAAGCGCTTCGCGAGCTGGCCGTAACTGCGGGTTTCCCCGAAAGGTATCGTGCAGAGCTCGCGCCACACCCGCTGCTGGAATTCGGTGCCTTGCATCTTGAGCGGCAGATCGAATTCGCGGCGGGCGCCGGAAAAGTATTCTTGCAGCTGTTGTGCGGCCGCCGGCAAGGGGTCAATGGTGCCGTTTTGTACCCAATCATCACCCGGAACCAAGGGCTTGGTCGGCTTGTTGCGGTACAAGTTCATGTACAGACCGGTCAGGGCAGTCCCATCCGAGGTCAGCATCAGTCGTCCAATCGGACTATCGACGTAATAAAAGACATTCATGTCACGGCTCCCAATGATTGCCAAAGATAATGGGCAGCATACGCGCGCCAAGGACGCCAGCTTTCCGAACGTAACTGCAATTGTTTCTGCGTGGACTGCGCCGCCCGCATCAACACCAAGTCCCCGGTGGGAAAGGCGTCGGGCCAATGCAGCGCGCGCATGGCGATGTAGTTGGCCGTCCAGTGGCCGATGCCCGGCAAGCGCATCAGATGTTCGATCTGCTCCTCGACGTTCGAAGCAACGGCCAGCACGATTCTTCGCTGAGCGACTGCTTGTGCGAGGCTACCTAAGCATCGCGCGCGGGCGCCTACCATGCCCAGTGCGATAATTTCCTCCACGGATAACCCGGCCGTGCGCTCTGCGGTGGGGCTCAACCGACTGAGCTCGGAGAAGGGCGTAGCGATGGTCTCACCAAAGGCTTGGGCCCAACGTCCCGCTATCGTGCTCGCCCCCTTGATGGAGACTTGTTGCCCGAGCACCGTGCGCACGGCCAGCTCAAAGCCGTCGAAGGCCCCGGCGACGCGCAAGCCCGGGAGTCTGCGCACGGTGGGTGCCAGTATCTCGTCTTGCCGCAGCACTCTGCTGACCGAATCGGGAGCCGCGCCCAGATCGAATAAATGCTTGACCCTGCCGATAACCGCACCGATTACGGGAGTCAACGATGGAGATAGTTCAAGGTTGAGCGCGCGGTCGTTGTGCATCGACACCGCAATCCAGCCTTTGGCCTCGCCGATTGAGACGGTGCGCCGGTAATGCGTGGCGTCGGCCATCTCCACGCCGGGAATCCCCCGCCGACGCAAATAAGCCAACAACTGACTCCAGGCCAGCGGCGGCCTGAATTCCAATTGAACGCTCAAGGTGTCCGCATCGATGCCCTTGCCGCGCACCGCGCGCGGGCTCAATCCGTAGCGAGCTTTGAATAAGGCGTTGAAGCGGCGCACGCTGCCGAATCCGCTGGCGAAGGCAATGTCGGTCTGGGTCAACGAAGTCTCGCGCAGCAGCCGCTTGGCCAGCAGCAACCGCTGTGTCTGCGCCAATTCGATGGGCGACACGCCCAGCTGCGTTTCGGTAACGCGCCGCAGATGCCGCTCGCTGATACCTAACGAGGCGGCCAGATCGCCGACGCGCGCGCTGGAGAGGGCATGCTCTTCGATACCCGCCACGGCGGCGGCGACCAACCGGCTGACCGCATCGACAGGCGCCATCCCCGGAGCGCGCTCGGGTCGGCAACGCAAGCAGGGCCGAAACCCCGCCCCTTCAGCGGCCGCCGCATTGGAATAAAAACGCATGTTGCCGCGATTCGCAGGCCGAGCGGTACATATGGGCCGGCAATACACCTTCGTCGAGGTAATGCCGACGTAAAAGCGGCCATCAAAACGCGAATCGCGAGCGCGCACCGCACGAAAACAAGCGTTTGAGTCCAAGTTCATGGCGCCAGATTAGACCTTTACGAAGGCGAATACTCGCCGTTTTCGGACCCCGATGTTAGGGACTTCAAAGTCCGAAAGCGGCGAGCAACGATCTTGCAGCGGCTTTATAGTCCCTCCATGAGCGCAGAAATGGATTATGTCCTCGGCACCCACGACGAAGAAATCCAGCGGCTGGGTTTACAGCACCGAGTCTGGCGACCTCGGGTGCTCGATGCTTGGACCAGAGCCGGCATCAACCGGGGTTCCCGCCTGGTCGATTTCGGTTGCGGCCCCGGATTCGCCACCCTCGATGCGGCCGCCATTGTTGGGCCGCAAGGCCAGGTGACCGCGATCGAGCGGTCGGCGCATTTTTTAAGCTTTGCTCAAAAACAAGTCGATGCCCAAAGTCTCAGTTCCGTGCGATTCCTGCAGGCAGACCTGGATGCCGACGAGATCCCTCTGCAGGATTTCGATCTGGCTTGGTGTCGATGGGTGGCCTCGTTTGTTGCTTCGCCCGAAAAACTGATAAACCGCATCAGTGCTTGTTTGCGCGGCGGCGGCAAAGCCGTCTTGCACGAATACCAGAATTACGCCTCCTGGCAGGTGATCCCGCATAGCGAAACGTTTAGCACATTTGTAAAAGAGGTCATGGCCAGCTGGCGTGCGGCGGGAGGGGAACCGGACATCGTGAATAAATTGATTCCGTTGCTGGCACCGGCTGGATTGAAGATAGTCAGCGTGTGCCCTCTTATCTCCGTCATCGGTCCGGCGCATTTCGCCTGGCAGTGGCCCGCGTCATTTTTGGGCAGCGGTTCGCGCCGACTGGTGGAATTGAAGCGCATAAAGCCGGAATATGCGGAGCGCATACAAGCAGACTTTCGCATCCTAGAGAAAAATCCGGCGGCGTTGATGCTCACGCCCTTGGTTGTGGAGATTATTGCCGAGAAAATTGCGTGATCCGCGTCGCATTGCCCCACCAGATCAAGATGCCGACGGTCAAATTAACTCGAGCGATCGACAAGCCGCCGATCGCTTGAAATAAGCCGGGCAGAAACTGACCGAGCACGATGCCAACCACGATGCACAGAAACACCTACACGGTTAAGTGCCGCTCGAAAAGGCTCATGCGGCACTGTCTTTGGTTTTGCCGATGGCATCCATTTCCCTTTTGACACGCAGCCTATCGATGCTGCCGAGCGGGAGACATAAAAACAGCTTGATGCGCCCCTCCATGGCTTTAAAGGCGCTAACAAAGGCGGCTTTTCTCTCCATTTCATTGCCTACGACGGCCGCCGGGTCGGGAATGCCCCAATGCGCGGTGATGGGCTGCCCCGGCCACACCGGACACACCTCCCCGGCAGTGTTGTCGCACACAGTAATGACGAAATCGAGTTGGGGTGCGCTAGCGGCGGCAAACTCATCCCAACTTTTACTGCGCAGGCCGGTCGTCGGCATGCCGGACCGCTCCAGAAGGGCAAGAGCAAGCGGATGTACCTGGCCATTCGGGTGACTGCCGGCGCTGAAGGCGCGAAACTGTCCTTTGCCCAGGCGATTTAAGATCCCCTCGGCGAGAATGCTTCGCGCGGAGTTGCCGCTGCACAGGAACAGCATGTTATAGACTCGGTCGGTCATGCTTGCTTCAGCTGGCACAGCATGGCTCGCCCGCTGGTTTGGTCTCACAACAACTTTCCGTGGTCGCCGCTTTGGGTGCAACGCAGAAGGCGGGCGCCACGTCTTTCGGCGCGATGTCGGTGTCATCCCCGTATATCGGAATGGAATCGAGGGTGTGGAAGGTCTCCCAGGCCACGCCGGCAGGATCGGTGACCCAATATTTATTGGACTTGGCGTAGCAGCACGCCGCATCCGATTGCTCGATCAGGCTGTTGTCGGCGGCCGCTAACTGGGCGCGCAGGCCGGTGAGTTCATCCGCGGTATCAACCTGGAAGCCGACATGGTTGACGCCGTGCGCATGGCCGCGCTGAGAAATCGCAAAATTGACACGTGGATCCTCCAGCATCCATTTTGCATAGTCAGACTTTTGCACCGATGGCCGAGCGGCAAAGAGCGCTGAATAGAAGCGGATACCCTCGTTGATGTCCGGCACCGATACGTTCACGTGAAATCGCTTCATGGTAAGTTCTCTCTTATATAGATCTTAAATTCACGCTGAGGCCCAGATCGAGCGCTCTCACGCGCGCCTTTCGTTGCGCTCCGCCCGGGCCGAAATTGCCGGCGCGCAGGCCGGTACGCAATCTTTGTCGGCCAGACTGCAGCAGTTATCTTTCAAGAAGTAGATCAACTCATTCATGTTTTCAAAATCAGGACTATAGAAGAGACGGCGCCCGTCACGCCGCACTTTCAGGAGTCCGGCCCGCTGCAGCTCCTTCAAATGAAAGGACAAAGTTGGCGCCGGCACGGCAAGCTTCTCAGCGATATCTCCGGGAGTGAAACCCTGCGGACCACGCTTGACCAGCAAACGGTAAATGGCAAGACGCGAAGCTTGGGCTAGGGCGCTAAGCGCGCAGACAACATCTTGTTTTTTCATATTTCCAATTATATAGAATTACTTGGATCGTAGCAATGGCCTCGGAACCCGGGCTCCTCCAATTTGTGAACCGAGGCCTTGGGGTCTCGGGCTTCGAAGGGCGTTGCGCTGCGAATGTGTAGCAAGCGCTCACCGGTGCTTTCTACTGTCGCCGCAGCTCGCGCCGGTGCCAGAGGAAGTATGCGGCGGGTAACACGAGCATCGACAAAATCGGCGCGGTGATCATGCCCCCAACCATCGGGGCTGCGATTCGGCGCATGACTTCAGATCCCGTGCCGCCACCGAGCATGATCGGCAGAAGTCCCGCGACAATGACTGCCACCGTCATTGCTTTCGGTCGCACCCGCAGCACTGCCCCTTCCTCGATGGCCTCTAGCAAGTCGCGCTCGGTGTTGAATTGATCCGCGGCGCGGCGCTTTTCGATGGCGTGATTCAGGTAAATCAGCATGATCACGCCGAATTCCGCCGAGACGCCGGCAAGTGCAATGAAGCCGATGGCGGAGGCGATTGAAAAATTGTAGCCGAGCAGAAAAAGCAGCCACAGGCCTCCGACCAGCGCGAAGGGCAGCGTAGCCATGATCAACGCCGCTGCACTGAAACTGCGGAAAGTCAGATAGAGCAAGACAAAGATGATCATCAAGGTGAAAGGGACGACGAGTTTAAGTTTCTGCGTCGCGCGCTGAAGATACTCGAACTGGCCGGACCAGGCGATCGAATACTCCGCAGGGAGAGTAACGCGCTGGGCGACCAATCTTTGTGCCTCGGCAACGTAGGAGCCTAAATCTCGGCCAGTGATATCGACATATACCCAACCGTTCAAGCGCGCGTTTTCACTGCGTATTTGCGGCGGACCATCGGTGACGGCGAGATCCGCGACCGCGCCGAGGGTGGTCGTCGCTCCGGCTGCGGTAACGATGGGCAGCACGGTAAGCTTATCGACCGAGTCTCTGAGCTCGCGCGGATACCGGATATTGATGGGGAATCGCTGCAGACCTTCCACCGTCTCGCCGATGTTCTCACCGCCGATGGCGAGCGCGACCACCTGCTGCACGTCGGCAAGGCTCAATCCGAACCGGGCGGCGTGCAGCCGGTCGATCCGCACGTCGATGTAGCGGCCGCCGCGGACGCGTTCGGCGTAGGCGGAGCGCGTGCCGGGCACTTGCTTGATTGTCGCCTCGACTTTCCGGCCTATCTCCTCGATCACGTTCAGGTCAGGTCCTGCGATCTTGACGCCGACCGGGCTCTTGATGCCGGTCGATAGCATATCGATGCGATTGCGGATCGGCTGCACCCACAGATTAGAGAGGCCGGGAATTTGCAAGGCGGCGTTCATCTCATCGATGAGCTCATCTTGGGTCTTTCCCGATGGCCATTGTGAGCGTGGTTTGAAGTGGATGGTGGTCTCGAACATTTCCGAACCCGCCGGATCGGTGGCGGTTTCCGCGCGGCCGACCTTGCCGAATACACGCTCGACTTCAGGAAATTGCATCAAAACCCTGTCAGTCTGCTGCAACAATTGCGAAGCCTTGTCTGCAGATAATCCGGGCAGGGCGGACGGCATGAAGAGCAGATCCCCTTCTACCAAGGGGGGCATAAACTCACTGCCGAGCCGGGTCATCGGCAGAATGCTCGCGACAATCAGCAGCGCAGCTGCGGCCAACATCGATTTTGGATAGCGCAATACAAGGTCAAGAATGGGCCGATAGAGGGCGATCAACCAGCGATTTAAGGGATTGCGGCGCTCATCGGGAATGCGGCCGCGGACGAAGTAAAACATCAACACCGGGATGATGGTCACCGAAAGGCCGGCAGCCGCCGCCATTGAGTAGGTTTTGGTGAATGCCAGAGGCCCGAACAGTTTCCCCTCCTGGGCTTCGAGCGTAAACACAGGCACAAAACTTAAAGTAATGATCAGTAAGCTGAAAAACAAGGCCGGCCCGACTTCGGCCGCCGCGGCGGCGATGAGCGTCGCTTGCTGGGAAGCGTTCGGGCGGCGACCTGGGTTTTCGTGGCTCCAAGCCTCAAGATGCTTGTGTGCGTTCTCGATCATGACGACCGCCGCATCGACCATCGCGCCGATGGCAATCGCTATGCCGCCTAACGACATGATGTTGGCGTTGACGCCCTGCCAGTTCATGACAGCGAATGCGGCTAGGATCCCTAGCGGCAGACTCACGATCGCCACAAAAGCGGAGCGAAGATGAACCAAGAACAGCGCACACACCAAGGTGACGACAATGAATTCCTCGATCAGCCGAGTGCGCAAGGTCGCAACCGACTGACGAATCAGGTCCGATCGGTCATAGGTTGGGACAATCTCGACTCCTTTCGGTAAGCCCGTTTGCAGGGTCGCGAGCTTCGCTTTCAGCGCATCGATAGTCGCGAGTGCATTCTTGCCGGCGCGCATCACGATCACACCGCCCACCGCTTCACCTTTTCCGTCAAGTTCAGATATGCCACGTCGGATTTCCGGTCCAACTTGAATCCGGGCGACATCACCCAACAGGATCGGTGTGCCGCCGCTGCCTAAGCCGACCGGCACGCTGCGAAAGTCGTCGAGATTCTTCAAGTAACCGGTGGCCCGAACCGCGTAGTCCGCCTCACCGAGCTCCAGTACGGAGCCGCCGGTTTCGTTATTGGAATTCTTGATGGCCTCCTTGACTCTCTCGATGGTAATGCTCAGAGCCCGCATCCGATCCGGATTGAGCACGACCTGGTATTGCTTGACGAAACCGCCGATGCTCGCAACTTCGGCCACATCCGGCACGCTTTTAAGCTCGTACTTGAGAAACCAGTCTTGCAGGGCGCGCAGCTGCGAGATGTCGTGTTCGCCGCTGTGATCGATGAGCGCATATTCGTAGATCCACCCTACGCCGGTGCCATCGGGCCCAAGCGTGGCTTTGGCGGAAGACGGCAATCGCCGCGTAACTTGGTTTAAGTATTCAAGCACCCGAGAGCGCGCCCAATAAAGATCGGTCTTATCGTCAAAGATGATGTACACGTAAGAATCGCCAAAAAACGAATAACCGCGAACTGCGCGCGCCCCCGGCACCGAGAGCATGGTAGTCGTGAGCGGATAGGTGACCTGATCCTCCACGACCTGAGGTGTCTGACCCGGATATTCAGTGCGGATGATGACCTGTGTATCGGAGAGATCCGGTAGTGCATCGAGCGGCGTCGAAAGTGCGGCATGCACGCCCCAGGAGGCGAGCAACGCGGTTGCCATCAGCACCAGCAAGCGGTTCTGAATCGACCAGCGGATGAGAGCGGCGAGCATCAGTGTCCCCCAACCGTTGGTTTCGCGGCGCTTGCACCGGCGAGGTTGTCAAACGCACCGCGCAAGCTCGCTTCGGAGTCGATGAGAAACTGTCCCGAGGCGACCACGCTTTGGCCCAGGCTCAACCCCTCTAGGATCTCGGAACGACCGCCCTGCTCCGCCCCGACCCGCACAATCACGGGACGGAAATGCGTGCCATCATCGGCGACGATAACGACGCTGCGGGTGCCGGTCTTGATCACCGCCTCGGTCGGTACGGTGAGCACTTTTTCGAGCGGCACGCCGCGAAAGTGAACAGCCGCGAACATACCAGGCCGCAGCTGCTGGCGCGGATTTCTAACGACGACTCGCACCTTGAGGCTGCGGGTGGATTGCATCAGCTCCGGATACAAATAATCCACCTGACCTTTAAACGGCATGCCGGGAAGGGATGGGACGGTCACTTCGGCCGGATCACCCGGGCTGATCCATCCCGCCTGCATTTCCGGTACGTCAGCCGTGATCCAGACGCTCTCGAGATTGGCAATCTGGAACAGCGACGTACCGGGTTGCACGGCAGCGCCTTGGCGAACCCCCAATTCCATCACGTAGCCATCGAACGGCGCGTAGTAGGCGATGCGCCTCTGCGCTTCACCGGTGTGTTCGATGTGGGCAATCTGTGCGGCGGATAAGCCGAATAGCGCGAGACGCCCGCGTGCCGCCTGGATCAGCGCGGGATCGTTGGCGCTGCGCGCAATCAAGAGCTCCTGTTGGATCGCCAGTAAGTCCGGGGAATAAATACCGGCGAGCTGCTCACCGCGGCGCACCGCATCGCCTACCGCCCGCACATTGAGCTGCTCGACCCAACCGGGCTCTCGAACTTGGATAACCTCGATGCGGTGCTCATCGACGCCCACCAAACCGACTGTATCAGTGCCGCGCGCGAAGCTGCCCTCTTCGACCCTTGCCATGCGCACGCCCAAGGTCTCGACTACGCGCGAATCGACCTCGATGCTACCCGCCGCGTTGCTCGCCCCTGGTGAGGAGGGTGCTCCCAGCGAGGCTGCTGCGGAGTTTGGGCACTTCGGGGCGAGTTGCATGTCCATGAACGGGGATTTGCCCGGCTTGTCGAAATGCTCAGTGGGACGCATTGGGTCATACCAGTACGCGGGTGCCGCATTGTCGCACGCGGTATTTTTAGTTGGCCTGCCCCCGCCGCAGCGCGACAACAGCCATATTGAAACCGCGATAGTCACAACTAGGGCGATGGCCATGGCAAATGAGTAACGCCGTCTCATGGTGCGTCTCCAGCAGAATGCGAAGCCGTCCAGTAGCCTAAGCGAACTTGCGCACGCGCCGATTCGACGAACAGCGCGAGTCGCTGCAGTTGGATATCGAGGAGGCTGCGGCGAGCGAGCAGTACTGCATTGAATGCTCCTCGACCGGCCGCATAGCTTGTGCGAGCGGCATCGACGCGGTGCTGTGCGTCCGGAATGATGGTGGTATCGAACTCGGCCATACGTTGGCTGAAGTGCTGCCAGTCGACGTAGTCTTGGCTGACTTGCGCGTGCAGCTCACGAAGCACATCGCGTTTGCGTTCCTCGATCGCGTGGGACTCCTTAAGCGCGGCACTCAAATCTCGGTCCTGGCGATTACGGGTGAAATAAGGCAGCCCCACGGTGAACTGCACCCCCACGAAATCTGAGAAGGCTGGGCGGTAAGCGAAGTACACGTCTACCGAAATGTCCGGCTTGTAAGCTTGTCGTGCGAGAGCAATATCGGTCGTGGATGCATCGAGTTGACGATCGAGCGCGCCAATGACGGGATGCTGATCAGAGCGTGCCACCAAGGCCGGTAGGGCCGTCGGCAGTGCCGGCATGGTCGGTGCTTGGGCGATCGGTCGGCGTGCCGCATCGCCAATCCAACGTGCCAGGCCGTCACGCGCGCGCAGCGAATGATGCAGCCAATCATGGGCCTTATCGCTGACAAGCTCCGTGTCTACTTTCGCCGCCAGCCAATCGGCCTGCGAGGCGATGCCAGCGGTATAGTCCTTCTCGAGTGCCCGGACCTGCAGCCCGGCTTCATCGATCAATTTGCGCGTGAGATCGTACGCCTGTTCCGCTTCATAGACGTCGAGCCAGGCGAGCGAGGCATCGCGGCGAATCGCGCGTTTGTCGCTTTCGAGCGCGGCACGATCGATATCGGCACCTTGCGACTGACGCGAGCCTTTCAGACGACGTTTCTCGGCGCGCGTGAATTCCTGGCTCAAGCCTACGGTAAATTCGGTGAAGTTGTCCCGGCGCACGCTAAAGGCCTCCGGAGTGGTGATCGGCAGCTCTTTGAGTCCGCCCGATAACTTAGGATCCGGCAATTGGGCGGCAGCGACTGCGCGTTGTTGCTCGGCTTCGATCTTCGCCTCGCGACCGGTCAAGAGCGGCTGATCGACCAAGGCCAGTTGACTGACCTCTTGTAAGGTCAATAAGGGTGCCGTGTCCGCGCTGGGGAGCGCCGCGACGGGCAAATAAACAAAGGCCTGCGGTATGTCAGTGGCCGCGGCGGGTTGCACGAAAGCGACCCCCAGAATGAGGGAACCCCAATTTTTGAACCATCCAGTCATGGAAGTTCTCCGAATATCGTTCAAGTGACCTGCCGTTTTGCGGCAAAGGTCGCGCGGGCTTGCGCCCGAATGCTTACTCGATCAGAGGAGCACTAGACGATGGGAGGACGGAGGGGATGCGGCGGCGCGTGCCCGGCGAAGGGCGCGACATCGGCATCAAAGATCACGACGCTGAGCATTGCCACTCGCAGCGTATTAGGCAAAGTGAGGGGCACGGCCGGCCCGCTTGGCGCAGGGCATTGCGCTCCGCAGGAGGGCATTGATCCATGCGCGCAACACGAGTCGCAGGTTAGACCAGCCCTCAGAGCTTGCCCATCGCACGCGGGGCTCGATTGATCGACGCCGCCATTCAAGGTGGCTGAGTAGGCGAGCCAGGGCACCTGCAGAACGGTGACCAACAGCAAGGCAATGGCGATAAGGCGGAAACGCATGATGAGAGTGTATTGTATGCCTGGGCGCCATAAACGTGAACCGGCTACCCTTTAAAGAGTGTAATCATGCGCAATTTGGAGGAAATCCTCGTTTAAGGCGCGGCAACCCAAACCCATCACCGCGATTAAACGGATTAATATTGAGTTATGGCTACGATCTATCGCCACTCCCTTGCGACGCGCCTCCTGCATTGGATCAATGCGCTCTGTGTCTTTGTGGTGCTGATGAGCGGACTGCAAATCTTCAACGCCCATCCGAATTTATACTGGGGTAAATCGGGCGCCGATCCTGAGCAAGCGGCTTTCCAAATTACATCGAGGAATTCCCAGCAAGGGGATGCGGTGGGTCTGCTGCGGATAGGCAAGCACCAAATTAATTCCACGGGCGTTTTGGGCGTCTCCGGTGATGGAAGCGAACGTGCGTTTCCCGGTTGGGCGACGATACCGGGTGAACGATTTCTTGCCGCCGGCCGTCGCTGGCATTTCTTCTTTGCCTGGCTCTTGGTAATCAACAGCACCGTGTATTTCGCGGTGAGCCTTGCCCGGGGACACTTGAAGCGGGATTTATTACCCACCCGGACCCAGCTATCTCCCTCCCATCTCATCGGCGATTTGTGGAATCACCTGCAGCTGAAATTTCCGAGCGGTGAGGCCGCCAGGGGTTACAACGCTCTTCAAAAGATTACCTACCTCGGCGTGCTGTTCATTCTCGCCCCGACGATTTTGGCGACGGGCCTCACGATGTCGCCAGGCATGGACGCCGGATTTCCCTGGCTTCTCGATCTTTTCGCAGGCCGGCAGAGCGCGAGAACGGTGCACTTCATTTGCGCCGCTCTCGTGGTTGCTTTCATTGCGGTTCACCTGATCATGGTGCTGCTGGCGGGCCCCATTAACGAATTGCGATCGATGATCACCGGCCGCTATGTGCTGCCGCCGAAGGAAGCCGAATGAAACACCGCACCCTGACACGACGGCAAATGCTATTTCGCGGGACGGTGGCCTTTGGTGGGCTCGCCTTGGGAGCCTGCGACCGACTGACTAATTCGCCCTCATTTGCCGAAGTATTGCGCAGCGCGGAGCAGCTTACGTATAGAGCACAGCGAGTCCTCGTGGGCAATAATGCACTCGCTCGAGAGTTCAGCGATGCCGACTTATCACAGACGTTTAGATCCAACGGCACCGACGCGCCTGATTCAGAGGATTATCGACGCCTGGCACAAGACCAATTTCGAGATTGGCAGCTAAAAATCGATGGTCTCGTCGCCCTCCCGCTGCATTTGTCGCTCGCCGCGTTGCGAGTCATGCCGACTCGCACTCAGATCACCCGGCATGACTGTGTTGAGGGCTGGAGCGCCATCGGCAAGTGGACTGGGGTGCCGCTTGCCAGTGTGCTGAAGGTCGCTCGGCTATCGCCCCGCGCGCGTTTCGTTGTTTTCCATTGCGCCGACAGCCTGGAGAAGGGTGAAGACCCGTATTACGAAAGCATCGACTTGATCGATGCCTTTCACCCGCAAACGATCCTCGCTTACGAACTCAACGGTCGAGCTCTGCCAATTGCAAATGGGGCGCCCCTGCGGCTGCGCGTGGAGCGCCAATTAGGCTACAAACATGCCAAGTACGTGATGCGAATCGAGGTGGTTGAACATCTCGGCGCAGTTCAAGGCGGTAAAGGCGGCTACTGGGAGGACCGCGGCTACGAGTGGTATGCGGGTATTTGAAGGCGGCGGTTTTCTAATTTCGTGCGGAGAGCTATTCGCTGCGCAGTCCTAACTGTCGCAATATGCCCTGGGCGGCTTCGCGTCCTTCGAATACCGCGGTGACCACCAGGTCCGAGCCGCGCACCATGTCGCCGCCGGCGAATATCTTCGGATTCGTGGTTTGGAATCGGGTTTGTGGCGCACCCGATACCCGTACCCGGCCATTGCCATGCAGATTAATTTGGTGTTGCCCGAACCAGTCCGGCGGACTGGGTAAAAAACCAAAAGCGATGATCACCGCATCGGCGGCTATGGTTTCCTCGGTTCCTGGGACCACTTCGGGTATGCGACGCCCGCGCGCATCCGGTGCGCCCAAGCGGGTCTCGACCAGTTTCACGCCCTGCACACGGTCGACCCCGACGATTTCGACGGGCTGACGATTGAACAGGAAGGTGACACCCTCTTCCTTGCTGTTCTTGTAATCGCGCCGTGATCCCGGCATGTTCGCCTCATCACGCCGATACGTGCAAGTGACGCTGGCCGCCCCTTGGCGTATGGCGGTCCGATTACAATCCATACCAGTGTCGCCGCCGCCCAACACGACGACGTGCTTACCCTTCATGTCGATGAAATCATCGCCGTCACGCTCGAGGTTGAGCTCGCGACTGATGTTGGAAATTAGGTAGGGCAAGGCCTCGTGAACGCCCGCCAGATCTTCGCCATCAAAGCCGCCTTTGACGAAAGTATAGGTGCCCATGCCTAAGAATACCGCATCGAAATCGCGCACTATCTCCTCGAAGCTGATGTCGCGACCCACCTCCACGCCTAAGCGGAATTCAACGCCCATCTCTTCCATGATTTCGCGGCGCTTCTCCACTACTTCCTTTTCGAGCTTGAATGGCGGGATGCCGAAGGTCAGCAATCCGCCGATCTTTGCATAGCGATCGAAAACCACCGGGGTGACGCCGTTGCGTACCAGAACATCCGCGCATGCGAGACCCGCCGGGCCCGCCCCCACCACCGCCACCAGCGCACCAGTGCGCACCACATTGGACATATCGGGCTTCCAGCCCAGGCGGAAGGCCTCGTCGGTGATGTATTTTTCGATGGCGCCGATGCTGACCGCACCCAAACCGTCATTGAGCGTGCAAGCGCCTTCGCACAGCCGATCTTGCGGACAAATTCGCCCGCACATCTCGGGCAAAGAATTGGTTTGATGCGAAAGCTCGGCCGCTTCGAACAGCTTGCCGTCATTGACCAGCGCCAGCCAATTTGGGATGTAATTGTGGACCGGGCATTTCCACTCGCAAAAGGGATTGCCGCAGGAAATGCATCGGCCCGCTTGTTGAGAAGCGGACTCGGCGCTGTACTGCGAATAGATTTCGCGAAACTGCTTGGTGCGCACCTCGATGGAGAGCTTGTCCGGGTCCTTACGCGGAATATCGAGAAATTGCAAATGCTTGTCGGCCACGGGAGTTGGTCGCGCGGCTTAAGCTGCGCGACGCAGATTTTCCAGCAGTGAATCGATCGCCGAGGCCTTCGGTTTGACCACCCAGAACTTGCCGATGTAGGACCTGAAATCATTCAAAAGCTGTGCGCCCCACTGGCTTCCCGTGGCATCCACATGCTGCTCGATCAGCCCGCGAAGATGCTGCACATGTGTGCCCATGCCCTCGGGCGACACGCGATGGATGTCGATCAAATCATGGTTGTAGCGGTCGACGAAGTCGCGCTCCATGTCGAGCACATACGCAAATCCACCGGTGAAACCGGCGCCGAAATTCACGCCTGTGGTCCCCAGCACACAGACGACTCCGCCGGTCATGTACTCGCAGCAATGATCGCCGGTGCCCTCGACCACGGCGAGCGTGCCGGAATTGCGCACGGCAAACCGTTCGCCTGCCCGCCCCGCTGCATACAATTCCCCGCCGGTGGCACCGTACAGACAGGTGTTTCCCATAATGATGGTATCGCGCGCGGCAAAAGTCGCATGGCTCGGCGGCCTCAACACTAGTTTGCCGCCCGCCATGCCTTTTCCTACATAGTCATTGGCCTCGCCCTCGAGATTCATGTGCAGGCCGCCGGCATTCCACACGCCGAAACTCTGCCCCGCCGAGCCCTTCAGGTTCACGGTCAACGGCGCTGCGCTCATGCCGGTATTGCCCCATCGCCTGGCGATCTCGCCGGAAATACGCGCGCCGATGGAGCGGTTGAAATTGTTGATCGGATAGAAAAACTCGCCGCCGCTCTTGGCATCGATTGCGGCGCGCATGTCGCCCAGCATCTGCTCCGCGAGAACACCCTTGTCGAAAGGCTCATTGTGGGGGTCGACGCAATATTGCGGCTTGTCGGATTTCAGCGCGGCATTGGCCAGCACCGGCTTAAGATCCAGCTTGCGTTGCTTGGAAGTTTCGCCCGGCAGAATTTCGAGCAACTCGGTGTGCCCTATCAGCTCCGCCAGCGTACGCACCCCGATCGAGGCCATGATTTCGCGGCATTCGCGTGCCACGAATTGGAAATAATTGACCACCATTTCAGGCAAGCCGATGAAATACTTGCTGCGCAGCACATTGTGCTGGGTAGCAACGCCCGTGGCGCAATTGTTCAAATGGCAAATGCGCAAGTACTTGCAGCCCAAGGCAACCATGGGCGCGGTGCCGAAACCGAAACTCTCCGCCCCGATCAGCGCGGCCTTGATCACATCAAGCCCGGTCTTGAGGCCGCCGTCGGTCTGCAGCCGCACCCGGTGTCGCAGTTCGTTGGCGCGCAGCGTCTGATGGGTTTCGGCAAGCCCCAGCTCCCACGGCGTGCCGGCGTACTTGATGGACGACAAGGGGCTGGCGCCGGTGCCGCCGTCGTAGCCTGAGATAGTGATCAGGTCGGCGTAGGCTTTGGCCACGCCGGCCGCGACCGTGCCCACACCCGGTTCAGCCACCAATTTCACCGATACCAAGGCTTTGGGATTGACCTGCTTCAGATCGAAGATCAATTGCGCCAAATCCTCGATGGAATAAATGTCGTGATGCGGCGGCGGCGAGATCAGTCCCACGCCGGGGCGCGCGAAACGCAGACGCGCAATCATGTCGTTGACCTTGTGCCCGGGCAGTTGCCCGCCCTCGCCGGGCTTGGCGCCTTGCGCAATCTTGATTTGCAGCACTTCGGCATTGATGAGGTATTCGGGCGTGACGCCGAAGCGCCCCGAAGCCACCTGTTTGATCTTGGAATTCTTTTCCGTGCCGTAGCGCACCGGATCTTCCCCACCCTCGCCGGAATTCGAGCGTGCTCCCAATCGGTTCATGGCGATGGCGAGGGCCTCGTGCGCTTCGGGTGAGAGCGCGCCTAACGACATGCCGGCGCTGTCGAAGCGGGCGATAATGGCTGAAATCGGTTCAACTTCCTCGAGCGCGATGGGCGCGGCGCTTGGCTTTAATTTCAGCAGATCGCGGATGCAGGACACCGGCCGCTCGTTCACCAGCGCCGCGAATTCCCGATACTGCTCGTAGTTGCCGCTCATGACGGCCGATTGCAAAGTCGCCACCACATCCGGGTTGTACATATGGTATTCGCCGTTGTGCATGTACTTTAGCAAGCCGCCCTGCTCAACCGGGGTAGGTATGTCCCAAGCGCGCTTGGCGAGGTACAGAGAATCGGCTTTCAGGTCTGCGAAATCCGCACCTTGAATACGGCTGTCGCTGCCTTCGAAACACAAATCCACGACTTCATCGCCCAGGCCGACGATTTCGAACAGCTGCGCGCTTCGATAACTTGCAACGGTGCAAATGCCCATCTTGGACATGATCTTGAACAATCCCTTGCGGATGCCGCGACGGTAACTGCGCCCCAATTCCTGGCGGGCTATGGCTTCCATCTTGAGCACACCCTTGCGCATCATGTCGAACAAGGTCTGGTAGGCGAGAAACGGGTAGACGGCGGTTGCGCCATAGCCGATCAGGCAGGCGAAATGATGCGCATCGCGCGCCGTACCGGTCTCCACCAGGATGTTGCATTTGCAGCGCAAGCCCTGCGCCACCAGCCGGTGATGCACGGCGCCGGTCGCGAGCAGCGCATGCATGGGCACCTTGCCCTTCACCAGGTATCGATCCGACAGCAGCAACACCAGCTTGCCCGCTCGTACGGCCGCCTCGGCTTGATCGCAAACCCTGAGCAGAGCCGTCTTCAGGTCGAGGGACTCATCGTATTGCAGATCGATGAATTCGTTCGGCACGCCAGAATCGGCCAGCGCCACGATTTGGCGCAGCTTGCGCTGCGAGAGCACAGGCGAGCTGAGGACGATTTGTTCCGCATGTTGCTGCGCCGGCAAGAAAATATTTGCCTCCGGCCCGATCTGCGTCTGCAGCGACATGACGATGCTTTCGCGTAAGCTGTCGATGGGAGGATTCGTCACCTGCGCGAATTGCTGGCGAAAATAGTCGTACAGCGAGCGGACTTTCTTCGAGAGAACCGGCATTGGCGTGTCATCGCCCATGGAGCCCACGGCTTCGCTCTCATCCTCCGCGAGCACGCGAATGATTTCATCGCGCTCCTCCGCCGAGACGTTGAACATTTTCTGATATTGCGCCAGGGTCTCGCGGTCGAAAGGCTCGGCGGCGAGCCGCGGATCGATCAGATCCGTCTGCAGATAACGTACGCCCTTCTTGAGCCATACCTTGTAGGGGTGGCGGCTCTTGAGCAAATCATCCACGCGCTTGGTGTCCAAAAGCTCGGCGGTTTGAAGATCGAGCGCCAGTATCTCACCTGGCCCGAGCTTGCCTTTTTCGACTACCTCTTCCGGCGCGTAATCCCACACGCCCGCTTCCGATGCAATGGTGATGTGTCTATCCTTGGTGATGACCCACCGGGCCGGACGCAATCCGTTGCGATCGAGCGTGCAGCACGCATAGCGGCCGTCGGTAAGCACGATGCCGGCAGGACCATCCCACGGCTCCATGTGCGTGGCGTAGTACTCGTAGAAAGCCTTCAAGTCAGGATCGATCATGTCAACCGACTGCCAGGCGGGCGGCACCAGCATGCGCATGGCGTGCATGGGATCGAGCCCGCCCATCAGAAGTACTTCCAACATGTTGTCTAGCGACTGCGAATCCGAACCGCTTAACGAGACGAGCGGCAGAATGTCGCTCAAGTCGGGCAAAAGCGGCGATCGGAACAGAGGACCGCGGGCCACTGCCCAGCTGCGATTTCCTTGCACGGTGTTGATCTCGCCGTTGTGCGCGAGGTAGCGGTACGGATGTGCGAGGCGCCATTGCGGCAGGGTGTTGGTGGAGAAGCGCTGGTGAAACACCACCACGGAGGCCTGCATGCGCGGATCCTTGAGATCCGGATAGAACTGCGCCAGGAATTGCGGCATCACCATGCCTTTGTAAACAATGGTGCTCGCCGACAGCGACGGGACATAAAAAATCGGATCCAATGCTTGCAGCTTTTTTTCGGTGCGCCGCCGCGCCAAGAATAATTTGCGGTTGAACGTGGCCTCGTCGATGTCGTGGTCTGGGTTGACGAACACCTGCTCGATGGTCGGCAGCGTCTTAAGCGCTTCCGATCCGCAAGCGGTCGGGTCCGTGGGCAGGATTCGAAAGCCCGCAACCTTAAGCTTTTCGAGTTGCAGCTGCTCGGTGAGAACCCTGCGCGCCTCTGCGGCCTTGGCGGAATCTCGATTCAGGAACACTAGGCCCGCGGCAAATATCGGCGCCAAGGTGAGCCCGGCATCCGCGCCCACTGCCCTTAAGAACGCGGTTGGCTGCTTGATCAGCAGACCGCAACCATCGCCGGTCTTGCCGTCGGCGGCGATCGCGCCCCGGTGCGTAAGCCGATTCAACGAACTGATTGCAGTTTGCAGCACCCAATTGCTGGCCCGGTCATCCAAGCTCGCGATCAGGCCAAAGCCGCACGAATCTCTTTCGTATGCGGCACGGCAAAGACCCCAATCGGACGCGCGCGGATCCGCGCCATCGAGGCTGGTGTTAAACGCCGTGCTTTCCATAGTCGCCCAATCTTTCGCCCATACTGAAGCCAAGCCCTGCGCAAAGACGCTCTGGGACTTTTAAAACAACAACTTAACTCGGTTCTAGGCGCTTGACGTTCAAGCACCCGGCTCAGGAAAAACGCCGCGAAGCGCGCCTGTGTATGGAACTTACCTTATATGGATGCCGCCCCCATTGGCAAGGGATATGCGCTTGTCCCGCTCAATTCTCTGTCAGCTCGTGACGCCTGTCTTAGCGCTCAATTTCCAGCAGAAACCCGCCAACGAAGTCGCACGCGCAAGATCGAGAACCACTACCAGACTCCGCAGCGTTGTTCCACCGGCCTGACCATGGCCGCTGCGGCTTTGCATGAAAACGCCTGCTGAAAGTCAGGCGAATTGGAGAGCGGGCCAATCACCCTGAACTTCGGCACCGGGTGCGGGTCATTGTCGACCAGCTCACGCTGCGCCTCTAAGCGCATGGCATGGCCTGCGGCTTGGCCCCAGGAAATGAAGAATTGCTGCTCCGGTGTGAAGCCATCAACCGCCGCAACCGGGTGGATCTTCATCGATTTTTCGAGCGCCAGGTATGCGATGCGCACGCCGGCGAGATCCGCAATCGACTCGCCCGACACGCGCTTACCATCGTGGTGCACGCCGGGCTCGATATAGTAACCCTCGAACTGATCAACCAGGCATTGGCCACGTTGCCCGAATTGCCGGCGATCGGTGTCGGTCCACCAATTGTTGGGATTACCCTCGATATCGTTTGCTGCACCCAAGGGGTCTATGAAATGAGTCAAGTCATGCGCAACTGCTGCGCCGAAGGCGCCATAATTGACCGCGTCATTGGCATTTAGATTGAAAAAGGGCGGTTGCAGTTGGCCCGCAGGCAAAATCATTTTGTTGAGCTCAACCAGGATATAGCCGTCCGCTGACGACGGTGTGGGCGATGTGAGCCAGAAGTCTCGGCCGGTTGGTGTACCAATCAGCCGGCGGTCCTCGTCGATATTGAACCTGCGGCCCGCGGCGACGTTAGCCCAGAACGCGTCGCGGCGAATGCGGATACCAGAATAGGCCTTCCACTTGTCGGGATATCCCACCTGTACGTTCGTCGCCGCAATTTTCTCCAAAGCCTTGCGTTTCGTCTCGGGTTCCATCCACTGCACTGCAGCGACTTCGTCTCTCAATGCGGCCCTCAGATTACCGACGATCTCTTCGGCTTTCGCCTTGGCCGCGGGCGGAAAATAGGCTTGCGCGTATTTCTTCGCCAGCGCATCGCTAAACAGGGCATCGGTGGATTCGACGCAGAGCTGCGCTCGCTGCTTCATTTCGGTGGTCTTACTGAAGTATTTATCCCGAAAGTCGAAAGTCTCTCGGACAAATTCCTGCGACAGCCATGGCGCGGCGGATTCGAGCATGCGCCATCTAAGGTAAGCCTTCCATGTCTCGATGGGCGCGTCTCTAATTTCCTGATCGAATTGCTCGACAAACTTCGGCTCGGCGACATTGAGGTCGATCCGCGGCAGCTTGGCCTCGTCAAAATATCTTTCCCAATCGAAGTGCGGCGCCAGAGCCTTTAGCTGCGCAAAACTCATCATGTGATCCGTCGCGGCAGGGTCGGCAGCCATCGCCCTGTCCAGGGAAGCCTCGGCAAGGCGCTTTTCAAATGCGAAGATCTCGCCCGCGGCCTGGGTAGCCTGAACGCCCGTCAAGCCGCTCAAGATCAGAATCTTTGCCACGTGCGCCTGGTATCCTGCGCGCGTCTCGACGAAGCGCGGCTCCGTCTTCAAATAGTAATCGCGATCGGGTAACCCCAGGCCCCCGGCAACAACGCTCTCGACAAAATCGGCAGGATCGTGGTAGCCCGGCGCGCCGGTTGCCCCGAACGCGACAGAGACCCCCAGCTCGTGGAGTCGGCGGATGATGCGCTGCACGTCGGCCGGATTCCGAATTCCATCGATCTCGGCAATCAGTTGCGCAAGCGGAGCGGCGCCGGCGGCATCTATGCGCGCTACGTTCATACACGACGCATAGTGATCGCCCAACAGCTGCTCGGCGCTCCCGCTGGGCCAGTCTCTCTTGCGCGAAACTTCCTCGAGGACGTTTTGCTGCCGATGCCAATTCGCGTCGTGCGCGGCGACGCGTCGACTCCACCGCGGCTTTCCCGCGGGAATGGGATTTTCCGCGCGCCACGCGCCGTTCGCGAATTCATAGAAGTCGGTACAGGCGTCCACGTGCCGGTTCAAATCGCCTGTTTGTACGCCCTCGTACCCGGGCAGAGAACGCGTGCTCGCAGGCGAAGCCGGCACAAGCGCAGATGACACTATGATTGCAATGACGAGAGTCTTGATGATGGTTTTCTCCGGCGGTCATTCTGCGATTTCAGTTGATCGCTTAGAAATGCTCCTTCGAGTCAATTTCCGGACAAAAAGCGTCAAATCGACTGCAAGGTTGTCGCTATTCGTCCGATGGTTGTCTTGCCGCAGTATTTCGGACTGATCGCAGGTGAAGCAGTCTTGCGCCCCTCAGTCGTGGCTCGCTGCGAGCGTACGCGCGATGAATATCAGGGAGACCGCAATGCCAAATGACAATCCAGTGAATCCACGGCTTCGGACCGCGGTGCGCCTAGCCCTTACCGGCGGCTCACTTGCCGTATCTCTCGGAGCATCGCTCGGCGTCGCTCAGTCACAAGCGACGCCCGGAGCGGCCACCACCAATGACACCGCATTGCAGGAAGTTGTGGTCACCGGCTCGCGCATCTCGGTGCCGAACCAAGTCTCGATCAGTCCCGTCACCTTCGTATCTGCGCTCGATATACAGCAATCGGGCGCGACACGGGTAGAGGATCTTCTCAACGAATTGCCGCAGGTCTTCGCGGCGCAGGGCGCCAACATATCGAACGGCTCAAACGGCACCGCCGAGGTGGATTTGCGCGGCTTGGGCGCGAAGCGCACGTTGGTTCTGGTCAATGGTTTGCGCTTGGGTCCTGGCGACCCGCGCAGCGGCGCCGCCGCCGACATCAATATGATTCCTGCGGAAATGATCGACAGCATCGAAGTGCTGACCGGAGGAGCCTCCTCCACATACGGCGCGGATGCCGTGGGCGGTGTCGTGAACTTTAAGCTCAACGATCACTTTCAGGGCGTTAAAATCATCGCCGACGCCGGCATCTATAATCATTCCAACAGGAACACCGATGGCGTCAAGGATGCGGTCGCTGTATCGCATTTCCAAGAGGCGCCCTCTTCGGTGAATACGGGTGCGCAAAAATCTCTGGCATTCATTGCGGGACTGAATTCGGAAGATGGCAAGGGAAATGCCACATTTTTTGCGACCTACCGCAATGTCGCCGCGGTGCTGCAGTCCAAGTACTCATACAGTGCATGTACGTTAAACTCAGGATTCGCGACCTCGAACTCCGGCAAGTTTTCCTGCGGCGGATCTTCCACCTCGTTTCCCGGCCGCTTCGCCACCATCGGCGGTCCGCCCGGCTCGCCGGCTCCGAGTAACAACACCATTGGTCCGAATGGAACGCTAATCCCGTTTACAGGCGCCAATCTGTATAACTTCGGATCGATCAACTTCTACCAGCGGCCGGACGAGCGTTACACGGCAGGCTTGTTTCTTCACTATGACTTCAACGACCACGCGCAGATGTATGCCTCGACCATGTTCATGGATGACAAGTCCCTCGCGCAGATCGCAGCATCGGGTGCGTTCTTCAGGAAGTTCGCAGTCAATTGCGCGAATCCGTTCCTGTCCTCGCAAGAGTTGACGGCCTGGTGCGGCGGCAGCACGGCGGGGGAAACCACAAATCTGTTCATTGGTCGGCGCAACGTTGAAGGCGGCGGCCGCGTCGACAATCTCGAGCACACCGACTGGCGCGTGACCTTAGGAGTAAAGGGCAAAATCGTCGATGGCTGGGACTACGATGCAAGCTGGCAGCATAGCCTGGTGAATTTAAGCGAGTCCCAGGAGAATTTCTTCTCCACGGCAAGAATCGATAACGCATTGAACGTAGTCCAGACCCCGGCAGGTCCGCGGTGCGTCGTCGGACCGCCTTGCGTTCCCTACAACATCTTTCAACTCGGTCAGGTGACGCCGGCGGCGCTCAATTACCTTGAAGTGCCGGGGCTGCAAACGGGCAACATCAACCAAACCGTGCTGGATGTGAACGTGACCGGGGACCTCGGCAAGTACGGTGTGCAACTGCCGAGCGCGGGTTCGGGCCTTAAGATCAACGCCGGCCTCGAGTGGCGCGATGTGACCGAAGTGACCACACCTGACCAAGAATTCCGCACGGCCGATCTGGCGGGCCTCGGCGGAGACATCCTACCCACCTCCGGCGGCATCATTTCGCGCGAAGCATTCCTCGAAGCCCGCATGCCTCTGATCGAGGATAAGTTCTTGGCAAATTCGTTGGCTTTGGAAACTGGCTACCGCTATTCCGATTACAACTTGGGATTCAAGACCAACACCTATAAGTTTGGCGTGGAATACTCCCCAATCTCAGATATCCGTTTGCGCGGCAGTTTTCAGCGTGCGGTGCGTGCACCCAACGTCGCCGAGCTTTTTACTCCGCAATCGGTGATCCTCGATGGCAATCTTGATCCGTGCGCGGGCACAGCGGCGCAGCTTGCCGCCAAAGGCATTACCGTGGCGCAATGCGTCGCCGCGGGTGTGCCCGCCGCGGCATTCGGCACGGTCGTGCAGAACACGGCGAACCAGTATCAGGGCCTGATTGGCGGAAATCCGCGCCTGTCGCCGGAGACGGCGCTGACTTCATCGTTCGGTATCGGCTGGACGCCTTCTTTCGTTCCGAAACTACGGCTGCAGATCGATTACTTTAATATCAAGATTGAAAACGTCATCACGACCATCGGCGCCACGGCGATTCTGCAGGAATGCGTGCAAAGCGGCCTCTTCTGCAATGATATCCATCGCGATGCCAACAACTCACTGTGGCTCTCGGATCAAGGGTTTGTCACGGACGCGCTCACGAACGTAGGAAAGCTGGAGACCCGCGGCATCGACCTCGATCTCTCATACGGATTCGATCTCGGTCCTGCCGGCAAGATTCGCGCAAACTTGATCGGCACGTATGTCGATGAGTACATTGTTACGCCGATCGCCAGCGCGCCTAAAACCTCCTTCAACTGCGCCGGCCTGTTCGGGAATATCTGTAGTTCTGGAGCGGCCACCGGTAATCCAATCTTCCGCTGGCGCCATACGTTGCGCACCACCTGGTCGAGTCCATGGCAGGGCCTGGACATCACCGCTGCATGGCGCTACTTCTCGGCAATGAAGCTCGACTCCTTAAGTCCACAAGCGAATCTTTCCGCGTTTCCGGCTACCGTGGCAAATGGCGGTATTGCAAGCTCGGACGCCGCGATAAAAGCGTACAACTACTTGGACTTGAGCGCCGCGGTGAAGTTAGCGGACAAGATTACTTTCCGCGTCGGCGTCAACAATGCATTTGACAAGGACCCTCCAATCATCGGCGGATCCAACCTGCCGCCCCTGGTTGGCAATGGAAATACCTTCCCACAGGTGTACGACGCGTTGGGCAGATTCATCTTCGGCCAGTTGACGGTGCAATTCTAGGCGATTTTTGCAGCTGCCCTGGGACGCTGCCTCGAGCCTTAACCAACAATGGCCTTTTTTGTCCGCATTTTGTCCGCCTCGGTGTTCCACAAGCATCAGCGGCAGCGCAGAATGACTTAGTTTTCTTTCACTGGAGGCCGTATATGTCCGAATCTCGAACCGCGCTGCTGGTCATCGACGTCCAACAATCGTTTGAACATCGCCCGTACTGGAGGCAACTCGACACGCCGGCATTCTTTGACCGGTTGCAGACGCTGGTGGAGGGAGCCAGGGCCAGGCACATTCCTGTCGTGCAGATTTTTCATGTTGAGGACAGCGGAGTGTTTTCGCTGTCCTCTGGTTACGTAAAAACGCTTTCATCCCTGACGATTTCTCCGGACGCCGTGTTTCACAAGCATCGGCACAGCGCGCTGATCGGCAGCGGTTTATCCGTGTGGCTGATCGAGCATGGCATTCAGCGATTGATCGTGTCTGGAATTCGCACGGAGCAATGTTGCGAAACCACGAGCCGGCACGCTTCGGACTGCGGGTACGGTGTCGATTTTGTCAGCGAGGCTACGCTGACATTTGCCATGACAGACCGCAGTGGGCGTCATTGGACCGCGGAGGAGATCAAAGCGCGAACGGAATTGGTTCTGGACGGACGCTTTGCGCGCGTACTCACCGTTGCGCAGTCGCTGGCCGCGATAGATGAGGCCGGTAAAGATTCCGGGCGACAGGCTGCATGAGGGAGCCTGCGTCGCGCACCATCAATGTTTGGGTCGTGCTGCCGGCGCGCGTGCTGTTGTTGGACATCGCGGGGCCAATGGAAGTACTACGCCGCGCGAACGTCGAACAGCGTGCATTCGAATTCAAAGTCCACTATGCCGGATCCAATTCGCGCGCAATGTCGTCCGTTGGCATTCCGCTCGCGGACATCGCTCCACTGCCCGGAACATTGCCTTCAGGCGCGGTGATCGTAGTACCGGGGTCAGCCGATAAGATCGCCTTCGCCGAGGACGACACTCAGGCGGCTGTGAATCAAGATGAGCATGCCATCGTCGACTGGCTAAGAGCCAGCGTCCGCTCAGGGCACACCTTGATAACGATTTGCTCCGGCGCATTGTTGGCGGCTAGAGCAGGACTCCTGGACGGGTATTCTTGCACGACCCATCACGCGGAATGTGAAGAACTAGCCGCCTTGGCGCCGCATGCCAAGGTCTTGGATAACCGCCTATTCGTCATTGATGGCGAACGCTACACCAGTGCGGGTGTCACCGCCGGCCTGGATTTGATGCTGCACGTGGTCAGCGATCTCGTCGGGCACGTCTGCGCGCTCGCGATCGCCCGTCATCTGGTTTTGTACTTGCGCCGTCAAGGCGCGGATCCGCAACTTTCGCCCTGGCTTGCGGGGCGCAATCACATGCACCCGGCGGTGCACCGCGTCCAGGATGCGATCATTGCCAATCCCGCGGCCGAGTGGACGCTGGCACGTCTCGCACTGATCGCCAGCACCAGCCCGAGGCATCTGTCGCGCCTCTTCAATGAACATACGAATATGAGTACCACCGCATACATCAATAGCCTGCGCGTCGCCCTCGCGCATCAGCTGATCAAAACCAGCCGCTTGGGATTAGAACGAATCGCCGAACGCACGGGGTTTGCATCATCACGGCAATTGCGCCGCGCCTGGCGCCGATCGTATGACATGCCGCCAATCGCTCTTCGGAGCTCGTCGCGCAGTCTCACTGCCGTAAACCTTCAGGCTGACGTTTTAAGTACCTGAAGTTTCCAAGTCACCGTGACGATGAGTGTGAAGCACTGTTAGCCACAGGGTCTCCCATAGGCGCGCCGATATTGGTTAAGCGTCATTCCCCCGCCAAAAGAGCAACCCTGGCCAGACACAGAAGAACCGGCCAAGGGCATGAATCACCCAGCGATATAGCGTTCCAGTTGCTCAATGTGCTGCGATTGTTCCTGGATAACGGCTTTAACGAGGTCACCGATGGATAACATGCCGACGACGCGGCCGCCCTTAAGCACCGGTAAGTGCCTGAAACGTCCCTCCGTCATAAGCTGCATGCAATGATGCACGGTGTCTTCCGGCGTCACGCTGACAGCCGGCGAACTCATGATGTCGCCCACCGGCGTATCGTGCGAGGAGCGATTTTTAAGGATGACCTTCCGCGCATAGTCGCGCTCGGAAATGATCCCCAGCAGCGAGCCTTCATTCATGACCAGCAGAGCGCCGACATGCCGCGTAGCCATGATTTCGATAGCCTTCAGCACCGAATCGCTCGACGCGACGGAAAAGACTTGGTTGCCCTTGACCTGAAGCAATTGACCGACGGTTTGCATATTTTACCTCCGCCACTGGCAAGGACGCCCTTGGGTTCTCATGACTATACTCGTGCCGGATATCAGGACAACCCAAAAGATGAACGACTCGGATCCTCGGCCGCCGATCGCCCCCCGCAAGCCTTACGCGGTGGTTTCGCCCCATGGTACGCGCATTGACCCCTATTACTGGCTGCGGGACGACGAGCGCTCGAACCCCGAGGTTTTGGCCTATTTAAAGCAGGAAAATGCGTTTCGTGAGCGCAGCATGGCCAGGTCCAAGACCCTGGAGAATGCGCTTTACGATGAAATCTATGCGCGCCTCAAGCAGGATGACTCGACAGTGCCGTACCGCAAGAACGGCTACTGGTATAGCACCCGCTTCCAGCCCGGCCAGGAGCACCCGATATTTGTGCGGCGCAAGAACTCGCTGGACGCGCCCGAAGAAATTCTGCTCGACGCCAATGTGCTTGCAGCGGGCCACGAGTACTACCGCATCGGCGCTGTGGATATTTCCATGGATTCGATGTGGATGGCCTATTGCGAGGACACCGTAGGCAGGCGCCAGTTCACATTGCGCTTCAAAAATCTTGAGAGCGGTGAGATTCAGCCCGATGCCATCGCCGACGTCGAAACAGACATGGCCTGGGCCAATGACAACAGGACCCTGCTCTACGTCGAGAAAGACCCCGATACCCTGCTCGGGCTGTACGTCAAGAAACATGTGCTTGGGAATAATCCCAAGAATGATGAACTCGTTTTCGAGCAAACCGACAGGCGCTTCTACACCGGCGTATCCAAGTCCAAGTCCGACTCTTTCATTTTCATCCATATGGAAAGTACGCTGTCCTCTGAATGGCGCTACGCGCGCGCCGACGATCCGCAGCTGCACTTCGACACCTTCCTCGAGCACGAGCCGGATCACGAGTATGACCTCGAACACTTAGGAAGTGATTTCATCGTGCGTTCGAATTGGCAGGCGCGCAATTTCAGGCTGGCGCGTGCGCCGATCGCTCCGCACAGCGACCGCACGGGCTGGGTCAACGTGATGGCTCACCGGGACGACGCCTACATCGAGGATTTCGATGTTTTCAATGAGTTTCTTGCCGTCTCACTGCGCACCGGCGGACTGCACAAAATTTGTATTCATTCATTTGTTCGCGGCGCGGATTTTTTTATCGCTAGCGACGAGGCTGCGTACTCCACCTCGATGTCGGTCAATTTGGAACTGGACACGGAGATCGTGCGCTACGCCTATTTCTCGCTGACCACGCCGACGACCATCTACGACTACAACGTTCGCACGCGCGAACAGGTGCTGCTCAAGCGCGATCCGGTGCTGGGTAGTTTCGATCCCAAGGATTACGCCACCGAATTTCTCATGGCGCGCGGGCGCGACGGCACGGCAATTCCGGTGTCGCTGGTTTACGGCAAAGGTTTCGTTGCAAATGGCTCAAGTCCGCTGCTGCTATACGGTTATGGAGCCTATGGCCTCTCCATGGACCCGAGCTTCTCATCGGCCCGGCTGAGTCTCTTGGACCGCGGCTTTGTATACGCAATAGCCCATATCCGCGGCGGGCAGGAAATGGGACGCGCATGGTATGACGCCGGACGGAAACTGCATAAGAAAAATTCGTTCTACGATTTTATGGACGTGACCAGCATGTTGATCGAACGCGGCTATGCGGCGAAGGACAAGGTCTTTGCGATGGGAGGCAGCGCGGGCGGCTTGCTGATGGGGGCCATCTCGAACATGAGCGCGGACGTTTACCGCGGCATCGTTGCGCAGGTTCCTTTTGTGGATGTCGTCACCACCATGTTGGATGAGAGCATTCCGCTCACCACCAACGAATACGATGAATGGGGAGAACCCAAAGATAAGGAGTACTACGACTACATGTTGTCTTACTCCCCTTACGACAATGTCAGCGACAAAGCTTATCCGGCAATGCTCGTTACCACCGGTCTATGGGACAGTCAGGTGCAGTACTACGAGCCGGTCAAATGGGTGGCGAAGCTTCGAGCGATGAAGTCAGATGAGAATCGCTTGCTGCTGCACGTGGAGATGGATGCCGGCCACGGCGGAAAGTCCGGGCGCTTCCAGCGCTATCGGGAGATCGCGATGGAATATGCATTCCTACTGGATGAACTTCAGAACGGTTGAAAAAAACGGGCGCCGCGACAAGGAAGGGGGGAGAGCCAAACCGCGGCGCCCTGGGGGTGACCCAAAATTATCGCTTCGGGCTAGTAGCCCCCAGCGACGAGTA
Source organism: Pseudomonadota bacterium (assembly GCA_030775645.1). Taxonomy (GTDB): domain Bacteria; phylum Pseudomonadota; class Gammaproteobacteria; order Steroidobacterales; family Steroidobacteraceae; genus Bog-1198. Next base: position 630 of record JALYIT010000006.1, on the reverse strand, counting down.
ATGCGCCGGGGTGAGCGCATATCGATCGGCAAGCCGCGCGGCAGCAGCCACGCGTGCATCGATTCTGGAGAGGGCGAACTGACCATCGCCGCGGCGAAACAATAGGATGGCTTCGCGGCCACCCTCGTCTGCGAATAACGCAACAATTTTTGATTGCATGTTCAAGCAGAAGCAAGCCGCGTGCCAGGCACCTGCGATTAGGAATATCAGTGGGTTATCGGGCTCACCACCCGACGATGTGACGCGATTTGTCGGGTGCTGACGTGCCCCGCCACCTGAGAGCAGGTCTCAAGGATGAAGGAGCACGCACGCCTGCGAACCGGCTTTGAGCGCCTTGCAAATCGAATTCGCGCGTTGTTCGCTCAAACTCGCAACCTGCAAGCGATACAAGATGCCGGAGGCTCCTTTCTTCGGCGAGACCTTGGGCGAAAGTCCGGTAAGCACTTTAGGATACTGCTTCTCGAGTGCGGCCCAGCGTTGGTTAGCCGCATCGGCGCCGGATTTGAATGCACCCAGCTGTACGCCATAAGCGCCCTGGGATTTGGAATTGGGCGCGGCCGGCTTGGACGCGGCCGGCTTAGGCGCGGCCAGCTTGGACGCGGCCGGCTTAGGCGCGGCCGGCTTAGGCGC
>JALYIT010000005.1 GCA_030775645.1 Pseudomonadota bacterium | reverse complement strand
AGGAGCTCCTCGTAGAGCTTTTCCGCGGGGCGCAATCCCGTGTAGGAGATTTCAATATCACCCTCGGGATGTTTTTCGTCCCGTACGGTCAAGCCGGCGAGGTGGATCATGCGCCGCGCGAGATCGCCGATTCTCACCGGTTTGCCCATGTCCAGCACGAACACATCGCCCCCTTCCGCCATCGAGCCCGCTTGGATCACGAGCTGCGCGGCTTCGGGAATGGTCATGAAGTAGCGAATCACCTCAGGATGGGTGACCGTGACGGGTCCTCCCGCCTTGATCTGCTCGTTGAACAGCGGAACCACCGAGCCCGAGGACGCCAACACGTTGCCGAAGCGAACCATGCAAAACCGTGTCTTGCTACCCCGCCGCTGCAACCCCTGAAGAACAATCTCGGCAAAACGCTTCGTGGCGCCCATGACGTTGGTAGGATTGACCGCTTTATCGGTTGATACCAGCACGAAGGTCTCAACCTCCGCCTCGTTTGCAGCCTCCGCGGCATGCCAAGTCGAAATGACATTGTTATTAATGCCTTCAATCACGTTCTGTTCGACGATGGGTACGTGCTTGTAGGCTGCGGCGTGATACACAGTCTGCACACGGTAAGCGTTAAAAATGTCGCGAAGCCGAAACCGGTCATGGGCATTCCCAATGAGTCCAACCAACTCGACTTGCAGCGTATTCTTGTCGGCAATCGCACGCAGTTCCCGCTCGATGTTGTACAGCGCCAATTCCGACATCTCGAACAGGACCAAGCGCTTAGGACTTAAGCCGATGATTTGCCGGCACAGCTCCGATCCAATCGACCCGCCGGCCCCGGTGACCAGGACAACGCGATCGCGGATGCAAGCGTCGAACAATCCGGGCTTCGGAGGCACCGCATCTCGCCCCAACAAATCGCATACATCGACTTCACGCAAATCCGTCAAATTTGCCGTGCCCGTCACCAGCTGCTCGACGTCGGGAACGGTTTGCACGTGAACACCCAGCGGCTCCAGCTGCGTGAGAATTTCGCGTCTGCGACGTCGGGTGAGGGAGGGTACGGCCAGCAAGATTCGGTCGATGCCATGAGCCTTTATCAGCGAGGGCAAGCGATCCGGCAGGTGCACTTTGATACCGTTGATCATGCGGCCGCGCAGGCCCTTATTGTCATCGATGAACATCACCGGATCGAACGCACGTGTGGTCAACAAAAGATTGGATAGGTGCGCTCCCGCGTCGCCGGCGCCGTAGATCGCCACTCTCGCAACCGTCGGCATGAGGTAGCGCCGCAACAAATAGTACCGGACTACGAATCTCGAGCCGGCGACGTACAGCAGGGCGACGAACGCATAAATCCCGACAATGCTCCAGCTCAGCGTCGGAATCTTAAAGATCGCACCGACGATCCCCAAGATCACCGCGCTGGCGGCCACCGACAGCGCGACCGCAAAAATGGCCCTATGCCCTAAGAATCGGATTACAGCGCGGTATAGGCCGGCTTTGATAAAAATAGGAAGGCTGACCGCAACAACTGCGACAAAGGCGGGCCATTCGGCAAGATCGATCTCGGGGTTGCCCGTTTTAAGAGTTATGGCAGTCCAGAGCGCCAAGGGAATCATCAAACAGTCGGTGCAGACGGAAATCAAGCGCTTAAGGCGGCGCGGCAGCTCCACTGTCTTGCGCGCGAAGTCACCGCCTTTGAGCATTATCTTGGCATCCACCAAAAACCTCCCTGAACTGCGGTCGTTTCGTGGAAAAGACCTCGCGTCAGCTTTCCAACGAGTACTTGTCCTTGAAGGCGAGTTTACCTAATCCACATGAGAATAGAACAACGCCTAGACCTTTTGTTCCAACTTCAACGCGCAAAGTGTGAAGCGGTTGACGACGGGAATCTTAAAGGCGCGCATGAGAGACATGTTCTTTGACCCTGCATAGGCGCTTTCAATGCCTTTTTTTAAGGGTATTTGCGGCCGCCAACCAAACGCATGGAGGATGGACTCATCCAGCAACTTGTAGAGGTGTGCCGTCGGCTTAGATGCATCTAATGTTAGCTCACTAGTGTAGCCAATTGCCGACATCACGTTGTCGGCACGCTCGCGGATAGTGACCACTACCTTCAGCCCACATTGACTATGGGTCCCGCGTCGGCATTTTGCAAAAGATACACTAATCAACTTTTATGGTAGACCTTTAGGCTGAACTCAGCCGCGTCGGCCGCATCGCCATGCAAGTTGGTTGTCAAAACATCAAACGTGCTTTCGGAACGCTTTCTAACGCAAAGTATGGGCGCCGAGGGATCTGCGCTGGTCCCGATCACATTGTACGACGATAAGTCGCTAGCCGCGGGCGACATCGTCAGCCTCTGAATCCCAGTGCCGGCGTGCGAAATACTGGTGATCCCAATACCGTAGGCGAGAGTTGGCATCCCTGCTCCAATGACGTTTGCCGTCGCGAATGCTCGGGCGGGACTCGGGGGCCAAACCAATTGGTCATCGTGGGGAACTTGATTGGCCAACGGATACGGACGGCTGGAATCTACAATTAGATTCGTCGCACCCCCTTGTTTAACGCTGGTCGCATTTATATTGCCCGTCCAGTTGGACGATATATGGAACAACGCGTGAACGCTGCTGTTGCCATCGCATTTAATTGCTGTCCCGCCAATTGTTGCCGCACCGTGCAGTTCGAACGCGCGTGCGATGAACTCGCTGTGAACATCGAGGCAAGTCAATACGATGCGGCCATTGGCGATCACACCGACAGCGTTAGGAGAGCGCGCATTTGCGATCGCTGAAACATCCCGCCTCAGCCCTCCTGACCAATTGGCCGCCTTGCTACCTTTAGTCAGCGTAGCCGTTCGATTCTCGCTACTGGAAAAGAAAAGGCTCCAAGATCCGGACTCATGGGGCCACGGTGAGGAGAGCTCCGCTCGAGTTGTCCCGGCTGCCACGCCGCTCGCGAAGGTTACTGTTGCCTGTGCGCACCCAAAATCGACCTCCTGCAACGTGATGTCGATCCAACCAACCGTCAAACTCGAATAGTCCGCGTGAATGCAAGCGGAAGTAGCCAAAGGATCAGCGGCGGTGTAAATCTCCGTCTGCCTGATGGTAAGTTGCGCGGCTCCCCCATAACCCGTATCTAGCTGAATCCCGTACCTTTTGAAGTTAGAAATATAGACATTCTGGGTGCCGCATTTCTGCTGCCAGGCGGGTGCATATATGACGGCCAGAATATTCGGGTCATCGTTTGCGTGCATCCGCAAGTCGACCACGGGACAGTTGAACATCGGACGGGTCTCATCCGTGGCGATGATCATGTAAGAGTTGCGCCGGAAAGGCGCGCCCGGCGTAAGCACCGTATAGAACTTTCCTTTGCCGCGCAGCCAAGTGTTCTGTCGTAGGTAAATGGTATCCGAAATATAAAAACCACCGCGTTCTAGCGTCACTTCGCCGCCGGACACTGCTGCGGCAGCACTGACAGCAAGAAGGGCCTGATTGATGGGAACTTCGTTGTCGAGTTTTTTGTAGTCCCCTTTTGCGCCCCACCACTCGGCCGGACAGATGGTGTTGCTCTGCGGAAGTGACACCAGTCCCCCAAGGGACAAATCGAATATCTGGAAGGAGCCGGCTTGAATGTACGAAGTGAGCACTGAGAAGACGATGGTCACACCGTGCGCGGGCTTAAGCACTGCGCCTGGTTGGAAAATGACCGCAGGGCCGATCATCACAAGGGACTTAACGAGGTAGGTCCCGGGTGCTAGCGTTATGGGCCCCGCGGCTTTCGAGGCGCTGAGCAACGCGGCCGCGCTATCCGCCGAACCGCTCAGATCCGCTCCATACCTCCGTACATCGCCCGGCAAGTACCCATAGTTCGAGGGCGTAATGCCGGCAGCGGCCTCGGCAGTCGTTCGAGGATAAGCCGCCGCGTTTATAGGCTCGCCGTGTGCCCTGCCAAGAGCCGCGGCGCCGCCTATGCCCATGGTGGACAAAATTAAGGTACGCCGACCTTGGATTTTCATCGGTGAACTCCGCAATCTCGCAAAGAGCGGGAGTTTACAGCAGCCTTGCTTCGGCGCAGCCTTAACAATTGTGGGATCGACATCAAAGAGTGCATCGAACCCTGGGCGTGGGCTGGCAATCGTGCCCTAGTCGTAATGCGCCCGCTGATTTGCATTCCGCGCATCGCGCAATGTCGCGCTAATATAGTATTGTGATGTGAATAAAACAGATGGAATGCGGAATACATCATTCGCCATGCAGATGCCAAGATGAAAAATTACTCTTTAAAAAAGCGCGTCTTGGTGACGGGAGGCGCGGGATTTCTCGGCTCGCATTTGTGCGAACGTCTGCTGAACGACGCGAACGAAGTCCTTTGTGTGGATAATTTCTTCACCGGATCACGTCGCAATATAGAACATCTCCTGGCACATCGATCGTTCGAACTAGTGAGACATGACATCACTTTTCCGTTGTACGTTGAGGTCGACCAAATCTATAACTTGGCGTGCCCGGCCTCCCCTGTGCACTATCAATTCGATCCGGTTCAAACCACCAAGACCAGCGTGGTGGGCGCGATCAACATGCTTGGCCTTGCAAAGAGAACCAAGGCGCGCATTTTGCAGGCATCCACGAGCGAGGTCTACGGTGATCCTCAAGTGCATCCCCAGACGGAGACGTATTGGGGACACGTCAACCCCATAGGACCGCGTAGCTGCTACGACGAGGGGAAGCGATGTGCTGAAACTCTGTTCTTTGACTACCATCGTCAGCATGGCATTGAAACGCGCGTGGTGCGAATTTTCAACACCTACGGTCCGAACATGCACCCCAACGACGGCCGAGTCGTCAGCAATTTCATTGTCCAGGCGTTGAACGGTGCGGATTTGACGATATACGGGGATGGCTGCCAGACTCGCAGTTTCTGTTACGTCGATGACCTCATCGACGGAATGCTGCGAATGATGAACAACGAATCTGAGTTCATTGGGCCGATGAATATCGGCAACCCAACAGAGTTCACGATGCTCGAACTTGCGAATTCCATAATATCTCTGACCAAGTCAAAGAGCCGTCTCAAATACATGCCGCTGCCAAGCGACGATCCAAAGCAGAGGCAGCCTGACATATCCGTTGCGCAGCGAGTGCTCGGATGGTCGCCGAAGATCGCCATCCACGATGGACTTGGCAAGACGATTGAGTACTTCCGAGAATTATTGTCGACAAGCAACGCGCGGTAGCGGCAACGTCAACCCTGGCCATGCGACGCCCCGTACAGTATGGGTATGTCAACCTCTGAATTGGTATCCATCATTACACCCGCGTTTCGGGCGGCGCGGTTTGTCGGTGATTCGATCCGATCCGCAGTGGCGCAGGATTATCCAAATTGGGAAATGCTTATCGTCGACGACTGCTCGCCGGATGACACGGCGGAGCGTGTCGATGAGTGGGTAAAGCGCGAATCGCGTGTTCGCTTGATACGACAACCCCAGAACGGTGGGCCGGCCGCAGCCCGGAATGCCGCGCTCGCGAGCTCTTCTGGCCGCTACGCGGCTTTTCTCGACAGTGATGACTTTTGGCTACCCCAAAAGCTCACCCGCCAACTCGAATTCATGCGAACCAACGGAGCTGCTATCTCGTTTACGGGTTTTCGGCGCATCTCGGAGGATGGCGGGCAAATTGGGCGACTGCTGACGGTACCTGAACGATTAACGTACGCTCAGTTGCTCGGCAACACGGCGATTGCGACATCAACGGTCATTGTCGATCGCTCCCTTACGGGGCCGCTGCAAATGCGCCACGTGTACTACGATGACTTCGTACTGTGGCTGAGCCTGCTGCGCCGGGGTCACGTGGCATTCGGGATGAATGAGGACCTTATGCGCTACAGAGTAGTCGGCAAGTCTGTGTCGAGGAATAAGACCAAGTCAGCACGAGAGGTGTGGAAAACCTATCGGAATGTCGAAGAATTGGGATTGTTCCGCTCAGCGTGGTGCTTCTTGAATTACAGTACTCGAGGTTGGCTCAAGTATGCTCGCTTCTGAGCAATTCGGCTGTAGCTAATCATCGCTGGCGGTTTGATTTGAGTTCGGCTCCGTGGCCTCGATATCGCAACTAGTCTGGCAGTCCCGCCCCGACGATCCATGCGGCAACGCCAATCGGAATCACTGCAATGCCAGCAACAATCGGCGCGTACACCGGCTTTGCGGTGGCCACTACTGCTAGCGGCAATAACCAAAAGCAGTTGATTGCCGTAGCCAAAAGCGTCACTCGTTTGTGACTGCACCACAAGCGCGCAAGCCGCTGGTACCCATGCATCCGGTGGGCGGAAGCAACATTCTCCCCGCGAAATAAACGCCTGAAGAATGTTACTGACGCATCTGCGACGAATACGCCACCCAAAATCATCCATGTCCAAAACGCCATTAGGTGCTCGACCATACTCCAGAGCGCAAGCGCGGCGATGGCGAATCCCAGAAATCCGCTTCCGACATCACCCATGAAAATGCGCGCCGGGGCCCAGTTCAGGAGCAAAAAGCCCGCAGATGCAGCGGCGACCAACACGCACACCACAGCGACGGGCGTTTGTGGGTTTCCACCAAACATCTTCAGTATCAAGGCTCCGGCGCCCGTGACGAACACCGCCTCCGAGGCGGCGAGTCCATCAATACCGTCCATGAAATTGAACACGTTAATCAGAGTTACGGCCCCGATGGCAGACAGTAACAATGCCGGTAACCCAGCAATCGATACTCCGCTAACGAGTTGAATTTTAGCGTCATTTGGAAAAGCCAAGACCAATAGTGCGGCCGCAAATACGTGCACAGTAAGTCGCAATCGCGCGGAAACGGACCTTATGTCGTCCCACAGTCCGACGATTGCCACAGCTCCAGCCCCTATCAACATATATTTCCAAATTATTTGAACGTGTTGGTAAGTGGTCGAAAACCAAACACCCAATGTCACCGCAATAAATATACCCAAACCTCCGCCGCGTGGAGTCGGTTTGATATGGGAACTGCGCGTATTCGGCACGTCGAGCAAGCCAAAAAACCGTGCCTTGCGACTAACGACGAGAGCAATTCCAAGCGCCAACAGGAACACTGCGCAGGTCACCAATATTTGATCGTTACCGCTCAAGCGGAACGTGCCCAACGAAGTTCTTCAGCAAGCGAATGTGGTGCTCGCCAGTTCAGAGTGGAGTGTATCCGCGAAGGGTGCAATTCGAATGGCAACGCGATTCGCCGATATTCTTCCCCCAGCCCAACAGAACGCAATCCGCACTCCAAAATCACTCTGGGCACCGGGATAATGAATGATCGCCGCCCGTATGTGCGCGCGATTTCGGTTGCAAATTCTGCGACGGACACCGGTTCCCGGTCCGCGACAAGCATGGGAAGAAGTCCTGTGTGTGACGATGCTTCCGCTGCCACTAGAGCGCTGCACAGATTTCTGATGCCTACAAAGCTTCGGCGCGCGAATATTCTACCGACCGGAAGGGGCAAACCCATTTCAACCCACTTGCACAGGCGATTGAATGTTCCCGGGGCATTGGGTCCGTATACCATAGGCGGCCTGAGGATTACCAACGCCATTTGGCCTCCAACAGTCTCCAAAACACGACGCTCGCCTTCAAGCTTGGATTTTGTATACAGATCAAATGGCTTCGGCTCAATCGCATCATTGAACCCGCCTGGCGGGGAGTGAGACCCAAAAACCCCGGCCGAACTGAGTAGTACAAAGCGGCTAACACCCGCAATAATCGCTGCCTTGGCAACGCTAACTGCGACATCAACATTTGCCAAATGGTAAGCGTTTTCTGCATCGGCCAAAGATTTCGAAGAAACGTGAGCAAGCCCAGCTACATGCACAACAGAATCGACACCTTTGAGCACTGCAGCCAGAGCTCTGACATCGGTGTAATCAACCGGTTGACATCCCACTGTATTGCCGCGACGGGATAATCCCGCCACCGATTCCATTGTGCTTTTGAACGCATCAATGGCGTGGCGACCAATAAATCCCGATCCTCCCACGACTGTCACTCTTCTCATACGCGCCTAGAGCGGTCCAAACTCAAAGACAATTGTCGCGCCACAACTCGGATAATCCGCAGCCTGTAATAGTTTACTGTAGAAATGCTCTCCAAACCGCTTCTCGACGCACTAACTGTATTTCTCCCCGCGAGAACGAACGATCCACTTGATACTGAACGACAACTGATAAAGTATTATTGAGATTGGACAACCAGATCGCCTATAACTCACCGAAGCCTGTCGAGAGGATAGATGATTCGTCGCACTACACTTCGATGACCTGCGGGTATCGCGCATGCTCCGTCAATTTATTTTTGTGTGGATATTGTACTGGATAGCCGTGGCAGTGTCCCCCGTTCACTCTATTTACCCAGCCACTTCTCAAGCCTTCTTATTGCAAATTAGCTTTGTTTTCATCGTCTCGCTTTCCGCCAAGGTCATCCTGGATATATTTTGTGTGCGACGTATGCCAGCCGCCGATCGACAAAATATTCCGCACTCGTCTGCACTCATTTGGATAGCCATCATTTTCTCGATCGCTGGTCTCGCTGCTCTTACCTACGATAAAATATTCATTCAGCAGATTGATTATTCAGCAGGAGTCGCGTTCGCGAGAGAAGAATGGGGTCAACTAGGGGAAGAGCGCGAAGGCCGTCCTTCGTCAATATTTAGCGTCATTGGATACCTGCTGGGAAGCTCCTACTATGTCGCGGCTATCCTCGCAATTACGCAAGGTTCTACCCTGTCGGCAAGAATGAGATTGATGACACTGCTGATAAGCTTTTTGCTCTTGATGGCGAATTCCTTGTTGACCGGTGGGCGATCCAACGTGTTGCTCATTGCCGTCTTTGTGCTGGCGGCTTTCAGCTCTCGCCTCGGCATAACTCTGCGTGGGCTATTTTCGAGCACAATTCAACGTCGACTACTTCAATCACTGACTGCTCTTGCCATAGCGTATTCCTTGTTCATTTTTCTGCAACGCGCAAACATGAACAACCTGGCCAGCGTGGAATACGCAATAGACTTTCTGCCCTTCCTCGGGCTCGAAGCAGACTCGTGGTTCAGACATTCCCTTGACCAAGGTGCGTTGAGTACGCTCTCAGCAATTGTCGTGCTCGCCGGCAGTTACTTGACACACAGCTTTGCAAGCGTAGCCGCAATTGTTGACTCCCCATCCGAAGACAAATCATTGCTATTCCTAAATGTCACGCTACTGCTCTATAAGATCGGCTTAGCGGCGCAGCCGGACGACAAATGGTTTCTCGTCGGGAGATTTCCATCCGTTCCAGGAGCGCTTTGGCATCAGTTCGGATCCTTTGGATTCTTCGCCGGGAGCATCTTGCTTGGCGCCGCATCAGGTGCTGCCAAAGCATGGACGGTGCGAAGACCCGATCATCTGTTGCCTCTGGGCGCCTACACCATGGCAACCGCAACTCTGCTACTGACACCGGCAGTTTTCGCCCCAGATTTTCTGAGCTTTCCATTCGTTGCTGCATCTTTCTTCATGCTGTCAATATCGGGGCAACTCCTTCGGCATATGCGTATGCGCCAACGCGCCTATCGCCTGCGCAGCCAGAGAGTGGCTAGCTAGAGTCCGAAGGAGCATCGCTTCACGCACTCAGGCCGACCGCGCGCGCCACGCCGCTCCAGCAAGTAGCAGATAATTACAACCGCTGAGTAGTGCAGCAAGTACCCCGACCTCCCACAAGCCGGGACCGGTGCCCGACCACGGCCTCACATAGGCGCACCACAGGCCCACACTTACGGAAACCGCTAGTGAATTCAACACGATCAGTTGCCGTTCGCGACCGACAATCACCATGAAACTCGTCCATAAATCCGATATGCGTGTCGCTCCGACCAAAATAAACAAGGGAACTAAAGCTATTGAATCACGATAGTCAGGAAACCATCGGGCTATCGCGTATTTGATCAACAGCATCGCCGGCACCGCCAATACCGCGCTCCAGAGCAGCAATATGCAAGACACTCCCGCGCATATGCGATAGGTTGGCGCAACCCCACGGCTTGCATAAGAGCGCGCCAAAAAGGGAAATATCGAAGCATTTAATACAGCTTGGATGGACTGAGCAACCATCAATAGCGTCCAAGCAAAGGCATAATGAGAGAACTGCATCTTTCCAAGGGCTTGCGCTGCGATCCATCGATCAGCATTGAGCAGGACGAAACCAATCGTTGCTACAACTAGCAGCGCAGCTGCCGAGTGCCATTGCACTCGCGACATTCGTCTTATCGCCGCATGCAACGCCGTCGCAGCACTGAGGCGAGCTGACCGAAACATATCAGCCAATATCATGCTGGTCAGAGCAATTGAGATCAGACCTTCAATCAAGATCACATACAGTGCAGTATTCCATACCAGCGCCACTGGGATGGCTGCGGCCAGCACGAGGAAAGCACGGGCAAGATTCTGGCCGGCATATCTTATCGGCTGCCCACGACTCCGACTATCGATAGTCACGACCAAAAACACTTGTTGCGAGAGACCGTGAAAAAGTCCGACCAGCAACGTAGTCCGAGAAATCCCCGGTAACGCGACGTACGCATAAGAAATCGCACAGGCCACCAAGAAGCAAGCGCTCGCTACAATTACGCATTGAGTAAGAGCAATCACAGCGACCCGCCGGCGATTTCGCAACAGCAAAACTGGCATGTCACGCTGCAGCATGGGCTGTAGTCCGAGACACGCCAGCATGCAAAAGGTGCTCGACACAAGAAGCGCTTGGCTAAATTCACCAAACGCCGGCACATCTAAAATTCGCGCCATTATTAGTGCGCGTGCAAACATGAAGGCTAGCGCCAGCGCAAGTATCGGCACATAAACCAATTGCCTAGTCCGCCTGCGCGTAAAGGCACTCTGCCACGCGCCACGAAGGGCTTCGCTTATGTTCTTAGACAATGAGGGTCAACGCGGCGGTGTCACGCCGACTGTGCATCACGCCGCCCCCTAAAGATCGCCACGCGGAAACGCGGCGCGAATTCGATTCAACCCTCGATACATCCAGCGACGCTGGCCTGATCGACTGAGTTGTCCCACGGGCGGTTCACCATCCTTTGCAAGCATCTCCCAGGCGCGGGCACTGATGATTTCGATGACGTCATCCTCTTCAGAGTCATGCGCCGCCGAGCTAGTGTCGTCAGCCGCTAGCCTCCCACTTCGAATAAGATCGATGAGGCGCTGCGGATTTGCTCCTTCAAAGTACCTGTACTCTGTAGGGCTCACGCATTGCACATAATCCACAAATTGAGCAACGCGGTAGGCCATCGTGTAGCAAAACCGCAGAGCCTGTCTTGATGTTTGCGCTTCTTTGGATTGACGAGCTTGGTCATCCGAATCCACTAGCAAAGTGAGTGATTCGAGTTGCTCGGGCGAACACACGGTGCTTTGGAAGCCGGCCGACTGATACGTGGATGGAGAAACCGCAATAACTTGCTTGCCAATGATTGCCGCCTCTAGCGCAGCGCTGCCACCGCATACCACGATAGCATCGGCATGCTCGATGAGACCGAGGGTGCTGGTTGGGTCCCTACTTGCAATTGTATGAATTCCCCGATGCTTTGCCCATTCTGTATAGTAATTCTCAGATAGCTCCCCTGCTTGGCTGCCAATTTTTTCGCCCCAGTTCGGATGACATCGCAGCACGACGTCTTTGGAACTGAGGTTCAGGTGATCAATGATTGCGTCGAACGCCGCCGTTCGTTCGGGCCAAGCACTCGCCCAATCCGGATGGCTCCATATTTCATTGCGGCTACCCGGGGTCAAAAGAATGCGCCTTCGCATACCTGACAAGGGCCATTCGGTTACCGTTGCATTGGTGTTGTAGGCCCGCCATTCCTTATTGTTGCGGCGCAAAAACCGCAATGCGACGTAATTTGCGGAGTTTAAGGCTTGCGCGCGACTCAGAGGTTTGTCACGCCAATCGGCAACTAGTCTACTTACCTCGTTCAATCCCAAACAATTCTCATCTGGAGTCAAATGCAGACCACTGCCGAACCAGGTTCTTTCAACCGTAATGCAGCGAATACCAGCAACGCGCGCGGCCTCCAATATTCCTCGCGTGGCATCCATGCGTCCGTTGAACACGCAGATGGCGTCCAATCGTTCCTTTTCAATCCAGCGTCGCGCCGCCGTATAAGCAGTCAGTGCAACCGGCTCCAGTCGCGCCGCCAGAATTCGAAAGCCTTCGCTCGCGAAATCCGCATCAGACTCAAAACGACCCAGCGTGCTGGCACTGGAAAGGGCCCAAGAAAGTGCTTGGTCATTTTCCGGATGCTCTTCCGACACCAAGGAACCGATGGACGACACATTGCGGTTTGCATACGATCGCACACCCCCGATCCGACAGAGCGCGCAGTGCACCAGGGCCGAACGCTGCGGCCGCAATTCGCGCGCATAGCATGTTGTGAGATCTGCGTCGCACGTCAGATAGAACGCTTCGTGTCCGCTTTGTCTCGCCAATGTGGCGAGAAATTCGAGATGTTCCACGTGGGGACGCCACGAATAAATGCTGCTAAATCCGATTCGCATTTGTTCCCTTAACTCAATTCACTCAACGAACGAGCGCGGGCGGCACTCGCACAGTCGTCAAGATCAACGACTGCCGCGAACAATACTCGGATAAATTGGTGATGTTCACCACAAGCGAATCCGCTACCGGACATCAGGTCCGTAGATCACTACGACTACCGATACCATCAGACCACTCAATAATCCAAATAGGATCCAAATGCCCGGTAGTGGAGAAAAAGGTTTTTCGGGTGCTACAGCTGGGTCAACCACTCTAAGGGCATATTCTTCACTTCCCTTGGCCATCATTACTTTATTTATTTCGCCCTGTATTAAGCTGTAGATTCCCTGTCGAATTGCCACCTCATTCGTCTTCAGTGCTTGTTCATTTAGATAAGCGAGACTCGCCTCGGAATCGTGGATGGCCTTGGCGCGCAAATATTCGTTGGTAATCTTGACCAAATCGTTCGCCCATTTTGCGGCAAGCTTTGGATCGGTCCAGGTTATCGTAATAGTTGCGAGGCCGGTCTTTGTGTCGTTCGACACCGATCTAATTTTCTTCTTGAATTTGGCGTTACCATCCCATAGTGTCGGAATCTTCTTGGGGTCCGTAGATTTCCATGTGTTTCGATCGCTATTCCATTTACTTTGAAAAATAATCGGCAACAAGTTGTTGTCCTGGATGTATTTCTCAGTAAGGATTTCAGACTGGAGCACAGCAAGGTACTCGAATTTTTTTGAGTCACCTGGCATTGCGACACCCGCCAATGACGCCAGGCCACCAAATTGAGATGCCAGCGCACCCAGGCCGCTCATTGCGCCGCCACCCTGAGAATTCGACACAGGAGAAACTACGGACAATGCTACATATGACTTTGGCACGATCAGTGCTGCAGCCCCGGCTGCAACGCCGAACGCCAGGGTAACGCCGGCGATTAGCCATTTTCTACGCCACAAAACGCCTACTGTATCGCTAAGACTGACCTCGTCATCCTTATTGGTATCCATATCCGTTGATGCGTTCATTTCTGTTGGTGCCAGCGTAGAGGCCCTTGAAGAGAGACTATTGGCGCTAATATACCCTGTATCCTAAGCTTCGCGCCCCATTTGGGCAGCGCGCATTTGTTACTCCCTTCCGGCTCAACCAAGAAGATCCCATCTCATGGGAGTACCCTTTTTAACAGGCTGATTTACCCGACGCCCCAGCAACAAGTCATAGTATTTTGGCGGCAATCCTTTCCCCGGCCGCACGCATCTTAGGTTCGTCTTCGTCAATACGTCGCCTTCGTTGATGTCTTCTGCAATATAGATCGACCGCCGAAGACTCCGCGACGCTTGCTCAGCCTCAGTCGCTCCATAAGTCACTTCGCCCAACGACTGCCATGCACGTTCAGTCTCGACCACCAAAGCACGCAACTCTTCGGGCTCCAAAGAGAAGGTACTATCGACGCCCCCATCGGCGCGGCGCAATGTGAAGTGCTTTTCGATTACGGTGGCACCATGTGCAACCGCCGCGACGGCGACGCCCAGTCCCATCGTGTGGTCGGACAGGCCGACTTCGCATCCGAATAGGGTCCGCAAGTGTGGAATAGTAAGCACGTTGGTGTTCTGCGGAGTGGCCGGATACGTGCTGGTGCACTTGAGCAACACCAGATCGCGGCATCCGGATGATCGAGCCGCGCTCACCGCGTCGTCAAGTTCGGCTATCGTCGCCATTCCAGTGGAAATAATCAGCGGCTTGCCGGTGGCTGCAACCTTACGTATCAGCGGCAGGTGCACGTTCTCGAAGGAAGCAATTTTGTAGGCTGGTACCGCCAAACTCTCCAGAAAGTCAACTGCTGACTCGTCGAATGGCGAGCTGAAACAGAGCATGCCGAGTTCTTGCGCTCGATGCATGATCGGCGCATGCCACTCCCATGGAGTGTAGGCCTGATTATAGAGCTCGTAGAGATTCTTCCCTTTCCAAAGACTCTCATCGTCATTGATGACGAACTCCGCCTTCTTGATATCGAGCGTTATTGTGTCGGCGGTATATGTCTGTAGCTTGATGGCATGAGCACCAGCCTCGGCAGCTGCTTGCACGATTTTCAGTGCGCGATCCAACGATTGATTGTGGTTACCGGACATCTCGGCAATGATGAACGGCTGAGCGCCGCGGCCAATCAGCTTATCCGCAATTTTGATTGAGGCAGTCATCTACCACACCCTCTTGGTATACATAACCGATTGACGTAAGTAACCCGCATGGTTAAACAATCGATGGGAAGGACGGTTCTCTTTGAGAACCTCGGCATTGATACACCGGACCGCCGGCCTGTTCCGCGACAACCACCTCTCCGCCGCCGCAAGCAACTCAGCTCCCGCGCCTTCCGGTCCCGCGATACCAGTGTTGGAACTTCGTTCGTCCGGTTGCGTAGATTCGAATACCGTGTAAATAGAGACCTCCGCAGCTTCCCCTGCTACGTCAAAGCGTACCACTCCAACCGGGCGTCCCGATTTTTCCCCGATAAGTAGTTCCTTAGTAGGGTCGGCGAGAACCGATCCCAGCCATTGCGAATGAACGGCCCACTCCAAGGGCGCGGTAGAACGGGAGCTCTGTCGCACGGCCGGGTGATTCCGCCATTCAAAGAGATTTCTCGAGTCGGCATTTGTCGCTTGACGGACAGCTACCTGGAAAATACCCATCGAACGCATGACACGGCGCGTGCCGCCGCCGTCCACGATCTCCATCCCCTTGCGTGAAATCGACTCCCGCAAAAGCGGGTTTGCTACAACGGAACTCACGTGAAGCGCGAGATCGTGAGGTCCGGCGCCATCCAGGTCGATCGCATATATCCCCCCAGAAAGCGCACAGCCGCGCACTAACGCTTCCTGATTCTTCGCAACTGCCGTCGCAACCGTGGGCAAGCCTACGCAGCATCTCTCCCATGTTGCGCTTCCGCCGGCACCCATACCCAAGTCTGCAGCCGACATCAGTTCCGCCATCCGCTGCGTCTGAACATGGAGTGCGAATCCGACGCCCTTGCAAGCAGCCGCAATTTCCTTTCGTTTCGGATGATCGGCACCGATGACCACATCTACGAACGCCCCGCGGATTGCGGCAATACTTAGCGCCTCAATGGCGAATCCAGTGCAATTGGTCGCATCGACACCTCCGTAGAAAACAAGGATCCTCTCGACAGGACCAGATCGAGGCTTTACTTGTGTCCGTGCCCGCGAAAATTCCTCCCTTAACAATGCGAATCGGGGACCGAGAAGAAGACTGCAGCTGTTCGGCAACTTGCCCGCGTAACGCGTGTCTGCGTCCAGATAGAGATTCTGATCGAGCAATGCATCGCAATCGTGTTGCCTGTCTGCAAGATCGTCGATTGCCAATATACGCGTTGCAGAGGATCGAAGAATCGCTTCCCAGACCGCGTCCAACGCATAGTGGTCAACAATAAGCCAATCGCTCTGTTTTCCTTGAAGGGCAGCTATCGTCTGGCGAGCATCCTCTGTCTGAGAAACGCTCAACCAACGATGGCGCTGCGGATCCGTTTCTTCATGATGCCGAAGTGCCGCGTCGAGCGGAATTAACTCGTGCCCTCCGCCGACGATCATTGCCTTGAGCGATTCGGGGATTTGGCGACAGACGAAACGGCAGTGAGCCCCGCGCATCAGCAACGCGTCAGCCAAGGTCAGGCACCGAACAAGGTGACCGGAGCCGATTTCGAGGGATGCGTCTACTCTGAATGTAACAATCACTAACTGTCTTCAGTTGAGGCGCTTGAATCCCGCATGACACACCGGACCTTTGAGTAAGCCTCTTAAGTCTCTTCCGCTTTCGCATTCTCCAATCAGCTCGAACACGGGATCCAGAGCGGAAAAGAAGTTATCAACGATTTCAGCAGTGTGTTCAGTGCACACATAGACGCTTGTGCCAGCAAGATACCCCTTAGCAAGCATCTCTTGAGTTATTAATGTCTTGTATGCAAGTGCGTTGCTGCTATTGAAGGCGAAGCTTGTGAGCGCTGGAAGTCCGTTGGTCGTGATCTTAAGATTATATTTCCTGGCTAGGTTCTGCCATCGTCCCGTGATATCGGTACCGACTCGGGTGATCTGCTCCCACGATCGGATTCGCTCCATAACCTCCAATGTCTTCAACGCGGCGGTCGGACCGATCCGCTCAGTCCAGAAAGTACTGCTGATAAAAGACGTTTGTGCCGCTTCCATGACTTCGCGTCGCCCTATCGTGGCAGTAATCGCATAGCCGTTCCCCATTGCCTTACCAAACATCGCCATGTCGGGCTCTACGCCATAAAGCTTGTGCAGGCCACCGTTGGTCTGCCGAAATCCAGAGGTACACTCGTCAAATATGAGCACGATTCCGCGCTGCGTCGCCAGTTTCCGAACCTTATGCAAAAAGTCGTCGATAGGCCCCTGATTTCGCGAAACTTCCATCATGATCACCCCGATATCGTGCGCATTCAGCAAAGCCTCTAGTTCGTCGAGCATGTTGTAATTAAATGGCAACACAGTCCCGCGAAGTTCTTGCGGCACACCATTTGGTTCCAGACCGGGAAGCAAATGGCCAGCTAGATTCTTCTGGTCGCCAAGATTGGCGGCGAGATACCAGTCATGCCAACCGTGATAGCCGCAAATCGCTACCTTGTCTTTCCCGCTGGCAGCCCGAGCTATTCGCACACCGACGGCATTGGCCTCACCGCCGGAGCGGGCAAAGCGTGCCATGTGCGCCCATGGGTGCAACTCAATGAGCTTCTCGGCAAGATATACCTCTTCCGGGCAATTCAGAGTAGACATGTTGCCCGCGTCGATGGTCGCATGCACAGCCGAATCAACCTCGGGATGTCCGTAACCAAGGATATTCGTACCGATGCCCATGATGGACATATCAACATACTCATTCCCATCCAGATCCCACACCTTGCAGCCCTTTGCCCTGCTGAAATAGGCGGGCCACTGCTCCGGCAAGAACATCTCAGCGCGCTTCGAGAGCAACATGTTGCCGCCGGGAATAACCCGCTTTGCGCGTTGCCAGAGTTTTTGCCCCCGTCCGATCTCTTGGCCCTGGTTGCGCTTCAAATGCCGATTTTTCATGAACCACTCCGGGTGGCGGGTGCCCAGCGCAAGCGCCTCGTTCCAGCCAAAGTCGCGCCGCGGGTGAAACGCTTCAAAGATTTTTTGTACAAGATAAAAGTCCTCCGGTTCGTCCACGGTCCAGCGTTCGGCCGAAACATCTGTGCCGTTGGCATAATTCACACAAATGAACTGCTTGGATTCACGCATGAATGGAGTGACATGTTCACGCTCGTAGGCCGACTTCGCTTGAGTCCAAGCGGCTTGCAGAACCCGATACGAAAACACTTCGGTATCCAGCCCATCCGGAAATGTGGGCGGCGACGTATTGCATGCATAGTCGGCACTGCACTCCAGATATCGGCCGATCACTTCATCAACGAGCGATGAATCGATCAACGGGCAATCACCAGTAATTCGAACCACGGTCTCGGCCCCGACCTGCGTCGCCGCTTGATAGAAACGGTCCAGTACGTCGTCCTCGCTACCTTGATATACGACGTGTCCGAGGTCGCGCACGCATTGCGCGAGGCTATCGTTTCGCGCGTCTTTCGAGGTGGCGAGCACGATCTGATCTATCCGTCTCGATTTTCCGAGACGTTCCATCAACAGTACGATGAGCGGTACGCCACATATCGTTCGCATGACCTTGCCTGGTAGACGAATCGAACCCATTCGCGCTTGGACGATGGCAACGGTCTTCAAGGCATGATCCAAGCGAACGCACTTGTAACGCCGATTTCCCGCGTCCGAGCACGAGAGGCCACTGATTCACTAAACATCATGTTTGCCTTACAGTACCTGGTAACCAAGCAGTAAGTTTTTGCGACAGATCCACAGCGCTAAGCGTTCCTGAACATCGCTTGTCCATTGGATATTATCGTGGGTGAAAGCCACCTTCTCGACGAGCGAATACGCCGGATCGCTCAAAAAAAGCGCTGAATAATTCATTTTATAAGAATTCACTCCCTGCACATGCTTGTAGGGTCGCACGCAGGGTACAACGGGATCAAAGTCATGAATCGCAACAATCCCACCATCTTTCACTATTCGATCTGCCTCCGATATGACGCGATGCAGTAGCGCTCGATCTACGAGATAAAGACAGAATCCGAACCACACCATGTCCATAGATCCATCACTGAAAGGTAGCGTATCGGCAGACCCCACATAAAGATCGATATTCGGATAAGTCTGTTTGCCCACGCGCACCGCATCGCTGGAAGGATCAACACCAAAGCAGTCAACCGACGCGCGACTGCTTAGGGCTGCCAGATTGCCGCCTGAAGAACAACCAACCTCCAGAACTTGTGCCCGCTGGTAAGGCGCAAGATGGTGGGCTAATCTTTCGGTCACCAAATTCTTGACCGGTGACGGACTTTCGAGACCGTCTTTGTTGCGCCCAAAATAACGGTTCCCCTCGTCCGTCACGAATACATCCCGCTGAAACGTTTCGTCCTTCACATTCACTTCCCGTATGTCTTAGCCGAACGACCAAGTTCTACAATAATAGGATCCACGACCTTTCCGGGCAATTTGGATCGCAAAGTTCTTGCTCGAACAATTGCCTCTCGCTTCATTATTCTCGGCTATCTCCACAATCGTGGATCGATCGCCTGAGAATCGTAGCTGGCGAGATCTGCGGCGCGGATAGGTTGTACGTCTCGCCAAGCATTCAAAAGTTCTGCAAGCTGAGCAATTTTGTCCACGCCGACTACGCAGGCACTAACGTCCTCAAACGCTTTGACAATAGAAAGTGCCCCCTGCAGCGCGGTCATTCCGCGAAACCTGATCCAGTGGTGCCATTGCTGCAGTGCAGTGGTTGCGGCAGGCACGAGCCGTACAGCATCATCGAAAGGGAGGAGTAAAAGGCCTTGTAGAAACGCCGATCGCAGATGCAGCTCGGGTTTCGGTTGCAGTTTCTCCAAAACAGTGCCAATCCTCTGGTCTAGGGCGTTTCCCGGCAGTTGCGCGATGGAGATGCGTTGCCTCTCGAATAGATAGCGCACGGTTGCGACGTCGTAACCCGACGCACCGATTAGAATATTTTCAGCCGTCGCCCACTTTGCCAGAGCGTCGAGAACGGCGTCACCTCGGGCATCCAGCAAATCCTCGGCGCGGTGAAACAGCAAAGCATAAAGTCTGTAGCCCAACCGCTCGCGCGATGATTGCGCTGATTCCACGGCCCACTGACCGGCGCTGATGTCATCCAGTTCATTTGGTAGCGGAGGAATCTTGGAAACGATTTTGAAATCCAAGTTATCGCACAACGATCCCAGCCGAGCCTCTATATTGCCGTAAGCAGGTGCCGTATCAAGCATTGTTATGCCCCGCTCAAAGGCCAGTTCTAGAATCCTGCGCACTTCATCATCGGTCGGCAAGCACTTACCGCCTGCGACGCCGTACAGCATGCCGAATTGGACAGTACCCAATGCAAGATCCATGAGCACGCTTCTCTAACGAGACACTTAAGAGTGCAGCGCATTTTGAAGCGCTGCAACGACGCGGATTTGCTGCGCTTCGGTCAGGGCCGGGAAAAGCGGTATGGAGATTGCACGATTGTAGTAGCGCTCGCTGGCCGGGAAGTCGCCCATTTTAAAACCCAGCCTTTCATAAAAAGGCTGCGTGTGAATTGGGACGTAATGTACGTTCGCACCGATTTTCTGAGTGCGCAGGCATTCGAATACGGCGCCGCGCGTCTTATCGGTACTTTCATCGTCAACCTCGACTACATAAAGATGCCAGGAACTCTCGCGGTCGCTTAGACGTACCGGCAATATTAGAGGAAGCTCCGCTAGCAGCTCATTGTAACGATTGACCAGTATTTCGCGCTGAGACCTCAGTATATCGAGGCGCCGTAGCTGTGATATACCCAAGGCAGCTTGTATATCGGTCATCCGATAGTTATATCCCAATATTTTTTGCTCGTAATACCACGCGCCGGGCGATGGGTGCTCCATTACTTGTGGGTCTCGGGTAATACCATGAGTACGCAATTGGCGCAGGCGAAGCGCCAATACTTCGTCGTTGGTAGTGGCCATTCCACCTTCGCCTGTGGTGATAATCTTGACCGCGTGAAAGCTAAACACTGTCACATCCGCGAAATTGCTCCCCACCGGTTTTCCCAGATACGTTGCCCCAGTCGCGTGGGACGCGTCTTCTAGGATACGAAAGCCGTATTCGTCCGCCAATTGGCGAATCTCTCGCAAATCGGATGGCAAGCCGGCAAAGTCTATTGGTATCACAACTTTTGGCAGCTTGCGGCTGGAAGCCCCGCTAGCAAGTTTCTCGCGCAACGCATCCACCGACATATTGCGTGTGCGAGCGTCTATATCGACAAAATCAATGTCGGCACCACAATAAAGAGCGCAATTCGCCGATGCAACGAAACTGTTGGGGCTGGTCCAGACCGTCGATCCCGGACCGACACCGAGGGCGAGTAATGCAATATGCAAACCTGCCGTGGCGTTGCTGACCGCCACCGCGTGCGCAACCTCGTGTCGATCGGCAAAATATTGTTCGAAGAGGGGTATCGTTGGACCTTGGGTCAGGTAATCCGACTTCAGAACGGCACTGACTGCATCAATATCTTCCTGATCGATGTTTTGGCAACTATAGGGGATAAATTCCAAGCATCACCCTATGCCAGCGAATCTGCACGTACGTGCTCGGCAATCAAGGCGCGCAATTCCTCGACGGATAGAAAATGAGGGTTGGTGCCACTGTCGTACGCGAAACCTGATTCCACGAGTTTACCGCTTAGTTGCCCGCAATAATCTTGGACCGAGAAATTACCGGCGGACGGCAAAATTGCAAAATATTTTCCAATATCGACGGTATTGAAGCTGTCGCTTGCGGTAATCATTTCCTCGTGGATTTTTTCGCCCGGGCGCACGCCCACGATCTGCTGCTTACAATTTGGACCTACGGCGGTGGCAACATCAACAATACGATAGGAAGGAATCTTCGGTACGAGCACCTCTCCGCCCCACGCATTTTCGACCGACCAAAGAACCATTTCCACACCATCGCGAAGCGAAATATTGAACCGCGTCATTCGAGGGTCGGTGATCGGCAAGACCCCAGATTCTCGCAGTTTCAAAAAATAGGGGATTACGGAACCCCGGCTACCCATGACATTTCCGTAGCGGACAACGCTAAATCGGATGTTGCGACTTCCCTTTATATTATTCGCTGCCACGAATAGCTTATCCGAGCAGAGCTTAGTCGCGCCGTACAAATTGATGGGCGCGGCAGCTTTATCGGTCGAAAGGGACACAACACGTTCTACATTGCTGTCCAAGCATGCTTCAATGAGATTTTGGGCACCAAGGACATTGGTCTTGATACATTCGAAAGGGTTGTATTCCGCGGCCGGAACTTGCTTTAGCGCGGCAGCGTGAATGACCACGTCTATGCCCGCAAGCGCTCGTCGCAAACGCGCTTCATCGCGAATGTCTCCAATGAAATACCTGAGTCCGCGGTACTTGGAACCCGAAAATTCCTCACTCATCTCGGATTGCTTTAGTTCATCTCGAGAATAGACTACTAACCGCTTGATGTTCGGAAAGCGCTGCAAAACCATTCTTACGAAAGCTTTACCGAAAGATCCGGTTCCGCCTGTTATCAATATCGATTTCGTTTCCAGCATCCATATTCCAATTTTACTGCGCTGCGGTAGAGCCCGGGTGCCGGGGTTGAGCCCGTTCTCACCTGTTAGGTACTGCGCACTGCCAATACCGCCACTGCGAGGTTATAGATAATCGTAGTTACAGCCTGCCACAACGGCAATGCCCTCACCCGCTCGGTATCCAGCGGCACAACAATGGTGTCTCCCGGACGCATTTGCACGGACCGAGAGCGCCTAAACCATCCGCCCGTCCGCTCGCCTGAAATTACGTCTCCATTGACCCGGACAATGTAGATTCGTTTTCTATCGGCCTTTTGCGTAATGCCGCCGCTCTTCGCAATATAGTCATCCCGCGTAAGCCCCGCTTGATAGACGTGAGACGTTGGACTCTGTACTTCGCCTAGGATCGTGACTTCTTGAATGCGCTTCGGAATCAACAGTTGATCGCCATTACGCAGGTCAACATCATCTGCCGAACCTGCGCGGCCTTTGGCGACGCGCTCTAAATTGATAACGAGACGTCCGACGGGTTT
>JALYIT010000004.1 GCA_030775645.1 Pseudomonadota bacterium | reverse complement strand
ATCGCCGGCGTGAATGATCACGGTCTTGGAAGGGACTGTCCGGATGCGGCAGTAGCTCAAGAAACGATTGATCGCTGGGATATCGCTTAAGGCTTTTGCCCCTTCTTCCATGGTCACTCCCTTTAGTTTTTTCGTCGGTTAAACGCCGATGCTGGCGCACGTTTTATTACATAAGTCCCGGAATCGCAAGCACTAACAAACCCCGATAGGCGCCGTATAGGTCCCAAAGCGCCTTCCGATATGGCCCAAATCAGATCCAATATGAGCCCCGGGTCATCAGTTTTGAGGTTGCACGCATGGCCAACGTGATGGGAAGGGGCAGGGCTTTATCACCGCCCATCGACGCGGCCTTCGCCCCATGCCGCACCTCATCGTGTCTCATCTGTTCTAGGATTGCGCGGCTGCGTACATCGTGGGGACTGAGGCGCTGTAGGTGCTCGCGCAAGTGGGATTCCACCTGTTTTTCCGTTTCCGCAATAAAGCCTAGGCTGGTTCGATCTCCGAGTGCGCCGGCGAGGGCACCCACGCCCAGGGAGGCCAAGTACCATAGGGGATTCAGCACGCTCGTGCGGCCCTCCAACTCCTTCAGCCGCTGCTCGCACCAGGCCAGATGGTCGAGCTCTTCGGCGGCTGCGTGTTGCATCGCGGATTGGACCTGAGGGTCGCGTGCCGTGAGGGCCTGGCCCTGGTATAGCGCCTGCGCAGCGACTTCTCCGGAGTGATTCACCCGCATGAGACGCACTGACTCGGCGCGGTCTGACTCCTCGAGGGTACCCACGCACTGGAGTTCCGGCATGTCGCGAGACGCGCGCGCAGAAACCGTTAAGTTCTTGATAATTTTATCAATTTCGCCAATTATGCGGTCGGCGCCACTGAAAGCACGGGTGTTCATGGATACATTATATTATAGGCCCTTGGACGCGACGAAGCGGGACTGGCGTCTGCGCGTGCTGTTCTGTACACTTTCGCGCCTTTCGCCAAGACCCTATAACTTCTGAGAATTCCATGTATACCGTATTTTCAAGGCCTGCAGAGACTCGCGGCGACTGGTTTTTAGTCGATGCGACAGGCAAAACTCTCGGCCGGTTGGCCTCCGAAATAGCGCACCGCCTGAAGGGTAAGCACAAGCCAAATTATGCGCCGCACCAAGATCTGGGCGATCACATCGTCGTGGTCAACGCCGGCGAAGTGCGGGTTACGGGCGCGAAACTCACTGACAAGTTCTACCACCAGCATACCGGCTACGTCGGCAATCTTAAGAGCATCTCACTGGGTAAATTGCTGCAGGAGCACCCAGAGCGGGCGATTCAATTTGCTGTCAAAGGCATGTTGCCGAAAGGCCCTCTTGGCCGTCGCATGTATAAGAAATTGCATGTCTTCGGCGGCAAGGATCATCCCCATCAAGCACAGCAGCCCAAAGCGCTGGAACTTTAAGTAGGACCATCAATGGCAAATGCAGCCAATTTATTTTACGGCACCGGCCGACGCAAAACCTCCAGTGCGCGGGTTTACCTGCGTCAAGGCTCCGGCAAGGTTTCGATCAACGGCAGGACCTTGGATGAATTCTTCGGCCGCGAAACGGGCCGAATGATCGTTCAGCAGCCTTTCGGGGCAGTGCAGCTCGATGGCAAGTTCGATGTCGAAGCTCATGTGGAAGGTGGTGGAATTACCGGCCAAGCCGGCGCGATCCGCCACGGAATCACGCGCGCATTGATGGCCTACGATGAAACTCTCCGATCGCCGCTGCGCAAGGCAGGCTTTGTGACCCGCGATGCGCGGGAAGTGGAACGTAAGAAAGTCGGTCGTCGCAAGGCTCGCCGCGGCACCCAGTTCTCGAAGCGTTAGCCACGAGAGAACCGCTTTCGCCTCCAGGGCTCACGCGATCGGTTTTGGGGGATCGTCTAGTGGTAGGACAACGGTCTCTGACACCGTTTACCTAGGTTCGAATCCTAGTCCCCCAGCCAAACAGGGCCCGCTCACGTGGGCCCTTTTCTTTTAGGATGTAGGAAAATGTCGGCGACCCACAATTCGAGTCAGCGGCTCGCGCCCGTTGCGCTGGCCGCCCTCGGCGTCGTGTTTGGCGACATCGGCACCAGCCCCCTATACGCCATGTCGGCCTGTTTCGTTGGGCCCGGTATCGCGGTCACGCCGGAACATATATTTGGCGTTCTTTCGCTGATCTTCTGGTCGCTCGTCCTGGTGATCTTGGTCAAGTACGTTTTGGTGGTGCTCAACGCGGATAACAAAGGCGAAGGCGGCGTACTCGCGTTGACCGCGCTGGTCATCAACACCGCGCGTGCAAGTCCCCGGCGCAAACTTTACGGGATGCTCGGGATTCTCGGCGCATCGCTGTTCTTCGCCGACGGCGCGATCACACCCGCCATATCCGTACTGAGCGCCGTCGAAGGCTTGCATGTGGCGGCGCCTGATGCACAGATCCCCGTGTTGCCCATTACCCTGGTCGTCTTGGTGGGCCTCTTCCTCATTCAAAGGAAGGGTACCGGATCTGTGGGAAAGGTGTTCGGGCCGGTGATGTTGTTTTGGTTCGCCACCTTGACGGTAATGGGCCTACGTTGGATCGTGCGGGAGCCCCAAGTGCTTCAGGCGATCGATCCAACGCGTGCTATCGCGCTGTTGGTTCAGCATCAAATAGCATCGCTTTCAGTTCTTGCCGGCGTTTTTCTATGCGTGACGGGCGGCGAGGCCTTGTATGCCGACATGGGACACTTCGGCAAAACACCAATTCGGCTGAGCTGGATGTGCATCGTGATGCCGGCATTGGTCATCAACTATTTCGGCCAGGGAGCGATGCTCATCGAGAATCCTGCAGCCATCAGCAACCCGTTCTATTTGATGGCCCCTTCATGGTCGTTATGGCCGCTGGTGGTGCTGGCCACCGCTGCGACGGTCATCGCATCGCAGGCGGTGATCTCGGGCGTGTTCTCCGTGACCACCCAGGCGGTGAGCCTAGGGCTGTTGCCGCGCCTGCGGGTCGAGCATTCATCGGCGTCTGTGGCTGGACAGATTTATGTGCCCAGCATGAATTGGATGCTCATGGTTGCGGCTTGCGCGTTGGTTCTTGGCTTCGGCAGCTCAGCGGCGTTGGGCGGCGCCTATGGCTTGGCCGTCTCGGGCGCGATGACCATCGTGACTCCGCTGACATTGAGTCTCATCAAATCGCGGACCGGCAAGGAAAGCCGCCTGCTGCGCACGGGCTTGTCCTTGCTGTTCCTCATGGATATCGCCTTCCTGCTCGCCAATCTGACCAAGCTTGAGGACGGAGGTTGGCTGCCGTTGGTATCCGGATTGATCATATTCTGGCTGATGCAGACTTGGCAGAGCGGCCGTGCCTCGGTCATGGGACGTCTGTTGCGTGAACAAAAACCGGTGCGCGATTTTATCGAAGACTTAAAGCGCGATCCGCCGGTGCGGGTGGCGGGCACAGCGATCTTCATGGACGCGAAGGCCTCTGGCATACCCCGTGCCCTGCTCAACAACATCAAGTTCAATCACGTCATACACGAACGAGTGGTCCTTTTGACCGTCGTGACCCGCGAAGTGCCGCGCGTAACCGCGGCCAAGCGCTTGACTGTCACCCCGGTGTGCGAGGGTATCGTCAGGGTGGTGGCTCAGGTGGGATTCATGGAGAAGGCCAACATCACGGCGATCCTAAGGGACGCGGAGAGCCTCGGGGTCCCTTGCGAACCTGAGGCAACGACGTACTTTTTGAGCCGCGAAGAACTGATCCCGGGGCGCCGCTCCGATATGCCGCCGTTGCGCCGCAAGGCATTCATGCAAATGGCCCGGGGGGCGCAGGTCATTGCCGACTACTATGGATTGCCCCCCAATCGAGTCGTTGAGATCGGCACCCGATTGGAAATCTAGCCGCCAGCGACTGGGTTTGCGATGTCGATAACTTTCACGTCGGAGTCTCCCGCTACGATGAGGACATCGGCGCGGCGCCAGGCGAATAGACCTACAGTGACGACTCCCGCAATTTGATTCAACGCCGACTCCAACGCCTTGGGGTCGGTGATCTTCAGATTGTGGACGTCCAAGATGGGATTGCCATTGTCCGTGACGGCTCCTTCTCGCCAAACAGGCTGCCCACCGAGCTTCACGATCTGTCGCGCCACATAGGATCGGGCCATCGGTATGACCTCGACAGGCAGCGGGAAGCGACCGAGCACCGGCACCAACTTCGAGTCATCAATGATGCAAATGAATCGCTTCGAGGCGGCGGCCACGACTTTCTCGCGCGTGAGGGCGGCGCCCCCGCCTTTGATCAAGACGCCGTCGGCATCGGCTTCGTCGGCGCCGTCGATGTACAAAGGCAGATCGCCGGTGGTATTCAGATCCAGTTCGGTTATACCCGCGGCCTTTAGTTTTTCCGAAGTCTGACTCGAGCTCGAGACAGCGCCGCTAAGCTGTATTTTGCGCTCCTTCAGCACTTCGATGAGTTGATTGACCGTCGATCCGGTACCGATTCCAAGCAGCATGCCGCTTTCGATATAGGGGACCGCGGCTTGCGCGGCGCGGCGTTTTTTTTCCAGTGACTTATCCGTTGGCACGGCGAATTCTCGACCTTCAAAAACAACTGTGCCCGCTTACGCGGGCACAGTTGATTACTTTCGAAGGCTTACTTTTTCTTAGCGGCCTTTTTCTTTGCTACCTTCTTCTTCGCCTTCTTTGCTTTCGCTGCCATGATAGAAAC
>JALYIT010000003.1 GCA_030775645.1 Pseudomonadota bacterium | reverse complement strand
TGCTGGTGGTGTTTTACTTTTTACTCATCCGGCCCCAGAGCAAGCGCGCCAAAGAGCAGCGTGAAATGTTGTCAAAGGTCGCGGTGGGCGATGAGATTGCGACCACCGGCGGCATCCTCGGCAAGGTGACCGAGGTGGGCGAGCAGTTCCTAACCCTTGAGATCGCCGACGGCGTCAAGATCAAGCTGCAGAAATTTCAGGTTGCTCAGGTGCTGCCGAAGGGTACGGTCAAAAGCGCATGATTTCCTACCCGCGCTGGAAGATCGCGTTGGTCGCGATCGTATTGCTTGCAGGGATCTTCCTGGCGCTGCCAAATTTGTTCGGGGAGGAAAATGCATTGCAGCTGGCGGCCGACCGGGCCGCCGTCACGGAGAGCGACCGCCGCGGCATCGAGCAAATTCTGAAGGACAAGGGCGTCACGCCTTCAGGGGTGTTTTTGGAGCAGGGACGCCTGACGTTGCGCTTCAGCAGCAAGCAGGATCAGTTGAAGGCGCGCGATGTCATCGGCGAGGCCCGCCCCGGCCAGTTCACCATCGCTCTGTCGCAGGCTTCGCGCGTGCCGAGCTGGATGCGTAATTTGGGCTTGAACCCGGTCAAGCTGGGCCTGGACCTTCGCGGCGGTGTCTATCTTGTTTATCAAGTCGATGTGCAGGGCGCCGTGAAGCAACTGCTGGATCGGCGCGAACAAGATTTTCGCTCCTCGCTGCGCAATGCCCGCGTGGCCTACCAAGACGTGGCGGTCGAGTACGACCAAAAGCGCGTGCGTGTGCTATTTCGCGATGCCGACACCTTCGCCAAGGGCAAAGCGGCCATCCTCGCCGATAATCGCAACTTGAACTTGGTCGAGACCACCGTAGCGGGCGCTCCTGCGCTGGAACTGCAGCTCACCCCGCAAGAAATCAAGGAACGCCAGGATTACGCCGTGTCGCAGAACATCGTCATTCTGCGCAACCGCCTCAACAGTCCGGAATTGGCGGTCTCGGAACCGCAGGTCGCTCGCGAGGGGGTTGACCGTATCGCCATCCAGCTGCCGGGACTGCAAAACTCCGCCGAGGTGAAGAAAATTCTCGGCAAGACCGCGACCTTGGAATTTCGCATGGTCGATGAGACTAACAATCCGCTCGAGGCCGCGGCTACCGGGCGGGTGCCGTTGGGCTCGAAGCTGTTCTATTCACGGGAGAAGCAACCGGTGTTGCTGAAGCGCGAGGTTGTCGTGACCGGCGATCAATTGACCGACGCCACGTTTCAACCGAACACTCAGGACGGTGCGGCAGTTTCAGTGGGATTGGACAGCCGCGGCGCGGCAAAAATGCTGAAGAACACCCAAGAGAATCTGGGTCATTTGATGGCCGTGGTATTCATCGACCGTTCGCGCGAGAAGAACGCGCAAGGCGTAGAGGTCGATCGCACCACCGAAGAGGTCATTAATCGCGCAACCATCCGCGGCGTATTCAGCAACAATTTTCAGATCACGGGCGTCAATCCAATCGAGGGCCGGGAACTGGCGCTGCTGCTGCGCGCCGGCGGCCTCGCGGCGCCCCTGACTCCGGTCGAGGAACGGGCGATAGGGCCGAGCTTGGGCCAGGACAACATCGACAAAGGCATCAAGGCGATGGTGTTCGGCATGCTCGCCGCGTTCATCTTCATGGCGGTCTATTACAAAGTATTCGGATTGATCGCTGATATCGCACTGGCGGCCAACGTGGTGCTGCTGACGGCGTTGTTATCGGTTTTCGGCGCGGCCTTGACGCTGCCGGGCATAGCCGCGGTGGTATTGACCGTGGGCATGGCGGTGGATGCAAATATCCTGATCTACGAACGCATCCGAGAAGAATTGCGCAACGGCGTCACGCCGCGCGCCGCGATCGCCGCTGGATTCGAACGGGCTTTATCGGCGATCACGGACTCCAATATCACGGCGCTGATCGCCGGCGTCGTGTTGTGGTCCTTCGGTGCCGGTGCGATTCGCGGTTTCGCCGTGGTTTTGGTGCTCGGCATTTTCACCTCGGTGTTCACGTCGGTCATGGGCAGCCACGCACTCGTGCAGATTATCTACGGCGGAAGGCGCAAGCTCGATCGCTTGTCGATCTAGAGGAACGGACATGGAATTTTTCCACAAGGCAACTCACTTCCCGTTCATGCGCACCCGCAAGGTGTGGTACGGGTTGTCCGCCGTTCTGATCGTGGTGTCGCTGGCGCTGGTGTTCATTCGCGGGTTGAATCTTGGCGTGGATTTCACGGGCGGGGTCGTGGTCGAGACGAATTTTCCGCAAGCTCCAAACATTGAAACCTTGCGCGCGGCGCTCGCAAGCGCCGGCGTGGCCGGCGCGCAAGTGCAGGCCTTCGGCAGTTCCAGGGACATCTTGGTGCGCTTGCCGCCGGATCCGAATGCCAAGGGAGATCAGATCGGTGCGCGCGTGCTGGAAATGTTTTCCAAGATCGACCCCGGCGCAAAGCTGCAGCGAACTGAAGTGGTGGGACCCCAGGTAGGCCAGGAACTGTTCGTCAAGGGCGGCTGGGCGCTATTCGCCACACTGGTCTTGATCTTGATCTATGTGTTATTTCGATTTACGCCCAAACTCGCTTTGGGCGCGATTTTCGCGGTACTGCATGACCCCATCTGCGTCGTCGGCTTTTTTGCGGCAACCCAGATGACTTTCGATCTGACCGCCATTTCGGCGGTACTGGCGGTCATCGGTTATTCGCTCAACGATACCGTGATCGTGTTCGACCGTATCCGCGAGCGCGCCCGCTCAGCTCGAAAGCTCTCGATCGCCCAGGTCATCGACGAGTCGATCAATCAGACCCTGTCGCGGACCTTGATGACCAAGCTGGTGACATTGCTGGTGGTGGTAGCGCTGTTGATCTTCGGCGGCGAGACGTTGCGTGGGTTTTCGGCAGCGCTGGTCATCGGCATCCTCGCCGGGACGTATTCTTCGATCTACATCTCGGCCGCCTTGTCTCTTGACCTCGGGCTGCGGGTCGATGATTTGCTGGAGCGCAAGGCAACCAAACCTGAAGAAATCGACGGCCTCCCCTAAGCAAAAATGGGCCTCGATACGTTCTGCGACGTTCGAGACAGAGTGATTTGATGCAATTGCTTTACGATCCGCAAACGTGGTTGTCGTTTCTGACGCTTACGCTGCTGGAGATCGTACTCGGCATCGACAACATCATTTTTCTGGCGATTCTCGTCAATCGCCTGCCGCAAGCACAACGACGCAGCGGGCGCATCTTAGGCTTGGGATTCGCGATGCTCACACGCATTGCTCTGCTGTTTTCCGTCGTGTGGCTGGCCACTCTGCAAAACACGCTTTTTCGGGCGCTGGGGACGGACGTGTCCGCCCGCGATCTGGTTCTGTTCGCCGGAGGTGCTTTCCTGGTGGTGAGCAGCATCATGGAGATCCGTGACATGTGGGGGGGGAAAGCGAAGACGCGCAAGCCCGGGCTGATGAATTCGCTGTGGATGATCATCATTCAGATCGGCCTGATCGATATCGTGTTCTCGTTGGACACGGTATTCACCGCCATCGGGCTGGCGCAACACATCGAGGTCATGATCGCCGCGATCGTGATTTCAGTGTTAATCATGATGGTGGTGTCCGGCTCGGTGAGCGCCTTCATCGAGCGGTATCCGACCATCAAGGTGTTGGCTTTGGCGTTTTTGGTGTTGGTGGGCATCGCGCTGATCGCGGAATCGCTGGAACGTGAGATCCCGCAGGGATATTTGTATGTCGCGATGGCATTCTCGGCAGCCGTGGAATGCATAAACATCCGATTACGACGCCGCATGAAGCAATAGTTTGCGTGCGCGGTAGGAAAGCCGCTAAAGTCCGAGCAGTTTTAAAAAACGGGAGATACGATGAATTGGCGCATCAAACCCCTTGACGCTATTTTGGCGAGTGCCGAAAAGAGATCCCTCACCCGTTCATTAGGCGCGTTCCAGCTCACGATGCTCGGGGTCGGCGCCATCATTGGCACCGGCATCTTCGTCTTGACTGCCGAGGCGGCGCAAAAGGCCGGTCCCGGAATGATGGCGTCCTTCATTGTTGCGGGGTTCGTGTGTGCGGTCACCGCGCTGTGCTACGCTGAATTAGCCGCCATGGTGCCGGTTTCCGGCTCTGCGTACACTTACTCGTACGCCGTTTTGGGCGAGCTCATCGCCTGGATCGTCGGGTGGGCGCTGATTCTCGAATACACCATCGCCGCGAGCGCCGTGTCTGTCGGCTGGTCCAACTACTTCGTCCCGCTGATACAGCATAGCTTCAATATTCACATACCCCTGTATCTATCCAAAGGCTACTTTGCCGGAGGATTTATCAATGTGCCCGCCATGTTCATTGCCGCGCTGGTGACGACATTGCTGGCGCTCGGCACGCGCGAGAGCGCAACCGTCAATGCGGTTTTGGTGTGTATCAAGGTGGCCGCGCTGATCCTGTTTTGCACCCTGGCCTTGCCGGTCATCAAAATGTCGAACTTTCACCCGTTCGCGCCGCTGGGCGTGCTCGGAATCGGCGGAGCCGCCGCTTCAATATTCTTCGCGTATGTCGGGTTCGACGCAGTCTCGACGGCGGCGGAAGAAACGAAAAATCCCCAGCGCAACATGCCCATCGGTCTCATCGGCAGCTTGCTCATCTGCACGATCTTCTACTTGCTGGTGGCGAGCGGCGCCATCGGCTCGATCGGTGCGCAACCGGTGATGGACGCAGCAGGGCAGGGCATCGAGCCCGGCACCCCCGAGATGCTGCACGCGTGCATGGACCCGGCCAAACATTCCTCGCTGGTGTGCAGCGATGAACCGCTGGCGCATGTGCTGCGGGAAATCGGTTGGGATAAGGTATCGCGCCTTATTGGCCTGGCCGCCTTCCTGGCACTGCCTTCCGTCATCTTGATGATGATGTTCGGTCAGACTCGCGTGTTCTTCAGCATGGCAAGAGACCGGCTGCTGCCGGACGCGTTGACCAAAATTCACCCGCGTTTCCAGACGCCGTATGTCGTGACCCTGATCACGGGAAGCGTCGTCATGTGCGCTTCCGCTTTTTTCCCGGTGGGCAAACTTGCCGATTTGTCCAACGGCGGAACATTGGCGGCCTTCTTTGCGGTGGCGCTCGGCGTCATGATCCTTCGGCGCACGGCGAAGGAAAGGAAAAGGCCGTTCCGCACCCCCGGTATATGGGTGGTCGGCCCCTTGGCACTTATCGGCTGCCTGAGTTTGTTTTTGTTGCTGCCCTTGGTGACGATCCTGGTTTTTTTCGGCTGGGCAGCCCTCGGGCTCGTGGTATACAAATTTTATGGCTACCCGCGCAGCACCCTAAGCTCAAGCTATGTAGAACCACCGGATAATCCCGCGGTGGCCCCCGTTAGACGGGCCCCCTAGCGCGGCCCCAGCGGAACCGGTCCGCGCTCGCTCTAGGTGCGCAACGCCGCCGGAGTCAGCGGCCCGATTGTTTCGAGCAGAGCCTCGTAGACTTTCGGGTTGCCGGCCACGATATTGGAGCCGAGTCCGTATTCGGCACCGGTGGGGGTGCCGACGCGTCCCCCGGCTTCCTGAATGAGCAACGTGCCGGCTGCGGTATCCCACGGCGAGAGCCCGAATTCCCAAAAGCCGTCGATGCGGCCCGCGGCCACATACGCTAAATCCAGGGACGCCGCGCCGGGGCGACGAATGCCCGCCGCAGTCGACATCACGACTTTGAGCATCGCCAGATATTCATCGACGTAGGTCGCGCCGGCACGGAACGGAAAACCAGTCCCGATGAGCGCGCCCTCCAGGGTGCGCTGGGCGCTGACCCGAATTTTCTTGCCTTCGAGCTGCGCGCCGTCGCCGCGCGACGCGGTGAAGAATTCCTGGCGCATTGGATCATAGACAACGGCGTGTTGCAGGCGTCCCCGGTGCTCCACGGCAATCGAGACGGCAAAGGTGGGAAAACCGTGCAAAAAGTTGGTGGTGCCGTCGAGCGGATCGATGATCCAGCGAAATTCATCCGCGCCGCTGCCGCCGGATTCTTCGGCGAGAATCGCATGCTGCGGATAACTGCGCCGGATGGTCGCAATGATGTCCGCTTCGGCCTTCCGGTCGATGTCCGTGACAAAGTCATTGCGGCCTTTGGTGTCGACTTTCAAGGAATCGAGGCGCGACAGGCTTTTCACAATTAAATCGCCGGCGCGCCGCGCGGCACGCATTGCGATATTGAGCAGGGGTTGCATAAGGTGGCGCTAGAATATCACCTGTGACCAACCTCGTTCGCATCGTCCTTGTCGATCCCAGCCATCCCGGCAACATCGGCTCGGTCGCGCGCGCCATGAAAAACATGGCGCTGTCGGATCTGGTGCTGGTGCGGCCGCGTTCATTTCCTCATGCGGAAGCCAATGCGCTGGCGGCGGGCGCGGACGATATTCTGGCTCAAGCTCGGATCGTCGGCAGCGTCACCGAGGCAATCAGCGATTGCGCCTTTATTGCCGGTACTACCTCGCGGCAGCGGTCGTATTACTGGGAGTTTACGACGCCGCGAGATATCGCCGGTCGCATCGTCGGTTTGCCCGAAGGGAATCGGGTCGCGCTGCTGTTCGGTTCCGAGCGCTACGGTCTTGCCACCGAGGATTTGAATCATTGCAATGTGCTGGTGCGCATCCCCGCAAATCCGGAGTATTGCTCGCTGAATCTGGCGATGTCTGTGCAGCTGGCAGCGTATGAGATTTTCATGGCGCGGGAGCAGCCCCATTCGCACACCCAGTTGGAAATGCCGCTAGCCCCATCGGGCGATGTCGAACATTTCTACGCCCACCTGCACGAGGTGTTGAACGAAATTGATTTCGAGGATAGAACCGGACACTTGATGGAGCGCCTACGGCGCCTATTCAATCGTGCCCAACTCGATCGCAACGAGCTCAACATCATGCGCGGCATATTGAGCGCGGTGCAGGGCAGGCGGGGCCAATCCGCGCAGCGCTCCAAATGACGCCGCCTGCATTTCCGGTGTATCTCGATCATGCCTCGACCACGCCGGTCGATTCGCGCGTGGCCGCGCGCATGGCGGAGATTTTGATTTCCCAGACTGCATTCGGCAATCCGGCATCGGCGAGCCACGATTATGGCGATGCAGCCAACGCACTTGTCGAGGAGGCGCGCGAACAGGTCGCAGCTGCCGTCGGCAGCTGCGCGGACGAGGTGATTTGGACCTCGGGGGCGACAGAGGCGAATAACCTGGCCCTGTTCGGCGTCGCTCAGTACTACCGCGAGCGCGGCCGTCACATCATCACGGTGCGCACGGAGCATAAGGCGGTGCTCGATGCCTGCCGCGAGTTGCAACGCCGCGGCTGGACGGTGACGTATCTGGTGCCGGATGGCGATGGTTTATTGGACCCTGCGCAAATTGCCGGCGCATTGCGCAAAGATACGGTGCTGGTGTCCGTCATGCACGTCAACAATGAGATCGGCGTTGTTCAAAATATCGGCGCCATCAGCTCGGTTTGCCGGCCCCACGGTGCGTGGCTTCATGTCGATGCAGCGCAGAGTGTCGGAAAATGCCCTATCGATTTTGCAAATCTTGGCATCGATTTGATGTCGCTCTCCGCTCACAAGGCGTACGGACCCAAAGGGGTGGGTGCGCTGGTGGTATCGCCGCGCGTACATCTCTCTGCGTTGCAATTCGGCGGCGGTCAGGAACGAGCTTTGCGAGCCGGCACGGTGGCCACTCATCAAGTGGTGGGAATGGGCCTGGCCTTCAAGCTGGCATCCACAATGTCGTCCATTGAAACGGCGCGCATCGCGCAACTTCAGCGCCGATTATGGGAGGGATTGGTGCGCATCGGCGGCGTGCTGCGCAACGGCAGCATTGCGCACGCGGTGCCGCATTTGCTCAATGTGTCGTTCGAAGGGGTGGAGGGCGAAAGTTTGCTTGCCGCAGTTCGACCGCATCTGGCCGTGTCGACGGGATCGGCCTGTACGTCGGCTCTGACGGAGCCCTCGTACGTGCTGCGTGCGCTGGGCCGCAGCGATCGCCTAAGCGAAAGCAGTCTGCGGTTCGGGCTGGGCCGTCCGACGAGGGAAGGGGACATCGACTCCGCGGTGGCAATCTTGTCGCGGGAGGTGGCCCGGCTGCGCCAAATCGCCGGCGGGTGCCCCAAGGCACAGCGTACCGAGCGGGTTAGGGCGCCCGAACCCGAGCCCGGTCGCGCAGGCGCGCCGTGAGCTACAACGAGCTGACCCGACGCTATTTTGAAGCACCCACCCATGTCGGCGAACTGTCCGGTCCGGGCGTGTTCAGGGGCGAAGCCGGTACCCGCGAACAAGGGGTTTGGGTGCGATTTGATCTGCAAGCGGGTACGGGCACGCTCCTCACGGCGCGATTTTTGGCGTTCGGCTGCCCCCATACCATCGCCATTGCCTCCTGGCTCACGAGCCACGCGGCAGGAAAGCCTCTCGAGGGGGCGCTGCCAGAGAGCATCGCGGATCTGCGCGTCCGATTTGCACTGCCTGTGGAAAAAATGGGCCGTTTGCTCATCATCGAGGACGCTTGGCTGGCGGCCGCCACAGCGGCCATTGACTACCTCCGATGGGTACCCATATCCGGGTGAGAGCCGAGCTCTCAGGCGTGAACGAGGATTAATAGAAAATCGCGCCCTGGTTCCGTGCGAGTGCGGGCTTGGCGTGTTATGTATGGTGTGTTCCAGCTGACTTGAGCGAGGTACAGCACAGCATGGCGATATTACTGACGGAATCGGCGGCCAATCGAGTCAAAACTCATTTGGCGCAACGCGGAATCGGCGTCGGCTTAAGAGTAGGCATCAAGAAAACAGGCTGTTCGGGCTTTGCCTACGTGGTCAATTACGCAGACGAGATCAAACCCGAAGATGCCGTCTTCGAGGCTCGGGGCGTCAAAGTGGTGGTCGATGCTCAGAGCCTGCCGTTGATCGACGGCACGCTGGTGGATTTCGTAAAACAGGGGCTCAACGAGGCGTTCAAATTTCAAAACCCGAAAGCCAAGGGCGAATGCGGGTGCGGCGAGAGTTTCAACGTCTGAGCGCTTGAATGAGCGGCGGCGCGCGCCGGCGAAGAAAGTTTTCTCAAGCAAATACAGGCACTTCGGTAATCATCATGATTGCTTGAGCGCTAAACGTCCAGTACACTTCGCGGTCTTTGTCAGCCCTGGCCGGGGTTGATTTTCGTCCATTTCAGCGAGGTTGTAATGTCCATCGAGCGAACCCTATCCATCGTCAAACCAGACGGCGTCGGCCGTAATCTGATCGGCGAGGTGTATCGGCGTTTCGAGCAAGCCGGTTTGAAAGTGGTCGCGGCCCGCATGATGCAGCTGTCGCTACCGGAAGCCGAGGGGTTCTACGCGGTGCATCGCGAGCGGCCCTTTTTTAAGGACCTCGTGCGCTTCATGACATCGGGCCCTGTGATGGTACAGGTGCTCGAGGGTGAAAATGCCATCGCGAAGAATCGCGAGGTCATGGGTGCCACGGATCCAAAGAAAGCTTCCCAGGGAACGATTCGTGCAGACCTTGCCACCAGCATCGATGAGAATATTGTCCACGGGTCCGATGCTCCCGACACGGCGGCGCGCGAGATCAGTTATTTTTTCCGTGAAACTGAACTGTGCCCGCGTACGCGCTAGCGTAGCGGCGGCGAAGGGGAGTTGAGAAAGTGTCGAGCGAACGCGTGAATTTGCTGGGTCTTCCCCGCGCGCAGCTCGAGACGTTTGTTGCGGCACGTCTCGGCGCGAAGCCGTTTCGCGCCCGCCAGCTGATGAAGTGGATGTACCGGCGCGGTGCTGCTGATTTCTCCAGCATGACCGACCTTAAGCAGGAATTTCGCGCACAGCTGACTGAGATCGCTGAAATTAGCGTGCCGCAAATCGTCACCGAACAAGTGTCCAAGGACGGGACCCGCAAATGGATGCTGCGCATGGATGAGGTCCAAGGGATCGAAACGGTCTACATTCCTGAGCCGGATCGGGGTACCTTGTGCATCTCCAGCCAGGTGGGATGCGCGATGGACTGCACTTTTTGCGCCACTGCACAGCAAGGATTCAACCGCAACTTGAGTGCGGCTGAAATCGTGGGTCAGGTCTGGCTGGCGCAGCGCGAATTAGCCGGGTCGCACCCCGCAACGGATGAAGGCCGCCGCAGCATCACCAATATCGTCTTCATGGGCATGGGGGAACCACTTGCCAATTACCGCAATGTGCTGCCGGCGATGCGAATTTTCTTGGATGACTTAGGTTACGATTTGTCGCGGCGCCGGATCACCTTGAGCACGTCGGGATTGGTGCCGCAGATCTACAAATTGGCCGAGGAGTGCAACGTCGCGTTGGCTGTTTCCTTGCATGCGCCCAACGATGAGCTGCGCAATCAACTGGTGCCCATCAATCGCAAGCATCCGATCGCGGAGTTGCTCGAGGCCTGCTGGCATTACATCGATAAGCAAAACGGCCGCAGCATCACATTCGAGTACGTGATGCTCGATGGCGTGAATGACAAGCCCGAACACGCGCGGCAACTTGCCCGTCTGATGCAGGGTCGTCCTGCTAAGCTCAACCTGATTCCATTCAACGTGTTTCCGGGAACGCGCTACCGCCGCTCTGCTGCGGCGACTATTTCGAAGTTCCGCGACATTCTGAATGACCACGGCGTCATCGCTACCACGCGTCGCACGCGCGGCGATGACATCGAGGCAGCGTGCGGTCAATTGGCAGGTAGAGTTACGGACCGCACACTGGTGCGGCTCGGGACGAGACTGCCCACGGTGTCGCGCAGTACGGTGCAAATCCAATGAATTTTCAATTCAAATTCTTTTGGGCGGCGCCCTCGCTGGCTTTGATCGTTGGGGTTGTCTTGAGTGCTTGCCACAGCCAGCCTGTCTACCAGCGGCCGGTCCAATCCTACAAGAAGGAACCTGCGCAAGCCGCGCAGGCGAACATGCAGTTGGCGCTCGAATACATGAAGCTCGGCAAGCTGGCGACGGCGCGCGAATGCGTCGAACGTGCGCTCAAAGAGGATAGCGGGAACGCCTACGTTCAAGAGACGGCCGGCATTGTTTACGAACGCGTCAACGAAATGGCCAATGCGGAACGTGCCTATGAGGCGGCGACCCGTTTGGGCAAGAACGATCCGAATATTGCCGGCGCGCGCGCCGGTTTTCTGTGCCGCACCGGCAAAACGGCGGCCGGTGAAAAGCTGTTCAACGAGGTAGCGCGCAATCCGCTGTACCAGACGCCCGAAGTGGCTCTTGTGAACGCCGGGGTTTGCGTTCGCAGCGCCGGCAATCTCCTGGACGCCGACCGCTATTTTACCCGCGCGCTGGCGATTCATCCGAACATGCCCGAGGGACTGCTGCAACAGGGTAACGTGGCCTTCGACCGCGGCGACGCGCAGCAGGCGCTCGATATCGTGCAGCGCTATCTTGCCGTAAATCCGCCCACGCCGGAGGTGCTGTGGCTTGGGTTCCGCGCACAACGCAAGTTAGGCGATGCGGTCGCTGCAGCGGTGTACGCGCGCCGTGTGCAGACTGAATTTCCGAACTCCGAGCAGGCGCAAAGCATGCGCGACGGCATCGACCGATGACCGACGCTGTCACCCTCCCAGGCCCGAGGCTCAAGGCTGAGCGGGAGCGGCGTGGGTTGAGCGCGCAAAAAGCAGCCGATGAGATGCACTTGGATCGATGGGTAATCGATGCGCTCGAGGCGGACGATTACAAGCGCATAGGCCCTAGCGTGTACGCCAAAGGGCATTTGAAGAAGTACGCCGCGTTACTGGGCTTGCCCGCCGGCGAGATCATGGCCGGATACGAGGGACGTGCACAAGGGCCAATTGAGATCATCACCGCCGGGCCCAGCATGCTCCTGACTACGCGCGAGGAGGGCCCGAGCTTCGGCAATTGGTCGCCGGTGCAGATTTTCATCGGCCTGTTCGCCGCGGTATTGCTGGCCGGTGTGCTGCTGTGGAGACCCTGGCACCAGCGTGTGAAGCCGACCGTTAGCGGCGTACCGCCCGCGGCAGCCGCAGCAGCGGCAACCCACCGGCAGGCGGCCGCGGAGATGATCGAGGCGGGCGACACGCCCGCCGTGGCGGAGACGGGCGGGCCGACGACTCCGGGCGCTTCGGAATCGGCGGGCGCCGCATCCAGTGCCGGCTCATCGAGTACGGCAGCCCCGGGTGCTGCGGTTGCGGGTGCCATCCCCGGTGCAGGACGGGCCCGATTGCGTTTGAGTTTTTCAGCCGACTCCTGGGTGGACGTGCACGATGCCAGCGGCCGGCGCACCTTCGCCGGCAATGGGCTCGCCAATAGCGTCAAGGTCATCGCCGGCGCCGCCCCGTTACGGGTGTACTTGGGTTCCGGCAGCGGCGTACAGCTGGAAATCAACGACCGCGCCGTCGCCATCGGTCCGCAGTTTTTTGCGGGCGAGGTGGCTCGATTCGAAGCCGGCGCTGACGGGGTGCTGCGGCGCGACTCGCGCGGCGAGCCTGCTCGAAGCGATCAAACGCGTGCCGCACCGGCGCGCAATACGCGCCCACCCGGCTAAAGATATCGTGAGCAAGATCATCGAGCCACTGCGCGGCGTGCATGACGTATTGCCCGCGGAAATTGCCGCCTGGCAACACTTGGAGCGCATCGCCCGCCAGGTATTCGCCAATTACGGCTACGATGAATTCCGGGTGCCCGTGATCGAGCATACCGAACTATTCAAGCGTTCCATCGGCGATTTTACGGACATTGTCGAGAAGGAGATGTTCAGCTTCATCGACCAGGGTGAGGATCAGATCACTCTGCGTCCGGAGGCGACCGCCGGCATCGTGCGTGCCGTTATTTCCAATGGCCTGCTGCGCGAAGGGCGTCTGCGCGTATGGTGCATGGGGCCGATGTTCCGCCGCGAGCGTCCGCAAGCCGGGCGCTATCGCCAATTTCATCAAATCGACGCCGAAGCGTTCGGATTCGAAGGACCCGACATTGACGCGGAAATAATTCTGCTGTCTGCGAGGCTCTTCAAGCTGCTGGGTCTCAAGGGCCTGAAGCTATTGGTGAACTCGCTCGGTACGCCTGCCTCTCGCGCGGTCTACCGCGAGAAGCTGACCGCTTATTTCAGCGCGCACGAAGCGTCCCTGGACGAGGACAGCAAGCGGCGATTGACAGGTAATCCGCTGCGTATTCTTGACAGCAAAAATCCGGACATGCAGCGCATCGTAGCCAACGCACCGCTCTTGCTCGATTCTTTGGACCAGGAGTCACGGCGCCATTTCGATTCCTTATGCGCGCAGTTGCGCAGCGCAGGCATCGAGTATCATGTCGAGCCACATCTGGTACGCGGACTCGATTACTACACGCGCACGGTCTTCGAATGGACCACGGACGCCCTCGGCTCGCAGAGCACGGTATGCGCCGGCGGGCGCTACGATGGCCTGGTCGCCCAGCTGGGGGGAGTCGATACGCCCGGTATCGGCTGGGCTATGGGGCAGGAGCGCATCGTGATGCTTCTGCAGAAGCAAGACTTGCCGCGGCTTGCGGTGAGGCCGCAAGTCTATTTGGTGATGGTGGGCGAACGCGCGGAACTGCCGGGGCTGAAGCTGGCAGAACAGTTACGGGATGCGTGGCCACAGCTGGGCCTTCAGATCAATCTGGGCGGCGGCAGTTTCAAGACGCAATTCAAGCGCGCCGACAAGAGCGGCGCGCACTATGCGCTCGTGTTGGGGGATGAGGAGGTCGCCAGGGGGGTCGTGGCTGTCAAGGCGTTGCGCCGCGAACTCGCCCAGGAGGACTGCCCCAGCGAACGAATCAGTGAACGTATCGGCATGTTATTGGGTCTCAAGGTGGGGAATGACCATGGCTGAAGAATATTTAACCGACGATGAACAACTTGAAGCCGTCAAGCGCGCGTTTACCGAATATGCCCCGTGGATATTGGGCGGCATCATTCTCGGCGTCGGCGGCTGGTACGGATATCAACACTACCAGTCGCACAAGAACGAGGTCGCGTTGCGCGCTGCGGATCAATTCAGCCAGATGACCGGCGCGCTGCAAGCCGACGATGCCAATAAATCCCGGCAGATAGCGGAGGAACTCATCAAGAATTTCCCCGAATCTCCGTATGCCGACCAGGCTCGCTTGACCATTGCCCGCATGGAAGTCGAGAGCGGCAAGTCGACCGACGCCGTGGCTCCTTTGACCCAGGTGATGAATAATTCCAAGGACGCGGAGCTGCGTCAAATTGCACGTCTGCGCCTCGCTCGCGTCTTGATCGATCAGGGTAAAGCGGATGATGCGGTCAAAACACTCGCCGCCGGGACA
Source organism: Pseudomonadota bacterium (assembly GCA_030775645.1). Classification (GTDB taxonomy): domain Bacteria; phylum Pseudomonadota; class Gammaproteobacteria; order Steroidobacterales; family Steroidobacteraceae; genus Bog-1198. Next base: position 13,449 of record JALYIT010000003.1, on the reverse strand, counting down.
CCGGGGAGTTTCGCGGCCCGCTACCACGAGGTTCACGGCGACGCGCTGTACGCGAAGAAGGACATTGCGGGCGCTTTGACCGAATATAACGCCGCCTTGGGCGCGAGCGATGGCGGCGCGGACGCCGCCATTTTGCAGCTCAAGATCGCCGATCTTGCACCCAACGAAAAGGCAAAAAACTGATGCGTGTATTGCTTTCCTTGAGTTTCGCGGCTTTGTTGCTCGCTGCCGGCTGCAGTAAGGACAAAGACGTCGAGCCGCCGGCGGCATTGGTCAACTTTCCAGCGATGCTGCCGGTGAAGAAGCTCTGGAGCGAAAGCGTGGGTGGCGGCAAGAAACAAATCAAGCTGCGGTTAGGATTGGGGCCTGCGATTGACAACGGTGTGGTATTCGCAGCAAATCACAAGGGTGAAATGCTTGCCGTGACCCTGGATTCGGGCCGCAACGTGTGGGTCAAGAAACTAAAGATCCCGATTTCAGCCGGTCCTGCGGCAGGATTCGGCATCGTCGTGGCGGGCAGCAGCAAGGGGGCGGTCATCGCATTGGACGGTGCCACCGGCCGTCAGCTGTGGCGCTCCCAGATCAATTCGGAACTCCTTTCATCGCCGGCCATCAGTGAAAAAGTCGTGGTGATACGTTCGGTCGACGGTCGGTTGCACGGCCTCGATACACACAGCGGCAAAGAGCTATGGTCGGTCGAGCAGCAAGTTCCCCGCTTGAGCTTGCGCGGCACAGCCATACCCGTGGTGGCCAAGGAAGTCGCGATCAGCGGGTTCGATAACGGCAAGGTCATGGCGGTGTCGCTCACCACCGGCGATACCGTTTGGGACACAGCATTGGCGTCGCCGCACGGCCGCACCGAACTGGATCGCCTGGTCGATATTGACTCGGCCGTCCGCGTGGTCGGCGATAATGTGTTCGCTGCCGGATTCCAGGGGCGCACGGCGATGCTCGCGCTCGACTCGGGACAACTTTGGTGGTCGCACGACATGTCGAGCTATCGCGGACTGGCGATCGATGACGAGAATCTCTATGTGACGCAATCGGACGGGATTGTGGTGGCCATGCGCCAGCGCGATGGATCGGAGCTGTGGCGCAATGAAAAACTCAAGCGCCGAGGTTTGAGCACGCCCGTCGTAAGCAGCAGCGCGATTGCCGTTGCGGATTTTCAGGGCTATGTCCATTGGCTTGACAAGAATACCGGTGAACTCGTGGCGCGAGAACGCGTTGCCAAAAAGCAGCGGGTTTCCAATCCGCCGGCGGGCGCCGACGGCACCATCGTGATCTTAACCGACGGCGGTACCTTGGCCGCCTACCGCCCCGAACCGCGTGTCGTGCCGAGCCGGGCTTCGAGCGCGGCCCCGGCACCCGAGGTGACGCCGCCCGCCGAGACGGACAGCGCTACGGCTCCTGCAGCAGCACCGCCTGCCGCCGAGCCGCGCCCGCCACCGCCACCACCGCCCTAAGATTTCAGCGCATGCTGCCGGTAGTCGCATTGATCGGGCGCCCCAATGTGGGTAAATCGACCCTGTTCAATGCCATGACCGGCACGCGCGATGCCTTGGTGGCCGACCTGCCCGGGTTGACGCGCGACCGGCAGTACGGATTTGCACGCCGCACCGAGGTGCCGTGCATCGTGGTCGACACGGGCGGTCTGGTCGAGAATGCCGATGTGATCGAAAGCTTGATGATCGCGCAAACCGAACGCGCCATCAGCGAAGCGGACCGGCTCATCGTCATGGTCGACGGCCGCGCCGGTGTCACGCCTCAGGATCAATTCGTCGCGCAGCTAGCGCGACGCAGCGGCAAACCTCTGTTTCTGGCTGTGAATAAGACCGAGGGGTTCGATCCGGATGTGGCAGTAGCGGACTTCCATCAGCTTGGATTGGGTGAGCCGCTGCCGATCTCATCGGCCCATGATCAGGGTGTGATTTCCCTGCTCGAATCGGTGCTTGCCGGACTGACTCCGGACCCACAAGACGGACCTGACATGCTAGGCATCAAGGTGGCCGTGATCGGCCGGCCGAATGTCGGGAAGAGCACGTTGATCAACAGGCTGCTCGGCGAGAATCGCATGGTGGCGTTCGATCAGCCCGGCACCACGCGTGACGCCGTGCTCGTGCCGTTCGAACGCGACGGCGAGCGCTATACCCTGATCGACACCGCGGGTCTGCGGCGCCGCTCGCGCGTCGAGGAGACGGTCGAAAAATTCAGTGTCATCAAAACCCTGCAAGCTATCGAATCCGCCCATGTGGTCGTGGTGGTGATGGACGCCCACGATACGGTCGCAGAGCAGGATGCGAGCTTGCTGGGCACGGTGATCGAGCAGGGCCGTGCTTTGGTTCTCGCGGTCAACAAGTGGGATAACATCCCCACGGAACAGCGCGATTTGATCCGCCAGCAGATTGAGCAACGTTTGCAATTCGCGGATTTTGCGCCGCTGCATTTTATTTCTGCGCGCCATGGCAGCGGTGTCGGGGAGTTGTTCGCATCGGTCAATAAAGTGTATGCCGCCGCCATGCGAGATATGAGTACGCCTGAGCTGACGCGCGTGCTGGAAGCAGCCATCGAAAGCCATCAGCCGCCATTGGTCAGCGGGCGGCGTATCAAGCTTCGCTACGCGCATCAGGGCGGCCGCAACCCGCCCGTGGTCGTGATCCACGGCAATCAGACCGATCGCGTACCTGATGCCTACCGGCGCTACCTGGTCAATGTCTACCGCAAAGCCTTTGACTTGATGGGTACGCCGGTCAGCGTGGTTTTTCGGGGAGACGAAAACCCTTTCGCCGGCAAGCGCAATCCTCTGACACCCCGCCAGGTCCGCAAGCGCAAACGGTTGATCCAGCGCAATAAGCGTTAAGATCTTGGTTGCGGTAACACGGGAACGCCCTTGGTGCAGATCCTTAAATCAAAGACCTTTCGAATCGCGGGCATCGTAGCGCTGCTCATCGGCTTGTATGCAATCGCGGGATTTTGGTTGGCGCCCAAGTTGCTGCGCAATGCGCTGCTTGAGAAAATTCCAACAGTCCTGGTGGGCGTCAAACCCACCGTCGGCGAGATTCGCGTCAACCCTTTCCTGCTGCAAGTCGAGATCAAGGATTTCTTTCTGACCGGGGCGAATGGCACGAAGCTGGTAGGGTTCAGCCGGCTCTTCGTCGATTTTCAATCCTCATCGATCTGGCATCGGGCCTATACGTTCGCCCATATTGACCTTACGTCGCCCTTTGCCAATGCCGTGATATTCAAAGACGGCAGTTTGAACCTGGCGCAGTTGAGCCCCAAGTCGGCCGAGAAACCGAAACCTGCACCGAAGAATGCGCAACCCATACCGGCGCTGCGCATTGGGTCTTTTAAAGTCACTCGCGGTATGCTGTCGTTCGATGATCGGAGGCGCCCGTCAGAATTCACTTCGCGCTTGGAACCTATCAATTTTGAACTGCAGAAATTCACCACGGGAGTCGATGGTGGGCGTTTTACGTTCACCGGCGCATCGAAACTCGGCGAGCGAATCGAGTGGCATGGACATCTATCGGTGCAACCGATCGAGTCCGACGGCGAATTTCTGATCGCCGGACTGCGGGCGCACACGATTTGGGAATACTTGGAGGATCGGCTCAGTTTTCTCGTCAATTCCGGCAAGATCGATGTGCACGCCACGTATAAGTTCGCGCTGCGGGATGACGTCGAATTCAAGGCAGAAGTATCGAAGGTCGCGCTGACCGATCTTGCCGTGAGGCCGAAGGATTCAGACATAGACTGGGTGACGGTGCCGGAACTGATCTTGAGCGGCACTAGCGTCGATCTTAAGCGGCTACAAGCGCATAGCGATTCGCTTTCTATGACGGGCGTAAAGCTGATGACGTGGCTCGAAGCGGACGGCTCATTCAATCTACTGAAACTCGCGCCATCTCCGTCCGCGGTGTCCACGGACACGGTGCCGGCGGCGAGGGCACCGGCGCGCACACCGCCGGCTGTAACGGCAGCCCCTTCCGCCGCGGGCCCTGCAGCAGATCGCGAGTGGCACTATGATCTGCGTGAATTTGCGCTTCGCGACGCATCTATATCGGCCGAGGATCGGCGCACGCGCCCGGCTGCGAAAGTGCTTCTTGCACCGTTATCCATCAAAGCCAACGGCGTCGGCTTAAATCTTGCGAGGCCGGTGACCGTGTCGCTCGACACGAAGATCAATGGGGCTGGGTCGTTGAGTGTCACGGGTGATCTCACTCCGCAACCCTTGGCGGCGAATTTGAGCCTAAAGCTGGCCGACATAGAACTGGCCGCGAGTCAGCCCTACATTGCGCAATACACGTCCATGACGCTGCTTGCCGGTGCACTGAGCGGCGATGCCTCGGTACGCTACGGCTCGAAACAACCGGCCTTGCAATTCGGGGCAAATCTCAGCGTCGCAAAATTGCACACGGTCGATAACGCATTACACGATGACTTCATCAACTGGGATCGATTGGATATTCAGGGGCTGAATTTCCAGCACGATCCCGATCGTCTCGATATCGACCAAATCATTGCCCGCAAGCTCTACGCGCGAGTCATGATCGAACCGGATGATTCGATCAACGTGAAGCGGGTGTTGGCCGGCCCCGGCGCCACCGTGGTGGCACCCAGCGGAACCAAGAGCCCACCTGTCGCCGCGACCGCAGCCCCCGCGCCGGCACCGCCGCTGCCCCACAAGACGCCTGCATCGGGAGCGCCGACAATGCCCGTGTCAGTTAAGAAAATCGTTCTGCAGTCCAGTCAGGTGAATTTTGCGGACCTGACGGTTATGCCGAACTTTGCAACGGGCATACAAAATCTCCAAGGAACTGTGCTTGGGCTTTCCTCAAAGGAGAACTCGCGTGCCAAGATCGATTTGCATGGATCGGTGGATGCCTTTGCGCCTGTGACTATTACCGGAGAGCTCAATGTGCTGAGCACGGCTCTTTACACTGACCTCACCATGAGTTTTCGCAATATCGAACTCAGCACTTTCAATCCCTATTCGGGAAAATTCGCGGGCTACAACATCAGTAAGGGAAAGTTAACCACGGAACTGCACTACAAAGTCGACGGGCGAAAGCTTGACGCACAACATCACATCATCGTCGATCAGCTGGAGTTCGGCGCCAAGACTGAAAGCAAGGATGCGGTTTCTTTGCCCGTGAAACTTGCGGTTGCCCTACTGAAAGACCGAGACGGTGTCATCGACTTGAATCTTCCCGTGGAAGGCTCACTTGACGATCCGCAGTTCAAATTGGCTCCCATCATCTGGAAAGTGTTCGTTCATATTCTGGAAAAAGCGGTCACCGCTCCATTCGCGTTGCTGGGTTCACTGTTCGGGAGCGGTCCGGAGCTGCAATTCGTCGATTTTCAACCCGGTATCGCTGATTTGGATCCGGTCGCCACCGAAAAGGCACAGAGCATGGTGAAGGCGTTGACCGCTCGGCCGCAATTGAAGATCGAGATTCCCATTGCGGTGCTGAGCGAACTAGATCGCCCAAGTCTCGTCGAGAGGAAGTTTCAGGCGCAGATCCATGCAGTCCAAGCGGGCGCCCGCAAGAAATCGCCCGCCGCGACATCTGCGTTTGAGCAACTCGATCCCGGGGCACAACTCGATTTGCTGACGCAGCTTTACACCAAGGAATTCGGCGCCGAACCGAAATTTCCCGACGCAATAGCGCTCAAGACCAAAGCAGAAATAACCACGGCAAAAATTGATTTTCTGGGTCGCGAATTGCGCCAGCATATAGCGGTCAGCGATGCGGAGTTAACGGCGCTAGGGCAACAAAGAGCGATGAACCTGCAGCAGGCTTTGCTGACCGCTACGCCAATCGATCCAGAAAGGGTATTCTTGGTAGCCAACGACAAGGCAAAGAATGAGAACGGCCGGGTGCGGCTGGAATTTTCCCTGCGCTGAAAGTGCCGGCGAGCGCTGCAGATCTGTGCGATTTTCCGCGTGACCCCACTCTGGTAGTTCGTCGGCTGCTCGTGGGCCTTCACGCCTGGCGGCAAGTTCGACGGAGTTGTGTACGCGCTCATGGCCAGTTTCATCATTGTAAAGATCATCTACATCGCGGGATGAGCGTAAACTGTCGCAAACAAGGAGCGCCGGCTTGCCCATCCTCGATGTGGTGTTGATCGCGATCGCCGTCATCGCACTGTCAGGTTTGCGTGTCGCACAAGAGTACGAACGCGGCGTGGTGTTCAGATTGGGGCGCTACAAAGGACTGCGCGGCCCTGGTTTGTATTGGATTATCCCGCTGGGCATTGAGCGCTCGGTGCGGGTGGACATCCGCACACGCACCGTCTCCGCCGAGCAGCAGGAAACCATCACGCGCGACAGCGTGACCATCAAGGTCAATGCCGTGCTGTGGTACCGCATTGTTGATTCGGCAAAAGCCGTGATCGAAGTCGCGGATGCGCCGGCCGCCGTGTACCAGCTGGCCTTGACTGGATTGCGCAATATCATCGGCCAGCATGACTTGGACGAAATTCTTCAGGAGCGCAATAAAATCAACACATTGCTGGGTGACAGCATTTCGGGATCGACCGCCGCGTGGGGCTTGGAGGTGCAACGCTTTGAGATGAAGGATGTGGAGTTACCCAAAGCGATGCAGCAGGTCATGGCAATGCAAGCGGAAGCCATTCGCGAAAAGCGCGCGCGCATTATCAAGGCCGAAGCGGAATTCGAAGCTTCGGTCAAGTTATCGGCGGCTGCGGCGCAAATGACCGCCAATCCTGCGGCGCTGGAGTTGCGCCGCATGCAGATGATTTCCGAAGTAGGCGCCGAGAACAACAGCACGACCGTACTGATGATTCCGTCGGATTTTGTCTCGCTGGCCCATACGCTTAACGACTATCTGGCTCGGCAGCGGGTCCCGCCTTAGGGGGTTCCCCCAGTCCGTTTTCTGCGACAGGCGCTATCGCGGAATTCTGCAGCGCAGGGTTTCGTGATCAAGGTCTCACTTTCAATCCGATTATGCCAGGTACTCTTCGCGTGCCCTTACGATCTGTCAGGCAACGGAGAAAGCCGAATGAGCAATCCCTACAACAGTGCGACCGAACGAGCATCGGTCCTCGGCCCGACTCTTTATTTCAAAGGCGATTTGACGGCCGAAGAGGATCTTCTGATTCAAGGGCGTGTAGAAGGATCTATTACGCACACCCAGCGCCTAACGGTGGGCCCGCAAGGCACGGTCAAGGCGAATATCAAAGCGCAACTGATCATTGTCGAGGGGACCGTGGAAGGCGATCTGCACGCCGAGAAATCCGTGTTCGTGAAGGACTCGGCAAAGGTGTGCGGGAATATATTTTCACCCACGGTGAGCATTACCGAAGGCGCCAGTTTCAGCGGCAGCATCGATATGGACGGGAAAAAAGCGGCTCAATTGCCGGGCAAATTCGAGCCGGTTCGTCCGGCCAAAGCCGCCGGTGGCGTCGCCTAACAATGTCGTGGTTTAAGAAACCTCTCAATGGAGATGAACAAATGATGAATGCGAATGCGAGCAGCCGCCCCGAGCCTTCCCTAACGCGTCCAGAGCCGCGAGTGCCGGGTGTCGAACCGCGGCCCGTACGCACACCCGAACCGGCACGTGCCAGCGATGCCAAGGCGCCGGAAAGTGTCTCGCGAGCCTCTGTACTGGGCCCGACCTTGCGGTTCAAAGGCGAATTGTCAGCACAAGAGGACTTGATTGTTCAAGGAAGCGTCGAAGGCTCGATCACCCATACCCAGAGTCTCACGGTGGGCACCGATGGCACGATGAAGGGCGATGTCCGCGCGCGGGTCATCGTCATCGACGGCAAGGTCGAAGGCAATCTCTACGCTACCGAATCGGTCAACATTCGTGCCACCGCCAAGGTCAAAGGCAATGTCTTTGCACCGCGCGTCGGCATCAGTGAAGGGGCATTTTTCCAGGGTCAAATCGAAATGCAACCCTCGGGCGCGGCCGTCCAAGAGCATAGTGCTCGCTTGCGACAGACCGCTATGTCACCGGCCCTGGATGCGGGCGCCGTCGATCATATGTTGAGCGCGTCGTAACGCGATAAGGTCAATCTGGGACGAATAGTTCAGGATCCACCCACGAGTGGTTCAGGCTCAAGCCCCAGTGCAAATGCGGCCCGGTCGTGCGGCCCGTCATGCCGACCTTTCCCAGCGTGGCCCCCGGTGCAATACGCTGGCCGGGTGTCACCTCGACGGCGCTCAAGTGACAATACATGCTGATCAAGCTGCGGCCATGATCGACAAATACCGTGTTGCCATTGAAGAAATAGTTGCCGGTATCGATGACCGTTCCGCCTAAGGGCACCTTCACGGGCGTGCCCGCCGGCGCCGCGATGTCCATGCCGCCATGCGGATTGCGCGACTCGCCGTTGAAGATGCGGCGCATGCCAAAGGAACTCGAGCGCACCCCTGGGACCGGCGGTTCCCAACGCAAGGTCTGCGGCTGATTGTCTGTCCAACGGCTCAAGTCATGATCGATGGTCGTTTTTTCGCGGTTCACACGTTGCAAATCGGCGCGGGATAAATTCACCTTTGCGGGAGGCACTTTCAGAGATTGGCTTGCATAGTGCTTGTCGCCAATCAGGAACTCAAAGTCTTGCCTTCCACTTTGGGTGCGTACGGTGACGTGGCGTGGTGTCAGCGGCGCCGATAGCGGTATGCCGATGATGGCGAGCCACTGCGCGCCGTCCTGGACGACCAATGCGCGATGCCCATCGACGTCCACATAAGGCATGGAATCGCCCTGTGCGTCGATCCGGATGATTTTGATTCCGCCGGGCACGGCGCTCTCGCGCGGCAATACATAGCTAAAGCAGAGCGAGGGACACAGGCACAGAAGCAGCCGGACGAAGCGATTCATGGCCCTTGCACCTTGGCGCGAATTTTTCCCTTCGCCAGTCGAGCTTCAATCACTGTGCCCGGGGCAACTTCCGCGGCGTTGACCAAAATCCGGCCGGATTCACGGCTGACGATGGCGTAACCGCGCTCCAGGGTGGCAAGCGGACTCACGGCGTTGAGCGTGCGCACCAGCGGCGCTAGACGCTCGCGCGCAAGGTGCAGCTGCGCGAACGCCGCGGCCTTGAGCCTGGCGAATAGATCTGCTTGCCGGGCGGCAGCGCCGTGCACCTGCGCCACCGGACTTAGCTGCCAGAGACGGCCGCGGCACTCGTTCACTGCTGAGCGGCGGTTGGCTAGGATGTGGCGCATTGCCCGCGACAAACGCTGCTCCAAATCGTCCAAACACTGCGTCTGCTCAGACAATCTTGCCGCTGGGCTGACCAACGCCGCGCGCCCGATGAGCCAGCGCAGCCGCTGGCGCTGGGCTTCGACGCTGCGCATGAGGGCGCGCCGCAGGCGCGCAGCGATGCGGCCCAAGGAGGCGAGCCATTCTTCGCCATCGGGGACCGCAAGTTCCGCGGCCGCGGAAGGCGTCGGTGCGCGCACATCGGCCGCAAAATCGGCAATCGTGAAATCAATTTCATGCCCGATGCCGCTGATAATCGGGATCGGCGATGCGACGATGGCGCGAGCCAACGCCTCGTCATTGAATGCCCAAAGGTCCTCGAGCGAGCCGCCCCCGCGGGCCAAAATGAGCACATCGCATTCGGCGCGCCGGCCGGCCAATCGAATCGCAGCCGTGATCTCGGCGGCAGCCGACGTACCTTGAACCGACACCGGATAGATCAGAACCCCCACCGCGGCGAAACGGCGAGCCAGCACGTGCACAATGTCGCGGATCGCTGCGCCCGTCGGCGAGGTAATCACGCCGATTCGCTTCGGCATCATGGGCAAGGGGCGTTTCCTCTGCGCTGCGAATAAGCCTTCCGCGGAGAGACGGGCGGAGAGTTCTTCGAATTGACGCTTGAGCGCACCGAGACCCGCATCCTCCATGTGATCGATCACCAGCTGGTACTCGCCCCGCGGCTCATAGAGGCTGATGCGCGCTCGAACGAGTACCTTTTGGCCGTCACGTGCGGCAAAGGCGCACAACATATTTCGCTGCCGGAACATGCAGCAGCGAACTTGTGCCGTGGCGTCTTTCAGCGAGAAATACCAGTGTCCGGAGCTCGGCCTGGCAAGATTGGAGATCTCCGCCTCGAGCCACAAGCTGCCGAGTCCGCGCTCCAGCAGCACCCTAACCTCTCGGTTGAGGCGTGAAACGCTATAAACGTCGCGATTTCCTGCTGTCTCCATGCCGGGATAATACTGCGGTTTACCGCGCAGCACCTGCAAGGTACAATGCGCCGCCTCTTAAGACGAACCTGGAACGCGACTTATATGCGGATTCTTGAAGAGGCACTCACTTTCGATGATGTGTTGCTGGTGCCGGCATATTCCGAAGTGCTGCCCCGTGATGTGTCGCTGGCGAGCCAGCTCACCCGCGAAATTCGCGTCAATCTCCCCGTCGTATCGGCGGCGATGGACACGGTCACCGAGGCCCGCTTGGCGATCACCATCGCGCAAGAGGGCGGTATCGGCATTATCCACAAGAATATGTCCATCGACGATCAGGCTCGTCAGGTAGACCGAGTCAAGAAGTTCGAGAGCGGTGTGATCAGCGATCCGATCACGGTCAATCCGGACATGACCATTCGCCAGGTCATCGAATTGACGCGCGCGAAGAACATTTCCGGAGTTCCGGTGGTGCTCGGTACAAAGGTGGTCGGAATTGTCACGCATCGCGACCTGCGTTTCGAGACCAAGCTGGATGCGCCCGTCTCCTCTGTCATGACGCCGAAAGATCGCTTGATCACCGTGCGCGAGAACGCGCCGAAAGAGCAAGTCTTGGCGCTGTTGCACAAGCATCGAATTGAAAAGGTGCTGGTCGTCGCTGGCGATCACGAACTGAGGGGAATGATTACCGTCAAGGACTTCCAAAAAGCTACCGAATTTCCCAATGCCTGCAAAGATAGCGTGGGGAGCCTGCGTGTTGGGGCCGCGGTCGGCACATCCCCCGATACATTGGACCGGATCGGTGCGCTGCGTGATGCCGGGGTCGATGTGGTCGTGGTCGATACTTCGCACGGCCATTCGCGCGGCGTGCTGGATATGGTCTCCAAGATCAAGGCGAAGTATCCGGACCTTCAGGTGATCGGCGGAAATATCGTGACCGCGGAGGCCGCGCTCGATCTGGTCAAGCACGGCGCCGATGCGGTGAAAGTCGGCGTGGGCCCCGGTTCTATTTGCACTACGCGCGTTATTGCGGGAGTAGGCGTACCGCAAATCAGCGCGATTGCCCGCGTCGCAAAGGCACTTGAAGGCACGGGAGTTCCGGTAATCGGCGATGGCGGCATTCGCTATTCCGGCGACATCGCCAAAGCGCTCGCCGCCGGCGCTCACTGCGTGATGATCGGCGGGATGTTTGCGGGCACGGAAGAGTCGCCCGGGGATGTCGAGCTGTACCAAGGCGGTTCCTACAAGGCCTATCGGGGCATGGGTTCGCTAGGCGCCATGGCACAAGCCCACGGCTCGAAAGATCGTTACTTTCAGGACACCACCAGCGAACTCGAGAAGCTCGTGCCGGAAGGTATCGAAGGCCGCGTTCCTTACAAAGGCAGCTTGGTGGCCATCTTGCACCAGCTTTCGGGGGGCTTGCGCGCCGCAATGGGTTACACCGGCAGCGGCAGCATCGAGGAAATGCGGACCCGGCCGCAGTTCGTGCGCATCACCAACGCGGGTGTCAGAGAGAGCCACGTTCACGATGTGACGATCACCAAAGAAGCGCCCAACTACCGGATCGGTTGATGCCCGACATTCATGCGGACCGAGTACTCATACTCGATTTCGGTGCTCAGTACACTCAGTTGATAGCGCGCCGCATCCGCGAAATCGGCGTTTATTGTGAAATTTACGCTTGCGACGCCGCCTTTGGCGACATCGAGCGATTTGCGCCCAAGGCCATCGTGCTGTCCGGCGGCCCTGAATCGGTGTATGACGTAAAGGGTCTCGAGGCGCCACGCGAGATTTTCTCGCTCGGCGTACCGGTGCTCGGAATCTGTTACGGCATGCAGACCATGGCTGCGCAGCTGGGCGGTCAAGTCGAAGGTTCAGCTCACCGGGAATTCGGTGCGGCGCAAGTCAGACCCACTGATGTTTCACCGCTGCTCGACGGCCTGGAAGACAACCGCGATCCCGAAGGTCGGCGGGTACTCGATGTGTGGATGAGCCACGGCGATCGAGTGACTGCGTTGCCGCCCGGATTCAAAGTCATTGCCGCCAGCGACAATGCGCCGCTAGCCGCCATGGCAGATGAGTCACGGCATCTCTACGGCCTGCAGTTTCATCCGGAAGTCACGCACACGCTGCAAGGCGCAGAGATTCTGCGGCGTTTCGTTCGCGAGATCGCCGGTTGCGCGGCTAGCTGGGCAACACGCAACATCATCGAGGACAGCATCGCCCGGATACGCAAGGAGGTGGGCTCCGACCGCGTGCTGCTGGGGCTCTCGGGAGGTGTCGACTCATCGGTGCTTGCAGCTCTATTGCATCAGGCGATCGGTGCCCAATTAACATGTGTATTCGTCGATCATGGATTGCTGCGCTTAGGCGAGGGCGACCAGGTCATGGCGACGTTTGCCGAGCACATGGGTGTGCAGGTTATCCGCGTGGATGCGGAGCAGCGATTCTTGACGGCATTGGCCGGGGAAGCGGATCCGGAAAAAAAGCGCAAAATTATCGGGCGAGTCTTTGTCGAAGTATTTGATGAAGAGGCTGCGAACCTCAAAGACGTGAAGTGGTTGGCGCAAGGCACGATTTATCCCGATGTGATTGAGTCGGCGGGCGCCAAGACCGGCAAGGCGCATGTCATCAAATCGCACCATAATGTCGGCGGTTTGCCGAAAGGTATGAAGCTCAAGCTGCTGGAACCGCTGCGCGAGCTGTTCAAAGATGAAGTTCGAAAGCTGGGTGTCGAGTTGGGATTGCCGAAGGAGATGGTTCATCGCCATCCTTTCCCGGGCCCGGGGTTGGGCGTGCGCATCTTGGGAGAGATTCACAAGTCGCACGCGGACCTCTTGCGGCGCGCGGACGCGATTTTCATCGAGGAGCTGCGCACTCACGATCTGTATCACAAGGTCAGCCAGGCTTTCGCCGTCTTTCTGCCGGTTCGATCGGTCGGCGTCATGGGCGATGTGCGGCGCTATGAGCATGTCATTGCTCTGCGCGCGGTTGAAACAATTGATTTCATGACAGCGCGATGGGCGCGCCTGCCGTACGAATTTCTCGATCGTGTTGCGCATCGCGTGATCAACGAGGTGCCGGGAATCTCGCGCGTCGTCTATGCCATTTCGGGCAAGCCGCCGGCGACGATTGAGTGGGAGTGAGGGGGCTGCCTACAGAGTTTGCCACGGGTCGCGGACAATCCCGTGCCTACGGCAATCGTCCTGAGTAGCTAGTGCGGATCTGGACTGACTGCTACGCGCATAACGCCACTCCGTCCCATGTAGTACGCTCGCACG
>JALYIT010000002.1 GCA_030775645.1 Pseudomonadota bacterium | reverse complement strand
GGCCGTATAGCTATAATCCGGAGAGGTGGCCGAGTGGTCGAAGGCGCGCCCCTGCTAAGGGCGTAAGGGTCAAAAGCCCTTCGAGGGTTCGAATCCCTCCCTCTCCGCCACGTACATAAGCGAAAGGAGCTTTGTCCGGCCCTTAGTTTCTGTTGTCGCACGAGTGGAGAGGTCCGCCTCGAGCGATGCTTGTCGACGATGTCTTTGCGCCCGTAGCTCAGCTGGATAGAGCGCCTGGCTACGAACCAGGAGGCCGGGGGTTCGAATCCCTCCGGGCGCACCAATCAATTCAAGGGTTTAACCAATCGCGAAGACCCCTGCTATTGCTGGCGTAGGGCGATCGTAGACTTCCCCTCTACCACCGACCATTCCCGTTCGATTCTTCTGGCGGCGTCTGCAAGATGTTCCGGCGCCAGATGCGCGTACCGAAGCACCATCTCAAACGACTTCCAACCGCCCAGCTCCATCAGCTCTTGTAAGCGAGTGCCACTCATGACGTGCCAACTGGCCCACGTATGCCGCAGATCATGGAACCGAAAGTTCTCGATCCCCGTGCGTCTAAGCGCGCGCTCCCATGCAGAACCGACAGCATCCATGCGCTTGTCCTGATACGTAAAACACCATCTCGGATGGATCCCTTCGACCTCTCGAAGGGCGAGCACCGCGTCATTGTTTAATGGAATGCCGCGACCATCGCCATTCTTCGTCGTGCCAGGATCCAACCAGGCCACGCGTCGACCGAAGTCGACCCGCAGCCATTCGAGATGCAAGATTTCCGACATCCGACACCCCGTCGCCAGAGCAAAGCGCACGATCGCGCACAAATGCACCGGCAAGTCCGCCATCAAACGGTCCGCTTCCTCTCGCGTCAGGAACCGAATTCACCGCTTAGGTTCTGGGAGCATGCGTACCCTTGGAACCCGTTGCAGCCAATTCCAATCCTGATGCGCAACGTTCAGCACACGACGTACGATCTCCAAGGCTCGGTTTACGGTTGAGTTAGCGACCATATCCCGCTCTCGTCGATCCCTGATGAACGGCCAGAGCGTATCCATATTGATATGCTCCAACCACTTACTTCGCAGATACGGGTCCAATTTCCGCAGATGGTCCTTGTCGTCCGCGATCGAGCGCTTTTCCGCGAATTCCGCGAGATAGCGAACTACCGCATCCTGCCAACTGTGCGAAACCTGAACACCGAATCGATTCGGGTCATACGCCTCCGCCTTGAGTCGAACTAAATACTCTTCTGCTTCGCGGATTCCCCGATGCCGAGTGCTCCCACATACTCGGCGTCCGTCGGGGAGGACCACGTCGATCCACCAGTACGGTGAATCTTTGCGTCGGTACAGTCCTCGTTCTCGAGCCATGATTTCTCCTTCATGGCCCGCCCTCGACCCTTATGCTCGTCGAGCCAGGCGTCGAGGTCAACAACGTCGTAAACCAACCGCCGCCCCAGGCGATAGGCGGGGGACCAATACGGGAGAACAGCGTGACACCGAGGCCCAAATACTCCGCAGCTTGCTCGCGGGAGAGGCAACGCGGGCTCGGTAAGGGCAGAGCAGCGGCGACATCCTTATTCCCCATCCTTGGCCCTACGGTAGCGCTCCGCCCGCTGCCGCAGCAGCTCGCGCTCTTCGGCGGTGTCGATGTGGGTGTTGATTGTATTGAACCGAAGACCCTTCTTGAGGACTTTGGCCCTTACGTATTTTTCCAAAGACATTTGCGAGCAATCGTGAAATTCTTTGGCACTAGCTAGAAATTCGCCGTAGCCCTCGCCTAAGTCGATGATGCCGCGCGTGGCCATGAAAGACGTAATTCCGCCGAGACCGTGGACGAATAGTCGCTCATCGGAGGGGACGCGCTCCTTGCGGGCGCGCATAGCCGCCGGTGTCGATTGGCCAGGAGACCATGCGGCCGATAGTTGTAACCAGACGGGATGGGTTGGCCAGCGAGCGGACGTGTCGTCAGCCGGATTCGGGATCGCAAGGCGCAGCCAATTCTGCGTGCAATATAGCCAAATTGATTCCAATCGGCCTTCTAGGTCATTTGTCGTATCGAAGCCGAGTTCCACCAACGCCTGCCGTTCAATCTGGAATTCCAGCCGCCAGACGTTTTGATTACCTTCATAGCCGTACGCCTTCCAAACCTCCTGCATGTATGATTTCTTGCTCTTTTGTAACTCCAGTGACTTGTTATATAAGCGGCCGGACACGATGCCACCTAGACCGATGCTCCATCCGGAGAATTGCCGGTCGACGTAGCGTTTGGCGAAATCGCGGGCGCGAGTGACCCAATGTTCGCAGTCGAATTGCCGGAGATCGATTTCGCTCAGGAAATCGACGCAGAGATCAATTCGACTGATATGCGGCCCGCTAGTGGTGATCGCGATACTACTCACGCAATCCCTGGTGGCGGCCAGTACTCGCGCCAAACCTTCGAGCACGAGAGATTCGTTACTAACTTTTATATACGCGACCGGCACGGATGTGTTCGTAGCACCAGCCAGTGAAATGGAAAACCAATTGTCGACGAGCACATACGCGGCACGACCTCGTCCGCGATCCAAGACTTCGAATCGATGACCACCAATATTAACCTGAGCCTGCAGCCGCTCAGCCTCGACGTCCGACTTCGCAGACAACTTACAGGCCTTTAACCGTGCATCCCACTCCGGCAACAGCTTGCCCTGGAACGACAAATAGATGCTGTCGATTCCGATGCGGATGATTCGTGCGCATTTAACTGTGCTGTTTGCGGGTGCTGTGTTACAAGGCGACGCACCCGCGGCAGAAGGCGCGTCGGCCGCTACGCGGCCGATAGCGCCTTGCTGTTCAATCTCGGCCAAATGGGTGCCATGAAGGGTATTCATTACCCCTTATGGTAATCTTGCTCCTGCTCCCCGGTCAAGGGTATTGAGTACCCGTAATTCAGTTGCTGAGAGTGCGCCGCTCCGGAATCTTTATATCGCCACTGACGCCTTTCCAGAATTCACCAATCTTCTGAATGAAGCCGTATGCGACCGACTTGTAAAATAGCGGCCCCTCTTCTGGGAACTCCTCGCGGACTTTGATTCCCAGTATTTCTTCGTAGTTTTTAATTGTTCGCTTGTTGTGAATCAATACGAGCACCTTCCAGCCGAATAATCGGCCCAAAGTCATCATACCTAAGGCGCTTTCAAGCTCATCAAACGAGCCGGCATACTTACGAGCGATTTCGTCTAACCGGCTGCTCAGCGCTGCAGCGACGTCAGGCGGTAGGGGAGGAATGTGTATCTTGCGAGCAGATTTGGCCAACGAATGGCTCCTACCAGTTGCAGAATGCTGATGGTAGCGGAAAAGGGGTACTAAGTAACCCTAAAGGTCGCTTGACGGCGGGGCCCTGCGCCGCGCGCTCATGGGGCCGGGAGTCCGGCCGCTCGAACACAGCCGGCCGGCCCGCTATCGCTGGCACGCGGCTCCTCCCACCGATCAAGCGCCAGGTGTTGCGACCATCGGGGGTTGGTGCGACGAAGGGTCGCCTCGCGGCCAAAACCGGGCACTGGATCACACCAAATCATCGCCTTAAACCGGCCATTCGCGGCATGCGGTAAAATTAGTCTGACGATTATGGAACCCAGTCGCACTGCAAGGAGCGCATAAATGCATCAGACAAATCTGTCCCGCCTACATGACTTTCGTCGGCTAATTAATAATTAGGCATTCGATGAGTATTCGAGCCACATTTGACGCCGCTGTCGTTAGCGAGTGTACGCGTCGACGCCAAGAGTTCCGGCACCGTATGCGCTGGATGTGGTGGTTGTTTTGGCTTTTGGTTCTAACAGCGCCAATTCCCTTCTTTCTTCACATGATAGAAATTGCTCCCGCAGCCTACGCAATAGCGTTTCTATTGATATTTATTGGCGTGCATTTGCGCTTTCGTTACGCGCATATAATCGCCTGTCCGCATTGTGGAAAACCGCCATCCCCATGGTTTCAAAGATTGGTGACATATGATTTGGACTGTTGCTCTCATTGTCGCTACTGGTTACTCAACCCCAGCGGAGTTGCAAAAAATGTCTGACAATCGTTCGGGCGATTCGCGGGCTTCAGTTTCGGTGAGCCAAGGAGAGAGTCGATCATCGGAATAATCCAACTTCGTTCGTCATTGGCGCAGCCGCGCGCCTCTCAACCTAATTGCTAGGAACTTAGTGCGCCGCACCATACTAATCCTAGGAGCGGTTCTGATGCTCGTTGTCGTGATTCCATTGTCATGGTTATGTTGGCGCGATCACAAACTTAGGGGATTCTGCGCGTCAATCCACTCCGGGTTACCGGTCGCCGACCTGCTGAAACTTGAAAAGCATGATGGAATTGATGCTAGTTACATGGTTGGCCCAGAGATGTTCGCTCAACAGCTAACAGATAGAGATTTGGACTTTCGAAGCTTCCCACTTGATCCGAACTTCGTCTGCTGGGTTCAGCATGATGGTAGTTTTATTACGTCGGCGCGCATAGTCGAATGACACACTTGCCGTCGACGCAATCCCGCGTCGCTTAACCTCACCGCGAGACATCACTGCATGCGCACTCTCATGATCCTAGCTCTGGTGTTAAGCCAAGGTGCCGCCCTTGCGTCGGCTAGCGAGTCCTGCACATTTGGCTCGCCAAGCCCGTATGACAAAGTACTTTCGAGGGACGAACTCAATGCAGTACTCGCTAATCGACCAGGAGCCAATATTGTTCTTCGAGAGGCGGCGGCGGGCCAGGTGGCCCGAACGGATTCGCCGACATCCCGTGGCTCCAAGCGTCACGCTCTGTCAATCACCCCAGAGCAAGCTGAACGCCTCATCGTGCTAGGTACCATTCGTATGTTGGACAGGCATCTCGACGGAACAACCTATCTAACGTCCCGCACCAATCATGTTTACCTGGTTAAGGATGCATCGGATCGGTTGCACAATGCCGTTGTCGCTGTTGACCCGTGCCATGTTTTTATTACAGTCTGGTTGGAGTGACGTCTTGCGATCTATCGGAACGCGATGGGGGTCTGCCACCGCAAAGCAGACACCGACCATCGACAGCTTGGGGTCGATTCCTGACATACCTTACAAAACGTAGGGTTCGCGCGGTACTCCACGAGGTTTAGCGATAACTTGAGCGAGGGCGGGCCACATAAGTTACTGATTCCAATATCCGAAAGCTATCTTGTTACCACTACGAACCAGGAGGCCGGGGGTTCGAATCCCTCCGGGCGCACCAATTAATCAAAAACTTACGCGCGCTCATTGTACCGACCGCAGCGAAAAAGTAGCGTTTCTTGCTACGTTTTCGCCCCTTAGCGCCTCTCCGACGGGTCTCGATGGCTGCCCCTCAATGCGTCTGGCCACAGAGCTCAGTTTCTCCGGGGCCAAGTGCGCATGATCCACCGAAGGCAGCAGAGACAGATCTGCGCGGGCAGCTGCGCGATGATGTGCGGGTTCTTTGCCTAACCGCGAATCGCCTTCACCCGCTGCAATGGTCGCACTACGCGGATAGCCACTGCGGCTTGTGCCTGCATTTCCGCTGTCGCCCAGGCGCATTCGGCTTGGCTAGGCAAGTGCGATATCGAAACAAGCGCTTGCCGCTGCGCATTCCTTTGCAGCGGCAATCGAATGACGCGATCATGGATCGATTGGTATTCAACAAGGCGGAGTTCTGGTCCTACGAATCGGAATATCGAATCATTGCCTCAGAGCCGGGCAAAGCTGATCCGATCCTGACAAAAGGCTACATGTATTTCGATCCTTTGCTGCTGGTGGGTATCACCTTCGGGTTGCAAATGCCAAAGAAGGATCGAAGCTTGCCGATGGCGCATGCCCGCCGATGCAATCCAAATATCGCATTCTGGGAAGTCATCGAGGATCGCAGTAATTTCGCGCTGATCGCGCAGCGCTATTCGGGCGCAGCGGCATCAGCTTCGCAGTCGCTATCGCGGGCGATCGCGGCGACGGCCGCCTCGCGCATCGGCCGAAGGTGATTTCGCCGCTTGGCGATCTGCGCTACATTTGCATTCGGGCCCGAAGGATCCCCGTATAAAGATCGATGCTCACACGCCATGCGCCGAGTACCTCGCTGAAGCGGAGCACTAGGCGTCTCGGAAGCGGTCCTTGACGACCGGCGGCAGGGGATCGATCAGCGACCGTGGATCGCCGTCTTATCTCCAAGCTCGCTGATGTCGACGATCGCCCAGATCCGGCCGCGATAGCTGCGCTTGCCCCGCAACTGTTCGATAGTGGACGGCTTTGGAAAGGGTTGGCCGTCGTCGAGTAGACCTTCCAGATGAAGCAGGATGGCCTCCCGCGAGTTGGTGAAAGCCTCATCCAAGGTAACGCCTGCCGAAAAGCAGACTGGTAAATCAGGCACCGCGACGCCGTACGCGTATTCGGCATCGCCCGTCAATGGGATACCGGATAAATTGGAACTTTCACCCAAGACCGACCTGCTTTCGGATCGCCGCACTCACCTGCGCAGAGCTTGCTCTAGTAAGTCCAATTAGCGCCGCAAGAGGATCAAGCCGCTTTTCGCACACTTAATTTCACGCGCAGACCTGCCGCCGCCGCCATGTTCACAAGCGCATCCAAAGCGAACACGTCAATCTTCCCGCGCATAAGATCCGAGACACGCGGTTGGGTAACGCCGAAGAGCTTGGCGATCTGCCCCTGACTGAGACCGGTGCCGGCCAAATGCTCCTTCAACGCAATCATCAGCGACGACCGGAGCTTCATGTTCTCGGCTTTCTCTGGCGTGTCTTCAATCGCATCCCACACGCTGGTGAATCGCTTCTTAGTCACTTGCCTAGCTCCTTTGTCAGTTTACGATAACGTCTGGCGGCCAGATCAAGATCCGCCTTGCTGGTTTTCTGGGTGGCCTTCCTGAAACAGTGTAGGACATAAACCGCATCGGCAAACTTCGCGACGTAAATGACACGGAACGCACCAGCGGCGTCCCGAATCCTAATCTCCTGTACACCGGAGCCTATGGTTTGCATCGGCTTCCAGTCGTCCGCTTGGTACCCTTGCTGTACCAGATCGATTTGATGACCTGCTTCGTGCCGCGCTGAGTCCGGGAAGGCTCGTAGATCGTCAAGCGAACTTCCCCGAAACTCGACAGGTTTGCGATCCGCCATCGCCGTTCCTTTATACAATATTTTGTATATTCGAGCAAACCCCTTCAATCATTTGGTTGAAGGAGCCTTCAGTAGCTGTGACCGGCGGCCCATGGCACCCTAGCGAAAACGTAGCGTTCGATGCCTTTTCGTGCGCTACGATGCCTGCTTTAAGTGAGGGCGGGCCTGCTAAGTGGTTGAAAAATGATAACCTTACAAAATCATCTCTGCGACTACGAACCAGGAGACGGGAGTTCGAATACCTCCGGGCGCACCACTTTGCGCATCACCGCTGTGGAAAGTTTTGCCGATTATGGAATATTTTACGACCTCGGCTTCGCCTTTCTTACTCCCCGCAGATAGTTCGTCTCGACGCTCGCCTGCCCTAACCTATCTCGCGCCTCCTCGGCTGTGGGGGTGCCATCCGCTGACACGCTGCGCAAAAGGTGAATCGCTCGCCACCGGCTTTGACGTGCTTCGTCATGAGCCGCTGCCAGCTCGCGGAGAATCCGGCATGGTGTAGGGCTTGCCGTGGGCGGTGCG
>JALYIT010000001.1 GCA_030775645.1 Pseudomonadota bacterium | reverse complement strand
ATGAAGAACCCGCACAATGGTCGGGAACGCAGGCAGCATCGCGTCGATCGCCATCGCCTGTGTCGACATCGTCGCCGCCGCAAGCACCACGAACTCAAGAAACCCGATCGAGTGGGTCGCGCGACTCTCCGCCATGGGAATCGTCTAGCTCTTCGCGATGGCGGGCGCGCCCGCCGGCGGCGGTGTGCCCGCGGCAGGCTTGCGAGCAATGCTGGTCGCCATCGTGACGATGGAGGCAAGGTCGGTCAGGTTTGCCGGCACCACGAGCGTCGTTCCGGCCTGGGCGAGCTTGCCGAACTGTTTCACATATTCTTCGCCGATGCGCAATTGCATGGCCTCGATACCACCGCGGTCCGACAAGGCGATGCCCACCTGACGCAAGCCTTCCGCGGTGGCGGTAGCAACCGCGAGAATGGCCGCAGCCTGACCGTTGGCTTCGTTGATCTGTTGCTGCTGGTTGGCTTCGGACTGCTTGATCACCCGCTGCTTGTCGCCTTCGGCTGAGTTGATCTTCGCGTCCCTCTCGCCTTCAGAGGTGAGCACCACCGCGCGCTTTTCGCGCTCGGCGCGCATTTGCTTCTCCATCGCCGATAGCACGTCCTTCGGGGGCGTGATATTTTTGATTTCGTAGCGCAGCACTTTCACGCCCCATGGCGCGGAAGCCTTATCCAACTCGCTCACAACATTGGCATTGATCTGGCCGCGCGCTTCGAAGGTGCGGTCCAGTTCGATCTTGCCGATTTCGCTGCGCAGTGTGGTCTGCGCCAACTGCGAAATGGCGAACCCGTAATTGGTGATGCCGTAAGAAGCCAAGTGCGGATCCATCACTTGCATGTAAAGAACGCCATCAACCCCGACTTGGACGTTGTCGCGCGTGATGCAGATCTGTTCTGCGATGTCGATGGCGATTTCCTTCATGCTGTGCCGATAGGCAATTCTTTCCATGAAAGGGATCAGAATATGGAATCCAGCGGATAAGGTTCGGCTGTACTTTCCCAGGTGTTCGACGACGAACGCGCTTTGCTGAGGAACCACGGTGGCGGTCTTGAAAACCAGAATCACGGCGAGAACGACGATCGCAATCGCCGCATAACTCAAGGACATTTCCAAGACACTCTCCTGATTACAAGCTTTCCTGACTTAAGAGCTTTTGACTTCGCCGCGCACTACGAGAGTCAGTCCGTCGACGCGGTCTATACGTGCAGGCGAGCCGGCCTCGATGACCGACTTGCCGCCGTTGACCGCACTCCAGGAACTGCCGCGATATTCCAGGCGGCAGGTTTCTCCAGGCAACAGCATGGTGGGTAAAGTCACGCTCTCTCCTGCAGGGCCGCTGCGCATCGGCGGCAGCGCACGGCGCATCTTTTCGTAAATCTGCTTGCGGAAAGTGAGCATCGAAATCACGGCTATGACCGCGAAAGTCGTCCATTGCAGCCAGTCGGCAGCGACCAAGCCGGCGACTTGCAGCACACCGACGATCAAGGCACTTATCCCTAGGAACACCAGGTAGAACTGAGCGTTGACCAACGTCAACTCCGATCCTAAGAGGATGGCGCCGATCGCAATCCACGCCCACCACTGCATTCCTAGCTCCCGCGCTTAGCGCTTCATCGCGTCGAAGAAATCCGAATTGGTCTTGGTATCTTTCATCTTGTCGAGCAAGAACTCGATCGCCGCCAGCTCGTCCATGGGATGCAACAGCTTGCGCAGAATCCACATCTTGGACAGCTCCGAAGGCTCGGTGATCAGCTCTTCCTTGCGCGTGCCGGAACGGTTGATGTTGATCGAGGGGAAAGTGCGTTTTTCGGCAATGCGACGATCCAGGTGGATTTCCGAATTACCGGTACCCTTGAACTCCTCGAAAATCACGTCGTCCATCTTCGATCCCGTATCGACCAGCGCTGTGGCGAGAATGGTCAAGCTGCCGCCCTCTTCGATGTTGCGCGCCGCACCGAAGAATCGCTTCGGCCGCTGCAGCGCATTGGCATCCACACCGCCGGTGAGCACCTTGCCTGAACTCGGCACCACGGTGTTATAAGCGCGCGCGAGGCGCGTGATGGAATCGAGCAGGATCACCACGTCTTTCTTGTGTTCGACCAGGCGCTTGGCTTTTTCGATCACCATCTCCGCCACCTGCACGTGACGGCTGGCGGGTTCGTCGAATGTCGAGGAAACGACCTCACCTTTGACGGTGCGCGCCATTTCAGTGACTTCTTCCGGCCGCTCATCGATGAGCAGCACGATCAGGTACACCTCAGGATGATTGGCCGTGATCGCGGTGGCGATATTCTGCAGCAGCATTGTCTTGCCGGCTTTGGGCGGCGACACGATGAGGCCGCGCTGACCCTTGCCGATCGGCGCGACCAGGTCGATGGCGCGCGCGGTCAAGTCTTCGGTCGAGCCATTGCCGCGCTCGAGCTTCAGCCGCTCGGTGGGATGCAGCGGGGTCAGGTTTTCGAACAGCACCTTGCCGCGCGAACTTTCCGGAGAGTCATAATTGATTTCACCGACTTTGAGGAGCGCGAAGTAGCGCTCGCCGTCCTTCGGCGGACGAATCAAACCCGAAATCGAATCGCCGGTGCGTAGGTTGAAGCGGCGAATCTGGCTCGGGGATACATAAATATCGTCCGGCCCCGCGAGGTAGCTCGAATCGGAAGACCGCAGGAATCCAAAACCGTCCTGCAGAATCTCCAGCACACCGTCGCCGTAGATGTCCTCGCCCTTGCGGGCATGCGCCTTCAGAACGCCGAAAATGATGTCTTGCTTGCGCGACCGGCCCATGTTCTCGAGACCCATGGTCTCTGCGAGCTTGACCAGATCGCTGATGGGACGCTTCTTCAGCTCGGTCAGATTCATCGAGCTGCGACTGCGGGCCAGGTCGGTCGGTGCGATGATTTCTAAATCGTCGCCGCCCTCCGGCAGGTCGCCGTAGTCTTCGTGCATCGGACGGCCACCGTTGGTGTTGCCGTTGCGGTTGTCGTTACGAGGTCCTCGGTTGGAACGATTGGATCGGCCGCCGCCCCCCTGGCCGCCACCGCCTCCTTGTTGACCGCCGCCCTGGCCGCCGCCGCGCGATTGATTCCCTAGGTAGCCTCTCACAGGTTGCTGTCCAGAAAAGCAGCCAACTGCGATTTGGTAACCGCGCCGACTTTTTGCGCCTCAACCGTCCCGTTCTTGAACAGTATCAGCGTGGGAATGCCGCGGATGTTGAATTTGGGGGGAGTGTTGGGGTTTTCGTCGATGTTGAGCTTGGCGATGCGAATTTTGTCTTTATAAGTGACGGCAATCTCATCGAGGATAGGTGCGATCATTTTGCAGGGACCGCACCATTCGGCCCAAAAATCCAATAGAACGGGCTTGTCGGACTTCAAAACGTCCTTGTCGAACGTCGCGTCGCTGGTATGAACGATACTTGGGTTACTCACTGCGGATACAGCTCCTTTTGGAGATTTATTGGGGTTGAAATTGGTTGTTTAGTGGAGATTAAAGACCAAACGAGTCACGCGAAGTGACGATGGGCGGCCGTTCGGGCACAATACAGCGGGTTTAGCGGTCTTGATTACCTTAAAAGGGTACCGATGATACGGTCAGGGAGCAGATAGACCAGCTCCTGGTTGGCCTTATTGTTATCCGGTCCCCATCATTTTGCAAGTTTCTCCAGTCATAAAGCGAAAATGTCAGACGCCCATCTCAGTCAGCTTACTTTCGATTCCTTAAGTATCCCCGATTCCGTCAAGCGCGGTATCGCCGAACAAGGCTTCACCCGCGCTACGCCAATTCAGGCTCAGACCTTGCCGATAGCCCTCGCCGGCCGCGATGTGGCCGGTCAGGCGCAAACCGGCACCGGCAAGACGGCGGCATTTCTCATCGCACTGTTCAATCGCTTGCTGAGCGATCCTGGCGCTCCGAACCGCCCGGTCAACGCGCCGCGGGCCATCGTCATCGCGCCCACGCGCGAGCTTGCCGTTCAGATCCATTCCGATGCCGAGGCCATCGGCAAGTATACCGGGCTCAAGCTCGCCATCGTATTCGGCGGCGTCGATTACGAGAAGCAGCGCCGCATCCTCGAGGAAGGCGTCGATGTGCTGATCGGCACGCCAGGCCGCATCATCGACTACTTCAAGCAGCACGTCTTTGACCTGCGCCATATCCAAGTCGCGGTCATGGACGAAGCAGATCGTATGTTCGATTTAGGCTTTATCAAGGACATTCGATTCATTCTGCGCCGAATGCCGCACCCAACGCTGCGGCTCAGCATGATGTTCTCGGCTACCCTGTCTCATCGAGTCATGGAACTCGCTTACGAGCACATGAACAATCCGGAGCTGATCCGTATCGAACCCGACAAGATGACGGTGGACCGGGTTACCCAGGTGCTGTATTTCCCCTCGACGGAAGAAAAAATACCGCTGTTGATGGGACTTCTTCGCCGCATCGATGCGCGCCGCACCATGGTTTTCGTGAATACCAAGCGCATCGCCGAAGTGCTGGAGCGGACCCTGACGGCGAACGGCTTCGTCGCACAGGCGCTGTCGGGCGATGTGCCGCAGAACAAACGGCTGAAAATGATGCGCGATTTTCACAATGGCGACATTGCCGTGTTGATCGCCACCGATGTGGCCTCGCGCGGCCTGCACATTCCCGACGTCAGCCATGTATTTAATTTCGATCTGCCGAACGACGCCGAGGACTATGTGCATCGAATCGGCCGTACCGCGCGCGCCGGCGCCGAAGGCGATGCCATCAGTTTCGGCTGCGAGGAGTACGCCATCTCGCTGCCCGATATCGAGCGCTATATCGGTCATCAAATCCCGCGGGCTGCAATTGAAACGGTGGATCTCGCGGCCGTTACGGCGCCCCCGCCAGCCGTATGGCGCGAGCGCGCGCCGCGTGCAGGCCAACGCAGTGGCGGAGGCCGCTCCGGGGGCGGGCGATCCCCAAGTCCGAATCGTTCTGGTGGAGGCGGCAGCGGCCGTTCCAGCGGTAGCGCGCCGCGGCGCGGCCCGCCCTCGCGGCCGGCGCAGAACACTCGGCCGGCGCAGAACCCTCGGCCTGCCCAGAGCGCTCAGCCTGTCCCCGGC